>NZ_QUDR01000033.1:0-1377 GCF_003477605.1 Clostridium sp. AF37-5
TCCCATGAAACACGGAACCTGAAAAAAGTGCCAATGATTACTTGACACAAACTTATTTTGTCTGGAGGTTGAATATATCTCCCGATGATGCTATAATGAAAGTATCAGGGAGAGTTAACAATTATACAGTTTCTCAAACTGATAGAAGTAGCTTGGGAATATACAGTAATGGCAATAAAGCGATGTTGGCAAACATTTACTCCGAAGACGAACAGCAGCACAGGCAGCTATCGCCCAGAAATAGTGAATGCAAGCTAGGCGCGTAGTGCCTAATAAATAAAACAAAGCCCTTGTTGATAAGCATTGCTTGTCTGCGGGGGCTTTGTTTTTGTTTTCTTGAATATTTTGTGATAGAAATTAAACGGTATTGATTTTACGTCCGTAATATATTATATTCTGTATTAAGAGTGAATTATGTTTTGCCTTAGACAATATGAAAAAGGGGTGACAAAATATGAGAAATGATGATATTGAGAGGGTTATTGATATTCTAAAGGAACAAATTCCATTAAGTATGAAAGCACACGTAAAAAAGATTTATATATATGGTTCATGTGCAAGAGGAGATTTCACGGAAGATTCAGATATTGATGTCGCAATTTTAACAGATTGTGACAGGATAGAAGCGAAAAAATATGACGAATCTTTAATGAACATTGTTACGGATATTGCGATGAAAACAGATACAATTGTTGAGTATGTGTGCATTCCGGAAAATGAATTTTATCAGAAAAAATCATGGTATGCTTATTTTAGAAATATTGAAAGCGAAGGAAGGGTGATATATGGATAAAGAGACGTATAGAGTTTTAGCGAGTGTTCGAATGGAAAGAGCTATTGAATTAGTTGACGGAGCAAAAGAATTGTTGCAAAACGAGAGGTATAAGTCTGCTAATAATAGAGCATTTTATGCAATGGAAAAGACGATGAAAGCATTACTTGCGATAAAGGAAATTGATGCGGATTCGCATAATGGATGTTTAAGGCAATTCAATGTGCATTATATTAAAGAGAGAGTTGGTGGTTTTGAACCAGGGGATTATAAGAGAATTGCAAATGCGCAAAGAATTAGAAATGTTTCAGATTATGATGATTTCTATATAGCGGATAAAAAGGAATGTCAGCAACAGGTTGAAATGGCAACCGAATTTTTAAATAAAGCAAGAATATTTATGGAAGCTAATTAGTTGAAATATTAGGCAAAAATCGAGATTAGGACTTGAAGGGTCAAAAGATTTTTGCTACAATCAAATATAAGAAAAAATGCTTGACAGATATTAAGGAGCGTGAAAAAATTTTGACAGACAGACAGACAGACAGACAGACAGACAGACAGACAGACAGACAGACAGACAGACAGACAGACAGACAGACAGA
>NZ_QUDR01000033.1:1387-18328 GCF_003477605.1 Clostridium sp. AF37-5
AGAGTTAAGTGATATTACTTTGTGTTTCTTTGTGTACTCGAAAATGAAAATAGAAAACATAGAATAAAAGATACATGCATTGTCCGTAAGGAACTTGCATGTATTTTTTATATATTAATTGAATAGTTTAGGAGGAAAAAATATGAAACAGTGGAAAAAAGCAATCGGTATTGTGTTGGCTGGAGTGGTTCTGCTTACAGGTATTGCACTTCCGAAAAATAATGCTATGGCAGATGGAAAGAATTATGGAATTCAAAGTCCGAGAGTGGCGAATGGGGTGACAACATGGGATAAGATTAAATTTGGCAGCTATAATCAAGAGGGTACTTTTCGGGCAGAGCCAATTAAATGGCGCGTGTTATCGGTAGATGGAGATGATGCACTTTTGCTTGCTGACCAGTGTTTGGATGCAAGAGCATATCACGATGAAAAAGATGAAAAAATCACATGGGAAAACTGCACATTGCGTAAGTGGTTGAATGAGGAGTTTTATAACACTGTTTTTACTGAAGAGGAAAAGAAAGCTGTAAAGGAAACGACGGTAGTTAATGAAGATAGTGTGTGGAAGGATTCAGATGGTTATAAACATAAAGTAGAAGGAGGAAATGATACAAAGGATAGAGTATATCTGTTATCGGAGAAGGAAGTGGAGAATGCTGCGTATGGTTTTGATTTAGAGATATCGAAAACTAGACAGGCTAGATTTAGTGATTATGCGAAAGTAAATGATATATTTTACTATGATGAGTGGTGTTATTGGCAGCTTCGTTCACCTGGGTACATTTCTGACTTTGTTACAAGTTCAGGTAATGCTTGTTGGGGCATATATAGTGAGTATTCTATTCCTAGAGGTACTTATGGTGTGCGTCCTGCACTGCATGTTAATTTGTCCTCTTCAATTATTCGGGATGCTGGAGAAGTAGACTCAGAAGGAAATGCTACGGCGCAGACAGACGGAATTCATGCTCCAAGGGAGAAAGATGGTGTTACTACTTGGGACTGTATTTGGTTAGGAAACTATAATCAGACAGCATCGTGGAAACAAAACCCAATTGAATGGCGTGTGTTGTCAGTGGACGGGGATGATGCATTTTTGCTAGCTGATCGATGTCTGGATGCGAAACTATATCATGAAGAAGATGAAGATGTTACATGGGAAACTTGCACATTGCGCAAGTGGCTAAATGAAGGTTTTTGTAATACTGCTTTTACTGAGAAGGAAAAGCAGGCTATAAAGGAAACGACGGTAGTTAATGAAGATAGTGTATGGAAAGATGTGGATGGAGAAGAATATAAGGTAGAGGGAGGAAATGATACTAAGGATAAGGTGTATTTGCTATCGGAGAAGGAAGCAAGCAATTCTACTTATGGATTTGATACAGAGCTTGGAGAAGAATCTAATACAAGACAAGCTAAGACCAGTGACTATGTGAAAGTTAATGGCGGGAATTCAGAGGGTTTGTATTGCTATTGGTGGCTGCGTTCGCCGAGCATTTATCATGCTGATAGTGTTCAGTATGTTTATACTGATGGTGGTGGTAATTTTGGTGGTAAAAGTGCTTGCTATTATACTTATGGTGTGCGTCCGGCGTTGCATATTAATCTTTCTTCTTATGCATGGGAAAAGTCGGGTACTGTAGCTTCGAATGAGACAGATAGACCGCAAATAACAGTAACACCTATGCAGTCGGTTGAGCCAACTGCTACTCCTGTTGTGTCGAAAAAACCTATATTAACAAGTAATTCATCAAAAAACGCAAGATTATCAGATAATATGAATCAGAAAAAAACATTTGGGTCTTCTGTAAAGAAAAAGATAAAGTTGCTTGGTGTAAGATGTAAAAAGAATACAAAGAAGATTTATGGTAAAGTGTCTATATCAAAGGCAACTGTGAAGGTTAAGGTTGGAAAAAAAGCATATAAAAAAGCTTCGGTTAAGGGAAAGAAATTTACTGTTAAGTTGAAAACAAAACTGAAGAAAAAAACGAAGATTGTAATAAAGGTAACAAAAAAAGGATATCAGACGCTGGCAAAAAAATATCAAGTGAAATAAAGATACCTAATAAAAAAGGCGGGGTGAGAAAAGTGATGTGCTATATGTAGGGCTTAAATCATAGGAAAGTACCCATGACAGGGTGCTTTCTTTTTATGGGAATCATATTAATTAACAAAATTAAAAATATTATCATTTGTGGTGAGTGGTTGAGGAAAATCTATTTAGAATTTTGGCTGGTTTGCGCCAAATGTTCGCAGCTAGTTCTTTTGTATTCCAGTAATTCCGTAGAAAAACTTTGCGGCGAGTGGGTTTTGAGTGCGTCGGTATGTGGCACTGGTAGTTTCAGTGCCCATACCGTTACGCACTCAACGAGCGAGAGCGCCCACAAGCCACAAAGCTTTTCTACGGAATTACTGGAATACAAAAAAGCACCAACGAACACTTCGCACATCCCTACCAAAACCCCTAATTGAAATTCTTTCCCGAAAATGTTAGAATGTCGTTAGGTTTTAACCCAAGTAAAAAAGGATTATATTAGGAGCAGAGAAATGAATATTGCAAAACAAATAGCAGAAGAACTGAAAATTAAAGTATGGCAGGTTGAAGCAGTGATGGAATTGATTGACGAAGGCTGTACAATTCCGTTTATTGCCCGATACCGGAAAGAAAAACATGGTTCGTTAAATGATGAGCAGCTGCGTAATCTGGATGAGAGATTAACGTACTTGCGTAATTTGGAAGAAAGAAAAGAGACCGTACTTGCCAGCATTGAGGAGCAGGGGAAATTAACCGAAGAACTCAAGCAGCAGATTCTGGCGGCACAGACCCAGGTGCTTTTGGAAGATTTGTACCGTCCGTATCGTCCGAAACGACGCACACGTGCTACGATTGCAAAAGAAAAAGGGTTGGAAGGACTGGCAAATCAGATTCTTTTGCAGATGTTAGACCATTCCGTGGAAGAAGAAGCAAAGCAGTATCTGGATGAGGAAAAAGAAGTTACGACAGTGGAGCAGGCAATTTCCGGAGCGCTGGATATTTTGGCGGAGGCAATTGCGGACGAAGCCGATTACAGAACTGCAATTCGTAAGACAACGATGCAGAAAGGCTCATTGGTTTCTGCGGCAAAAAATGCAGAAGAGAAAACGGTTTACGAAAATTATTATGATTTTTCTACGGTGCTTTCCAAGGTGTCCGGATATCAGACCCTCGCAATTAACCGCGGTGAGAAAGAAAAAATTCTGACCGTAAAAATTGAGGCGCCTGAGGATGATATTCTGCGGTATTTGTGTAAAAAAGTAATTGTGAAAGAAAATGAATATACAACACCGTATCTGGAAGAGATGATTGCGGACAGTTATAAGCGTTTGATTGCGCCGGCAATCGAAAGAGAAATCCGGAATGAGTTAACGGAGACGGCAGAAGATGGGGCAATTCGTGTGTTTGGTAAAAACTTGGAGCAGCTTTTGATGCAGCCGCCAATTGCCGGCAAAGTGGTACTTGGCTGGGATCCGGCATTTCGTACCGGCTGTAAGTTGGCGGTCGTGGATGAGACGGGAAAGGTGCTTGACACCATAGTGGTATTTCCAACGGAGCCGCAGAATAAAGTGGCAGAGACCAAACGTATTGTAAAGGCCATGATTGAAAAGTATAACATCAGCCTGATTTCGGTTGGAAATGGAACGGCGTCCAGAGAATCTGAACTTGTTATTGTAGATATGTTAAAGGAATTGAATCGTCCGGTTCAATACATTATTACCAATGAGGCAGGAGCGTCGGTTTATTCAGCGAGCAAGCTGGCAACAGAGGAATTTCCGAATTTTGACGTGGGGCAGAGAAGTGCTGTTTCGATTGCAAGACGACTGCAGGACCCGCTGGCAGAACTTGTAAAAATTGACCCGAAGAGTATCGGAGTTGGGCAGTATCAGCACGATATGAACCAGAAAAAATTGAGTGAGGCACTGGGAAATGTTGTAGAAGACTGCGTAAATAATGTTGGTGTTGATTTGAATACGGCATCGGCGTCATTGCTTGAATATGTATCCGGTGTATCCAAAGCAATTGCTAAAAATATTGTAACTTACCGTGAGGAAAATGGCCGGTTTAAGAGCCGCAGAGAACTTTTAAAAGTAGCTAAATTAGGACCGAAAGCTTATGAACAGTGTGCGGGATTTTTGCGCATCACCAGTGGCAAAAACCCACTGGATGCAACGAGTGTGCACCCGGAATCTTATGAGGCAGCGACAAAGTTACTGGAAATGCTGGGGTATCAGCTGGAGGATATTGCCGGTGGGCTTACCGGTTTATCACTGATGGCAAAGGATACCAAAAAACTGGCGGAGCAGGTTGGCGTTGGCGAGATTACGTTGAAAGATATTATCCGCGAATTGGAAAAACCGGGACGCGACCCGCGTGATGAGATGCCAAAACCAATTTTGCGCAGTGACGTATTAGAAATGAAAGATTTAAAAGAGGGCATGATTTTGAAAGGAACCGTGCGTAATGTTATTGACTTTGGAGCCTTTGTAGACATTGGTGTGCATCAGGACGGACTTGTTCACATTTCTAAACTGACGGATAAAAAATTTGTTAAACATCCGCTGGATGTTGTTTCTGTTGGAGATGTAGTAGATGTTAAAGTATTACAGGTGGATATGCAGAAGAAGCGGATTCAGCTGTCAATGATATTGTAAAGGAGAAGGATGAGATGAAACGACTGTTAGTGATGCTGTGTGTAGGGGCTATGCTTGTAACTGGGTGTGGCAGCGGCGGTTCCAAAACGAGTGAGCCGACGGAAAAACCATCACAGGGAAATAAGTATGTTGAACAGGATTTTTACAGTGTACCGGATGAGTTATTGGATGAAGATGAAATTCAGGTCACTGATTTACAGACAAATGCAGAGGGAGAGCCGGCGCTTTATCAGTATGCAGTAGGATCGGATGACGAGGACGATACGGGCTGCTCGATTTATGAGTATACGTTAAATTCGGCGGGCGACTGGCAGACGAAACAATATGGACGTAAGGCGCTTACGAAACTTGTGAAAAAAACAATGGAGGGCTCTGTGGATTCTGTGGACCTTCCCTATATTTCACGGGGCGATGATGGAAATCTCTATGCCCTTATGCAGGTTAAATTGTATGATGAAAATGCAAATCCATTTGAAAAACAAAGTGGTGCCAGTGAATATTATCTTCTTACCATTGATGAAAATTCAAATGCGGTGCAAAAGACAAAATTGCAGACTAAGGTAGAAGAAAATGGCAGTGAAACAGATTATGCAAAGGAATACGATGTAACAGAATTTCATGTAACAGAAGACGGAACACCGATGCTTGTGTTTAACTCGTCAAGTGCCATGTGGTTTGACTCTGTGAGCGGAACGAGAACAAATCTCTGTGAATCTGTTTCGGATGGCGCATTTTCGAAAAGAGTAGGATATGGAGAAAATGAGATTGTGTATTATTCCATGTCAAAGAAAAAATTTGGCGTATTGGATTCACAGACTTTATCGCGTACTTCCGAATTTGGAGACGATATCTCGGAAGATAATAAAAAATATGAGTGGTATTTTGACAGCGATACAACGAACTGGCAGATGTATGCTTTTAATTTGTCAGGACTTTATCGGTTTAGTGATTTTGGACAAAAAACATCTGCCACCCGTCTCAGCGCAGATGGCAATTTTGACAGTTTGGCAGATGATGTAATTTATGATGTTTTGGTTGGTGCTAATCAGGAATTGTATTTGTTAGTACGCAGAACAAACGAAAGTCAGATCGAAAGTGAAACAACTTACGATTCAGGTGTTATCAAGTATGTTCCTGCGAATAAGTGATGTTACACTTCAAATACTAAAATTCCGTTTTTGTTGTAGACGCAGTCGTAGTTTTCGGCAAATGCATTAATATCAGGGATGGAATAGCTTCCATTTTCCCAAGGACCAATTACGATATATGTAACGTTGTATTTTTCAAGCAGACTGTCACGGGCTTCCGGATTTTCGTACATCGTTTTTACATCGGCTTCCTGTGCGGCATAGTCAAGACCGTGGAAGTATAAAAAGCTTCCGGAGCCGCATACAATGTTTCGACCGGTCAGTGAGGCAATTGCATTGTTGTGATTGTTTGCGGTTAAAAAGATATCCGATGGTTCCGTATTTTTTTCTATCCATTTGCAGAGGGAAACATAGTCGGCACTGTAAAGCTCATAGTCGGCAACGGCTTCCCTTCCCATTGTTAAGGCAGCGGCAAGTGTGCCTAAGATGGCAACGATGGTTACCAGAACCGGACGCAGGATGTGAATTCTCTTTTTGGTAAATTCACAGAAATTCACGGCAGTGTCCCATACAAAATCAGCACTTGCCACACAGAAGAAGAAATAGGATACTAACATTAATTTATTGTTGTCATAAGGGTTTGGCTGGAACAAAACAAACTCTGAAATCAACCAAAGGAACAGAGCCGGCATCATAATCCGGCGCTGTTTTTTTGTGCCAAAAATGAGTGAAAGAACCGGGAGAATAAACATAACTCCGAGATTCTTTAGGTAGAAGACGATGTAATTATCCATTGTTTCTACATTTGAGTTGTTCCAGTTGAAAAATCCACGGACGAAATTATCGCCGGAAGCTTGTTTGAAAGTAAAGGTAAATAAAATCGGAAGAGCAATTACCAATACGATTCCCAGAAACATGCCCCAGTGGATTGCGGTTTGCTTTTCCCATGAAGTAATCAAAGAGGCAAGCATACCAAGAACTAAAACTGCTGCAATCAGGACGCCGATAATAAGCAGAGTATTTGCCTCAATCGGTGTATCGGATTTCTGACGCAGACTGATATAAGTAAGTGCAAATAAGGATGCAGCAGTTAAAAGAAAACGTCCCCAGACCGGGATGGTGAATTCTTTTGCTTCCTTTGCATTTTTGCGCATGGTAAGAATGACAAAGCCGGCACACATAACGCCAAGAGCAAGGAACGAGTGTGTATGAATCAGCGGAAGTCCTCCGGCGAGCACACCGGCAGCTGCAAAGTATAAGGTGCTTTTTTCTTCTACTGCGCGGTAGAGCAGGATGAGAATCGGAAACAGCATTGCCCATCCGAATAAGGTAGCACGCTGTGGAATCAACATATCGCAGATGATATTGTGCCATTGAATATTTGCCTGTACATAGTTCGTTGGTGTCTCGTAAAAGGCAGTGAAAATACGGGTAAAGTTTTCACTAAACAGCCCCTTATTCATGAAGTAGTAAAAGCCTAAACCGCCATTGAAAAAGAAAAGAGCGATAGCAAGAAAACTTTTTCCGCGGATGCTGCCGCCAAAGTACCGCATGATTTTTTTTGCCAAAAGATAGACGCCGGAAAAGACCTGAATCAAGGCAAAAAACATCGGCAGAAGATAGGCTGTCCGCAAAGAAGTTCCCCAGATGTAAACACTTGAGGAAATACTGTCGGATAAAAATGGGTAGGCGAGTTTTGTGCCCGGCAGAATGGAGTATTCCGGCGGGAAAGTTTTTTGCTTGGCAATACTTGTAATAAAACCTAAGTGCATATTCATATCGCCGTATGTACTCTGCCCGCTGTGCAGACTTCCATTGATGTATGGAATGGTAGCATGCAAAAGTACATAGCAGGTATAAATAAATAAAGGAAGCAAGAGAAATAAAGCAGGATTTTCGCGGAAAAGTGCAACAATATCCGGCTTTTTAAATCGTCCTTTAAATAGCGTGTGTTCTTTGCCAAAAGCTAACACAGCCCAGACAATCGCGACAAAAGTAATAAAAGCAAATAAATGTGCTTTTACGGAAAATTGAAAGAAAAAAGCGTAAATGGTAGGCAGCCAGTGAAGGGCAAAACTGCCGAATACGCTGCCGAATAAAAGCGTTGTTCCCGTTTTTTCTTTCTGGAATAAATACAGCGCCAAAAGAATTCCTAAAATCTGAAATGCAAGAAAGTAGGAAATGCCGGCGACGTTTCCAATGAATGAACCAAACATATGATGTTCCTCCCTGTGGGTTGTTTTCAACTATTCAGGACTCCCCTGCCCGTATATTCGCATTTTGAACACTTCGTGTTCTTTTTTGCCTTTGACAAGGCTAAAAATGCTCATATGCGGGCGGGGGAGTCCTATTCGGACCTCATGTAGCAAAATCAATGTTTCTTACGTGCAGGCACGACGCTCCATTGATTTTTTTACATGAAGTCCTGAATAGTTGTTTTATTATATAATAGTGTATTAAAAAACCTAAGGCTTGTCAATGAAGAGGGCATTTGTTATACTGAAATTACGATGCCATTCGGAAAGGAGAACGAAAGATGTCGATGGATTTTGAATTAAAACTGGATGGGAAAACGATGAGTCGTTTTCTACTTCATTATAATTATACGAAAGCAACCGGGTTATTTGGTATACTTCTAGGAATTGCTTCTTTGGCAGCAGTATTTATAAAATGGAATATGTGGAATGCAAACCAGCGTGTGGTCTGGATTGTGATTGCGGTTTTGTTTTTGATTGTTCAGCCGCTTACTCTTGCGAAAAAAGGAAGACGCCAGATGGCACAGGAAGAAATGCAGATTCCTCTGTTCTGCCATATTGATGAGGAAGGAATTTCCGTGACACAGGGTGAGGCTTCGTCCTCCTGCAAGTGGAGTGATTTGCGCAAGGTGGTGTATCGGAAAAATGAAATGTATTTATTTACGTCAGCAATATATGCGACAATTATTACCAGAAATTCCTGTGAGGAAAAATTTGATGAACTGGTGGCATTTGTAAAGGAGAAGACGAAGAAATGATTTGGCAGAGCAATAGTGAGAAAGAAACTTTTGCGGTGGCGGAAGAAATTGCGAGACAGGCATCTCCCGGTGATATTTATTTGCTGGAGGGAGATTTAGGTGTTGGCAAGACTGTATTTGCCAAAGGATTTGCCCATGGACTGGGAATCACGGAGCCGGTTACAAGCCCGACCTTTACCATTGTTCAGGAGTATCATGAAGGCCGGCTTCCGTTATATCATTTTGATGTGTACCGGATTGCGGATGTGGAAGAAATGTATGAATTAGACTGTGAAGGTTATTTTTATGGGGACGGTGTGTGCCTGATTGAGTGGGCGTCGCAGATAAGAGATATTCTGCCGGATGACTGCCATCAGGTAACGATTGCAAAAGATTTGGAAAAAGGATTTGATTTTCGAGAGATAACATTAGACGAGATGAGGTGAAAATGATGAATATATTAGGAATAGACAGTTCCGGACTGGTGGCAAGCGTGGCATTACAGTCGGATGATAAATTGGTTGGAGAGTATACCATTCATAATAAGAAAACACATTCCCAGACATTGCTTCCGATGATTCACGATATGTTAGAGATGGCGGATGTCTCTGTAAAAGAACTGGATGCGATTGCGATTGCAAGCGGACCTGGTTCTTTTACCGGGCTTCGTATCGGAGCAGCAACTGCAAAAGGATTGGGAGGAGCACTTTCGATTCCTCTTATAGCAGTGCCGACATTGGAAGGGCTTGCTTACAATCTTGCGGGTGCGGAGGCGTTGGTCTGCCCAATTATGGATGCAAGAAGGCAGCAGGCGTATTATGGCATCTATGATGTGTCGAAAGAAGTGCCGGTAGAAATTGAGAAACCGGATGCGGCACCGATTGAAGTGGTTTTACAGAAAGCAAAAGAAACGAAACGGGAAGTCATCTTTTTGGGGGATGGCGTTCCGGTATTTCAGGAGAAAATCAAACAGTGCGAGGGACTTTTGTGTCGTTTTTGCGCAGACAGTGTGCGGTATCAGAGAGCGTCTTCTGTCACAGCGCTTGGAAAGAAATATTATGAGCAGGGCAGACAGATGAAGGCAGCGGAGTTTGCTCCAATGTATCTTCGGTTATCGCAGGCGGAGAGAGAACGCATGGAAAAGGAAAATATTACAACTAGAAGCTGAGAAGCCCCTCTGTTATAATGTTGCTATCATGTGGAAAGGGGGCAACTGCTTTGCTAAAGAGGATTTGCCAGTGTAATGCATGTGGCCGACAGATTGAAAAAGAGGCGCTTTGGGTGAGAAAAGAGTGGGGATATTTTTCAAAACGGGATTTGGAAGTTCACGAATTTGCTATTTGTGAGTCATGTTACGAGAAAATGATTGATCAGTTTGTAATACCTGTGAAAAAAACGGAGAAGATTGAAGTGCTCCATGAAGATTTAATTTGAAAATATAGGGCAAGTATGATAAAATAAGGAAGAATGGGAGAAATGGAGGATTTTACCATGCTGGATGTATGCCTTTTAGGTACCAGTGGCATGATGCCGCTGCCAAGAAGAGCGCTGACGGCGCTTATGACAAGGTTTAATGGCAGCAGTCTTTTGATTGATTGCGGTGAGGGAACCCAAGTGAGTATTCGGGAAAAGGGTTTTAGTATGCATGCCATTGACACGATTTGCCTTACGCACGTTCACGGTGACCATGTAAGCGGTCTTCCGGGACTTTTGCTTTCGATGGGAAATGCGGAGCGGACCGAGCGTTTGACGATAATCGGACCAAAAGGGATGAAAAAAGTGGTGGAGTCACTGCTTGTTGTGGCGCCCGGACTTCCATTTGAAATTGAGTATATCGAGTTGACGGAATCGTTCCATCGGTTTGAAATATGTGGCTATATTTTGGAAGCGTTTCGTGTTAAACATACGGTTCCGTGTTATGGTTACAGCCAGATTATACAGCGTGCAGGACGATTTGATTCGGAGAAAGCGAAAGCAAATGATGTACCGATGAAAGTTTGGAGTTCCCTGCAAAAGGGGAAAACGGTAGATTGGGAAGGAAAAACCTATACACCGGATATGGTACTTGGTCCGGCAAGGAAGGGATTGAAGGTTACGTATTGTACGGATACAAGACCGGTTCCTACAATTGTCGAACACGCGAAAAAGGCAGATTTGTTTATCTGTGAGGGGATGTATGGTGAGCCGGAGATGGTATCAAAGGCGAAAGAAAACCGACATATGATGTTTACGGAGGCGGCACAGTTGGCAAAAGAAGCGGAGGTTTCTGAATTGTGGCTCACACATTATAGTCCATCATTAATCCGGCCGGATGATTTTATGGAGCCGGTTCGTAAGATTTTTCCAGCTGCAAAACCGGGAAAGGACAGAAAGTCGGCTTATTTGACGTTTGAAAAGAAAGAAAATGAGTAGTGATATGAGAGGAGGGTGTGCATGAACCGGAAAGAAAAAAAGAAGAAAAAACGTGGTTTAATTACCTTTTTGATTCTTGTTGTGCTTGTTGTTCTTGGCGTGCTGGCAGTATATTACCAGTATATGAAGAAACTGCAGTTGCAGGATACCGTGCATACACCGACGACGGAGACGGAAAAACTGGTTGCAAAAGATATGGATGCCGGATATCCGGAAACTCCGAAAGAGGTTATTAAACTGTTTGGAAGAATCAACCAGTGTATTTATAATAAAAAATTATCTGACGATGACTTTTCAACGCTTGTTGGAAAACTCCGTGTGCTTTACTGTGAAAGTCTTCAGAAAAAAAATTCACAGGATAAGATGGAAAGTGAGATTTCGGCAGAGAAGAAAAAATATCCTCCGAAAAAACGCAAGATTATTAATTACAGCATAGAAGATGAAAATAAGTTTCAGTATAAAACGATTGATGGAACAGAAATGGTTTATTTGAAGTTTTCCTATTTTGTTCGTACAGACAATGATTATAATACGGTGAACTGGTATGCAATTCTTGTAAAAGAAGATGGCAAATGGCGAATCCGTGAGTTTAATCCGCTGAAATCGAAAAAACAAAATCAGTAGCCCTGTGGCAGAAATGAGGATTGTTTTGGAACAAAAAGATATTACAGTGCTTGCGATTGAGAGTTCCTGTGATGAAACAGCAGCGGCAGTTGTTGTAAATGGAAGGAAAGTTCTTTCTAATATTATTGCATCGCAGATTGATATTCACAAACTGTACGGTGGCGTTGTGCCGGAAATTGCTTCGCGCAAGCATATCGAAAAAATTAATCAGGTTATTGATGAGGCTCTTACAGAAGCCGGAAAGACATTGGATGACATGGACGCGGTCTGTGTCACTTATGGCCCCGGCTTGGTTGGAGCTTTATTGGTGGGCGTTGGTGCTGCAAAAGCGATTAGTTATGCAGCAGATAAACCTCTTGTCGGCGTGCATCATATTGAAGGACACATATCGGCAAATTACATAGCAAATCCGGGATTGGAGCCGCCTTTTTTATGTCTGGTAGCTTCCGGCGGACACAGTCATTTGGTGATTGTGCGCGATTATGGAGAGTATGAGATTTTAGGAAGAACAAGAGATGATGCCGCGGGTGAGGCATTTGATAAAGTGGCACGAGCAATTGGCCTTGGATATCCGGGCGGTCCTAAAATTGACCGATTATCAAAAGAAGGAAATCCACAGGCAATTGAATTTCCGCGTGCTTCGATTGATGGGGCGCCATATGACTTTAGTTTCAGTGGTGTAAAATCTGCGGTATTAAATTATATTAATGGTTGTAAAATGAAAGGTCTTTCTTACTCAGAGGCAGATATTGCGGCGTCGTTCCAGCAGGCGGTTGTGGATGTGCTTGTGAATCATACAATGCTTGCGGCAAAAGATTATGGCATTAAGAAAGTAGCAATTGCGGGTGGTGTTGCCTGCAATTCGGGGCTGCGGGAAGGTATGAAAGAGGCTTGCAAAAAACGAGGGTATTCTTTTTATATGCCGACGCCGATTTTGTGTACGGATAATGCGGCGATGATTGGTGCTGCCGGGTATTATGATTTTGTGAAGGGAGTGCGCCATGGGCTTGATTTAAATGCGGTGCCTGGACTGAAACTGGGGGAGTAAGCCATGCGACCTCGCAGGAAAAGCCTGCTCAGTCACGGGCTGTCGCCCAAAACATAGCCCCAAGCCATGCGACCTCGCAGGCAAAGCCTGCTCGGTCACGGGCTGTCGCCCAAAACTCAGCCCCAAGCCATGCGACCTCGCAGGCAAAGCCTGCTCAGTCACGGGCTGTCGCCCTATAAAAAAGCAAAAGAACAAATTTTTTTACGTGAGCAAGCTCCCGACAAAATTTATTCTTTACTTTTTTGCATGGCTTGTGGCTTTCGGAAATTTATGCTTGACAAGGTGGGGATGGGGATGATATACTGTTCAAGCAGTCTTTGGAGAGGTGTCCGAGTGGTTTAAGGAGCCGGTCTTGAAAACCGGTGACTCCGAAAGGGGCCGTGGGTTCGAATCCCACCTTCTCCGTTTATGGTATTTACCATATTATATATTTTAATTTTATTCAGCTGGAGAAGTACCCAAGTGGCTGAAGGGGCTCCCCTGGAAAGGGAGTAGGTCGTTAATAGCGGCGCGAGGGTTCAAATCCCTCCTTCTCCGTTTTTTACAGTTGGCATATATATAGATGTGTCGGCTGTTTTTTTTTCAGATGTTTTGAGGAGGAATGTAAATGTTTGATCATGATTTTCATTTTGGTTTTGAATATTTGAGTGAGGAAGAAACTTTGGAGGGACCACTCAGGCTTACTGCGCTTGGGGTAGAGACAGAGTGGTATCCGGATAAAGTTACTAAGCACAATGAACGACCTATTTATACATACACATTTTTGTATACAATACAAGGAAGTGGGATTGTAGAAGATGAAAAGGGAATTAAACATGTATGTGGGAAAAATCACGCTGCTCTTATCTTTGAACCGTCGAAGACAAAACGGTATCCGGAGCCTGGAACAAAAGAAAAATGGCGGTACTGCTGGATTATGTTTATTGTTACGAAACAGACTAAGAAATATTGCAATCAAATACTTGAAAAAGCAGGAATAGTATTTTACATGCCGCCGAACAGCATGGCGATTACGAGCATGGTAGATTTGATTATAAAACGGAGATTGTCTCTGTTAGACAGCCGGTATTTGATGTTTGCCGGAGCATATGATTTTTTGTGCAAGTTGTCACATGAGATATTGACAGAACGATACAAGTTTTCACCTATGGTATTAGAGGCAATGAAAATAATTGAAGGACGATTTGAAAGAATTGATGGTATTTTGGAAGTAGCGGAAGAGTTACACGTGTCCCAGAATTATCTGACGAGAGTATTCAAACAGGAGTGTGGTATGACACCGGTTAAATATCTTCTCAAAGTTCGTCTGAATTATGCAATGGAACTTTTGACAAGCAGTAATGAAACGATAAAGGAAATTGCGAAAGAATGCGGCTTTTCCAGTGAAAGTTATTTTGTTAAAGTCTTTCAGAAGAAAATGAGTATTTCGCCTTCAGATTTTCGTCGTAAAAGAAAAAATTAAGAATGCACAAAAATTACAATAGAAGCAAAAAAAGTAGAATGGAAACCTCTCTTTTTTATATGTTATGATTAAATCATAAATAACAATTTCAAAAAGGAGGTTTTTTTATGCGAAGAAAAACAAAATCAGTAATTGCATGTGGAATGGCAGCGGCATTAATGCTTACCACGCTCGGAATGGAGAACGAGGTAAGTGCTAAAGCGGCACCGAAAATGCAGACAAAAGTGCTTTCACTGAAGAAAGGACAGAAAAAAACGATTCGTATAAAGGGTAAAGGGATTTTAAAGACAACGTGGAAAACAACCAAAAAGATAATTACATTAACGAAAAAGAAAAAGAACAAAGTTACTGTTGCGGGAAAGAAAATAGGAACGGCAGTTGTTGTAGCTAAGGTAAAGACAAAAAAGAAGAATTACCACTTGAAATGTAAAGTGAAAGTTGCTAGAGCGCAGGGAGCGAAAAAAACAAATGTTACAAATACGAAAGTGCCGCAAACCACAAAAAATCCGAGGAAGACAGAAAGTACACCAACAGTGACGCCTACGGCGACACAGGATAATACATCCAAGACAGAACCGAGTGATACGGCACAGCCGAGCCAGACTCCGGCGTCGGATGTGCCGGAAGGATATGAAGAGATAGACCTTTCAACATGCCGGATGAATAATGCCAGTGAGGCTGGTTCTTATGATTCAGAGACGAAAACACTTCATATACAGGATGCTGAGAATTTTCAGTTTCCATTGAAGGAAAATATAAATAAAGGAGAAGTTCTTAGCGTAATGCTTAAAGGAACTTATCATGGCACAAAAGGATTCAGAAGCTGGCTTGTTGATGATAGCCAGACGACGAACTCCAATATATTTAACACCAATGACGAGGTTGGATTTACTGGTGGTGAAATTGAGCTGTTGTATGATTTGGAGGCGACGACGGCAGCCGGACAATTGTTTTTTAAAGGACCATCCTATGGTGTAAATATTGATGATTTGGAAATTAGTAAGATTTATGTCAAGTATACAGTTTCTGCCGGTGAGAAAAAAAGCTATGACCCTTACACACCATCTGAAGAACAGGATGCAAACACGGATAATTTGCAATTGACCAAAAGTTTTAGTGAACAGAAAGGTATGATTGGAAATAACCCATTGATTACACAGAATTTTATGGCTGACCCGACGGCGGTTGAATATGATGGAAGATTGTATGTTTTTGGTACAGCAGATAAAATGGAAACGGATTCAAAAGGTAATGTAATTTCTAATTCATACAATACATGTGAACTGCGCTGTATATCATCTGCGGATTTGGTAAACTGGACAGATCATGGAACTATTAAGGTAAATGAAGTGGCTACATGGGCAAAACATTCCTGGGCGCCAACGATTTGTAAACGGGAAGAAAAAAATGGAACTATGTTTTATCTCTATTTTGCAAATGGTGGAGACGGAATTGGCGTATTGCGTTCAAAATCCCCGTTAGGACCATGGGAAGATCCAAGTGGAAAAAGGCTGATTTCTCGTGATACCCCAAATTGTTCCTCAAGTGAAGTACCGTGGCTGTTTGATCCTGCGGTTCTTGTTGATGATGACGGAACTGGTTATTTATATTTTGGCGGCGGAACGGGTACGGATAGTGAGCATCCAAAGTCGGCGCGCGTAGTGAAACTGGGTGAAGATATGTGCAGTCTGGTATCAGACCCGGAAGAATTAGATCCGTATTATTTGTTTGAGGATAGTGAAATTAATAAAATAAATGGAACGTATGTATATTCTTATTGTACAAACTGGAAGGTTCCAAGCGGTGATGAAACAACGGGAAGCTGCTGTATTGCTTTTATGACAAGTGATAAGCCAATGAGTGGATTTGAATATCAAAAACAGTTATTTGCTAATCCGGGATCGGTGTTTGGAAACTATTATAATAATCATCATAAATTAATCCAGTTTAAAGGGCAGTGGTATATTATATATCATACAACTATGCTGGAAGAAACGGCATATGGAACAAAGCAGGGGTACCGGACATTGCATATGGATAAACTTAATGTAGGGGAAGATTCAAATGGAAAACTGACAATTGAGGCGAAAGCAACATATGGAGGACTATCTGCGGTTGTGCAGTTGAATCCGTATATAGAATGTGATGCATCGACGATGGCATGGAATGGAGGACTGCGAACAAAGGAATCTGAATCTCAGAATAAAATGGTGGTAGATTCGATTCATACCGGAGACTGGCTTGGCGTTTCAAGTGTCGATTTTTCAGAGGAAGGTGCAAATTGTATTCGTATTCAGGCTGCCTCGGAAAAGGAAAGTGGAAAAATAGAGGTTTGGCTGGATGGACCTGAAGTGGCAAAGAATGGTAAGAAAGTAGCGGAAGTGGACGTGAAGCCTACTGGTGGTGGAGATGTGTATGAAGAAATAAGAGCTAATCTTGCGCAGAGCGTAACGGGAGAGCATGATGTTTATTTTGTGTTTCGGGGAAAGGATTATCATATTTCTTCGTGGAGATTTGAAAAATAGGAAGGTATGGCAAAGGAATTTCCTACTGCATAAATGTGCAGTGGGAAATTCTTTGTTGTATTGGCAATAAAAATAAACCACCTGCTATGCAGGTGTGTTCCCAA
>NZ_QUDR01000034.1 GCF_003477605.1 Clostridium sp. AF37-5
TTGGGAACACACCTGCATAGCAGGTGGTTTATTTTTATTGCCAATACAAAAAAAGACAGTCTGATTTCAAAGTCAGACTGTCCGTAAAATTTTTAGGGACTTTTAAAAATATTTCATCCTATCAATACCACATTTTAAACATTCATGTTTTTTTCTACTCATCATATTCCTCATATTGGCTTACGTGGAATACAGATATAATATGTACTACCAAAATGCATAAACGGTAAGAAAATATTTAGACCTATATGGATCATATTCTTGTTCAGGAGCTATACTAATATCATTAATTCCAATAGAATAGAAATATCATTTTAAATATTGACCTAATTCTTGGTCTAATATAGTACCAGTCGATGAACCATATATAGTTTTTGAAAACAAACCTGCTGGTTTGTATGAACTCGGTTTATAAAAATATAAATCAGATGCCAAACGGGAATATCCATCACTCCAACCTACGCCAAAACGAATTAGTCTGCTTAATTCTTGAAATCATACCATCAAGACTTTCCTTCATCTACTTTCATAGACTTCTTTGGTACTACGATTTGAACTGACTTCTGTATGTTCAGCCATGTCATGCAGCATGAAGTTACTAGGGAGTAAATATTATATTAATCTACAAAGCGAACTATACAGATCTCCCCAGTTAAAGGGCGTAATCTTTCCCTCCACATATCTGCCGCACTTACCCCGTATACCTTCGTATAATTATTGGGCTTCGGCTTACCATCCGACTTCCCTCAGATTCCACAACACACCTCGCGATGGATACCCTTGACATTAGCTGTAAGTTTCCCACTATCAGAACACTTTACGGACTTACAGCGAGTACCGATTAGATAACGTCCATGATGGGCAAACCAAAAAAGTTATAATCTCGACAAGACTATAACCTTTTTGTAAAAATATTGATTCTTTCTGTTCATTCTTTATTATTTTATTTTAATCTTTCTTTTACAATGCCAACCGCAAAATGGTTCTTCGTAATCCTCGCTGTCTTCCATATAAGGTTCAAAATACCTTGTAATCTGAACATAATAGGTTTTTCCCTTTTCCAACCTCTTTGACAAGCCGTTTCCATAAGGGGCTGTGAACACCACAACTGTAGCATTTGACATGTCTTTATTCTCAGAATACCTGAAATAATAGGCATCACTGCTCTTTTTATAACCTTTTTTCCCGAAACTCTTATCCTTCACTGTCACCTTAATTCTTCCATTTGAAGAAGATACTTTATATTTTTTGAATATCGCTTTTACTTTAAGCGTACCAAATAGTTTTTCTGGTATACATTCAGGAAAACACTCCCAGTCATTTAGGGTATAAATATACCACCCAATAAAAGTATAGCCCTTTTTTTTCGCTTTCTTTGGCAATTTTGTCTTTTGACGATATCTATATGTTTTTGGTTTTTTCCCCGTAACCTTTCCTCCGTCGAGTGCATACTTTATTTTATATTTTCGAAAAATTGCTTTCGCAGTTTTTCCTGATTTCAATTTCGCAACTTTTTTCTTTCCTACATACCAGTTTCTTTTACCCTTTAGTGTGTCAAGTGGAATCGCAGTTTTGGAAAGATTCACTATCTTTTTTAAGGAAAAGCAACTCTCGACAAAATTTTTTGATATTTCCCGCACTGACTTCCCTACCGTAATCGTTTTTAACCGACTGCAATTATAAAAGGCAGACCTCCCTACACTTTCTACTGTATCAGGAATTTTAAATTTTTCAAAATTGCAGTTTTCAAAAGCACGCTCTTCTATTTTCTTTAATTTTTGCGGCCATTCAATAGTTTTAAGTTTCAAACATTCCGAAAAGGAAACCGCTGGTATTGTGGTCATATTAGCCGGAAAGTGGACTTCTTTTATATATTTACCACCCGCAAATGCGAATATTCCTAGTTCCTCTAGTGAATCGGGCAATACAACATATTGTAAGTAATTGTCCTCAAATGCATTATCACCTATTTTTTTCAAATTCTTAGGAAATTGGATATCGGACGTCCATGAAAAGTTAAATGCGTCCTTTCCTATCTCTATCAATGAATTGGGTAATGATATATCCATCTTTTGATACATCAAATTTGCAAAACTTTTTTCACCTATTTTTTGAATTCCATCTTCTATGGTAATTTTTCTAATTTTTTTGTTAATCTGTTCATCTTCATTGAATTTCTTTGTTATTGTTCCTGTTCCGCTAATATAAAGCAAGCCATCGTCCGACAATGTATAGGTACAATCTAATCCACATCTTCCTTTCACTTCTGCAGCACTATATATCGGTGCTGCAGAAATAGCGAAGATTGAAAATGCCAAAACAATACTAACTATCTTATTGTATAGCTTCATTTTTTACTCCTTTTCGTATAATTTATATAATGGCTCAGTTGTCAAGACAAAAATTTGATATTTTTATAATGAACTGATATGTTGACGGGTTACATGGAAAATGCGTGAAGCCTCTCCCGGATTTTTATATTATGCGGCTGCTCTGGCTGTATCCAGAAGCATTACCGGATAGTATACCTCGGCAGGCCGCTTGTTCCCAATGGACTGATGGCATCTTTCAAAGTTATAGGTGTAGATATATCTTCCAATGGCTTTTCTCGCTTCCTTGAGATTAGCATACTCCGTGAGGTATGCTTCCTTATAGTTGAAGCTGCGGAACCAGCGTTCAATCATGATATTATCTGCCCATCGACTTTTGCCATCCATGCTTTGACGGATTCCATTATCTCGAATAAAGTCGATGTATTTGTCGCTGGTAAACTGGCTGCCCTGATCCGAGTTGATGATTAACGGCTTAGCTACTTTAAATGCTTTTTTACAGGCGTTGATGACCATAGTGGTATCCAGAGTATCATCAATCTCCCAACCAACGATACAACGGCTGTACCAGTCGATAATGGTTGTCAGGTAAAGAAATCCATGCTTCATTGGAAGGTATGTAATGTCAATCGACCATGCCTGATTGGGACGGTCCATGACTGCATTACGAAGCAGATACGGACAGACTTTTGCCTGCTTCATGCGCTTAGACAAATTCATCTTTGGATAAATCGGTGAAATGTCCATTTCACGCATACATCTGCCCGCTTTACGGCGTCCAACATGATATCCGCGCAGTTTAAGTTGAGCAGACATCTGACGGGCTCCCCAAGTAGGATTATCCGTATGCAGATGGTCAATGATAGCTTTGCATTCCAGTTCTTCCTCTGAAACGGGGATGCCGCCATAATATACGCTGGTACGATTAATTCCAAGCAGCTTTGCACCGGTAGAAACTGGCAATTCTTTAGTCGTCGAAAGGTTTCGGACTAAATTTACTCTCGTAGTCAGGTCCGACAACTTCTTCAGATTTTTTTTGAGCCAGTCAACCTGCATAGTAAGTTGACCGACCTTTTTGGCGTATTCAGCTTTTTCCTTACGTTCTTCGGCAAGTTTTTCCCGGAGATTGTCTTCCCTCTTGTTATCAAAAGCAAGAGAAGCATTTGTAAGGAATTCCTTCTTCCAGTTGCGCAGGAGATTTGGTTGAATATCGTTTTCAACAGCAAGGACATTGAGTTCTTTCTCCCCCTTGAGCAGCTGGAGTACGAGGTTGGTTTTAAATTCAGCACTGAAATTTCTTCTTGATCTGGACATAATAAGTACCTTCTTTCATTTGTTGGTTATAGTATATCAGATTCATTAAGAAATGTCGTGTTCAGTGTCTTAATTTATGAGACCATTATATAATTTCCATTCCTGTAGTTTCTACAAGCCTATCAAACATATCAATAAATGAATATAATTTGTTTCTGTATGGGAACACAAAATATTCTTCCATTGTAATTACAGAAGTTACAAACTTTTTGTCTGCCTCATACCCATTACTGAAAAAATTCTTTACCTTATCATAATATTGTGGATTATTTTCGTCCTTTTCAATAAAGTATATGAATGGTGCAGTATCTACAAATGCCTTTTTATAATCTGTCATTCTCTCGCATCTCCTTCATATACTCATCAACATGTAAACCTCTTTCACTTGGAATAACAAAACTATCCCAGTCAACAGGTGCTTTCTTTGCTTTTCTCTGTGGATAGTTCAACAGAGTAACAATAACCTCTGCTCCGTCATAATCTCTTATATCTTCATCATCAATAACTACTGTGTTACCTTTTACAATTCCCTTTACTGCTGCTAACATAGGTCATACCTCCTTTAAAATTTCGGATGAAATTCGTGTTTCTTATCAACCGGTTATTCGTTTTTCATTTTCCTTATTTTGCTTGTTTTGTTCCCTTACAGTTACTATTTCTATCCCCATATCTTTTTCAAGTAATGAGATAACTAATTGATTAACACTCATTCCTTTGCCTTTTGCATGATCTTTAATAGGTTGCAAATATTCCTCTGGAACTCTGAGTTTTATATCTTTAATTTTTTTCATATATTCTTTCAAACTGTCTTTTTGTTTATCAGTTGCGGAAGCCATCATGCAGCCCTCCGTTTCTATATACTTCTTCATAATAAGTATATAACACCACCTCCAAATTTTCAACTAATTTCTATGGGTACATAAAGAGTGCCATAAAAGACACTCTTTTCTCTTATACCATCTTATTTAATAGTTTATGCACAATCATCCACAATAACCGCTTGCTTTGCTTCTTATCCATCTGATATAAGAAGATTTCTGTTATACGCTCCATAAAATCATCTGGTAAAACTGAACCTTCTCAAATATCCACTCTTCCATTCTTCTCTCATCACAAACTCTCTCCTTCCCCATAGCAATAATTTACTTCATGATGTTTATTTCTTTTATATTTCTCAGTTACTTTACTAGGTGCCACATTTCCGACTCCTGCACAGCCATTTTTCTGCCGGCTCAAAAATGTCCTTACACATATTCAAAAGATGAAGGGCATAAATACAGGCTCTTGATTAAAAATTTTTATTTTTTCGGTTAATTGAATGTAAGTAATGCAAAATTGTCAAAATGACAATACTGTATTACATGGGTGGATCTTGCTCTGGTTGTAACGCATGAATTCATACAATAATAGACCCAAATGGGCACTTTCACCGTTCGAGCCTATATATTATGTGTCTTTTGGATAATAGCTAAAAAAGTAGCTGTCTAGACGGTATGTTTTTATCACAAAATTGATTTTATTGAAATTGGATGTAGATTTGCTGAATTTCTTTATCCTCTTAAAATTTACAATATTACACTTGTCTACTATTGTAAATTTCTGAGATAATCCAGTCGTAAACACTTCTTACATAACTATATTCGTCAACTGGAACACTATATGATTCTTTGGATAGTTTATTCTTAATTGCACTCAATCTAAGAATTCATTGTGTCTTAGCTTCTTTGCCTTGGTATAGGTGTTTTTAGGAAGGCCTTTAACTAGCCAAGATGTACCAAAATATTCCTGAAGACTACCAGATATAATAGTTTTTAATTTGTTCTCAATCTCGCACAATAATTACCGTATTCAAACAAAACTGACTCCGTTAGAAAAACGAAATCAGTTTGTTGCTTAAAATTTAATTATTCTACCATAGACCTGTTTTTTTGTGCTGTCTGCACAACTTGGGGCAGTTCAATTCGGGAGAGGTTATCACTTTATGCTTTATTCTTATTTGACCTGTAAAGCCTGGTCTATGAGTTTTTCAAGTGTCTTTGCTTGATTTTTTTCAGTGATTGCACCAACGATTGGCTCGCCTACAATGTTGCCGTTCTTGTCGACAACATATGTTGTTGGGTAAGAGAAAATGCCTGATGTGAACTTGCCTGCATCGCTGTTTGAATCAAACCAAATGTTCTTGTATGTTACACCTTTCTTTGAAAGGATGTCCTTTGCTTCTGAAATTGCTGTCTTGTCACCGTCAATTGTGAATGTGTTGATGCCGACAACCTGACCGCCTTTTTCAGCAAGTTTCTTGTTGAGTGCTTCTAATTCCGGAAGTTCGCCGACACATGGCTTGCAAGTGCTGAACCAGTAGTTAACAACTGTTACATTGTTGCTTTTGAAAAAGTCACTGCTCTTTATATCGTTGCCATCAAGGTCCTTGCCGTCGAATGACGGAAAACTTGTTGCGCCACCGCCGTTTGAAATAACGCCGTTGCTGTCAGCCGGAACGCTGTCACCGTTTGAAGGTGCATTTGCACATTCAGGATATTTTTGCTCCAAGATTGTGAGTTTGCCCTCAATTTCCTTGATTTGTTCTGCACCGGCAACGAGTTTTTTGTATTCCTCATCTGTGAATTGGTCCTTTGCACCCTCAATTGTCTTGAGAAGGAAGTCACCGTAGTTTGTGCCGTCCTCAATCATTGGATTGTCTTTGTTTGAAGCCATAAATACTTTTTCCCAAAGAGCTTTGTCTGTTGACAAGATTTCGTTTTCTTTTTCCATAAGCTGATTGTGGAGCTTTGAAGCCTCGTCAGCGCTGTTCGGTTCTGTTGCCATCAAGGTTGAAATACTTGAATCTATTGACTGTTTTTCGTCTTTGTTGTTTTTTGATGTTGAGCAGGCAATAAGGCTGATTGCCAATACAGAAACTAATAATACTACTGTTAAAATTTTTGAAAATTTCATAATTATTCCTCCTTTATTGTTTCGTTTTTGTTTGTTTTGTTTTCAATTTTTGCGTTTTCGTCTACTGTTTTTCTAAACAAGCCAAAGCCGTATTGAAAGCTAACCGCTTCGGTAGGACAGGCACTTATGCACTTTCCACATCGGATACATTCGGTGCTGTTAGGTGTTTTTGTAACATCAACATCCATTTTGCACACCTTTGCACATTTACCGCACGAAACGCATTTGTGCTCGTCTACCTTCATCCCAAACAGCGAAACCTTGTTGAACAGTGCATAGAATGCACCGAGTGGGCAAATCCATTTGCAGAACGGTCTGTAAAACAGCACGCTCAAAACGACTACCGAAATCAGCACAACAAGTTTCCACGAAAACAGTTGTCCCAATGCCGAACGGATACCTTCGTTGACTGCCGAAAGTGGCAACGCACCCTCAAGCACACCTTGCGGACATATATATTTGCAGAAATATGGGTCGCCCATCCCCAAATCATTTACTATGAGCACCGGTAATAAAACAACTGCCAACAGCAGTACTGCATATTTGATATATGTCAGTGGCTTGAGTTTTTTTGTTGAAAACTTTTTGGTCGGGACTTTGTGCAACAAATCCTGTAACCAACCAAACGGACACAAAAATCCGCAGATAAAGCGTCCGAGCAGAACTCCCAACAAAATGAGAAATCCTGTTATATAATAGGAAAACTTATATTTTGACGATCCAACTACCGCCTGAAATGAGCCGATTGGGCAAGCACCCGATGCGGCAGGACAGGAATAGCAGTTCAGACCCGGCACACAAACGGCCTTGCCTTTGCCTTGATAAATTTCGCCTTTAAAAAAGTTTGGCAGATGAATATTTGTCAGCAGAGTTGCTCCTGCCTGAATCCATCCTCGGAATTTGGCTAATTGGTTTGATGCCGTATATTTTTTCTTATTATGGTTTTTATTCTTTGTTTTCTTTTTATCCAATTCCTACACACTCCAAACAAAGCCTGATTGCCTTACTCAAAACGGTTTCAGTTTCGCCACGCATTGCGCCGAAGCCGAGCATAATAGCTCCCGAAATAAGCAGTACTGCCTGTGATAAAGCCTTTTTTGCTCTGGTCAATTCAATCACTCCTTTCATTTTCTAGCGTCATTGTAGCACATCGGATATAAAATTTTCGTTAAGAACAGAAATTTAACACAGATTTTATGTTTTTGTGCTATAATCATAATTATAAATATACTTTAAAGCAAGGAGAGTTTTTATGCACATTTTAGTTGTTGAAGACGAAAGAATATTGTGTGAAACAATCGCTCGTAGCTTGAAGCGTCTCGCTTATAGCGTTGACTGTTGCTATGACGGAATAACCGCAATGCAAATGCTTGCTGACGATAACTTTGACCTCGTTGTGCTTGATTTGAATTTACCGGGTGCTGACGGCATGACTGTTTTGAGAACACTCAGAAAAACCGACCGTGACACAAAGGTGCTGATTTTGTCTGCCCGTAGTGAAGTGTCTGATAAGGTTGACGGTTTGGATGCAGGTGCAAACGATTATTTGGCAAAGCCGTTCCATTTGGAAGAACTTGCTGCAAGGATTCGCAGTCTTACCCTCCGACAGTTCACTCAAAATGATGTTGTGCTGACCTGCGGTGATGTTTCGTTTGACACAAAATCTCGCAAGGCTATTGTCGGAGACGAACCTTTGCCGTTGACCCGCAAGGAAACAGGCATACTTGAATATCTTATGGTAAACAGAGGTCGCCCCATAAGTCAGGAAGAATTTATTGAACATGTGTGGGACAATAGCGTTGACAATTTCAGCAATTCGATAAGGGTACATATTTCTGCTTTGAGAAAGAAACTTCGCACTTCTCTTGGATATGACCCGATTCGCAATCGTATCGGTGAGGGCTATGTAATGGGGGAAGAAGAATGAAAAAAATATCTCTTCAATGGCGTATCACTTTGATGACTGCTATACTTATAGGTATAACCTGCGTGTCTATGAATTCCCTTATCGGTTATTCGGGCAGACATTATATGGATTCTATCGGCAGTGACATTTCTGCTAACAGCGATTCGTATAAAGGTGAGCAGGAATTTTTTAACCCTGAAAGTGCCGACCTTGACCAAGAAGTAACTATTATAGTTAACGGTGCACAGGAGTCGTTTTCCACTACAAATTGGTGCATAACAGCGGTTGTAACATTGCTTGGCGGTGTTTTGGCATACTTTGTCAGTGGCAGAGCATTGAAGCCTTTGCACACCTTTGCTTCAAGGGTTGAAAATGTTCAGCCGAATAACTTGACCGATATGAAGATAACCGATGATGTGCCTGCCGAGTTCAAGCAATTCAGCATTTCTTTTAATCAGATGCTTGACCGACTTGACGAGGGGTTCACGGCACAACGGCAGTTCACCGGCAATGCCGCACACGAATTGCGCACCCCTCTTGCATTGCTTCAGGCACAACTTGAACTTTTTTCTGTTGAGCATCCTGATTTGGATGCCGAAAGTGCCGACTTCCTCAAATTATTGCAGGAACAAACAGGGCGAATGTCGCAGGTTACAAAGACTTTGCTTGAAATGAGCGAGCTTCGAACTGTGCCGTGTAATGACTGCATTGAGCTTGCACCGATGATTGAGGAAATTCTTGCCGACCTTTCTCCTGTGGCAGAGAAAAAAGGGGTCACTCTTGAATGTGACGGCACCGGCACTATGGTGGGCAGTGACACCTTGATTTATCGTTTGATCTTTAATTTGACGGAAAACGCAATCAGGTATAACCGCCCTGACGGAACTGTGCGTGTTTCTGTTTCTCAGGATGGTGACGATCTTGTTGTCAGGGTTGCCGACACAGGTTGCGGAATACCAGAAAAGTATAAAGAAAGTATTTTTCAGCCGTTCTTCCGTGTGGATAAATCCCGTAGCAGAGAAAATGGCGGTGTGGGTCTTGGACTTTCTTTGGTTTGGGAAATTGCTGATATTCACGGTGGCAAAGTGCAGGCAGAAGAAAGTACAGAAAAGGGAACTGTTATGACAGTTACTTTTCCGTTGAACAGAGAATACAAGGATGATTAGTCCAAAATAGAACGAAATATATACAACAAAGTGTTTTTCACAGTAATACAACTGCCTACAGGTGGTGTACACTATGGGAAAAGTTAATTATTTACTTCTAGATATGTCTGTTTTGCCGGAAGTTTATGCAAAAGTGATTGAGGCAAAGGGCTATTTGCAGTCGGGAGAGGCGGCAAACGCATCGCAGGCTGTAAAGATGGCAGGAATATCTTGCTCGGCATACTATAAATATAAGGATAAAATATTTGAGTACAGCGAGCAGGGGGATGATGCCACAACAATCAACGCCAAGCTTCAGGACAATGCCGGAGTTCTCAGTTCGGTTATGAACGAGCTTTATTTGGCAGGGGCAAACATTTTGGCGGTTAATCAGAGTAAGCAAAACAAGAAGGAATTCTTACGCGGATACGACTACATGCTAAGCAAAATCGAGCCTGAAGCCGTCATTGATGGGGTAAATTTACTGCCGGAAAGTATTAGACAGACTACACCTGTGACCTGTTTCAGATTTGATAACTGTTTTTACTATATCCGATTTCTTCTTTTCTTACAATCCCCATATATGATTTTTTAGTGCCGCTATTTTTTTTATCTGTGGATAAGGAATACTGTATACCGGCATATTCCACTAAACAAAGCTGAAAAATCTACATTGCTGTTATATTTACTTGTATAATCACTAAAACTTTTGATTTCTGACATAACACCAGCCTCCTTTCCGAACTATAAACGTATATCTATCGGTGTATATACTACCGACTGTCCACTTTCTGATGCTGGATTTTTTATTATTTCTGCTGTTTCTGTTTTGACATCTGCATTCTCTGATGCATCTGTTGTCGTATCTGCATTTTCCTGTGTATTCTCTGCTTTCTGAGTTTGATCCTTCTTTGTTTCTGATGCATCTGTACTGTTGTCTGCCTTTGATGCTTCTTCCATGGATCTATTTGCATCTGAAAGTGAATACATCTGTGCTGCTGTTGCAGACTGCGCTTTTGCCTGCAAATCTGCCAGTTCTTCTTCTTTCTTTTCGGTATTGCCTTTTCCAGCATCCTGCTTGATTTCAGACTCAAGCACACCGGCTCTTCCTTCCATCTGTGTTGCCATACTCCCCTGCACTTTTGCTTGCTTCATAGATGATTCTGCGGAAATCATTGCCCGCATACCTGCCTGTGACAAGCCTGTTCCTTTCTTTGCAGATGTATTTTTTGTACCAGCCACCATATCATCCATAGATGATTTTTTTCTCTGCTGTTCCTTTCTATGTTCAATCTGGTGCTGTCTTAACTGTTGATTGAGATTTGTAATTTCCTGCTGTATCTCCTGACGTTTCTTCATCTTATCCTCTAATGACAGTTCTTCATTTGATGATAAGTCCTGCAATTTCTGCTGTGCATTTGCAATCTGATTCTGAATATTTTTGCTCACAGAATCATTCGCCTGTGCCATTCCCATTGCTCCTGTCTGCGTATTCGTTCCGTTAAATCCATTAATTTTCATCATTTCGTTGTCCTCCTTAAACTAATACTCTGAAATCCGTTTCCTGAAAATCTGTATAACATGATTTCTCTTTATTTTTTCTTTCGGCATATCTTTCTTCACAATAAACCGCGATGTTGTGAACCGCCCTTTTTTCGTTGTGAAGCTTCAAACAAGCACTACATATTTCTGTAATTTACAAAATACATAGTGTCAATTTATTTCTTTATTCTACCTGCATCATAATGCTAAGGATTACTTCCTCATTTCCCTGCTCCAAAGATATATCTCCCATATACATTCTGGCAACTCGGCGAATGTTATTCAGACCCATTCCATGTTCCCTCCCAGATTTGGTTGTTTCTGGCAAATCGCTATCACCAAAATTAAGCTGACCCTCAAAACTGTTTTTTATGGTTATCATAAAGATACTGTTTTTCTGAAAAGAAGAAATGCTGATATATGGATCATCTCCACTTACATTTTCCATACAGTTATTCAAGGCATTATTCATGATCACACTCAGATCAAATGCATTTAACTTCGTATTCTGCGGATAATGAAAGTCTGATATAAACCGAATCTGCCTTTCTTTTGCTTCTCTCAGCTTTTCCATCAAAATGACATCAATCACCGGACTTCCTGTCTTTATTTCCGGAGATACCTCGTCCCATTCATTTTTCAGATGTTCCAAGTATTCTGTAGCATCATCCATATTATTATGTGCCACCAGATGTTCCAGTGTCTGTATATGATTTCCCATATCATGTCGCATGGAGCGGATATCCCGATACAACTTTTCAACTTCCTCGATATGCTTTTTCATGTCACTGATCTGATTTAATACCAGCTCTTGTCCCCGCTGTTCTTCCTGCATCTCTTTCCAGTTTTGAAACATTACAATCACAACAAGAATAGCAACTATGGAAATCAGATAGTGTAAAAAGCTTAAAGCTCCATAAAATTCATATGTATCAATCAAGTTCTTTCCAGTATCTCTTTCGTATATCATGAGATAATATTGTAAAATGCCATACCCGGTGACGCCTACAAGTGAAGGTATAATAAGCATTACCATCTCTTTGACACTCATTTCATCTTTTTTGTATATATACGCTTTATTGATTAGTCCTATTGCAATCGCAATAAAAGCAATACAAAGTACAAGATCCAAAACTCTGGTTCCAACATATAGTCCGTATTGCAACCACACTTTTTCTGCATCCATATTCCGAAATACAAGTGCTTTTGTAACAAGAACATCAAATCTGTCTGCCATTGCAACCGTTAACCATCGGATAGAAAAGAACGTAATTGCAAGAAATATTTTCTGATATATATTTTTTCTGTCCTCTACATACATTGTAAGAAATGCTGCTATAACTCCAATCAGATATGCGGAAAAATTGTCAATCTGTGGCGGAATCATATATAAAACAAGCGTAATCGTAATATAAACAATACTGACTGCCACAGCCCCTTTTTTCTTTTTTATATAAGGACAAACAAATTTTCCAAAATAAATTCCTGTAATCATAAGGAGTGCAATAACAGAAATTTTCGATGTAACCATCCAGCATTTTTCTACCAAACTCATCCGATTTCTTTTCCTTTCCTCTGATTATATTTCAAATATTGTTTTACAAACTCAGGATAATTCTGCTTTGCAATCAGTGCAGTTCCATTTTCCATCGTCACACAATTTGCATCATATTTCTGAACATATTTGAAATGTACGAGGTAAGCTCTGTGTGTACGAAAAAAATCTGCTCCCGCAATTTCACTCAGTTCCTGCAATTTTCCATAATATTCAATATTCGTATCCCGTGTATGGATAATGACTTTTCGGTTATATACCTCAGCATACACAATATCCTTCAAAAACACTTTCATATGACTTCCTCCGGACTGCACCATCATGTATTTTTCATCCGATTGATTTTCAGAATATTGTTCAATGCTTCTGACCGCACGTTTCACAACTTCCTCAAATTTTTCATCGGAAAATGGTTTCACCAGATAATGAAATGCTGCAACATCAAATGCCTGAAAAACATACTCCTCCACAGCAGTTACAAATATCAATACCATTCTTTCATTTTTCTGACGCAGAAGCCTTGCCGTTTCCATTCCATCCATTCCTGGCATCTGAATATCTAAAAATAGAATATCCGGCTTACAACCACTTGCAATCAATTCATCACCAGATAAATATTTTTCTATTACTGCATCCGGTAATAATTTCTTTATTTTTTCTTCTAATATCAATCCTATAGATTTTTCATCATCGCAGATTGCTATTTGCATCTTGTCACTTCCTTACTTACATACTATTATATTTATTATATCGGAAAAAGTCTTTTAATAGCTAGCCGACATGTTGTAAACCGACCTTTTTTTGTTGTGAAATAACATATCACTGCATATCTTTTACTCTGACATCTACAGTATTTTTAAATTTTACAATCTGATGTGAATACTGTTCATTCACAAGTGTAGAACGAATCAAAAAATTCGCTGTTGCAATATTATTTGCAATCGGTATAGATGCATAATCTTTATAATCCAAATCACTTTCCTTCCATCTCCATCCACATCTTCTTTTTCTGCAGTACCTGTCCTTCCTCTATCTCCGGGCGGATAATTGACTTTATCACTTCTTCCGGAGCCTGTGCCTGCAGCAGTTCCCCACAATTCCCTCCCATGCACCATCCGCAAAAAGTGTTTTTAACTGTGCCAGAGACTGTAAAATCGGTACACAGTACACACCTCGGCTCCGGCAGGTCGAAAGAATCTTATCAAAGTTATTCGGCATCTTGATATTTGCCATTTCATCCAGCCAGAAACCGACATCCATCGGCAGCTTTCCTCCAAAGAATCTTGCCTGACGGTACAACTCCTGAAAAAGCAGCGTGTAAACCATGCCCGGCACGAAATTAAAGGTGTCATCGTCATCCGGGATAATGATAAACAGATTGCTTTTTGTTTTCTTGTCTCCGTCAATTCCTACTCCAAACTCATCCAACGGAATGTCATTGGATGAAAAGATTTCCAACAATTCCTCATTATCAAAAGGCTGCATACGGGCATTTACGGTCATAATGACGGAACGAATCGTTTCATCCGGACCACCCCGGTATCGTTGATAGGCTTTTACCGCCGGATGATCCGGCTTCTTTTTTGCCAGTTCTTCCATACGCAGATCCAGTTTCGGCGGTGTGTCTGCATCCACAAACTGAGCCTCATCCAGCAGATATAAAATCGTTTTCCAGTTTTTCTGCAATAGTTCCGCCCACCCTCTTTTCTGATTATTGTCCAGGCAGATACAACGCACAAAATCCTTTGATTCCTGCTGTTCTTTCGGCAGATTGGCAATATACAGATTCGGAGATTCTGCCACCATCTGCGCCTGCATTACTAAAACCAAAGTCCCAGAGCCAAAGCAATGACTGCTAAAATAAAAAAAGAGAAGAAAAGTATTCTTCTTGAAAATACCTTTCTTCCCTTTGGGGTTGAAATGTTATTTAGTTGGTTCATAATTGTCCTTTTTACTATGTATTTGCATCTACAAACTTGAATTTGCGGGTTCTTTACATAGATAAAATTTCAATTTTCAAAGCTATCCCCA
>NZ_QUDR01000035.1 GCF_003477605.1 Clostridium sp. AF37-5
ACAGGCTTATAGCCGCAGAGGAAACCACCAGCTGAGCTGGTGGTCATGATTTTCGTTATTTAATTTTACCTTGTTTATGACGTTTGAAGAAATCCCTTGTTTCTTTTGCCACGACACCACTTAGGGCAAAAATAGCAATCATATTTGGAATTGCCATCAAACCGTTAAAGATATCGGCAATTGTCCACACGGCACTGACCGTCATATATGGACCGATAAATACGGCAAGAATGTAAATCCAACGGAAAATTTTTACATGTTTCATATTGCCGCCACTCAAATATTCCAAACAGCGCTCGCTGTAATAATCCCAGCCAAGAATTGTCGTAAAGGCAAAGAATACAAGGCAGAGCATTAAGACAAATGCGGAAACTTCAGGAGGGAACGGAAGTCCTTTCTGAAAAGCATAGGTCGTAACGCCGACACCCTCAAGTCCTTTTACCTGCCATGCACCGGTTAATACAATGGATAAGCCGGTAAGTGTACAAATAACAATGGTATCAATAAAGGTTCCTGTCATGCTTACAAGACCTTGACGGACAGGTTCTTTTGTCTGTGCGGCAGCTGCGGCAATTGGTGCACTACCAAGACCGGCTTCATTTGAGAAGATACCACGTGCAACACCTTTTTGCATAGCGACAAACATACTTCCGACGACACCACCGGTAATTGCTCTTGGCGAGAAAGCCGCTTCTACAATTACAGCAATGGCACTTGGCACAGCAGTGATATTGGTAACAATTAAAATGCCTGCAAACAGGAAATAAATTATTGCCATAAATGGCACGATAACCTGACTAACACTAGCAATTCGTTTGATTCCACCAATCAAAACGGAAGCAACGCAAAACGCCAAAACTAATGATGAAATCACAACGGACCAGGAGTACTCACCTAAGAATGGCAGATTTACACAGTGTGCATTGGCTGAATCAAAAAAGCCGTGAACGGCACTGGAAATACCATTTACCTGACTGAAAGTTCCAATTCCGAAAAGTCCGACACATACGCCAAAGAAAGCAAATATTTTGGCAAGCCATTTCCATTTTTTTCCCATACCTTGTTCTATGTAATAAAACGGACCGCCAAGGCTGTGACCGTCTTTTGCGACAACACGGTATTTTACAGCGAGGAGACCTTCGGCAAATTTGGTCGCCATGCCGAAAAAGGCAGCGACAATCATCCAAAAAAGAGCACCCGGTCCACCTGCACCAACAGCAGTTGCAACGCCGACGATATTACCGGTTCCAATCGTCGCGCTTAGGGCTGTACAAAGGGCAGAAAAACTTGAAATTTCTCCCTCACCGCCTTCTTCGTTTTTTACCATCCATTTTAAGGCAAGTGGCAGTTTTCGAAACTGCATTACGCCAAGACGCACAGTTAACAAAATACCGCCGGCAAGAATTAGTACCATAAGGGGAATACCCCAGACAAAATTGTCAATATTAACTAGAATATCATTGATTGTTTTCCACATTCGTTTTATCCTTCCTCTTTTTGTTAAAATAGCATTACTTTTATACTATATCGTATCTTTTAGGTTCTCGTCAAGCATCATACCTAAGTTGTTTGTGTCAAATGTTCGCTCTCACTCGTTGAGTGCGTAACGGTATGGGCACTGAAAATACCAGCCGCAAATTCTTGATACATGGCAGTTCTTTTAATGTAAGTAAGTGCCTTATGCAACCTTAACCTTTATAAAAAGTGAAAAGCGTTGCATGAATTTTGAAAAGATGTGTCTGAAAACAACCAAAAGCAGAAATTTCTCTCGAAAGAGTTGCATTTGCCCTGTGATTTTCTCTAATAAGGGCTGATAATGGGGCAAATATGCAACCCTATAAGGCAAATCAAGTAAAAAGCGTTGTTTTGGCTCGATATTGCGCTTAAGTCACCCCGATTGTGCCAAATATTTGATACAAACCATACCGGATTCGTTTTGGTAATTTCGCAAAAGTTATGGTAAAATGGAGAGCAGAGAAGAGGAGGCGCGTGCATGATAAACAGTTATCGTTTTTTTCAAAATAAGGAGTGTGAATATTTTCCCTGCCACAAGACGGAAAACGAGGAGGAGTTTAATTGTTTGTTCTGTTATTGCCCGTTGTATCGTGAAAAAAAGTGCATTGGAAATCCGGTTTGGTTTTTGAATGCGAAGGGACAGAAAATGAAAGACTGCAGTCAGTGTGAGGTGATACATCGCCCGGAAGCTTATGACAAGGTAATGCAGCAATTACAGAGGCAGGATGAAATAATTTCTCTAAATATCGGAAACCTCAGGGAAGAAATTTGGGAGCGTATGGCACAGATTGCTTCGTGGGATCAGATGGATAAGAGAACACACAGACAGCATAAAGGGATGGCAGTTAGCAGCATTGGAGAAATTCTGGAAAGGAATAAATATTTGTACCGTGTTTTGATTCTTTTGCAGCCGTTTTCGGGGCAATGTGTAGAAGATGGCTGGTTTTCTTTTGGAAATGATAAGATGCAGTGCCAGGTGCTGTCACGCATTGACAGGAGACAGGTTGAAACCGGTTATTTGTATGCATTTCATGCACCGGAATATGAAGTAGAAGAAAGTAAGGCACTTTTAACACAGTATTACTGGGAAATTTTTCAAATCGCTTGTTTGGATGTGGTAAGAGAGTGGCTGCGGGAGTATTTGCAGCGGAAGCACAGCGTGTATGAAAAACGGTTTTGTAGCCCTGCTTTTGGCGCAGGTTTTTATGGAATGGAGTTATCTGCATCAGAGAAAATGCTGCAATTAATGGATGCTGAAAAAATTGGAGTTTCATGGGATGGTGGAAAAATGAAACCACAAATGAGTGTGGCAGGTGTGTACCTGATTAGCAGAAAAGATATTTTGTCAGACTGCAGGGATTGTGCAAACTGTATCGGGCAGCAGACAGGCTGTGCATTTTGCTGTAACAATCCGAAAAAAATGAGTTGATACATGTGGCGAAAAATGATAAAATAAAAAATAGTTTTTATGTGGTTAAAAAGGGTGGAAAATTGCATAACAGAGAAGAAGGACGATTGATTTGAATATTTTATCACTGGAACATTTGACACATTCATATACGGAAAGAAAACTTTTTGATGACGCCGATTTTTATCTTCATGAAGGGGATAAGGTAGGTGTAATCGGAATCAATGGAACCGGCAAGTCGACTTTGCTGAAAATTATGGCAGGGCTGGAGACTCCGGATGAAGGACAGGTTATACAGGCATCGAATCTGATGATTCATTATCTGCCTCAGAATCCGGAATTTTCGGAAGAGGACACGGTTTTACAGAGTGTTCAGAATATGGTGCATCACCATGCCAATGAAAATGAATTGATAGCGGCTAAGGCAATGCTTACAAGGCTTGGTATTACAGACTTTGAACAGAAGACAAGAGAGCTTTCCGGTGGACAGAGAAAGCGTCTTGCACTTGTTTCCGTGTTGATTACTCCATGTGATGTGCTCATATTGGATGAGCCGACAAACCATTTGGACAGTGAGATGGCAGATTGGCTGGAAAACAAGCTGAAAGCCTTTCGAGGGGTCTTGGTTATGGTGACGCATGATAGGTATTTTCTGGATTCCGTGACAAATAAAATCATAGAGCTTGACAAAGGGAAAATATACAGTTACGACGAAAAATATTCTGGGTTTCTGCAGCGAAAGGCAGAGCGGGAAGAAAGTGTGCGTGCCAGTGAGAGAAAACGTCAGAGTATTTTGCGCAAGGAGATTGAGTGGATTTCGCGTGGTGCCAGAGCTCGTTCGACGAAACAGAAGGCACACATCCAGCGATACGAAGCACTGAAAAATCAAAAGGCACCGGAAGTTGATGAAAAACTCCAGTTAAGCAGTATTTCATCCCGTATGGGAAAAACGACAATCGAAATTGAAAATGTATCAAAAGCTTATGGTGAGAATACATTGATACGTGATTTTTCTTATATATTTCTCAAACATGACCGGATTGGTTTTGTTGGGAAAAACGGCTGCGGCAAGACGACATTAATGAAAATGATTGCCGGCCGGATTGAGCCGGATGCCGGCAGTATTAAAGTTGGACAGACGATTCGGATTGGTTATTATACACAGGAAATCGAAAAGGAAGAATCCGCGGGAATTGCTTATATGGATGCGGATGAAAAGGTGATTGATTATATTAAAAACACGGCAGAATTTGTGCGCACCAGTGATGGGCTTGTCTCGGCATCTGCCATGCTGGAGCGCTTTTTGTTTCCGCCTTCGCAACAGTATAGTGCCATTGGTAAATTATCCGGTGGTGAAAAAAGAAGGTTAAATCTTCTCCGCGTGCTGATGGAGGCGCCAAACGTACTTATTCTTGACGAGCCGACAAATGATTTGGATATTGAAACGATGACAATTTTAGAGGATTATTTGGATGACTTTGACGGAATTGTTATCACAGTTTCACATGACCGGTATTTTTTGGACCGTATTGTAACCCGCATTTTTGCTTTTGAAGAGAATGGTGCAATTCGCCAGTACGAAGGCGGTTACACAGATTATGTGAAAAAGCGTCCGGCGAGTACGGAAAATTCTTTCGACGGAAAAACTAAGAGCCATACCGGTAACAAAGAGGCACACAGGGCGTACAAAAACCGTGAGAAAAAACTTAAATTTTCTTATCAGGAACAGCGTGAATATGAGACCATCGAAGAGGATATTTCTGTGTTAGAGACGACCATTGAAACACTCGATAAAGAAATGGCGGAGAATGGCACAGATTATGTCAAACTTCGCGAGTTATCCGAGAAAAAAGAAGAAGCAGAGGAGCAGTTGATGGAGAAAATGGAACGCTGGGAGTATTTGGAGGAACTGGCGGAAAAGATAGCAAATCAGTAGAAGGTAACATTAAGGACACTGTGTATTCAAGTTGTGTAACATATTTTCACATGTATTACTTATAAAAAGACATTCTCTATTTTTGTATTTATGATAGCATTATATATAGCATTAATCAAATAAAAAAATGGAGGTATGGTTATGAGGAGACAGATAAAGAGAGTTGTGGCGACATTGCTGACGGCATCGTTGATTGTTCCTATGTGTTATGGAAACAAAGTTTCTAATGCTGAAATGGTGAAAAAGAATGTTACAGCAACTGCAGTTGATGAGGATGGTTCAGATGGGCTGACAGAAATCACAGAATTGCATGCAGCATCGGTAGATAATAAAATAGAAGTTCGCATATGGAAGAATGAGGAGGGGAAAATTTTTTATTCTGCATACCGGAATGGACATGTTACGTTGAAATGCGTACCACTTGGCATTGTGACGAAAAGTGTTGATTTATCTACTGGTCTGCAGGTGGATGAGGAGTCATATGAACTTAAAAAGGGAAAAGAAGAGTATGATTGGTACCAGGGAAGTAAAAAACATGTAAATAAAGAATATCAGGAAATGTCATTTGTGGTAACAAAAGAAAATGCAAAAATGCAGGTGATTTTCCGTATTTTTGAAGATGGTATTGGATTTCGTTATGTTGTGGATGGAGACACGACAACACAAAATGAGAAAACAGTGATTACCAGTGAAGTAAGTTCCTTTGAATTTCCTATGGATGGAAGAGTATGGAATGCCGACTGGTACAGTTCAACTTACGAGCCGGGCTCTTATTCGACAAGGACAATGACCCAGGTAAAGAATGCAAATGGAGATGTTCCACCTGCAATTCTCTCTCAAGTGGCGAATGGGAATGGTTCCTGCTATATGCTTTTAACTGAGGCAAATGTGTATAACGAGAAAAAACCTTATTGTGCAACTATTTTTCATACAAATCAGGGAAGTGCTGCCTATAAAGTTCAGTTTAGTAAATATTTAAAGCAGGAGCAGGACCCAGAGTATGTTGGTAAGACTTTTAAGGCGGAATACCTGCCAATTGAGAGTGTTACAATGGAGAATGAATTTCATACACCATGGCGTGTATGCATTATGACGGATACATTAAATGATTTGACGAACAGTTCGTTGGTTTCTGACCTCAATCCGGCAGCAGAGGGAGACTTTAGCTGGGTAGAACCAGGTACAGCATCTTGGTCCTGGTGGTCAACAGGAGATCCGATTGAATATCAGTCTTTGTATGATTATATTGACTATGCGGAAGAAACAGGACAGAAGTATTGTCTTGTTGATTTTGGATGGGAAAACTGGAAGGACAGTTCCGGAAAATTGGATTATGAAGAAAAGTTAAAGAAATTATGTAAGTATGCCAATGAAAGAAACGTAGGAATACTTGTCTGGTATGGAGTAAAGAAACGAGACGGTGCACATCGGGTAGACCTTGATAATCCTGAAACTATTGAAAAAGAATTTGCATGGTGCGAAAGTCTTGGCGTTAAAGGTGTTAAAGTTGATTATCTTGAGAGCGACAGTCAGTGGGCGATGAAAGATATGTATGATATTGCATCCATTGCGGCGAAACATAAATTAGTTGTAAATTATCATGGTTGCACAGATCCAAATGGCGAGAACAGAACATTCCCGAACATTTTATCGAGTGAGGCTGTACAAGGAAGTGAGTACTTCAAGTGGGGAAATGGTTCGCCTATAGAGACTCTTCTTACTTTGCCTTATACGCGTAATGTAATCGGTTCCATGGAATTTACACCGGTTGGAATGAGTGTGAAAAATTGTAAGGCGACGAATGGTTTCATGCTTGGAATGACAGTTGTCTATGAATCGGCAATGCAGACGCTGGCACATTCCTGCCACGTATATCCGGGGTATGGTGGTTTGTCATTCCTTACAGATATTCCATCATCCTGGGATGAGTCTGTTTTGTTGGAGGGGTCTGAACCACGCAAAGTAGCAATTCGTGCAAGAAGGAGTGGCGAGCGTTGGTACCTCGGTGCTATGACAGCTAAAGAAGATAATTATGAAGCAGACCTTTCTTTTTTGGATGCAGGTGTAAAATATTATGCGTATGTTTATACGGATAATTCTGATAATTCCAACATTCAGATGGAGAAAAAAGAAGTAACTTCCAAGGATAAACTCACACTGCCACTTAAGGGAAACGGTGGTGCAGCTGTCATTTTCAGCAAGAAAGATGATTTGAGATTAACATCTTATGATAATTACAACTATTTTGAGGCAGAGAATGCAAATCTTGGTCTTGGCAACAAAACACCGACAACTGCTCAGTATGTTTCCAATAAAGCTTATATCGGAAAAATACGTGGAGTGCAAAACCGTGTTAAATTTGAAAATATCGAAGCTCCGGAAGCTGGTATGTATGACCTGAAGCTCTACGTGGTAAGTGGAAGCAAAAAGAAACTTAGTATTCGTACAAACCAATATGAATCAGTACAAGTAACTGATATTGTGGGGATTTCCGGTAATAGTTCTGCAGTAGGGTGTGTGTCCACCCAGGTTTATTTAGACAAAGGAAAGAATACAATTTATGTATATAATCCGACAGCTCTTGGTCCGGGACTTGATCGTATTGCTATATCAAAGACAAAAACAGCAGATGCTGCAGTTCCTAAGATAGCTACAGATTATCCGGAATTATATGCGGATTATCCAGGAACTACATCTACTCCGGAACCTACTGCAACACCTGTGCCTACGACAGCGCCTGTTGTAACTCAAACTCCTGCATTGACAGCAGTTCCAACACAGGTACCAGTTCAGAAATCAACTCAGAAAGTAACTCAGAAAGTAACAAAACCTGGCAAAGTAAAAGGTCTGTCAGTGAAGAGCACTTCTAAAAGGAAGATGTTTGTAAAATTTGCGAAGATTAAAAATGTAAAGGGGTATCAGATATCATATAGCACAAATAAAACATTTAAGAAGGCTAAGAAGGTTACAGTTTCTTCTAATTCAAAGACAATTAAAAAACTGAAATCGAAAAAAATGTACTATGTACGCGTTCGTGCTATACGCAAAAACAAACAAAAAACATTGTATGGAGCATGGAGTGCTAAGAAAAAGGTAAAAATAAAATAATCTTTAATAAACAATATACCATTTCAAGAGTTGACAATGATACTTTTGAAATGGTATTGTTATTTTAGGAAGAGGAGATGATACTTATGGAGATGCCAGAAGATGGTGTTTGGTGGTTGAATTACAGCCAATATGAAGACTTACGTCTTTATGAAATAGGAATTCAGAGATGTGCTCCTTCATATTCATTTGGACCGATCATACGCGACCGGTATATATTGCATTATGTATTTGAAGGAGAAGGGGTGCTCCGAATTGATGATAAAGAGTTTAAGGTAAAAAGTAACAGCTTTTTTTTGCTACCGCCGGATGTGCTTGTTCAGTATCAGGCGGATGAAAAAAAACCATGGCAGTATGCATGGATTCATTTTCATGGATTTAAGTCAACAGAAATTGTGAGAAGTATTGGGATGACAAGAAAAGAACCAGTTTATGTACCGATAGAAGAGAACAGCCAATTAAAGGATGCTGTTATAAATTTAATTATGTATAAAGAAAATGAATATGCATGTATAGGGTATATGTATATATTGTTTGATAAAATGAATCGGTGGACGCGGCATGTTGAGAAGAAAGCAGGAACGAATCTGCGGACAATGAATTATATGAGAGAAGCAATTCAATATATAAATACGAAGTATTGTGAATCGATCATGGTGCAGCAGATAGCGGATCATTGCGGTGTGGATCGGGCATACTTAAGTAAAATTTTTAAATATGCGACCGGTAAAACGTTGCAGGAATACCTGATACAATTTCGGATAAAACGGGCAAAACAGTTGTTAAAAGATACCGATTTGTCGGTAAAATATGTCTCATACTCTGTTGGGTATAATGACCCCTTCACTTTCTCAAAAGTGTTTAAAAAACAAGAGGGAGTTTCACCGTCAGTGTGGAGAAAAAATCATAATAATTATACATAAGTTATACATTGTCAGATCTTGATTATGATACAGAAGATGTTGTTGACCGACTGAAAGAATTAAAAGTTGAAGAGCACGCGGAAAGTAACATTGAAAAAAATCTTCCGATAGACAAAAGTTACAGAATAAAGACTACGGAAGGAGTAGCGTCATCCAACGCAGAGGCAGCAGGTCTTATACTTCCGAATTATGGTTCAAGTACCTCTTCTTATGTGGAAGAAATAGAAGAAGGCGGCTTTTTTCGAATTGAGGCGTTAAAAGGAAAAGTTTACATTGAGACTTATAGTGCAGATTATAAGCTGCTTTCTACCAAAAAGATTAAGTTTGAACTGCCTAAATTTGGAGGATATTTTAAAGGTAAAGATGCACGGTATATCGTGTTTGGACAGAATAACCATGAATCGGATAATACAAAAGAAGTTGTCCGGGTTGTCAAATATGATGATGACTGGAACAAACTTGGACAGTGCAGTATAACAAGCAAAAATGTATATGAGCCTTTCGCAAAAGGTCCTTTGCGTATGACAGAAAATGACGGAATCCTTTATATCCATACATCAAGGTATATTTACTGGGATGCTGCAGCGGAGCCGGAAGAGATTCATCATGAAGTAAATCTAACTTATGCGGTGGATGAAGACAGTATGGAATGTGTCATGAATGAAGCTCCGGGTGACTGGGTTTCCCACTCTTTTGCCCAGTTTATTCTTTCAGATGGCGAGTCTGTATACCGTTTAGATCTTGGAGATGGTAATCCCCGTGCTGTTAATCTGGCAAAATCGGTTGTTTACAAGGAGCCGGACGATGTATGGACATGGTATGGGAAGACAGAGACCCGTTCCCTCTTAGATATTATAGGAAGCTATGGCGATAATGTAACCGGTGTATCGCTGGGAGGTTTTGAACTTATGAACGATGGCGATACACTTATTACTTCCGGTTCTTCTATTGTTCAGGATTCCTCTGTCACAAAAACGTCGATGGAAAAAGCACACAGAAACATCTTTGTAATTACCATGAATAAAAAATTTAATGAGTCACCTAAATTAAATTGGATTACCGATTATAAAGAAGAAGATGGAATTACCATTTTGAATCCACAGTTAGTAAAGGTAGAAGATGGATATTATATGTTCTGGCAGGAATATTATGTAGAACGGGAGACAGACCTCTGGGTGACAAGAGTTGCAAAACTCAACGAGGATGGAAGTCTCGATGGAAAAATTCACAAGATTCGTGCATATTTGTCAGACTGTAAACCAATTGTGACATCGGATAATCACTTGTTCTGGTATACAACGATGAATGATAATGCACCGACATTTTATTCTCTTGATATGAACAGGCTGGATGACTATGATTTTAACGGACGTATATTTGCAGACGCGTTTGAAATAAAACTTTCGCAGTATACATATACAGAAATTAATGATCCATCAAGAATGCATGCATATAAGCCGGACGTGACGGTATATTTTAAAGGAAAAAAGTTAGTAAATGGACAGGATTACACTTATAGGTATGAAGATAATTATACACAGGGAACTGCCTATGTGGATGTTACGGGAAAAGATTTCTTTGTAGGAACGCAGAGAGTTTCGTTTGAGATACTGCCGCCGGAAGAAGACCCGCCATATCAGGAACCATCGTGGTGGGGAAATGGCGGTCAGGCGACAAGCAAGCCGACCGCAACCAAGAAACCAACGGCAACGAAGAAACCAACAGCAACAAGGAAACCGAGTACAAAAACAGTGAGAACCGGTACAGGTGCGGTTATAATCAAGGGCACGGGAACTTCTGCAGCAACCCCTAAAAAGGTAAAGGGTGTAAAGGTTTCAAATTTAAAAGGTAAAAAAGTTGTAGTATCATGGTCCAAACAGCAGGGAATGTCCGGATATCAGATACAGTATGCAAAAAATAAGAAATTTACGAAAGGGAAAAAGAAGTTATCTGCATCCAGAACTTCGGCTTTTCGGATAATAACAAAATTTAAGAAAAAAACATATTATTTCCGTGTGAGAACTTATAAAATCTCAGGTGGACGTAAAACCTATGGTAAATGGAGTAAAACCGTCAAAGTAAAAATAAGAATATAAATGCGCATGGGGGAGAATTAGGACCGGTTTTTGCTGGTCCTTTTCGATTGCATCATTGCTATGCTTAATTATATCATGGTTGTGTGAATTCGCCAATAATATAAAAAATCGCCATTTTAATCTACTATATTATATATAGAAGAAAACAGCAGAGAGAATTTTTGAGGTTTATTAAAGAGGAATGTCGAGGTGTAAAAGCTGAAAAATTACACCTTTTTTACACCTTTTGCGAAAAAAGAAATGGCAAAATATAAGGTGTAATGAGAAAAAATTAAAAATTATATATTGTTTCAATATTATTGATGTGTACAGAACTTTTGAGTATTGAAAGGTATTAAAAGGATATGAAAAATTATGATTAGAGTATGTTTCATCTGCCACGGCACTCCAGTTTTATGATAATGCATACCTTCGCAGACTGGGGCAACACAGGGCAGAATATGATGAAAAGCCTTGCAATTACTACGGTTTCGACTACTAAGGCACATGGGCAGATTTGGATAAAGGCAAAGGTGTGGGGAGAAATCCTTAGTAGTAAGGGACTACTAAGCGATGGCACATATATAAAACTTTGAACGTAAAAAAGCTACAATTGTTGGTAGTAAGACTACCGGGATTGTGGCTCCTTTGCATATAAATAAAGAATATGGCTTATTATCCGTAACCTTAAAAATACAGTTGGAATATAATATATTGGGCAAATATTTGATTTTTTGCTATTGTAACAATATGGAGAAATGAATATTTTTTATATTTATTCACCTTGACTTATAAAACATTTGGAGTGATAAATTGGATGGACTAATGGCTAGGGAGATAGTTAACATGGAAGAAACAAAGAGTAAAAGAATAGAGATGCTGAGATTTCTTATACATCTGTAGTTGCCGTGAAACAGAAAGATGGAACATTTGTCGATCATACCGATGATAAGATCATTATGGTGGATGAGCAGACGCATATCCAGCTTTTGAAACTGGACAAGGAGACAGGACAGGCTCTTGGTGGTGCAAAGTTTGTTGTAACCGATTCCAAAGGGAATAAAGTGATGAAATTTGTTACAAAAGATGATGCTTACGACATCATCGGCAAACTGGTCGTTGGAGAAACCTACACCTTTACAGAGGTTTTCGATCCATCCGGTTATCAGTTGGCAAAACCGGTACAGTTGACAATCAAAGACACTGGAAAGGTGCAGACAGTGACCGTTAAAGATACACCGATTTACACCACAGACAGGTGGAAACATGCCAATACTTCCGATTGCGGCAGGTGAAATAATTATACCCACAATGGACTGTTGTATCTGTATACCCCGGACGGGGAACAGAAAAGCCGGTGGATCCAGATGATC
>NZ_QUDR01000036.1:0-479 GCF_003477605.1 Clostridium sp. AF37-5
AAAAGCAAAGGCAGTAGAATCCGCAAAGAATTATATTCTGGGGAACTGGGCAGGAATTATGGAATCCGTAAGGGCGAAGGATAAGAGCCTGCAGTGCAGCGCAGAGGGACATGTGAGCCACATTTATTCAGACAGAATGAGTTCAAGACCATTAGGCTGGAGCAGAACCGGTGCAGATAAGATGGCAAGACTGCGTATATACCGCCAGAATAAGAGGGACATACTGGAACTGGTTCGATACCAGAAAAAAGAACTGCCACTGGCTGCAGGTGCAGAAGAGGTGATATATTCAGCAACGCAGATGCTGGCTGCCGAAAGGCGCAACAAAAACAGGCTTGGAAAACTGGCAGATATGCCGGTATACAGTATTCCTTATCCACAGATAAAAAAGATAGCGGCACTAAAAAATCATATATGGGGATTGTAAGAAAAGAAGAAATCGGATATAGTAAAAACAGTTATCAAATCTGAAACAGGTC
>NZ_QUDR01000036.1:489-11047 GCF_003477605.1 Clostridium sp. AF37-5
ACAGTTATCAAATCTGAAACAGGTCACAGGTGTAGTCTGTCTAATACTTTCCGACAGTAAATTTACCCCATCATGAAATAAATAGTTGTTTTTTTCTAGAAAATAGCATAAGATAATAACAATAGGACTCCCTGCACCTCTCACATATGTGATGTGTCCCATGGGGAGACATTTTTATTTTAGGAGAGAATTGTATCGAAAAAAAGAAAAAGAGAAAAACAAGAGCGGAAAAGTGAAAGCCAGCCAACATGTTTTATAATGCATTGGATTCTTTCGCAGAAAGGGGAAATAGGCATGAAAAAAATTTATTTATTATTATTTCTTTGTGCATGCATTACGTCGTGTGGCAGAGTAAATGAAAATGATATGAAACAAATTTCCAATAGTACACAAGGAACTCAGACAAATAAAGATAGGATATTTAGCATTGAAGATAGGGTATACACGTCCCAAAAACAAAAGAGTAAATGGTGGAATATTCATTATCCAAAGTTAGAGGGCGAAAAAACAGAGTCTTGTAATAAAATCATTCTATCGCATATTAAAAAACTGATGGGAGAAATTGATTTGAAACAAGAAGTTGCTATCACATTAAATTATGATGTCAAAACACAAACGGATAAAATTTTATCTGTTCTATTTACTGGAGATTATTATGCAAAAGGGGCATTACATCCTATAAATGTATCTTTTTCTGTGAACTATGACTGGGGAAAAAACAGAGAATTATTGCTGAAAGATGTAATTATTGAGTCCGATGAGTTTATGACAAAATGTAAAAAAGCAGTTTTTCAGCAATGCGGGAAAGAATTTCAAGAAGCATTTGGTAAGCTTTCGGATGAACGAATAAAAGAACAGATTTTTGAGCAAGAAGATCAGTTTTACTTAGAAGATGGAGATATAAATGTTCGGTTAGCAATTCCGGCTGGGTCATATTATTACCAGTACGTTAAGGTGGAAAAGGTACATTACAAAAATTGACAAAGATAGACACATATGCTATACTGAACAAAAAAATAGGGGAGGACGTTATGTATAAGATTGTTATTTGTGATGATGATAAAAATTTTATTTCCTATATGAAAGAAATGCTTTTGCGATGCGACTTGAGTGAGCGTCAAGTTATCTTTTATGAAGTTACGTCGGGGGAAGAGTGTCTTCTTACAGTAGAGAGAATGACATCTTGTGACTTGATCATTCTTGATATGCAGATGAGTGGAATGGACGGACATGCCACAGCAAAGCAGTTCAGAAAATTATTTCCGGATTCTTTATTAGTATTTTGTTCTGGTGTATCAAAGCCTACGGATGAATCATTTAAAACCACACCTTTTCGATATTTGCGGAAAAATTATGGAGATGACAAAATGTTATTGGAGTTGACCGCAGTAGTAGAGAAAATGAAGCAAATGAAAAAAAGAACCTATGTAATGGGGAAAAATCACATGAATATAGTGAAGGTGTATCCAGATGATATTTTATACATAGATAATTATAAGCGCGGAAGCGAAATCCATGTGCAGGAGAATTATAAAGACTACTCATTTGAGGATAGGATTACGACAAAAAAGAAGTTGGCAGAGCTGTATACGGATTTGAAGGGATACGGTTTTGAATATGCCCATAATAGTTATATTGTAAACTTAAATCATGTCGTTAAATTAAAATCAGAGGGTGTGATAAAACTATCAAACGGAGAAGAATTGAATGTTTCACGTTCCAGAATGCCAGAGTTCAGACGGGCACTGGCTGCGGTAATGAGTGAAAAATATAAATAAAGACGGAGGATAAAGTGAAGGTATTAAGTGTTGTAATAAGCTGCATCATCGATGTGTATTTGTTCCATTTGTTTTTTCAAAATTATTTTAGCAAGAGAAAGTTCTTTGCTGATTCAGTATTAAAAGAAAAGAGCTGTCAAATCGGCATCGTTATTCTATTAACCATATGCAACCTTTTGGGGAATGGGGATGTTAATATTTTAATTACGCCTGCATTATTTTTCTTGTATACGGTTTTAGAATTTCAGGGAAAAGTATGCTATCGTTTGTTATGCTTTGCTACGATGTTTTGCGTTTTGTGTGGATGTGAGTTTTTATTTATGCTTTTGGTACATCCGGATGCATCGGATTACAAAAATTCCACATTGATTATGATTTTGATGCTTGTCATTAAATTTCTCACCTATATACTGGTTCTGATTACGAATCAAGCAATAGGCAAACGAAAGAGAATACAAGACTCCAAAATATTTATTATGTATATGATGATTCCGGCTGCAAGCTTATTTGTTATGATAATTGTATTCTATTCGGGAGCAGTTCATCATATGGCAGGGTATGCGAGTGCATTCCTTGGGTGCAGTTTTGCGGTCTTGTTTTTGGGGAATGTAATGAGTTTTTATGCATTTGAACGGTATTCGGAGCGCTTATATGAAACGATGGAACAAAATATCGTAATTATAAAGCAGAAAAAAGACTTGGAATATTATATGCAGATATCGGAAATTGACAAGAAACAAAAGGAACTGATTCATAATATTACGAATCAGATAAAAATGATTTATGTCTTTGCAAAGGATGGAAATACAAAAGCGATTTTAGAGTTGACGGATAGTATTGGTGCAGAAATGGAAAAGGATTCCAGGATGGTGTACTGCGACAATCCGGTATTGAATTCATTGTTAAATGAAAAAAGACGGGAAGCAGGGAATTCACACAGCCTTTTATGTAGAACCCGGAGTTTTATTACAACATGTGGCACCGATGGATTTGATTTCCATGCTTGGCAATCTTTTGGATAATGCAATTCGTGCGGCTGCGGAGACGCAAGGAGAAAAGTATATTAAGAGTTACATTTATATGAAGGAAGTAGGCGGTTTCTGCGTAATAAAAATCACAAACCCATTTGAAAATATAAAACATACGCAGGATGGAGACTTTGCTACTACAAAAAAAGATGATGGCATGCATGGAATCGGACTTCATTCCGTGCGGCGGATTGCAGAAAAATATGGTGGATGTTTGATGTGTACGGCAGAGGATAAAACATTTGAAACGGTGTTGCTAATCTCTATTGATGAAGAAATATAGCAAAAGTGGCCCCTCATTCTGCAAAAATTGTCGCTTTTGTTGAAACTTTTGGTGAAATAGGTATAGTAAAAAGTAGCGCAGATAGCGGGGAGAAGTAGTTATTGAAAGAAGAGGAGTTTAAGAATGAAACGTGTGTGTTTGAAAATGTGTGTTTTCATATTTGTGATAGCAGCAGTATCAGGTTGTGGGAAAGTTGAAACCAAAGATGCTAAAAAGAAACCAACAGAAACAAGCGAAATACATAATGAATATTTTCCATATACAGAAAATTGTCAAATAAAAGTTTCCGGGCGGTTCTATTTTTCAGATTTATTGGAAAAAGAAACAACGATGTTTGTCAATAGAGAAAGAAAAGGCAAAAGGGGAGAAGTATGGCACATTTTTTTTCAGCGAGTGGAGTATGATTCTTATGATAGCGATGGACGATACCACATGCCGAAGGAATGCTTAGATATGTACTATTTTTTGGTCAAGCAAGATAGGATATACTGGTATTGTATGCCGCATATGCCGGATAATGAAATGAAAACTTTTTGTGAGGAGGGGCGAATACCAGCAGAATACACTCATATTATTTGCCAGAAGGCTGAAATGAAAGATGTTTTATCGGAGGAAGAATCTGGTGAACATGAGCGAATGTTGATTTATGGGAAAAAGAAAGATGTTAGACAGTATAATACATGGACTGTAAAGAAAGATTTTTCAGATGTACTTAGCATATATACTGTTTCATTTAAAAAGAATATTGGACTCGTTGCGTATAGTTGTTCCTGGACAGCAGCTGGAAAAAACACTGTTGAGCTTTGGGATAAAAGATATGTTTCGAAGCGGGCTAAAAAAAGTTTCAAGTATAATTGATAGAGGAAGAAGATGAGCTGGAAAAAGATTTGCTATGTGGATGTGACAACAAAAGCATGGAAAATACAACACATAATGTGAGTATGCACAATTAATACATATGACGAGATACTGCATTATTAATACGTTGGTTTTGTAAAATATACTAAGGAATATTACAGAAGAAAAGATATACCTAATGGTGTACGATGAAGAAATTGTATTTAAACATTTATGAAAGGAGATATAGTGAGAAAAAAGGGGAAATTAATAATTAGTTGCTGTATTTTATTTGTAATTATGTTATTTATAGGATTGGTATATTGGATATTGATTTCTATTCCAAGAGAGAGGATGAAAGGATGCTATTTTGGTTATGAACAAATGCCAATAATGTCAAACGAAAAATATACTGGTAAAATTGATGCAAAAATGGAACATATTCTAATTGAAGATCATGCCGGAACAAAAGTAACAGAGCTTGATTTATTAGGTAATAGCCTAGATCGAAACTTGATTATATGAGGGGGAAAATTAGAAATGAGATTTTTGAAATTCTTTGGTTTATTTGTGATATGTTTATTTTTTGTTTCGTGTGGTCTGCATCAGGATAGTACTACAGAGAAGCAAAGACACTTTGACTCGTCATCGAAGCAGAACTCCCTGGAAAAATCTAAATGGAAGAGTTCATTTTGGGTAGAAGCTGATAAAGATACAAAGTCGGGATATCCATATATGAATAATGATCGTTCCGGAAGAACCATTTGCAAAGATGGTAATTATCTTTATGCTGCTGAAAATAATGGAAGCGGTTCAACTCTTTATCGATACAAAGGAAAAGATAAGGAAATTATATATAAAAGTAAATTTGGTCAAATATATTTTTTGAATGCAAAAAATGGTTGTATTGTGTTTGAGTTAATTGAGAAGAAGGGAAGAAATCGGGAAATAGATAATTACACAATTATTAGATTAAATTGCAATGGTGCTAGTGTTGATGTAAAGCAGATAGATGGGATCGTAAATGATCTATGGTTGTATGATAATAGGATATATTATTCCCTTTTTACTAAAATGGGAGGAAAAAATATTGAATCAATGGATTTAAATGGTGAAGATGTTAAGGTTCTTGTGAAAAAGGAAAATGGGGTATATTTTTATGTTTCAAACGAGAAAATATACGTGGTTTATGAAAACGAGGATAACGAATGTGAATTATATCAGATGGATTTGGATGGTTCTAATCAGCAGTTAATTTTAAAATTTGCAGCATATGCGGATAGCGTATGTTTACATAAAGATGCTGTTTATTTTCGGAAACCAGGAGATGAGGTTGGGGAGGAAGAGTATTTATATCAGTTTTGTTATGGAGAAAAGAAAGAAAAGTTATTAATTGATGATGCAGTTGCAAAGTGTTTTTTTAGTGGGGAAAGTATTTATTTTCAATCAAATTATGGGGATTGGGTGAAAAAAATCAATTTGTCAAATGGAAATAAAAGTATAATATCAAATAAGGGAATTGCAAAGTGGGGCTGCTTTGATATTGTTTTAGGAAGAAAAATTTTTTGGGGGTGTGAAAATGGAAAATTAATTTATGTAGATAGCAATACTGGAAAAGACTTGAGTTGAGAGCAGATAAGATGGTGTAAAGTGTATTGAAACTGTCTCAGGTGTTTGAAATATGAAGAGTATCAATACTATCCGAACCTATGATATAGCAATCGTGTTTTGATTTGGATAAGTAAATACCAACATAAAAAACATTCTATGTATAAAGTTTACGCTGTGTTTCTGCAAACTTTATGTTGAATGTAGCATAACATCATGCGTTATCTAACTAATAAACAAATAGACATAGAGTTGTGGTTAAAGCCTTTAAAGGAAACAGTCAGCTTATAGGGAGGTTGTCGTAGGTGAATTTACTAATTCATAGTGTTTATAATTGAGTATATAGAAAATAATTTAGAAAGGAAGATGTGTAGTGAATTTTAATTTTCTTATGGGTTCATTATACTATGTGAAAAGATGAAAAATAATATATGCATAATATTTATTAGTTTGATTTGTATATTTTTGTCAGTGGGTTGTGGCGGCAAAAAGATCAAACAAAAGACAGAAGTTAAAAACGATATGACATTGTCGCAAGAGAAGCGAGATAATGTAGGGAAGTACCTTTTTAATGCGGATGAGATGGAATCGATTGAGATAAGCGGGAAGGATTTACGGAAAAGGAAGAAATGTGAAATGTCGACGGAGATAACGAAAGGAGAAACATTAGGTTTCGTAATTAAACGTGAGGATGTAGGTGAAGGTATTTCGATGAAGGTTTTTTCGGAAAACCAAAGTATTGATTTAATTAGTAATTTAGGAGAATCATTAGAAGAGAAGTGGGCAGGAGCGAAAAAAGGTTTCTTTTATCAAATGGCTGCCTGTGATATTAATGGCGATGGAGAAAAAGAAATCATAATTGCTGGAGGAAATAAGAAGGATGTATTGGAACTGTGTGTACTTCAGGTAAAGAAGAATTTAGAACTTGGATATGGGGAGGAAGAGGAAGAAAATCCCCAATTAATAAAAAGCATTAACGGAGGCTACAAAGCTTATCTTAACGATAAAAGAAAGATTTGTGTTATAAAGTAGGATGCTACCATGTAAATATAAAACGGATAACACCATGATATGAAGAAGGAGAAATTAATGAATGAAAAAAATAATTATTTGGGGAATTAATGTTATAGTTATTATTCTAACTGTGTTTTTGGTGAGTTGTATTATTAGAAATAATGCAAATAGAAGTAATGATAATTGGAATACAGGTTGAGATAGTTGACAAAATGCCGCTTATTGCGAAGGTAATTATTATTCCGGGTGTCATATTTCTTATTTGGGTTATTCTTATATCTTTTGGCTTTGTCTCAGAAAGTGTTAGTGATTGGATAAGTAATGTTATAGATTTTTTATTAGTATTAGGAACGGTGCCATTTATATGGGGTGCTGTAAATGAATACCATCGTGCAGAGAGAGAAGAACAGTAGAACATTGGTGGAAGAAAAACGGTATCTGTGAACAAGATTATTCTAATAGATTTATAGGTTACGGGTTGACAGACTCTGTCAACTAAAATTATGATATCGATATAACATAAGTGCACATAATGTTATATTAAAATATTTGGAGGAAAAAAGAAAATGAATGGATTAAGATATATAAGAAAACAGTGTAATTTTTCTTTGAGTCAGTTGGCTGAGAGGTTGGAAGTTTCGAGACAAATAATAAGTGCTTGGGAAAATGGGAAAAAGGAAATTCCAGAAATGAGAAAGAAGCAATTGGCAGATTTTTTTGGTATTGACAAGTGTTTCTTTGATGAAATATCGGAGGAACAGAAAAGAATTTTGTTAGACAAGGCAATGTTTAGATATATCGAAGATGGTGAGGAAACTTATCGTTATAAGCCTGATAAGAATACGAAAAAGCTGGTTGCATATTTTCCACCAGAACATGAAATGAGTTTGAGCGAGGAACTTATTGAGTTGCAAAGGAAGCAAAAACAATTACTGGATCGTATAAACCATATGATTTCAGGTCCTAAACAAGTAAGTCTTAGAGACCAAATGTGTTTTATTACGAGGGGAGTAGAAGTTTTTAGCATGATAGCAGATGCTATGGATGGATGTTTTTCAAAAGAAATACAATATAAAATGCCATATTATTTTGGAATACTGGAGGTTTTGCGAGCAATGAATATTGTGATAAATTTGTCAGATGATGAGCACAGGGATAATGTATCAGATGACGAAAATTTTAATGAATTAGTATCGGTCATAAAACGGGTATTTGAGAATATGATGGATAAGACAAGCATACCGGTGAACAATTCAGAAAAGAATAATGGTAATAATAAAGAGGTATTAACGATGCAGGAGAAAATACATATGGCAGAGGAAAGTTATAGTAAATTTGAGAAACCAAAGGATATGAAGATGTATTCCGTATATTTAGATTAAAATGCAAAATCCAGTGTGAGTGGGATGATTATTGGACAGCTGGGAATGTATTATATACTCAAAGAGAACCTTTAAACCTTATAATTTTGAATTTTGTAGGAGGTAGAGAGATGAGAGATTGGATGGATTTTGATGGCGACGGTGAGGTGGATAGCTGTGAGAGGATGTTTGCTGAAGAAATACTTTGCACGAGTAAAGAAGAGCATGAGGCATTATTTGGAGATGCTGGAGATTTCGATGACGATATGGAAGATGATTTTGAAATTGATGCCATGGCAGCAGGCCTTGATGTTGATGAGTTAGAACTTATGGATCCGGATGAGAGGGCAGAGGCGTTAGAAGAAGCCGGCTTAGATCCGGATGACTATGATTTTTGCTAGGGCTAAAAAGGCATGTTGATTAATATGAGTTGTTATCTGCCCTCTAAACTGGTATGATAAATTTATCAATAGGAGGACCGTGATTATCATGAGAATACTTATGTTAGGAAACAGTTTTACCTCGGCTAACAATCTTCCCCAATTAATTGCAAAAAGAACCGGTGCGGAGGTTGTAGCACATACAAGAGGTGGTGCAAGGTTAAGGGAACATTTGAATCCTAATACAAAAATGGGAGCAAAAACATTAGCGGCATTGAAAGAGGAACCGTGGGATTTTGTTATTTTGCAGGAAATGAGTAACGGACCGATTACCTCGAAAGAAAGTTTTCGTGACAGTGCAGGAGATTTGTGTGATTTGATATGGTCGATAGGTGCAAAACCGGTTTTTTATGCGACGTGGGCTTATCAGAAGGACTGCGCTAAACTTGTAAAACTTGGGCTTTCATATGATGAAATGTATGAGCAGATGCATGAAAGTTATTATGAAGCTGCAAAAGAAAATAAAGCACTTATTGCGGATGTAGGGACAGCATTTTATGAAAATTCAAGTGATACACCTATTTATGCAGATGATGGCTGCCATCCGAGTGCTGTAGGAAGTGAAATTGCGGCTGATGTCATTTCAGAAATCATCAGAAATAACTATAGGCAATTGGCAGCAAATGATGGAGATGAATTTTGTCCGCGATGTGATGCCAATTTAACATTGCAAAAAGGTTATCGCAACGATTTGCCTTACTGGGTTTGCAAGGGGTGTGGAGAGATGCTGATAAATCCGCGTGTGGAAACAGACAATGAGGTGGCGTGGATTTGCGACCAATGTGAAGCCCTGCTGAATGAACAAGATGGTTTTAGCGAGAACTGTGATAGTTGGAAATGCACAGAGTGTGGCTTTGTAAACCGAATTGATACGAGTATGATTTATTTGTCCGAGGCTGAATATCAGATGTCGCTTTCGAATCCTTATAAGGGAATGACGGATGAAGACGTAATTGAACTTATGAGTTATGAAGAAATCAGCAATTTGGATGAAAGAGAAAATGTTGTACTCGTAAAAATGGATGGGAAAAATTATGTAAAGAAAATTCTCAGTACATATAATGAAAGTGTATATCGGTATCTTATATGTCATCCAATTGCCCATATGCCACAGATTTCTAAGGTTTATCGAGGTGACAGGTATTTAGTGATTATTGAGGAATACATCGAAGGAAGTTCATTATCGGAATACCTGAAGAAAGGAATATTTAAGCCTACAGAGGCAGTGCATATTGTCAGAAATTTATGTTGTATTTTAAATGAATTGCATACACTGGAGTGCCCAATCATTCATCGGGACATCAAACCATCAAATGTTATGCTCACCAAATCAGGAGAAGTGGTGTTACTCGATATGAATGTAGCAAAATGGTATGATTCGGAGGAAAAAGAAGATACAAGACTGCTTGGCACCAAGGACTATGCGGCACCGGAGCAGGTCGGATATGGGATGAAAGCGTCTTCAAATAAAACCGATATTTATGCAGTTGGGATTCTTTTAAATGTAATGCTTACCGGAAAATTTCCGAAAGAGAAACCGGCACAAGGAAAATTGTGGAATGTTATAGAACGGTGCATATCTTTAGATGCGAATTCCAGATATCGTGCAGACGAATTAATTGAACGATTGGACAACTATTTAGGGGAGAATACGAATGCAGGAAAAAAGGACAGATGAACTGGATGAACTTTTGGAAAAAATGAAGCCTGAGCAATTAGGCGATTATTACAAAGACAACAAAAAATATATGGCAGATGACAAGAAAACATTTTCTTATTATATGAAAGATGTTTTGGCAAATAAGAATTTAATGTGTACGAATCGAAAAATATGTTTGAAGGATATTTATTCAATTGCCGGTGTCTCTGAATCTTACGGCGAGAAAATTCTAAATATGGAAAAGCATACGAAAAACCGCGATTTGATTCTTCGATTTTGTATAGCGGGACATTTTTTGCTGGATGAAGTGAACCGGGCACTTAAATTATATGGAATGAATCCATTGTATGCGAAGGATAAGAGAGATGCCTGTTTCATTGTCGCAATTAATAATAGGAAATATGAATTGTTTGAAATTGATGATATGCTTGAGAGGCAGGGGCTAAAAAAAATATCAAAAGAAGAATAAGCAAAATCCTCACCGTTTTGGTGGGGATTTCAGACTGTAGACAAAGTCCACGACAAATGTCGTGGATTTTTCTCGTATTA
>NZ_QUDR01000037.1 GCF_003477605.1 Clostridium sp. AF37-5
GGAAAGGTCGGTACGGGAAAGCATGAGCCGCCCGCTTGCCGTGTCGACACCGTGCTTACCAGTTTATTTTTTGTACCTGCACCAGAATAGGATTCCTCCGTCACCAGAGGGCATACAAAAGCAGCGTCCCCTGCCAGATATCCTTGAGCTGTTTGATACGTGTATGTCGTCGTATACAGGTGTTCCTTCCCTTTATTTTTTGCCAGATATGCTTTGGGGGATTTCTTGGTTAAGACATTCCGGTACTTATCATAAGTATGCCCCTGTTTGGTCGTGACAGCCTTATCTCCCTTCTTTCCGAAGGACTTGTCGGTTTCCGTAAGTACGAGGGAACCCTGTTCATTTTTATCATAACTGTACAGGGTTTCCTCCTTTTCTTTCCCATAATTTATCTCATCCGTAAGAAGTTTATTTTCATTATATACATACAGACTGACATTTTTCTTGGTATCCTTTTTAAGCCTTAAGGTATCCGGGTTGATTTTGGATTTCTTATAGGTATAATCATAATACTTTCCGTTTGTTTTATATTTGTTCGGATTAAAGCTGCTGACAACCGTTACCGTGCGGAGTCCTTCATTTCCGTACTGCCAGACTTCATAAGCGGTTTTCCAGTTGCCTTTATCGTCTTTTTCCCGCTCCCTGAAATCATCATAGGAACGGAGTCCGTCGGTTCCTTTTTTCTGGAAATAATCGTATTTGACGCCATTTGATTTTTTGCCCGTCTTCGTATCTTTTTCATATTCCCTGGTTACATAAAACTGCTCCGTCACCACATCCCTTTTCTGCCCGGCACCGGCATCTTTTGTGCCATGCAGGGAACCGGCACGGTACTCATAGTGGGTTTCGTTTCCGTCTGCCGTGATTTTGTTCAGAAGGTAACTCTGGTTCGTAGAAACACGCTGGGATGCCACCCCGGCACCGGAGGTGTTGACCAGCCGCTCCACCGTCTTATAACTATACTTTTCTTTGCTGCCGTCTACGGTCGCACTGGTCAGGATCACACCATGCAGCCTGTCCCCATGATGAGGTGTATAGGATTTTTCTTCCGTTTCGTAAGAGATTGTCTTCTTGGACACGCCTCCCCCGGCAGCTTTGCCCTGAACGGTTACTGATGAAAGGGTCTTTTCCCCATCGTCGTTGTTATAATGGAACGCAATCTCCCGTCCGACGGAATCCGTGATTTTACTGAAATAAATGCCGTCTGTATAAGTATAGGTAATCTTGTTATCATGGGCATCCTTCTGCAGCACAATTACTCCGTCCTCGTTAAAGTAGGTACGGAGTCCGGTTTTATCTCTCAGAAGGTATTTACAGGCGATACCGTCTACGCTTTTGTCCCAGTCTTCCAGTTTAATGTCATCATAATCATAGCCTTCCAGTCCCTTGATATGATAACATTTATTATCGTCATCTGCCTCTGTTTCGATATTTGCCACACCGGCACTGCCGTAATGCAGGTAGGTAGGATTCTTCCCCCATCCTTCCTCTTCTGTCAACGTAACTGTTTCGATCCACGGGAAATCATACCGCCAGCCACTCGCCAAACCATATACGTTATGTCCCTCGTTACTGACAATCTTCGTTCTCTGGGTGTCTTCCTCATAATGCTTTTTTCCATTAAGCGACACCCCTTTCCATCCAGCGCCCTTTTCATATTTTACCAACAGGTTTTTCAACGCATTTTTATGGTTTTTCAAAACGGCGGCGTTCACGACAATGCGTCTTTGAGAGCCGTCTGAGGCTGTGTAGTAAACCCAGAGGGTATCCACCTCCAGATCCTCTATATATTCCACCGTGGCATGTCCAAGATTTGCTTCATTGCTGTCATAATAGCGGTTCAGTTCAAAGTCCATGCCGCCTGTTCCTTCGAGGGAAAGATCTGTCCGGGAAAGCATCAGATGACCGGTGGCGGTATCAACACCATCTGCTGCTTCGGCTTCCAACGGGGAACCGGCAAGGCGGTTTTCATACACACTCCGGAAGGTGTCGCCATACGCTGCTTCCATCGCTGTGTCATAGGTTTCCCCTGCCGCCTGACAGGTGGTGCCGGTAGCAAAAAGTACTGCTCCGCAAAGCAAGGCTGTGGCTGCTGCTTTTGTGATTCCCTTTTTGATCTTTCCCATAAATATTCACTCCTATCTGTTTCATTCCGATTCATCGCACATCATAGTAATAAAATGAACCGCTCCCCATCTGTTCCATTCATATGTTATTCTGATTTCTCTTTCATCAGGTCTTCTACCGTTTTTCCGGCATCCAGCTGTTCCAGCACTTTTTCAAAAGTACAGGTCTCATTCAAAATCAGAAGCGCCACGTTGGTCCGCTCCTCTTTGCTGAGGGATCTATCCTTTAACCGCCGGTTCTGCGCTTTTGTGAGGCCTAACTGCTCCTCCGTGGAAAATTTCCCTATGCAGTTGGTTCAGATTTCGAATTCAATCCTCCGTAAGCTGGTCTCGGAACATGAAGTATCTCCTTAATTCCGCATACAACCCCTCCGGAAGATACGGCATATCATAGTTTCCATCCTTTACAAGATTTGCTATCAATTTTGGATCTTTACTGTCATCATCAATCTACTCTTCTCTTTCCGTCTATCCCTAAAAATTACCATTCACACTCAAAATAAAGAACCCTGTGCGATTTATCTAAATAAAAATCTCCTACCCACGAGTCCGATATATATTTTCCATCGCTAGAAAAATCATAACTATACAAAAAATTATATTCTAGATTACTTTTCTGTACGAGTATTTTCTTTGGTATTATTTTTTTGGCCTTTTTAGTCTCTTTCCAGTCATATTCTTGTGTTATTTTGCAACAAAAATTTTCTCCAATCTTTATAAAACCATCAAATTCTATATTTGAAAGTCCTATCTCTCTTTCATTGCTTTTTACATCATAATAATATTTCACTTCCTCTATTTCTTCAATGCATGGAAATTGTTTTTGGACAAATTCTATATCAGTACCAACCTTCGCCTCGTTTCTATTCAAACAAAAAAACAACAATAATACAAATAACAAGACACAGGCAAATATCAGTATTCCAACCATACATTTATGCAATTTCAACATAAGGCAAATCCTCCTTTGTCATCTCTCATATCCCAATAATCATTTCTATGACTTTAAATCTGTGCGTTGCACAACAATATTAAATGCAACTAAATAGCAATTTTCTTATTTTGTTTTATAAAAATTGCCGATACAGTGTTTTTAGTTCCATCAATTGCTACTTCCTTTATATACTTTTATCTTGATTTTTGCAGTCCTATTTTTCCATGTAACATCCATGTGAACATAGCCATATGTTTCAAATGAACGCGCCCATCCAAGTTCCTCAAATCTACCATTCTCTCTATCCTTTGCTCGTGAACCAATATCCTGACTTCCATTATTAAAGTTACTAAAACTTCCCATACCTGAAACGGGATTCGTACCTTGAAAATTCAATATTTCAGCTAACAAAATAGTGATTTATGCCATTGCAATCTCTGGATGGAGTGCATTGCACAAATATTCAGGTAATCTTGCTTCAAAATCAGAAGTAAAAGCAGTCAGTTGCTCGTCACTGAGCTTTAAGATTTCCTGAAGGCTTGCCATTAAGGCAGCCATCAGAATAGCAAGTGATCTGCTGAAAGTAATGTCTGCCATTTCATCGACAAGAAAGAAGAACAACTCACCAAGAGTTCTCTGATCTTCATTTTGGCGTTGTTCCATTGCAAGTAACATATACCTGGTAAACACAATGGCCACATGGGCTGTCAGTGCATCATAAGATAAGCTATGGCATTCTCCAATCAGGTTCAGCATGGATTTGCAGGTTTTAAAGAAAACCTCGATCTGCCATCGTTTTCCATAAATACGGATGATCTCTTCTTCGGAAAGAGTCGTATCTGTGCAGATAAAAGCAAGCCAGTCCTTGCGATTCACTTTGTTCCTTACACAAACGATCTTTGCTGGAATCGGATTCTCTTTTCCGACCATAATGTCAACGGAAAGCAGATATTTTGATCTGCCACGACGCTTCTTATTCTGGGAATAGATCTCTCTGATATTCAGCTGTTCACCACAGTACGAATATTTGATCCGGCTGCTTTTCTTGATCATGGCAATCACATTCATACCTTTTGAATGAATGTCTATGACCTGTGCCGGGTTGGAAAACCAGGAATCAAACAGGACATAATCCGCTTTCAGTCCTGCACTGAGCGCAGTGTCCAACAGAGTCATCATTGCTTCCGGTGCTTTTGTCTGAGCAAGCTTGCGTCTTTTGCCAGCAAGGGTTCTGTTATCAAAGTTCTTTACCGGACCAATGATATTTGTATCTTTTGCAGATGCCAGCAGACAGCTGTTTACGGGAATCAATGTATTTCCATCACTCCAGCTTAAAGTAAGCATTCGGAATCCTATTTTGAAACGCATATCCGTGTGGTCAAAAACTTTTGATCCCAGTTCTGTTTTCTTGCAACTGGTGCGGTTGAAAAGACTGTCATCAATGATGAAAACATTTTTCCTGCTATCATTCGTCAGATTTTTGATGTCATGATCTACGATATCCGCTGCAAGAAGAGAAGTGAAACGAAGCCAGTTTGTTTTTGTAGAATTAAGGAAACGGTAGAATGTGTCCTTGGAAAAATCTTCCTTAAAAGAGCTGGTCCGTTGCTGCATATACATGCTTCTTCCGACAAAAATGTTGCTGAGTTTGTACCGAAGCAGAGAAACAGGAGAAACACCTTTTTCTTTCGTTCCATTGCATCTGGCAAGAAGCTTGCCAACATGGTGTTTAGAAAAAAATCTCTGAACACAGTCAACTAAGGCTTTTTCATCGGAATGGTTTTGTGGTATACTGGACATGGCATAAATCTCCTTTGTAAAGATGGTTTTTCGACAACTCCATTATACCAAACGGAACAGGTTTATGCCCTTTTTATTGGCTAAAATATTGAATTTTCAAGGTTCAACACACCATATCGGTGTGGGAAGTTTTAGTTACTTAAACAACGAGGATATATCATCAAAAAGGATGCTGTTCCTGTTACCTGATTAGGTGTTGTGTCTATATTTATTTTTTCAGCCACCGAAAAATGGTTTGTTTGCTATGCCCTTTATTCTTTGGGTGCCTTTTACTTATTTGTTTCAACCTTCTTCTTCCATACTTTATACATCTCGTATAAAGTAAATCTTTTTTCACAATCTATATAATGAAGGGTACAATGATATACCGTCCTTCTTGGATTCAAACAATCATTTCCTATAAAACCTAATAAAACCGGCTCATTAACCGAATACTGTTTTTTCGGTTTTGTAAAAAACCCCCATGAAATATCATTTTCATTTTGTCTCCGAAAAACTTCAGCAAAATAGATGGCCACATCACTACAAATTGCCAGTGTCTCATAACTCAATTTTATATCGTCTGATATGATTTCTTCGCGAATCCATTGCGGATATTCTTTTGCTATTTCTTCTAATTCACTCCGTGTATATCGTTCTATTTTTATTTGTTTTACATACCAATCCCAAATTTCAATTATTGAATTAACAGAAAAGTCCAGCTCTATAGATTGACCTTGTGAATGAACATATTCACACAAATATTCTATCCTTTCATCAATATGTTCTATATACCAATTAAAATAGATTTCCGCTTCTCTCTTGGTGAAACTTAAAAAATCCCCTTTTTCTATAGGTGACTCTGCTTCCGCAGCAATATACTCCATTACAGTCCCTCCTAGCATTAATAATGTATTGTGACTTTAATATTGCAGTCATCTAGTAGTTTTAACAACGGCCTTGAGGCTCCTATTTTCCCCGTTGTGGGGCTTCTATAAAAATGCCAATGTGCTGCCTTTATTTTTCCCGTTTGAACTAGTTCTACATCTTTTTCTATCTGCTTTTGTATAAATTGGGTTTTTGAAACATATCCAACTTTACTTTCATGTGCAATTCCATTTGCAAACACATCCACTACACGTTTTCCCCCAGATGTATTAAATGTTTTATGACCTCCGCCATATGCTTTTTTCAATGCTATTTCCCCAGATTCCCCTCTTTTATAAATTGGGATATCTGACTTTTTTGTTGGTTTTTTTACAGGTTTCTTACCCGGTTTTTTCCAACTTTTTTTAGCCTTATTTAAAGCATTTTTAGTTCGTCTAGTTAGATTTTTCCCTTTTAAATTTACCCGTTTTTTTAAAGCCTTAGAAGATTTTTTTACAACTCGCTTTCCAACAGTTTTTGCACTAGATACAGCAGTTTTGACAGCAGTTTTAGCCTTCCTCGCATATTTTGTACCTTTTTGCACTGCTTTTGAACTCTTTACTACTTTGGAAATAGCTTTACCAGCTTTTCCAACATAAGAACCAGGTACGCCGGGAACAATAGTCGCTCCAACATCCCATGCCAGGTTTGCCACATTTTCCCAAGATGGTTCAGTGACCAGCGTATAAATACTATGTCCAATACTCGCAATATCCAGTATCGTCTCAAAAATATTCCCACTTGGGTCTGCCTTATTTACTCCATCATTCCCACAGTAAGTATACAGATGCAGGCTTAACGGGTCATCTTCTTCCCCGGTATAGGTATCCCTCGTCAGGAATCTTCCCAGATACGGCTGGTAATACCTTGCCCGGAGATAGATAGTCTCCGTCTCTCTGTCGTAGTATTCCCCACAGTAGCGGAAGGGATTCTCATCCTTTTTATCCGGGTTCACTTCATTCCCGAAGGAATCATACTCATAGTCCTTAATGACTTTGCCGCTGTCATCTGTTAGCTGAACGACATCGCCATGGGGATTCTTGATATAATACTGCTGCTCTGTTCCGTCTCCCTGATCCGCATACACAAGGTCGTTTCCACGGATATACCGCTTCCGCACCTTGCCGCTGCCGGACAGTTCCATGACAACCTCGTCGCCATCCCAGACAAAGACTGTCTTCTCTCTATTCACAGTCTTACTGGTTCGCAGCCCCTCGGCATCATAAGTAAAGCTTACTTTGCTGTCTCTGGTAAGCGTTTTTGTCAGCTGGTTCAGTGCATTATAGTGGTTGACAACATTCTCGTTCAGTCGGTTGTCTCCCAGTGTCACGTCTATGTCAATGTAGGTTCGGTCTTTTTTGTCGCTTGGAATCTCATAGCGGTTAACCGTGGCAAGCTGGTTTCCGTTTTTATCGTTCTTGTAGATAACAACGGAGTCCTCCTCCGTATCTGTATTTAAAGTGTCTGTACGGAGCAGCTCGTCATTTTTATTGTAGCGGTAAGCAGTGGTCTTATTGCCTGCCTTCATTTCCTTACGGTTGTTGTTACTGTCGTAGGAATAGATGATGTCGTCGCTTCCGGTTCTTGTCTCTTTCCGGATATGGCCAAGCAGGTCATAGGTGTAAGTGGCGGTACTGCTCCGCTTCTTCCCATCTTTGCCAAGAACCGCAGAAACCTCTTTGGATTTCTGACCGTTTTCTAAGTATTCTGAGCTGTACTTAGAAACCACCCCGGCACTGCCTGTCTGGTTCTTCATCCTTGTCAGTCGGTTCTGGTAATCATAGGCATAAGTGGTGGTCAGGTTATTTCCCGGCACTTTCCTCTCTGACAGGTTTCCGTCCTTGTCATAGGTGTATCCCACTACCTTGCGGCCTTTCTCATCGGTAACGGATGCCAGTTTGGATTCCCCGTCATAGGCATAGCGGAGGGAAAGCTTCTTTTCCCCGCCCACGGCCACAGTAAAGGCGGACCTATTGCCGGCACTGTCGTAAGTATAATGCTTAACCACGTCCTTGTTCTTGGTCAGTTTGGTGGTCTCGCTGGTAACCTGCCCGGATACATCCCCATAGGTAAATCTGGTGCCGTCCTGGGTTTCCACGTCCCCATAGGCATTGTAAGTATAGGAATGGGTGGTCTCTTTCCCTGTCTTCTTTTCTTTTGCCACCATCTCCGTCAGGCGGTTCTGGTAGTCATAGGTGTTTTTCAGGGTGTTGCCATTCTTATCTACCGTTTTGGTGAGGTTGCTGTTTTCATCATAAGAATAGCTCTCCCTTCTTCCCTCCGGGTCGATGAGTGCCACTAATTCATTTTTTTCATTATATTCATACTTTGTCTCGGCAATGGTATCGGTCTTTTTCTTCCCGCTGACGGTAAGGCGGTAGGTCTTTCCTGCATAAGAGAAGGTATCCGCTTCCTCTCCCTTTTCTCCGGCTTCACTTTCCGTCGCCGCATTTCCAGCTTCTGCCCCCTCGCCAGAAGACTCCCCATTTTCACCGGGAACCTCGGATACTACTATCGTGAGCGGGCTGGTCATGCCCGTAAACTGGCGCACCTTGTTTCCCATAATGTCATAGACATACTGGACGTACTGCGCTTTTCCATCTTCCATGCAGTTTTTAACCATGACAAGGCTGCCCCGCTTATCATAAGTATACTCCGTTCTTGTCGTCCTGTCAGCATCTATTTTTTCATTCTGTGCTATGACATTTCCCGTGGTATCATACTCTGTCGTGGTGGTCTGATAATGGATGCTTCCATCTTCCTTTTCCAACGGATACTCTGCCCGTATCATCTGACCGAGAATGTCATAGGTATATTGGGTGGAAACGCCTTCTCCCACACCCTTCGGAGTGTATTCCTTTATAATATTTCCCTGGTCGTCATAATCCGCCTTCGTTATCCGGGACTGCCAGTCCGTATCCCCCTCTTTCCGGCTCTTTGTCTCGGTCTGGCTGACATTTCCATTTTCATCGTATACCAGAAGAACTTCTTCCTCATAAGACGGAAGCCACTTCCCATCCTGGTATTTTTTAGTAACTGTGTTTTCCTTGACATTTCTTCCAAAATCGTCTGTCTCATATGTGGCAATCACTTCGGAACGATTTTTCCCCCGGATGGTGGTACTTGTCTTGGACAGGATATTTCCCTCTGCGTCCGACACAGTTTCGGTAATGTTCTCACTCAGCACGGCATCATTAAACTGGTCGTAATAATTATCTGTATCCACCTCCGATTGATATACCAATGGATTCAGTTCCTTGCTGTAACTGATGGTAATCGTCTGTGCCACATCATCCTCGCCGATGACTTCTGTTTCTTCCTTGGTAAAATTCCAAGAGGTGCAGTGGGCGGCATCCAGTTCCCCGTTGCTGAAGCTGGCACTGCCGATCTCTTCGCCTGCATCGTCATAGAAATATTTGCTGCCGCTTAATACTTTGTTTCCCCTGCCCGTAATGTAGAAGTTGGGAACCGTTTTCCCATCCTCATTGACGATGAATTTCTTTTCGTCGGGCTTGAAAGCATATGTCCGTTTCTCCAGCAGACGGTCATTTTCTTCCTGCTCTAAATCCGGGTCATCCTCCTCTTCCCCGGTCTCTGCTCCGTATTCATAAACATTTTCTGTCCATGTGCCGGATGCTTCGTCCTTGCTGATGATGGTATTGTCAAAAGCATCCTGTATGTCGATAGCTGCCCGTCCATACTCGTCCAGTGTCATGGTTTTTAGGGCATCTGTGGATACATATTCCCTGTCTTTGGATTCATACTCTGTCCCTGCCGCCTCTATGGTCTCTTTTTCCTCCCCAGTTTCCGGGTCATAGGAGGTTTTTGTGACAAGACCATTCTCATCTGTAGTGGACAGGCAGTTTCCAAAGGAATCATAAGTGATTTCTTCTTCCGTGTAGGTGCGGTTTGATGACGGGTTTTTTGCAGAATCCAGCGTGACATCTTTCTTGGTCTGCTGTCCCAACGCATTGTATGTATAATCATTCTGGATGATTTCCTTTTCCCCATCACTGCCATAGGTTGGAAAAACTTTTCCCTGGGTTTCATTTCCCTGGGCATCATATTTGAAATCTGTTTTGGATACTGTTTTATAGGCAGCACCACCTACACTCCTCTGCTCCGAGATACTGCTGTAATCAATGCCATTAGAGGCAATTTTGCTTTCCAGTTTGATTTTTGTCTTTGCTGAATCGTATAATTCCTGTTTTGTCAATATACACAAACAGAATGGCCTGTCATCGGCAGGATAACCGGCATCCGTATTATGGTAAGCATATGTTACTGTATACAGATGCTCTTTCCCCTTGTTTTTTGCAAGGTAAGCTTTGGGGGATTTCTCTGTCAGGACATTTCGATAATTGTCGTAGGTGTACCCCTGCTTTGAAGTGACTGCTCCGCTCCCCTTTTTACCCCAAAACCTACTGGTCTCTAACGTCACCAGAGAACCGTTCTCGTCCTTGTCATATTTGTAACTATTTTCCTCCTTTTCTTTCCCATAATTTATCTCATCCGTAAGAAGTTTATTTTCA
>NZ_QUDR01000038.1 GCF_003477605.1 Clostridium sp. AF37-5
CAAAACCGGCACGAATGGTCATTTTTCATCCTTGAACGGTCAAAATCTTCTCCATTTGAAGTATCTATTTACTATAACGTTTCAAACGGAGAAAATCTGACAAAATAATTTACTAAATTTTCTTTTGTTCCTTTTTCAGAAATTCCTTAAAACCTTCTGGTTCTTTTGGCTGATAAAACAATACATGACAATATTCTGAAGCAACTGGCGCCGCAAAAACTGCCATTGTACAAATCCCCTTACAAATTTTCTGAATTAATTTTTTGTGTTTGAAATACATAGTATTTTCCCCCTTTGTTATTTTTTTGCAGTATATCATATAATCTGACTTTTTTTCTTTTTCCGTGACGAGTGGTCAAAAATAAGGGACGAACGGCAATTTGACCGTTCGTCCCTTATTTTTAACCACTCGTCACATTTTTTCTGTTTATAACATTTTTTAGTATATACTAACATTCTACAAAAAAGGGGGAATCATCTATGATACTTACAAAATGGTTAACACAAAAAATCATCAATATTGCCTTGGCAAACGATAAAACAGAAAAAAAAGATTTTTTCTTTTATTGCATTAACACATTATTAGAACAAATACTATTTGCCGTAACTATTCTATTGTTCGGCTTGCTTACAAATAAAATTACATCCTGTGTTCTCTTTCTCTTACTATTTACAGGGTTCCGACTAACCAGCGGCGGCTACCACGCATCGAAACAATGGATATGCACAATTCTGTCGTACATCTGTGCTATCGGAACACTTATTGTGTCACCATTGGTTCCCACTGGTCACCCTGTCATTTGGCTTACAATTTTTTCGGTCCTTGCATTTATTATTGTTAAAACACCACTGGTAGACCACCCTAATAAACGCTTTACAGAGACTGAGAAGCAAATATTAAAAAAGAAAAATTATTTATGCATCAGTATTGTAACTTTTGCTGAAATTGTTTTTTGCTGTACAAATTATGCCATTTATTATAAACTTATTACCATAAGTTGTTTTATTACTGTACTTAATATCTTAGCAGGCATGTTCAAAAATAGGAAGGAGGCGTATTCATCATGTTATTTAAAGTAGCAATCTGCGATGACGAAGAAAAGGACATTCAGGTGATACAACGTTTTTTACATATTTACGAAATGCAGCATGACATTGATTTCGAAATCAATACGTTTCAAAACAGCACAAAACTTTTGGAAAAATATGATTCAGCAGGAAGATACAATATTCTCTTTTTAGATGTTGAAATGCCTAAACTAAGTGGTCTCGAAGTAGCGGCACACATACGAGAAATTCCGGATAGAATGGCAAAAATTGTTTTTGTTAGTAACTTTCCGGAGTATATGCAAGACAGTTTTAATGTGGAGGCTTTTCACTATTTTCCAAAACCATTTCTTTTTGAAGATTTTGAAAAACTATTATTCCGCATTATTAAATCTTATCGTGAAAGTGAAAATGCTTCGTTTCTTTTGAAAGAAGATGGTGCAGAAGAAGTGATTTTTGCAGAAAATATTATTGCCATCCATTCTATTAATGCAAAAAAGAAACGGATACAAATTTTTTTAGAGTATAAAACTATCGAAGCCTATGGTGTTTTATCCGAATGGGAAAAAAAACTAAATTCGGATTCATTTTTTTGTCCGTGCCGAGGATACTTAGTGAATCTGAACCGAATTCATTTCATTAAAGATAACGAACTGATTATGAGCAACAATGAAAAAATTCCCCTAAGTCGAAGACAAGAAAAAGAACTTCGGAGTATTTTCTCAAAGAAATTATTATCTATTAATCAAGTTCGTTAGAAGGGGGAAACGCATGCTAGATATCATCTGCTCAATATTTGATATGGCATTAATAATTATATTTTTTAATGCCATTATGAAAAAAAGAAGGGAGGCTGTTCCTTTTTGGCTTTTTCTTTTTATTTTCGCTTGCATAGAAGGACTTCTTGGCTTTTTAGCCCAGTTTCTTTCCTATGCCAAGCAAAACCATTCTTTTTATATAATGGCCGGAATCAGTTTGCTTTCTCTATTTACTCTATCTTTTTTGTATGAGGGAAAGTTTGTTCATCGTATTTTCGCTGCTATTACATTTCAGCTATTTGCAACTTTAGCAGAAGTCTTTACGTTTTTATTCATTAAGTTGTTTCCTGTAGAAACAAGCGAAAAGCTTCTTGGAAATCCAGTTGTCTGCTCAATTGTATCGAAATTATTTTTATTCCTTTTCATTATGATTACAAATATCGTTTTTTTGAAAAGGAAAAAAATTTTTTCCTTTCAATACACATTATTAATATGCATTATGCCACTTGTTTCTATCATAATCATGATGACAATACCGGATCAATTTGAAATGGTATCAAATCCATTTTCATTGTCCTTTATTGGCTCTGCTGGTTTGCTATTTATCAATGTTGTAAACTATTATCTGTTAGACAATATTTTGAATGTGAACCGTCTCCAAAAAGAAAAAGAGCAGTTGAATCAGCAGCTTGCTTTTCAGTCAACAAAATACCAGCAGATTTCTACAGCATACCGTAACACACGAAGTTTAATGCATGATACCAAAAAACACTATTTTTATATAGAAGAATGTGTAAAAAAAGGCAACTACGATGTCATTGAAGACTATTTAAAAAAATCTATGGAAGACATTGAACAATCCTATAACCGTATAAATACAGGAAATTTGGTTATTGATGCCTTTGTAAGCAATCATATGTCAATTGCCGAAAAAGAGAACATTGAATTTCGGACGGACATCCAGGTAAGCCTGTCTAACATTCAAATCGATGATTATGACTTTAGTATCATTTTGGGCAATCTGCTAGACAACTGTCTGAATGCCTGCCGTGAAATTCAAGTGCCGGCTCCGAGACAAATTGAAGTATCCATCCGTACCACTAGTAAAGAGCTTTTACTGCACATTTCAAATACCTTGTCTCATCAAGCAAAAGAACATGAAAAAGATGAAATGGTACACGGATACGGAATCACAAATGTGGAAAACATTACGTTAAAATACTATGGTACCTATGTCTACTATATTGAAAGGGATAGGTATCATGCTATTGTATCCATTCCATGTAATATCATGATATAACGCCGTTTATTTTTCCGAACTCGGCAGATTTACCCGGAAAAACCGTCGCAAAAACTGTTTCGCATTAAACGGAACAATCGGATAAATATAGCTTTTTCCGCTGATTGTCCGGTTCGTCACAATCAAAACAACTACCAGCACCGTACCGGCAAGCAGCCCCCACGGACCAAATGCAGCGGTAAGACAAATCAAAATAATCCGCATGAACTTCAGCGCATAGCCAAGTTCCAAACTGACCTGCGTGTAATTTGCCACGGCCACAAATGCCATATACAGCATGATTTCGGCATTGAACCAGCCGGAACTTACCGTATAATCACCCAATATAATACCTGCCACGACACTAAGCGGCGTGCTCAGCATATTCGGAGTATTCACCGACGCTAGTTTTAATCCATCAATGGCGAACTCCAAAATCAGCATTTGCAGGAAAATGGGGACATTCACCGGGTCATTAATCTGAATAAACTTTAAGGACTCCGGAAGCCACTCCGGATGCATAATAAAAAGTAAAAATACCGGCGTCATAAAAACGGCAAGAAAATCAATGACCATTCGCGACAGCCGCAGGTAAGTTCCTGTCACAGGAGGAAAATAATAATCGTCCGCATCCTCGACAATATCAAAAACCGATGTCGGTAAAATCATGGCAGATGGCGAATTATCCACTAAAATTGCCACACTCCCCTCCAATATACTGGCTGCTGTGACATCCGGACGTTCCGAAAACTTGAATTTCGGAAACGGATTATACCACTTGTGCTGATATAAACATTCTGCAAGACTCTGCTGATTCATGGAAAGAGAATCAATCTCAATCGCGTCAATCCGCTTACGAATGTTGTTTAACATTTCCGGCTCCACACGGTTACCCATATAAGCAATTACGACATCTGTCCGTGAACTTTTTCCTACTGTATGCATTTCCATCACAAGGTCCGTAGAACGAATTCTTCTTCTGACCAATGCCGTATTATACACAACGGTTTCCACAAAACCATCTCTGGAACCGCGCATTACTTTATCTTTTTCCGGTTCGTCGACCGAACGTGCCGGATATGTTCGAAAATCCATTGCGAGCAGTTCGCAGTATCCATCCACCATCAAAAGCGGAACACCCGATAAGCACCTCTGAATCAAATCATTTTCTGTCCGCACTAAATCAATCTCACCATACGGCAATTTTTCATTTAAAAAATCATGCGCTGTTTCCGGCATTTCCTCCGGTTTAATTTTATAGAGAAATTCTAATACCTTCTCCATAATTTCGTCTTTACAGAAACCGTCAACAAAATAAAAACAAGCCTTTTTACCACCAATAATCACCACCCGGTACAGCAAATCAAAGCTTTTATCAATCTTCAAAAGTTCATCAATCCGCTGTTTATTTTTGCTAAAATCCTTTGAAAATTCTGTTCTCTGCGACATAATCACCTCCCAAAAAGATTCTTTCTTCTAATAGGGTTGACAAGAAACTATGTTTTTATGTATGATAGTTGGGAATCAATGAAAATACACAGGAGGTGTTTGATTGTGGATGTACCACAGGACCCCATTATTTTAGTTAGTTTTGTAAATACAAAATTACGGGATCAATTTGCAACTTTGGAAGAATTGTGCCAGACATATGAACTGAATCAGGCAGAGCTTTGTCAGACATTGGATTCCATTGACTACCAGTATGATGAAACAACCAACCAGTTTGTCTGATACTTTAGGAGCTTGCTATGAACATAGAAAATATAACATTAAATCATTCCATAACAATTGATGAATATAATGACCTTCGTGCAAGCGTAGATTTTATTACCATAAGAGAAAATCGCGCCCGCATCGCCCTCGACCATTCCCTCTATACCCTGATTGCCAGAGAGAACGGACGGCCTGTGGGCATGGCGCGTGTTGTCGGAGATGGTGGGTACGTCTATTTTATCTGCGATGTCATTGTGCGTCCATCGCACCAGTCGCAGGGACTTGGACGATATATTATTGAGCATGTTCTTTCCTGGCTGGAAAGTCAGGTGGATGAGGGAGAGACCATTATGGTAAACCTTATGTCCGCATTAAATAAAGAACCTTTTTACGAAAAACTTGGTTTTCACAAACGTCCGTTTTCAGACCACGGCTCCGGTATGAGCCGCTGGATTTCCCGCTAGGTTCGTTCCCGTTCAATGAGTTCTTCGCGTACCGCTTTCAAAATGGTTAGAGAAACCGGTCCCAAAATCACACCGCCGATGCCAAACAATTCGATTCCGGCATACACGGAAATAATCAGATACAAGGGTTTAATCCCCACTTCTTTTCCAATCAGTCTCGGTTCTAAAATTTCTCTCAAAAATGTAACCACGCAAAAAAGAGTTGTAACAATTGCTGCATCATAATATCGTCCGCCAATGACACTTAATACCGCCCATGGAACCAATACCATGCCGCTCCCAAGCACCGGAAATGCATCCAGTAAAGCAATTCCAATCGCAAGAAGTATCGCATAATCATTTCCCATGAAATAAAAACCAAGTGCCAAAAGTGCCGCAATAATGAATAACAATAGTGACTGCGCTTTGAGATAAGCAAGTCCGGCACCACGCAGTTTTTGCACAAACGGGCGTAGCCTCCCACGCACCGCAGGCATTTTGTCATCCAGCAAAATTAAAAGCACCGACAAAAAGAAAATAAACAGAGAACTAATGGCTCCAATTCCCTTTTTTACGAGAAAAATGGCACACCCGGACAATTTAGGAAGTAAATCCGTGCCAATTTTCTGATAAAGCCCTGCTGCCTGACCCTCTAAATAATCAAAACTGCTTCCATCCGCAAGCTCCAGCATCCGGTCGCAGTGACTGCACATTCTTTCAAGCATTCTTCCGCAAATCTGCCCATAAACCGGTATTTTCTGCAGCAGCATCATTCCCTGACTAATAATTAATGTAATGATATAAACACTAAATCCCCCTAAAATCAACAGCGTAAAAAAGACAACTAAAAAAATACTGACTTTCCGCCTCCATTTTAATTTATTTACCAGAAATTGTATCATTGGCGATACCAGTTTTGCAAAAAAATAGGCAAGTACAAAGGGAAGCGTCAGCGGAAGCAGAAATCGAAAAGAAAACCACAACAAAATCGTAAGGCCAATTAAAATCAAATGTCTTGTTTTCATGCCGCACCTCCCGTAAATATAAAAAGCAGCAGACCATACGGCCTGCTACCTTAGTATCTTCGATTTTTAATTTTTTATCCCTGAAATTAATTGGCGCGGAACCGGTATCCAACACCCCAGATGGTCTCAATATACTCCGGATTGGATGTATCCTGCTCAATTTTTTCACGAATTTTTTTGATATGCACGGTAACGGTGGCAATATCGCCAACCATGCCATTTTCCCCAATCGGACCTACATCCCAGATTCGCTGGAACAGCTCTTCTTTCGGGAATACATGATTTGGATTTTTTGCCAAAAAGTAAAGCAAATCAAATTCTTTGGAAGTTAAATTTTTCTCTTCACCACGAACAAATACACGACGGGCGGTACGGTCAATCTTTAAATCACCAACCTCAATCGTCTCATTCTTTGCTGTCTTCTCAGATGATTTCTCCGTCAAAGACTCATAACGGTTTATATGTGCTTTCACACGTGCCACCAATTCACTCGGACTGAATGGTTTTGTCATATAATCATCTGCACCAAGTCCTAATCCATGGATTTTATCAATATCTTCCTTTTTTGCCGAAACAACAATGACAGGTGCCAAATACTTTTCTCTGTATTTGCGGCAAATTTCGAATCCGTCCTGTCCCGGAAGCATTACATCAAGAATCAGCAAATCATACTCTCCGCTCATTGCTTTTGCTTCGCCCTCAATGCCGTCGGTCTCAATCGTAACCTCAAAATCACTAAGCTCCAAATAGTCTTTTTCCAACTCAGCAATTGGTAATTCATCTTCAACAATAAGTATTTTCTTCATACTGGCCCTCCATTCTACTAATCCTATGCTATCATATTTTTTTCTTTTCGTCTACTTTCTTTGGCAAAGAAAAAGAAATTTTCGTCCCTTTCCCCTTTTCGCTTTCCGCATAAATCTGTCCGCCATGGTCTTCAATTATCTTTTTTGCAATCGCAAGACCAAGTCCGGTTCCTCCGGTTTTTGAATTTCTGGAACTGTCGGTTCGGTAAAAACGTTCAAAAATCAGCGGTAGTTCATCTTTCTCGATTCCCGAACCATTATCAGTAATCCGAACCCAGACCATTTTCCCGGCATCCTCAATATGAAGAAATATCATTCCCAAATCTTTATCAATGTATTTGTATGCATTTCCAATTACATTATAAAAAACTCGTTTTATCTTTTCCTCATCAATGTAAAGGCACGTTCCCTTTTCCACATCATTTCGATATAAAAAATCAATCTTTCTGGTTTCCAAGTCAAGCGACAAATTGCTCATACACCGGCTGATGTATTCATCAATTTCGACACCTCCTTTTTTATATTCAATTTCTTTATTATAAATTTGAGCAAACAACGACAACTCATTTACCAGATTTGCCATGTCATCTGCTTTATTTCTTATGGTACTGATATACTTGTTCATGCGGTCAGGGGTTGCCGCCACTCCATCTAATATTCCCTGGGCATACCCGCGTATCGCCGTTAAGGGTGTTTTTAAATCATGTGTAATATTGCTTAGCATTTCCCTCATGACAAGTTCAGATTCTTCTTTTTTTTCATCCAGCTGCTTCTGTAATTCATCTACCTGTTTGGAAAAACGCTTCTTATGAATGGTTATGGAAATAATATTCTGAAGCCCCAAAACAACAAGGCAAATGACAAAAATGTGAATTGCCATAGTTCTCCTCTTTATCACTTTTTATTCTTTATTTTACCGTCTGTTTCTATCATAACATAAAAAAATAAAAATGTGTAAAACTTTATCATTTTTTATCATTTTTTCCAACTTGACGATATTTTACTGTTATAGTAGAATAAGAATGTTATTTACGTATGAATTTGAATGGAGGAAACCATGGGTAAGATACTTTTTACTTCTGAATCGGTAACCGAGGGACATCCGGACAAAATCTGTGATCAGATTTCCGATGCCATCTTGGATGCTATGCTCGCACAGGACCCGATGAGCCGTGTTGCCTGCGAAACTGCAATCACTACTGATTTGGTTTTAGTTATGGGTGAAATTACATCCAATGCAACGGTTGATATTGAAGCAATCGTTCGCGATACAATCTGTAAAATTGGCTATGACGATGTTGCAAAGGGCTTTGACGGAAAAACCTGCCAGGTTAAAATTGCACTGGACAAACAATCTTCCGACATCGCAATGGGCGTCGACAAAGCATTGGAAGCGAAGCTGACGGACTCCGAAATTGAATCGGAAGGTGCCGGCGACCAGGGTATGATGTTTGGTTACGCAACAAACGAAACCGACGATGACTATATGCCATATCCAATTTATCTGGCACACAAATTGTCCCGCCAGCTTTCCAAAGTCCGCAAAGACGGAACGCTTTCCTACCTGCGCCCGGACGGCAAATCACAGGTCACGGTAGAATACGACGAAAATGGAAATCCACTGCGTTTGGATGCTGTTGTTGTTTCATCGCAGCACAGCGAAGATGTTTCCTGGGAACAGATTCAGAAAGACATCCGCAAATATGTCGTAGATGCTGTTCTCCCTGCGGAATTAATTGACAAAGATACAAAATTCTATATTAACCCAACCGGTCGTTTTGTAATCGGCGGACCAAACGGCGACAGCGGTTTAACCGGTCGTAAAATCATTGTCGATACTTACGGTGGCTGGGCACGCCACGGCGGCGGCGCTTTCTCCGGAAAGGACCCGACAAAAGTTGACCGCTCGGCTGCATACGCAGCCCGCTACGTTGCCAAAAATATTGTAGCTGCCGGTCTGTGTGACCGCGCAGAAATCCAGTTGTCCTACGCAATCGGTGTTGCTTCACCAACTTCCGTACGCATTGACACATTTGGCACCGGCAAATTACCGGAAAGCAAATTAGTCGACATCATTGCCGAGAACTTCGATTTGCGTCCGGCCGGCATCATCCAGATGCTCGACCTCAGAAAACCAATCTATTCCCAGACTGCTGCCTATGGCCACTTCGGCCGCAGCGACTTAGACCTTCCTTGGGAGAGATTAGATAAAGTCGATGTTTTGAAAAAATATCTGTAATTACCGGATAAAATAAAAATCTCCGGCTTATGCTGCATAAGCCGGATTTTGCTCTCATAGTTAAATGGATATAACAGCCCCCTCCTAAGAATATGTTATAACGACCGCCTTTCGGGCAAAGGCGATTGACATTGAGTAAGTTTAAGACTAAAATTGAATAGATTTTAAAGATGTTTCCGTAGCTCAGCTGGATAGAGCGACCGCCTCCTAAGCGGTAGGTCGGGTGTTCGAATCACCTCGGGAACGCCAAAAACTCCGCCGGAAAACCCAGTAAAATCAAGGGTTTCCGGCGTTTTTTCATTTTTACGGAAAAAGTGAAAAATCGTAAAATTCACAGATTTTCATTAGCAAAATCTCCGTCAGCTAATGGAAATTAGGACGAATGTCGTCCGCCTTTCAGGTGAACGACTTGCTAATAAAAATTAGCAGGATTTTCGCTATTTTGCTAATGAAAATGCCCTCTCTGCTAATGGCAGAAAAATTCGAGCAAAATTCCTGCTAATGAATAAGGCGTTCGTTACCCTGTTAATTCGTTCATTTAGGGGTGGTCAAGCGACAATCGCACACTACTTCTATGCCATTTCTTATTATATAATTGCGGTAACAGGAGGTGGTTGTTTTGAAAGAACAAAAATATCATTTATACCTTTCCAAGGACGAATACAGCGAAGTGCTGCAATCACTTATCCGTTTGAAGAACAGCCTGATAGCACAAGGCAGATACACGGACGCAGCAGATGATATTATTTGCAAGGTGCTTTCAGCCAAGAAAAGAAAGTTCAAAATCAAATATATCTGAACACGAATAAAGACCGCCTACACTTTTGTAAGCGGTCTTTGCTAATTTAGAGTAAGTTAGACAAACTGGAATTTGCGGGTTCTTTACATAGATAAAATTTCAATTTTCAAAGCTATCCCCA
>NZ_QUDR01000039.1 GCF_003477605.1 Clostridium sp. AF37-5
TCCTGCCTTTTTATAATACACCAGTTAGAAGATAGGTTTCAATCTTTATTTTTCCCCGGTATATAAAATTTCCTCAGGTACCCTTCCCTCACCGGCAGATAATTTCCATTTACATACTTCACATTTTTAGATAACGTAAATTTGTTAATATAGGAAGTACACCAGTATGTCTTTTTCGTAATCTTCTTAATACTTTTTGGTAATACCGGGTCTTTTGATTTATTTGCGTAATACAGTAATTCGCCTGTTTTTTTCAAATAAACGAATCCATTCTCTGCCCCAAATACTTGTAACTGATTGTCTTTGTAAAACACATTATGCCCCAATGTTGTTACAGACTGTGGCAAACTTACACGCTTAAGATTTTTCATGTGTGCAAATGTATTTTGACCAACTCCTTCTCATAATTTCTTTTATCCTCATAAACCTAAACTCCCCGTTGTTGAACAAAACCCTCGCTCCAATTCAATCAAATTCTTTGCCGCACCCAGCATAGCCGCAAAAGAAGCTTCGCAAGGATTGGAATTGTAGTTTATTCCTAACAGTTTCACCTTGCGACTAGCCCTTACCAGTTCCTTCGCCAAATTCAAATCAGACTCTTTTATCGGCGCACCTTCCTTTTTCATAAAATCTAACCTTTTTTCAAAAAGCTTCTTATGTTCATAAATACAGTATAAGGACGGCATATGAACCGGTGCACCAACTCTTAAATTTGAAAAGAAAGACAACTCCGCATTCAAATCATATCGCGTATCTTCACAGTCCCTTCTTGAGTTTCTCGCATAAACATTTAACTCCCGAATTATTTTTGAAATATTGCTTTCCCATTTATAATCCGGTATTTCTCGATACCCAATCAACGCAATTTCTCCTTTTTCCGGACAATACGAAAGAGCTTCATAAAAGATGTCAAATGGTATCTGCGCATGTTCCCAGTTTTCATTATCAAAATATCCTTGGGTATAAAATACTTTCTTATCTCTATCATAACCGTAAACAAAACACCCATGCTCGTAAATTCCCGGATTTTGCTTTTTGTATAGATAATTTGTAATGATGGTTTCATTCCACAAAGCAAAACAATACTCGCCCTCATCAATCATCCCGCAGATATAATCACAAAGAATGGTTTCGCTGCAAAAATCATACGGGTATTCCATATAAGATTTAGCAAATACTCCTTGATCAGGGACAAAATCATAATAATCATAATCAGCATATTTTATCTGTCCATCAAACGAAGTATATTCCAAATGCATGTATTTATCATAGACCCATCCATTGGCGAACGCCTGCTCATCAATGATACTAAAGCAAAAGGCCTCTCCTAAGTAAGCCTTAATCGAAGGCTGTAAATTTTTTAATATTTTTTTCATTCTCCCTCTCCTGTTATATAAGTCGGTACATTACTTAATATCACATCATATCGTTTTAACTTCATTTTTAAATTCTTATTCGCAGAGGAAAACAACGTATCATCGGATGGATTAAGCGGTGATTGATTGATAACTCCTTTTTCTAAAAGGCACGAAATCGCTTTTTGAAAAATAATAAACCATTCACTCAAAACTTTGTCCATGTCCGTCCCTTTTTTCATACATTTTTTTCTATACCAAAAACTCAATTTGGCATTTCCCATATGTTTCCGTAGCTCTTTTCTGTCAATCCGCCCCTCTTGTTTTACAACATCAAAAATGTCAAAGCGCAGCAAATGTTTCCGAACATTTTCCGACAAAAAATCGCCTGCATACTCCTCAAACAACAAGGTCTTCTCTATTACATCTCCTGTCAATTGTTTATAACGAATCGTTATGAGCCGCTTTTTTTCATCAATCGAAAGAATTAAAACAATATCTTCGCATACTTTCTTTTCATCCACAAAATTTACTATGTAAGAGCCTTTCCTCAGATACTGTGATAATAAATTCCAAACGGGCTTTATCGCTGTGAGCGATTTGCACGGATATTCCAAGTATCTTTTTACTGCCACCCCGCTTTTCCAAAACTCACGAAGAGTCGGAAAACGCAGTTCTTTCTTCTTTTTGTCAAAAACAAGAGAAGAAAACAAATGATAGAAAAGACAAACGTCACAGTTCTCATTTCGCCCCATCATTTCAGCAATCTGCGACTCCATGGATGAAGATATATATGTTTTCTCTAATTCTATCATTTTGTTTTCTCCCTTCAAATCAACTTCCTTTTTTTAGTTTTGTATTCATAACATACAAGCAAATAAATACTACTGCACTAACAATACCCACTACAATTCCGTAATTTTGTATCGTGCCAATCAATTTCATGCACAAAACACTTATCAGCAATACACAAATTTGAGCAATACCTATCTTCAAAAATGTTGTTTCTTTTTTCAAGAAAAGCAATAACATAAAAATTGAAATAAAATCAAACACAAATAAACCAATACACTGTGACACAGCATCTGCTTTTAATGTTTTTGAATAGAATAATTCCTGTTCCTTTTGATACACTTGTTGTAAATTATTTATTCTATGCAACATCGTTCCCAAGATAACACTCGACTGAATCAATAGTGCCACCGCACCACCTGTTATGATATTTTTGGTTTTTGATTTTCTATCAAATGTACACAACAAGACTGCCATTATAATCAATTCCAAAATTGGAAAATCAAAATACCATGAATACTCACCTTTTAGCTGAAACATCTGCGAAAAAAGTTCTTGATTTTCCTTATTTCCAACTCCTAAAACCTTAATCATTGTATTAGACTGCCAATACTGTTGCAGTAAAGAGCGAACAAAACTGACAATCAAACCAAATCCTACAATTTTACAGAGGTTTAAGTTGTTGTTTTCCTTGATTTTTGTTCTTGCAATTATAATGCAGCAAATGATTAAACTCGCAAACAATATCCCTAATACCATTGCTCTGTCAGCAAAATACGTATTTGACACAATGTTAGCCTGTTTCGAATATTTAACACCACTAAGCAAGGCAAATATTTTTACCAGTTGCTGCATCAAAGCAGTATTTTTCTCTGCAAGTGTCAAGATGAACAGCCACAAAACACCACATGTATTTAAAATAATTGTGATATAGGCTGCTTTTTTTGCTCTTTTATAATTACAAAAAGCCCCCACTACCGTTAAAATAGAAACTAAACTTAAAGCAAGAAAAAGCATCCATGTAATCTTACTGATACTATTCCAATATGCCCATGTAATACCCGCCGAACCATATGGGTCAAAAATCAACCTGCTTTCTTTCATCATGGCGTTAACATCACATAGCTTACTATAAAAAACACACAAAATCATGGGTAGTAATAATACAGCATATGTCCATTTATTTTCTAACTTTTTCATTAAACCTCACCTCATTATTTATTTCCCGACGAATATGTAAAATTAGCAGCTAAATTAGGAGAAACATGTGTATAAGTTTTCTCCTGCTGTGATGTTAATCCCAAGGATATTGTACAATCTGAAGAGAAGGACGGATTAATCTGATAGGTTGTAGTGTCCTTTTTATGCCAATAATCTGCGATAATCATATTTGTACTCTTATAGTTTTTCTTATCGATTGCTAAATCATACTCAATAACTATATATTCTTTTAGCGACATTTTATATGGATACCAATTAGAACTCTTTATTTTACTCCAACTACTATATAAGTTCGGTGTAGCAATCACGCCTCTGGTATTATAATAATATTTAGGAACAACTGTTTTACTGTCATGCTGTACTTCATGGCCCCTTGGTGTAGTATTAGTAACTCTATAATCATAAAAATGACTTACACTTACTGTATCCACAAGGGGAGTTCCATATTTTGTACTTACGCCACAAATATCTATACCTCGACAATGAGGTGAAGACAACCATTCAGCCTTATACCACACTCGTAGCACACCACTTTGGTTTGAAGTTGACACAATAATCCCCTGTTGCAAAACTCCTGAGTTTACATCATTTCTAGAATTGTTATATGCTCTATCTGCAGCCTTGGCTTTACTATTCCATAATTTATTCAATATTGAATCTGATTTGACTTTTTTTATTTCATTTTCATATGTCTGAGATGCAATTTCATCAATCTCATCAGCTGAAATTTTTTCTAATAATCCCTCACTATTGACTTGATAATACACATTTACAGCTGAAATAATTTCATGATTTTCAATACTATCTATGGTTTTTTTATCCATAGAAACTAACTGTTGATCCATAATTCCCATCTCATTTAGCATCTGCTCTTTTTTTTCATCTAATATGCCTGTATCATGTTCTTTATCATACAATAATTTTTTGCATAATGCACTATCAGATTTAAATTTGTCGCAAAGATTTCTTCCATTTGATATAATTAAATCTTGATACTTATTTTTCGCATTCTTTTCAATTGCATATGAATCTATATTCTGCTCACACATAAATCCAATCATACTTATTACTGTGAAAACACTTAATACCTTTTTAACAACATTTTTAATCAACATTCCTATTCCTTCTTTCTCTGATTTTTCTTTTCTAATCGTCATATTCTGTAGAATAACTTTTTATTTAACTCATACTACCACGACCTTTCACTTTAGAAATAAACCAAGCCAACTTACCAGTTTTTTCGCTTGGATATAAACAATCAAGGAAAAAGAACTTGAACGTACTTTTTGCTTGATATTTTTCATAATAAGTAACAAACAATTCCTCAATGAACTTTTTTTCGCAATCATTCTCAACAACCAAATATACCTCAAATACGTTATAATCAATTTGGACAATCTGATATTGCATAACAACTTGTTCCAACTTGAAATTTATTTTACTAACAACATTATAGAATAAGTCACTATGACATCTCGTTCCATCCGAATTATATATCCAATCATTATCGCGTGCCATATTCAACTCAACAACAGGTTCCCTGCTTCCACACAAACACTTTTTATCTGTAAGTATTTGACCTCTATCACCAAGTTTGTATCTAACAAAAGGCATTACCTTATTATGTAATGATGTCACACATAGCTCATTTTGCCCAACACTCTCAATAAATACATTCTCTGAAACAATATGCATATTTCCACATGGACACTCATATGCAATTGAATTTATTTCATAGCACCCATATTGACTAGCCACTTTACAATCAAAAAATTTTTTAACCGTATTTTTAGTTTGGAGCGTAACTCTTTCTCCTGTTAATTCAATATATTTCAAAGATAGTTGTTGCTTTATTTTTTTCTTTGATAGTATATTAATAAATAACAAAATCACAGAAGGCTGAACAATCATCCAAGTTGGACTAAATTCAACAATCCTATTATATATTTTTATGATTTTTTCTTCTGTTAAATTTAATTTGTTAAAGCCAAGTCCTGTTTCTGTTTCTTCAAAGTCCATATCTTTCCCATTATATATTTTGTTAGAAAAAAAGTAACATCTTTTATCATTAGGCAAAACACCATAATATTCCTTCCGTCTCTTCCACAAAGGTATTAATGATTTTATATTTTGCCCTTTTTCCCAAAATATTTCCAAACACTCCCCAGTCGAACCTGATGTAACAACACGCTCAAGTTGACCATTTAAATATTGCATCATATATTCCGGTGAAAATAAAGAATCCTTATTTTCTAAAACCATCTTTTTATCAATAATCGGATAATCTTCCCATGTAGTTACCGGTTTATCACATAAATTATTATAAAATGGCACCTTTTGATAGGCGTATTCTGCCATCTTCTTTTGATTCATTTTCTACTCACCCCCACTGATTTTTTCCAAAAAAGCCACAAATGTACTTACCGTCTCCATTTCATCCAATAACTCTGGGTAATCGGTAAGACTTATTTCCCATTCTTCCTCAACTCGACTTACAATATCTAAAATTGTAACCGAATCAATCTCCAAATCCTCAAATAAATTTGTATCCTCTCGAATCTCATTTTCCGAAATTTCCGAATCCATCGCTTCCATAATCATTTTGACTACTTTATCCTGTGTTGTTTCCATAACTTTCCCCTTTGCATCTTTTTCCATTTCGGTTTCTCTTGAAAGCGGCAACTTTTTTAAAGTTGATGCATTTTTCCGGTATATGTATCTCTTTCCTTATCCGGTCTTTAATCGGCCGAATTTTTTCTTCACACTCTTCTTCATAAAGAATCATGATACCATCCCCCTCAACTCTGACAATGATATCAATTCCAAACCGTTCATCTGCCATTCGCTCAATACTATTCAGATTAATTCTTTTTCCAAACAACTTCACAAAATCATCACGGCGTCCTGTCAGATAAAGGTATCCCTCTTCATCTAAATAACCATAATCTCCTGTTTTTAAAATTCCCTGATTATCGTCACCTCGTGACAAGTCATCCATCCCATAACAGTATCCCATACTTACATTTCTTCCGGCATAACATACTTCGCCATCTTCAATCCATAATTTCCCATTACAGAGCACCTTGCCGACACTACCCTTTTTTCGCTGCATCTCTGTCCATGGCAGCACAGTCATCCTTGCCGTTGCTTCAGTCTGACCATACATAATTGAAAACGACTTGTCATTTTCATTACAATACTTTGCAAATTTATCACACAAATTCCGCGAAAGTCTTCCACCTGCCTGCGTATATTTTTTTATGGAATTACTTTTTCTAAAATGTCCACATTTCTCTAATAATTCATAGGTGTAGGGCACACCGGCGAAACTCGTGACACCATTTGCATTTGCAAATTCAAAAAAACTTTTTTGAACTACACTTTTCCCCGTAAGTAAAACCATCCCATGTTTCAACAAATGCGTATTCAACACGGAAAGACCATAGGTATAGGAAAGTGGCAACGACGTTATCGCAACATCCGCACTCTCAATCGCTAATGAACGACAGATATTTTTTGTGTTATCAAGCAGATTTCTTCTACTGATACGAACTAATTTGGAAATACGCGAAGTACCCGAAGTCGGTAAAAGAATTGCCAAATCCGGATGAATCTCTTTTGACACCTTCACTCTTTTTTCAAATAAGACTCGTTCGTTACCAATCTCTACTACTTGATAGCCAATTCTCTTCAAAAACAATTGGTTTGCTTTGATTGACAAAAACAAATATTCTGGTTGAAATTTTTCAATATACTCGGATAATTCAAACTCTGAAAGATTCTCATGTACAAGAATAGCTACAGTTCCTTTAAACAAACACCCAAGATAAAAAACAACAGATTCTATGTTGTTTCCCATCTCTATTACGACTAGCTGTCTAACGCTCAAATGTCTACCCACGTCGATTATTCTTTGCTTTAGTTCCCCATATGTAACCCGCCGCATGGAATCGTCCAGCAATGCGGTTTCCCTGTCTTTTGAATCTCCCCAAACCTTAATCGCTTTCTCCTCCTTTTACACTTTTTAAAAACTTGATTTGATTGTATCTTTTTTTTCTTACTTTGTCAACAAATATTTTGTTTTTTGAGTTTTTTTGAGTTTCCCCCCATTTTTATCCACAACCACATTATTTTCTATGTGTTGTTGCGAACAAGTTTCTAAAATATCCAAAAATATAAGGAATCTTCTTTCATTTTGATGTAAAATTAAGCTACCAAACAAAAATCTCACTAAACAAAAAGAAAGGGGATTCCTCATGACTTATTTTACATCAAATACTTACCAAATAAAATGAAAAATTTTAACTTTTTCAAATAAAATTTCAAAGTGCCTTTCAAAACCGGAAAAGAAATTCACTGCTGACATTACCTACGGCATGCTGGCTTCTGGAAGCTGCCTGCTGACCGATGTCGTTGACAAACTGCGGCTGCTTCTTACCTTCAGCGGGTGTGAAATTGGGTACCTGCCGCCCCCGTGATTCATATCGATGACAGCGATGTGGTAAAACCAGATGGTTACAAATTTGAATCACTTGGTATTGTCAGGGACGGCTCTGAAAGCACATCCACTAAAAATGTGTACAAAAAGAGGGGCTGTCTCAGTGAACTGCTTCCCGTCAAGTAGACAATTGAAAAAATATAAATTTTTCCTGCCA
>NZ_QUDR01000004.1:0-91941 GCF_003477605.1 Clostridium sp. AF37-5
CCTAACTGTCTGTTAGCGTTCATTGATGTAATGTTGTGTTGTACGATCATAATGATTACCTCCTTGTAATACACCGCAATTCCTTTTGCGGTTTGTTTTTAATTTTTTGTTATAATATCGAGAGGAGTAGCTTCCATCACAGCGGGCCCTGCCATGATTTCTCGCCCGCTCCGCTCGTTACTATCGTCTGTTTGGAAGTGTATTATCTTCCTAACACTATATATATCGGATAGACATCAACATACTTAACCCCTAAATTAAAATTTTTTTATTTTTTTATTCACCCTGTATTTCATGGTACAAAAGATCCGCTGCATATGTATAATCTGCCCGCTCAATCGCATCAAAAATCGGATTAATCAATGGGGCTGTGCTCCTATTTGTACCAAGTTTTGCTACATTTGCCATAAACAAGTCCATGCCGTCTGCAATTTCATTCTGATAAAAGCAAACCGCCTTTGGTTGCATTCGTCACAGTAATCGATGGGTAAAGGGCAATCATCTTCTCAAACCAGTCTTTAAATTCCAGCCAGTCCATGCGGGAATACACTTTATCTCCATAATAACCGTCTGTTTCAATTCCGCTCGCGTCTCCATAATATTCTTTTTTCCCATTTGTATGAGATGAACCATCAGATGCATATGCCAATTCCTGCACGTTTCTGCATCATCAAAATCTGCTCATGGTCAAATCCCCAGATTTTCTTTGCGGTATTACGGTTTAAAAATTCAGTTCTTGTATTGGAAGACCCTAATACAGGAATCAGGTTACTTCTCTCATCTTCAAAACAAAATAAACCTTTTCCCGCATCCACACTAGCAACTAAGTCCGGTATCACCTGATGAGAAAGCAGCGTCGGCAATGCAGCATCCGCACACCAAATCAGTGCATGTCCCTTCGCCTCTTTTAAATCTTCCACATTCTTCTCTAACGATGGTCCCGCAGACACTAAAATAACCGAAATATCTGCATTTTCCTTTCGGTAAAGGCGCCTTAATGGAACTCTTTTGTCATGTTCGGGAAATTCGCAATCTGGTTTTGTATCATCGCCACAGCAAAACGCTTTAGCGGTGCTCTCATAAAAGTAATATCATCACATATTTTCTGACAGATTTCCTGCACTTTCAAAAATTCTTCCTCATACCAGTCCACATAACCCAGATGCAGCGCAAGCATCGTTTCTTCCACCCAGTCATCATCCAGTAAATCTTTTGCAGTACAAGAAAATTTAGCATATTCGGATGCTTGAAAAATTTTCACACGGCGGCATTTCACCGCTTTTTTATACAGATTACTTGTTTGCATCTGTGAAAACACTAAGTTTTCCGGCTCATAAACTAATATCTGCCCCGGCACCTTTTCGATAAGTTCCAACACAATCCGGCAGTCCCCCATGCCAAACAAAATGATATTTTCCGTCCGTTTTGACACCACTTTTTCGCACTAGCATGACGCCGCAACCGCTCCATCATACATACTTCCAAGATGTCTTTTAAGTCCATCTCTTTCTAAAACCGGAACCGGATGACCGTCTTTTGCCCGCAGGATGGTTCCCTTTATATCCATTTATTTTCTCCCTTCATAAAACAATCTAGGACAGGTGAATAAGACCTGTCCTAGTCTGTCTAATGACTTATTGCTTTTCATTGAAATAATACGACTGCTCCGGTCGATGTGAATTTGCCATATTCTGATAATAACGTGATGCCGTCTGACTGTTCACATGATAATCATGTATCTGCTTGCGCTTTGACGCAAGATAGATTTTGAAACGTTCACTATTCTGCGCTTCCAGTGCCTGAATCCGCAGGCCCAAATCCGATACCGCAGAAATCAATTTCTGCATCGTAACAATCTCTGTCAAATAGTTTTTTTTGTGAACCGTGATTTCTTTTTCAACCTTCTTAAACAGAGCATCAAAACCTTCATCAATCTGATTCAGTTCATCGATTTGTCTTCCTTTTTCATCTAAATGTTCTTGAAAACGGTCGTAATCGACGTCCTCCTGTTTTAGAATTACTTCCTGTTCTTTTGTCTGTTCCAGAATCTGTTGCAAAATTTTTTCTTTTCTTTTCAGCACATCCACCATCATTCTCACATAGACACTATTGTTTGAATTCATTGGCATCCCCTCACATCTGTCCTGCCGGTTATTTTGCACCGGCAGCTTTCTTCATTACTTCCTTCCAAGTGTCACGCATCTCACGGATATACTTCAGAGCATCTTCAATCACATCAATCTCTTTGCTCATGTTCCCCTCTACGAGACGTCTGTAAATATAATCGTACACGCGGTCAAAATCTTCCCACACCGAGTACTTATGATCAAGTGTAACGCGGAGTTCGGAAATAATCGCCTGTGCTTTTTTCAGATTCACATGCGCCTTTTCCATATCCTTCTTTTCAATTGCCACAATTGCAATGTTGCAGAATTTAATCGCCCCATCGTAAAGCATCAACGTAAGTTCTGCCGGCGATGCCGTCAAAATAGCATTCCGCTGATATGCATTAATCGTATTTTGATTCATACTCAAACTTCTCCCTTATTTTTATCAATTACCAAAAAGACTTGACATAGAACTCTGCTGTGACTGCAGTTTCGCAAGTGCAGTTTCCATTGCTGTAAATTTGCTGTAATAACTGTCTTCCATCTCTGCCAGTCTGTCTTCCCAGTCCTCAATCTCATCGTCATACGATTTCACATCACTCTTCATCTTGATATCATTGTAGAAAGTCAAGGAACTGCTGTATTTCGTTGCCGACATCTTCTGGCTCATAGTCTCACGAAGTTTACCAAAAACACCGGTCAATGTTGCAATTACAGCATCCGGATCTTCATCAAGTGCTTTTTTTAGTTTATCATCTTTTGCTGAATATACAGAATCATCCGCATCTCCATAAATATGGAGCAGACCACCTTCCGTATAATCCGTTGATGTGATAATACCAAAACTGGAAAGTGCATATGTTTTGCCATCATATTCAACTGTTGACATCATAGCTGAACGCATTGAACTCATAATGCTGCTCAATGTTGAATCACTGCGAAGCAGGGAGTTTTTAATCTTATCCTCCCAAAGTTTCACATCGTCATCTGACATTGCCTCTTTTTCCTCACTGGTCAATGGCTCATAACCTTTGGCAGAATCCGCATTGTAAAGTGTGTTCATTTCCTTCATTACAGAATTATATTCTTTCAGAAAACTCTTAATGGAATTATAAACACTCTCCGTATCATTTGTTACAGAGAAAGTAATTGGCTCATCTGTTTTTGTCAATCCGGTCAGTGTGATATCCAATCCATTCGCCGAAACAACGGCTGAAGAGGATGTAAGCTCTGCCCCGTTCAAAATAATCTTGCTGTCAGAAGCTTCAATCAACGCCATCCCCTTTGGAATCGTGGAATTACTGCTGTCATTTGCTCCACCATTAACCGTAACATTTCCATCTGCATCGACTGCGATATCAGCCATACCAAGTCCGGATAAGGCGGAACCTGCCAGAACCTCATCACGGTCAGAAATAGAAGCATAATCCTGTACATAGGAAGTAAGGCGTTTTTTTTCGCTCTCCTCATCTACGCCATCCATACCGGTAAAGGCAGTTACCGTTTCACCATAATATTTCTTTACTGCCTCTTCACTGAAATCAGCCATATCCGCTTCCGTCTTGCCGGAAAAAGCTGCTTCATTAATTCGCAGCTTCACATCGCTATCATTTAACTGCGTTCCAACATACGAAGTTGTATCAGCATCTGCCTGTTTTGCCACTGCTGCATCATAAGCCTCTTGTGTCTTACCCGGTTTCAGACTGCCATCTTCTTCAAAATAGGTGTCTTTTAACTTCTCTTTTGCCTTTTCTTCATACTCACTATACTTCTCACTGTAAATTTTTGCTTTTACGTAAGTCGTCGCAGCATTTTCCGCTGACGTTTTCTTCGTCTCATAGGAAAGCTTTGCAATCGTATTTAATGCACTGTTATAATCATCGGTTCCTACACCCGACGTCTGCAGTTTCTCCATTGCAGAATCAAACAGTTTCTTATTGCTGCTTGTCATACTGCTGTAACCGGCCGCATCGCAAAGTGCCTTTCTGCCATTCACCTCCGCATCCGTAATACCAGATGTCGTGATAGAAAAAGCATTTTCAAGACCACTTTCTTTACTGCTGATAAACAGACGTTTCTGTGCATCGTCAAAATTTGCATTTAAGCCCGCGCTCTGCAAAGCACTCGTGAAGTCTTTTAATGTAGTGTCTGCAGTAACAGCAAACTTTGTTGTCTTGGTACCAACTGTAATACTGATTTCTTTATTCAAAAGCGAAGAATCAATATCTGCCAATTTATCCGATGCAGATGCATCAATTTTAGCACCGGTCAGATACTGGGAAGTTGCGATGTTTTTAATTTTCATCGAATAACTTCCGTTTGCAGCAGCTGTCTTCGCTGCAACACTTGCCTTTGTCGCATCCGAAACTGTTGTTTTCTTTGTCTTATAAGCAGTAGATAACTGCATTTTAGACACAAAATTATTATAAAGACCTGTCAGCTTGGTATTCAACTCTGACCATTTAGTCTGTGTCCACTCTAGTTTTGTTTTTGCCTTCACTACTTTATTTTTCTTCATACTCTGGGCGGACATCAATTCTTTTACAATTGCCTCTGTATCCATACCGGATAATAATCCACTCATTCTGATTCCCATAGTGGTACCTCCTATCTTTTCTCATCTACTAAGATACCAGCCATCTCCCACATCTTCTGAAGCATATCCAAAGATTTTTCCGGTGGAATTTCACGGATGACTTCATCGGTATCCTCATTAATCACTTTAATCGAAACACGATTTGTCTCTTTGTGATACGAATACTCACAACGCGTATGCTCCATACGGCGGTTTGCGCTTTTTACCGCATCGTCAATCGTTGCTTCGCTTGGGTTATGCTCTTTGTTTCCACGGTTCTGATTCGTCGCTTCTCCGGATTCAGATACCGTTCTCACAACTGCAGAAGAAGCCTCGGAAACAGACTGCGCTGCTGTATGTGCACTTTCAACCGGTGCACGCTTAACCTTAACACTCTCTGTCGAGCTATAATTTGAATTAACACTACTAATACTTTCCATATCCATAATAACACCTCCGTGTGTAATAAAAAAGAAACGTTTTCCCTAACTTAAAGTAAATATCGGCTATCTTTTTAAAAAAATTAACCCCTTTACTAAAATTCGTAAAACGCTTCTTCTTTTGTCCTATTTATTTGTCTTTTAACAGCTCACCAAGTGCTGCCGGATTTACCGTATTGGCTGCCGCTGCATTTGCCTCCTGTATCTGTACAAAAAGTTCTTTGCGGTAAATCGGAACATCTTTTGGTGCGTTAATACCAATTTTCACCTGATCCCCTTTTACTTCCAAAACAGTGACTTCAATATTATCATTTAAAATAATAGATTCATTTACTTTTCTTGCCAGGGCTAACATATTAACATTCCTCCTTTTTCTCATTGAGGATGTCATATATTTTGTATTTCACCTCATAATCGTTATTCTCACAGATAATCTGGGCACCCTTTCTTGTGTCAGCATTCACAATAATCGGTGCTTTTAAATTCACTGACATCTGTTCAATCTGTTCTGGAACTGTCATTGTGACTAAAATCACAAGATTCTCTTCTGTCAATTCTCCAATATGAGAAAGCAGCTCGTCTTCAACAATCGGATTATAATCTTCCTTTATAATCCATGGTTTTACAACCGGAAGTGCTAAAGTTGGTTCCTCAACACTCTGTAACCAGGAAATGTTGCTGTTCTCTTTTTCACAGTCATATAAAATCGTGAATTTTTTATAATCAGCAAGCCCAATCAAACCGCGTTCAAAAGTAATGATTTTTTCCTCCGGTAAATCGACTTCCCCAAAAAATTTTGTTTTTACTAACATCCCAATTCCTCCTTATTAAATAAAGTTAAGCAGTGACTGACCGAGTATCTTCGATGTCGCATTCAAGGTCGCCTGATACAGAAGGTCTGCCTCCGAGAAGTTTACATAAGCCTCTCCCAAATCTGCATCTTCATTATCGGATTTTGCTTCTTTTGTATCAATCTGCTGCTGTTCCAGTTTCGATTTTGTCATACTCATACGGTTATAACGGGAACCATGGTCAGCAAGTGCCACATTCAATTCATCTTTTGCTGACTGGCAGGTCGTAATTGCAGAGCCCAGCGCTTTTCCAAGCACCGTCTTCTGAAGCTGAATCTCTGTCTCAATCTGGCTCTTTAACTCATTGAGATTGGCCAATGTTGTTTTATCATTTTCATCACAGTCATTAATCCGCTTCTCCACAGACTTCAGATTGGCTTCCATCACATCCAAGTCATTACAGATATTTGTAATATCAGAAATCGTTCTGCCAACTGCCAGATTAATGGAATCACAGCCTTCTGTATTAACAACCAAAGTCTGACTGAAATTAATCTGGTACATCATATTCTGAGTACCTGCTGTGCGGTAATTCGATACCTCTCCGGTTGTATTATCCACTGCCGTACAGTTAAAATAATGTTCCGGACGCACATCTTTTGCAGCAAATTCTGTTTTCTTGTAATCAACGCTCAAATCTTTTCCGGCACGAATACTGTCATAAACATCGTCACCAAATACAAGCTCACCGGTTTCCGGAACAAAATACACCTCATCAGCTCCCGGGTGCAGATGCTCATTATACTTTGTATCCGCTGCTACACTCTTCGTAATTGCAGTAACTGTCTGCTGTGTTCCGGTCGAGTCCGTATAAGTAAGTTTTACTGTTTGGTTATCATCTAATTTATCATAAGATAAAAGTGCACGGTGCGTCGTTGCAAACTCGGATGCCTGATTGGCATAGTCCGCCGCACTGCTTCCCGCATTGTAAGACGCCTCTCCATATACATACTGATATTTATTAATGGTATTAATATCAATATTCTCTGTAATCGTATAAGTAGTCCCCGTCTCCTCTTTATCAAAAAGCATCGGCACATCGGTACGAAATCCTGTAAACAGATAACGTCCGGCATAATCCGCATCGGCATTCTGCTCATAGATATATTTTGAAAACTGTTTTAACTGTGTCACAATATCCGCGCGGTCTTTCTCATTATAAGTACCGGTAGCCGCCTGTGTACAGTAATCAATCATATCCGTAAGTTTTTTATTAACTGCATTCAGACAAGTTTCTGTCGCACCCATCCAAGATGTTGCATCCTTGATGTTTGTCAAATACTGATCAATTTCTGCCAAAGTTGTACGATATTTGAGGGCACGTGCCGCAATCGTCGGATCATCCGATGGTCTCTGTATTTTTTTCTGCGTATTATACTGTGTCAGATATTTATTATATGCCACCTTATTTTTCTGCATATTCAACATGGAATTGTTACGCATCATCGTATTCGTTACTCTCATGTCAGCCCTCCGTTTCCGAATTTCAAATTCATCTTTTTATACTTTATTTATCGGCATCACACGCCGGTTTCATTAATCAATTTATCCAGCACTTCATTTAACACATTTAACATCTTGTACTGGTTAAACAGCATATTCTGGAACACAATCATATCCGAACCCTCTTCATCTTCATCTACGCCGGATACCGATTTACGGTTGGTATCAATGGCATACAAAAGATTGCTCTGGCTCTTTTCCATCGTATCCGCTTTTTTCGCATCAACACCAAGCAGTGCAGTCAGTGACTGAATAAAGGAATCCGGTGCACCGTGGACAAACATTTTCGAGTTGTCCTTGATTTCTGTCAGTTTCTGCAAATTATCACCGTTATCATTTCCTACATTATCATCCGGATTTGCTTTTGCCTTGCATGCAAGTAATCCCGGGTCATCCGCAACTTCCTTTGTAATCGAGAAGTTCAATGCAGTCATGTAATAGTAAGAACCGGTGTAGGTGCCGTCTGCATTTTTCTTCGCCTCCGAAGTAAAGGAAGCGTCTTTTCCGTCTACCGACTCCCGGAAAATATAGTTGTCGCCGGTTGCTTTGACCGTTGCATTAAAGAAGTCAACACCCGGATTATCATTCAAATCATAACCGCCATTCTGAACACGGTTAAATTCCTGTGCAAATGTACGAACAAATTCATTTAACTGTGCCATATAATACGGAACACCGCGGTTGTCAATCGAATCGCCAACCTGCGCGGTATAACCATTCGCCACAGCAATCTGAAGCGCTTTCGCATCAGCAGCTTTTGTTGTACCTTTCAACGTAAAGTCATAAGTAAAATTACCTGCCGCATCCACTTTTACTTCAAAATTATCATACGCATAAGTGCGGTTATTAATAGTAATCTCACCATCATGTGCCGGAATATTTAACACCTGCACATCATTGCAGTTTGTTCCGGTAACAGTAAGAACAAGTTTTCCATCGGCATTGTTCGCAATTGAGTCAACAGCGCCATGAAGATTTGTTGCATTATTTCCGTCACGAGTCTCAATACACGACTGAAGTTGTCCACCAATTGCCGTACTATGCATATTGAAGGTACTTCCATCTGCCCAGCTGACATCATACAAACCAGTGATATCGTTAATGTTTACATAGGTGTCTTTCTGCTTAGTTACCAGTGCGTTCACTTTATAGGTGTCCACAAGTGTTCCCCCATTGATATAAACATAGAACTGATTTTCACCTACGCCGTTATCCGGTGGGATTTCTTTTGTCTCCACATCACAATACTGGGACAACTCATCAATCAAAAGGGATCGTTGGTCGCGAAGGTCATTCGCAATTCCGCCATACGCCTCTACTGTGTCAATCTGTTTATTCAACGCCACGATTTTTTCTGCGTACGCATTAATCTGATCAACGCAGGTTTTCACCTGTGTATTTGCCTCATCCTGGAGTTTTTGCAAACCGGTTGCCACATTCTGCACATAATCAGTAAATGTTTCCCCCAGTGTTACCGCCTGACGGCGAATGGTGCTGTTATTGGCATTTCCTCTAAGATTACTTAACGCACTGAAAAAATCATCAAATGCATCGGTCAGTCTTGACTTCTCATCACTGGTTACATTTCCGCAAATCTGATCCTGTAATGCTTTCAGATAATGGGACTGTGTCTGATAGTAATTGTAAGTTGACTGCGTGCGCTGATATTTCGTATCGTAATATTCGTTTCGGTTTCTTGTGATACTTGCAACATTTACACCGAACCCCTGAACTGTTACAGAAGTTTTATTACCAACTAACGAAACCATATTTACTGTCTGTTTGGAATAGCCTTTTGTTTCAATATTTGCCACGTTATGTGCCGTTGTCTGCAATGCTGCATTGTATGCCATCATACCGGATTTTGCTATTTCCAAAGAACCAAATGTTGATGCCATATCATCATCCTCCTAACCGTTCAATCAAATATTCTAACATCTCTGCCACTGTCGTAATGTATCTTGACGACGCATTATAACACTGCTGATATTTAATCATATTGGAGAGTTCTTCGTCCGTACAAACTCCCATTACATTCTGTCTCTCATTGTCAATGGTATTTACTGTGATATTCTGGTTATCAATAATACCATTCCACACATTTCCCTGTGTACCAAGTTCTATCACCATACCCTCATAAAAATGTTTGATATCGTATGTTGTCAGCGAATTTGGATTTAGTGTTCCAATAGATTCATCAAACGCCTGCGCAATGCCAAGCAGTTCATTATTTGCATAACCTTTCTTACCATCACTCTTATCACTGTACATCGTCGGCAGTGTGGAAGAATCTCTTCCAACAGTCGGATTCAGTACAAGCTGGCTCGTCGTGTACATCGTATACACATCGGACGGATCCTCTTCCTGATAACGGTAAACAGGCACTACACTTGTCGTACCATCATCATTTACAACTGTTACATTTTCTTTGGTGTAGCGTTCCACACCACGGCGGGAAAATAATTCTGTTCCCATCGTACGGTTTTTATCATCACCAATCAGTGCCTTCTCTTCATCCAGTACTTTAATTTTTTCGGTATGTGTTCCGGTCACAACGCCATTTTCATCTTTGTCCTCAACTTCGATTGTAATCTCTTTGTTCGGGCAGAGCACATCATTGACGGTTGTTACAATCCCATGAATCAAAGTATCTAATTCACTCTGAATCGTCATCACAACGGAAGCACCGATGGTTTTGTTATAAACTTCCAAATCATCATTAAACTGATCCATAGCGCGGTTATAAGCATTCACATCCAGCACGCCGCCATTTTTGTAATCTTCTTCCTTTGGTTTTTGCGGAACATTTACATAGGTTGCCGCATAACTGCCGCGTGCCACCAAAAGTCCGCGAAGCCCGCCTACATCCGTATTATTTTCACTGGAATACTCTAGGCTGTCATAGCGGTAATAATTCTCACCGGTCTCCCAGACCGGTTTTAAAAGTTTGGAGGTGTCACTTTCGTATTTTGTTGTAAGAAAATACTGGTTCACCGCATCCAAAAGATAACCGCCCTCCGAATAAATCGTGATGGTTCCATCCGGCTGCTCATTCGTCTCAAATGTTATGTACTGACTGAGCTCATCTAAATACTCATTTCTCTTGTCACGGTAGTCATTTGCCGGCTCTCCGGTTGCCTCGTACTTCTGGATTTCCCGGTTTAAATCTTTGATCTTTCCAACCAAATCATTAATCGTATCCACCTGTTTTTTTACTTCCGTGTTCAGACTTGTCTGATAGGTATTTAACTCATCCTGCAATACCTTTGCCCGCTCAATAAACTGGGATGCCATCATTACAAGCTGGTCTTTATATACAATATCGTCCGCGTGGGTTGCCAAAGAACTCAACGCACCACAGAGGTCTGTAATGCTGCTCTGAAATTCTTCACCGTGCAGCTCACCCAACATATCTTGTATTTCCAGTGCCGCATTGCTGTTCGCCTGATAAAACTGCTGGCGTCCAACCTGCAGCCGGTACTGATCATCCAAAAAGGTATTGCGAACCTGTCTTGTCAATGAAATCGTCGTTCCGGTACCAACCGCCATGACATTGTCATGTACTCCGTACGATTTCTGATAAAAAGAATCCGTCACAAGAACCTGCTGTCTTGTATAGCCTACGGTTCCCGCGTTGGCAAGATTATGCGATGTAACGGTCAGCGACTGCTGTGCGGAGTGAAGTCCCGAAACACCCGCATTAAAACTTGTCATCAGATTACCCATGTTCTCATCTCCATTCTTTATAAAAAAAGTACAACCGTCCTCGAAAACAAAACAGGCGGTGGCTATCGCATCCATGCGCCTGTTATTGTTTTGCATCAAACATCCCATGCTGAGGTGCCATACCTGCCACCTCGGACGCATCACTGGAATAGTTGCTGCTTCCTGAAGACATCCGTGTACTTCGTATCACATTCATATTATATTCAACCATATCAATTGCTTCTTTTAAAAGCTGTTTGTTCTGATTGTTCAGTTCCTGCAGTCGTGAAACGGTTCTCCGTAACCGGTCATGCACTTCCTGCAGTTTCTTTTGGTCTGCCGGCTGATTTTTCAACACCGATGCAATCTGTTCAAGTGTAATCGTCTTCGGGTCACGCCCAAGAACAGTAGCAATATCAATCGCCACTCGTTCCCGTTTGTTTTCCAAGGCAGATGTCTCATCCACCAAATCATGTTCTCTGACGGTTATATCCTGCAAAGCTTCTAAATCATTTGCAATAATCGCCCTCGTCTTCTCTTCCTCAATCGGAATCAATTGAGAATAACACTTTTCTTCTGCATCCAGCGTCTGAATCAGTTCCTCCATCAAACTAGCCAAATGTATACCCTCCTATGTCATTAAGAAAGCAGTGCATCTGCCATCTTGTCTGCGACATCTTCAATTGATACAGAATAGGTTCCTGCTGCCATCTGTGCCTGAATCTCTTTCACTTTGTCTTCTCTGACATCAGATGCCTGTGACGCAGCCTGTTTTGCTACCTGATAAGCATTTCCGAAACTGGAAATCTCTAAGGAATCACGACTGCCTGCCTTTCCTGTCTTTGGAGCGTTTTTGGTTTTGTTTGCCTGGTAAATCTGGCTTACCTGCATATACGCATCAATTCTCATAAAACAACGCCTCCATTCTTATTATATTAAAACGCATTTACCGTTTCTTACTATATTTATCGGACGAAGGCATAAAAACATTAACGTAAATTTGAAAAAGTTTCATTTTCTTATTCAAGTGTAAGTGTATTCTGCATCAAATTCGCTTTCTGCCCCTTCGCCGCACGCTTGCGGTTTCGTACCCTGCGTGCATTTAAAGTCTTTCCTTCATATTCAAATGTTTCCGCAGCCGGATGAACAACCGTTGCAAATGCAACGGTATCCTCTTTCTCCAATGTAATTCCTTTTACACCTCGGCTTGTCTTTTTGAGTTCGCTCACTTCGCTAAGCGGGAATCCAAGAGAAAGACCGTCTTTTGTCAAAAGAATTACTTTTTTTGTTCCGGTGAGAACATCGCTTGCCGAAAGCATTATTACACCAACTACTTCATCGTCCGCATCCAGTTTTGTCGCCGCAATCATCTGGCGTCCGGTCTCAAATTCCGCTCCGGACACTAACTTAATATAACCGTTCTTTGTCACAAATAACAAAATGGACTCAAACAATTCTTCAAAGCTGACATAGAGAAGTCCTTCTTCGTCATTTTCCATTTTACACAGTGAGTGAATCAATGTACCTTTATCCTTCATCTTGCATCTTGGCACTTTCTCCATCTTCACCTGATGCATATTGCCTTTGTCTGTAAAAATGCAGAGTTTATCCGTGTTCTTGATTTTCAGTACAAAACTGAAGTCTTTCTTTGTTTCCTCGCTTGCCCGTCCAAATGCAGCCGCATCAATTGCCTTGGTATAGCCAAAGCGGTCAAAGCAGACATACAAATCTTCAATAACCACTTTTTCAACATAGGCTTTAGCCACCGTATCCATAAGGCTTGTCCGGCGCGGCGAATTAAAGATTTTCTTAAATTCACGAAGTCTTCCCTTAATAACTTTATAAAGTTCTTTACTGTCCGAAAGAACCTTTTCATACTCTGCAATATTCGCAATTAATGTATCATTTTCCTCATGAAGTTTTAAAATTTCAAGTCCGATTAACTTGCTCAACTGCATCGCAAGAATGGCATCCGCCTGATTTTCCGTAAAGGAAAGTGTGGCTGCTTCTTTTTCCGATGCCTTACTCTTAAACTTGATTCCCTCCGTAATTCCCTCGATAAGGCACGTCTTTGCCTGTTTCACGGAGGAAGAACCACGAAGAATTTCAATAATCAAATCGATTACATCGGTTGCTTTCATCAACCCTTCAACGATTTCCAGACGTTTTTTTGCCTTTTCCAAAAGGAACTGATACTCTCTTGTATACAAATCCTCTTGGAATAAAACAAATTCCTCGATCAATGATTTCAAATTAAATACTTTTGGCTGTCCGGTTCCATTTTCTGTCGGACGGATTGCCAAAAGGTTTACGCCATAGGTATCCTCCATCTGGGATTTCTTATAAAGTCCATTTAAAAGATTGTCAATATCGCGGCCTTTTTTTACTTCGACAACGATACGAATACCCTCTTTGGAGGACTCGTCGCGCACATCATAAATCTCATCAAATACTTTATCTTTTGCCAGCGCAGCTAAACTTTCCACGAGTTTTAATTTATTTCCGGAAATGGTGTAAGGAATTTCCGTGATAACAATGTTTGTTCTGCCTGCATCTCCTTTTTCAATTTCTGTACGGGCACGCAGACGGATTTTTCCCTCTCCTTTTTCATAAATATCCCGCATATCGGAAGCGTTGATAATAATTCCCCCAGTTGGAAAATCCGGTGCCGGAATGTAATCCATCAATTTATCAATGGAAATTCCCGGTCTGTCCATGTACGCAATTACAGCGTCAATGACTTCTGTCGGATTATGTGGCGGAATGTTTGTTGCCATACCGACAGCAATTCCTGTTGTTCCGTTAATTAAAAGGTTTGGCAGTGTGGCCGGCAGTACAGCCGGTTCTTTTTCACTGTCATCAAAGTTTGGTAAAAAGTCAACCAGACCTTTGTCCAAATTATCCAACAGCATCATACCAGGTTTTGACAAACGTGCCTCGGTATATCGCATGGCAGCCGCACCGTCTCCGTCAATTGATCCGAAATTTCCGTGACCGTCAACAAGCGGTGCATTCAGTGAATAATCTTCTGTCATATGCACGAGCGCATCATAAATCGAACTGTCACCATGCGGATGATATTTACCCATCGTATCACCGACAATACGCGCACTTTTTCGATGTGGCTTGTCCGGCGACAAACCGAGTTCTTTCATAGCATACAAAATACGGCGCTGAACCGGTTTTAACCCATCACGGACATCCGGGAGAGCACGTGCCACAATAACGCTCATTGCATAATCGCGGTAAGATGTTTTCATTTCTTCTGAAAAATCTAACTGTATAATATTTTCTTCACTCATCTGATTTTCCTCCCGTTAAATGTCCAGATTGGCGTATTTCGCCTCATCCATAATAAACTGTCGTCTCGGTGGAACGTTACTTCCCATCAAAATATCAGTTACTTCATCGGCTTCTACCGTATCGCTGATAGATACCTGTGCTAAAATACGGCTCTCCGGGTCTAAGGTCGTCTCCCATAACTGCGTGTCATCCATCTCTCCGAGACCTTTGTAACGCTGCAATTCCAAAATCTTTTTCCCGGTCTTTCGGAATTTTTCAAGTTCAAAATCATTGAACAAATATTCGGATACTTTATTCTTTTTCTTACCTTTTTTATCTTCATACGATACCCGGTACAGCGGCGGCAGACCGCGGTATACTTTTCCCTGATAAATCAGTTCGGGCATAAACCGGTAGAAAAATGTAAGCAGCAGCGTGCTGATATGTGCCCCATCGACATCGGCATCGGTTAAAATGATAATTTTATCGTAACGAAGTTTTTTAATATCAAAATTTTCACCGATTCCGCAGCCAAAAGCAGCAATCATTGTTTTAATTTCGTTATTTACCAAAATTTTTTCAAGTGGTGCTTTTTCTACATTCAGAATCTTTCCGCGAAGTGGAAGAACCGCCTGTGTTCTTCGGTTCCTCGCCGTCTTAACAGTACCACCCGCAGAATCACCCTCGACAATATAAATTTCACATTCCTCTGATTTTTTTGAAGAACATGCTGCAAGTTTACTTTTGGTATCCACATCAAGGAGCTGTTTCATCACACCTTTTCTTGCCTTGTCACTTGCTGTTCTCGCCTTAAAGGATTTATGTACATTTTCAAGGATTCGTTTTAACACTTCTACATTTTTATCAAAATAACGCTGTGCCTCACGGTTAAATACTTCATCCACTGCGGTTTTTGCATCCGTATTACCCAGTTTGTTTTTCGTCTGGCTCTCAAACTGCGGGTCCGGATGTTTGATGGAAACAATCGCAACAAGGCCATTCCTGATATCTTTTCCGTCAAAATTATCTTCTTTATTTTTTAAGAAATTTAATTCTCTCGCATACTGGTTCATAATTCGTGTCAGTGCCGTTTTAAAACCGGTAACCAGCGTTCCACCGTCTGCCACATTGATACGGTTGCAGTAAGCGTTAATCTGCTCGCTGTAATTCTGTGTATACTGAAAAGCGACTTCTACCTCAATGTCTCCACTTTTTCCTTCTATATAAATAACATCATCATGGAGAACCGCAGTATCACGATTAATGTACTTGATATAGCTCTGAATTCCAAACTCCTCCAGATATGTTTGCTCTTCTCCCGTATGCTCGTCCTTGAAAACAATTTTGAGATTTTTATTCAAGTAAGCAATTTCTTTTAATTTTTTACGAATCGTCTCCGGCTTAAATTCCACCGTTTCAAAAATGGAATCATCGGGATAAAAAGTAACTTTTGTGCCTGTCTTATTTTTCATGCAGGTTCCCACAACCGGTAAAAGTCCTTTTTCTAATTTTGTCACCGGCTTACCGCCATCTTTATACTCATCCCGGTACACTTTTCCATCTCGTCTTATTTCCACAATCATGTGGCTTGACAGTGCATTTACAACCGATGCACCCACACCATGCAGACCACCGGAAACTTTATACACATCACTATTAAATTTACCACCCGCATGCAATACGGTATATACAACACGTGCCGTCGGAATCTTCTTTGTCGGATGAATGTCAACCGGCACGCCACGTCCATTATCCTCGACAACAACGCCGCCATCCTTTAACAACGTTAAATGAAGTTCGTTACAAAATCCGGCAAGATGCTCATCAATTCCATTATCAAGGATTTCCCATATCATATGATGAAGTCCTCTCGTTCCGGTACTTCCGATATACATTCCCGGACGCTTTCGAACTGCCTCTAACCCCTCTAAGATTACAATATCACTGCCGCTGTAATTGCTCATAAAGATAAACCTCTCATTCTAAAACTAGCCTTTTATCGGCACATATGCCTTTTTTGCTCAATCGTTATTAGTATAAAGCAAACATTTGTTTTTTTCAAGTAAATCATGGGGTGGGTGGTGTCAAGTGTTTAATAACGTTTTTTCGTTTTCCGTAATTTAAAAGAAAAATTTTGCACCTCATGGGCGTTCTCACTAATTGAGTGCGTAGCGGTATGGGCACTGAAACTACCAGTGCCACATACCGACGTACTCAAAACCCACGAGTTACAAAGTTTTTCTTTTAAATTACTGGAACTACGAAGAAATTAGCATTAAACACTTGACACACACCTGCCATCTCCTCCCCAGACAACTCTTTTTCCTTAATTTGTCCTTTATGGTTGCATTTTGGAGGCATTATCCCGATTGAGTAAAGAAAATTGGGCTGTAAAACAACGTTTTTTGCCAATTTTCTTCTTCATGGTTGTTTTTTTCAGAAAATAATAAAAAACTATGCAACTCTTTTTTTGTTTGGCAGCAATTTAGGTTGCATGCACTTTCAGACAGTAACTTAAATCAAGAAAGATTTGACTAAATTAATTCAATTGTAATTTTTCAAGAAAAGGTGTCCGCAAATTTCACCATGAAGGATTTTGAACACCGTCGGTGCGTAGAGGGCGTAGTATGCCCTCATGCACCGCTACGTGTGTTCACCTAAGCGGGAGCGTTCCTGAATGGGAAATTTGCGAACACCTTTTCCTAAAAATACAATGAATTTGATTTAATTTGCCTTGTTGACAGGTTCGTTAAAAAAATTTATACTATGTAAATGACGAACATATAAAAGATGGAGGTACCGCTATGAGCGAATGGAAACCAATCAAAGAAGGTAAAGTACGAGAGATTTACGACAACGGTGACAGTCTGATTATGGTCGCAACTGACCGCATCAGTTGTTTTGACGTAATTCTGAAAAACATCATTTCTAAAAAAGGAACTGTTTTAACCCAGATGTCGAAATTCTGGTTTGACCTTACTGAAGACATTGTCCCAAATCACATGATTTCTGCCGACGTAAAAGATATGCCGGAATTCTTTCAGCAACCGGCCTATGATGGCAACAGCATGATGTGCCGCAAACTGACTATGCTTCCGATTGAATGTATTGTGCGCGGATATATCACTGGCAGTGGCTGGGCAAGCTATCAAAAGAACGGAACCGTATGTGGCATCAAGCTTCCGGAAGGTTTACAGGAATCCGACAAATTGCCGGAACCAATTTACACACCTTCCACAAAAGCCGAAATCGGTGATCACGACGAGAATATCTCTTTTGAGCAAAGCGTTGATGTACTGGAAAAAGAATTTCCTGGCAAAGGAAAAGAGTATGCCGAAAAGCTTCGCGATTATACCATCGCTCTTTATAAAAAATGTGCAGATTATGCATTGAAAAAAGGTATTATCATTGCCGATACAAAATTTGAGTTTGGTCTTGATGAAAATGGGAACATTGTTCTCGGTGACGAAATGCTGACACCGGATAGTTCCCGTTTCTGGCCTGCCAAAGGATATGAGCCGGGTCACGGCCAGCCATCCTTTGACAAACAGTTTGCAAGAGACTGGCTCAAAGAAAATGAAGGAAACCACGATTGGGAACTTCCGGAAGATGTTGCCAAGAAAACGATTGACAAGTATCTGGAGGCTTACGAATTACTTACCGGCGAAAAATTAAAGTAATTCCCACTACATCATTTGGAGGAATTTTCACCATGGAAAAGAAAACAATTTTAACTTTGGATCAGGTTAAGGAAATTGAAAAAACTTATCCGACTCCATTTCATATTTATGACGAAAAAGGAATCCGCGAAAATGCCCGCGCTTTGAAGAAGGCATTTTCATGGAACAAGGGTTATCGCGAATATTTCGCAGTAAAAGCAACACCAAACCCATTTATCCTTAAAATTTTACAGGAAGAAGGCTGCGGTGTTGACTGCTCCTCTCTGACCGAATTAATGCTTTCAGAATCCCTTGGATTTCATGATAATGACATCATGTTTTCCTCAAATGTGACACCACTTGCTGAATATGAAAAAGCAAGCAAACTCGGTGCTTACATCAATCTGGATGATTTTACTCACATTGACTTTTTAGCAGAGAATGTCGGCATTCCAGAGACCATCTGCTGCCGTTACAATCCAGGCGGCGTATTTGAACTCGGTACAGACATCATGGACAACCCCGGAGATGCCAAATATGGCTTCACCAAAGAGCAGATAATTGAGGGCTACAAAAAATTAATGAAACTGGGTGCTAAAAACTTTGGTATTCATGCTTTCATTGCCAGCAATACTGTAAGTAACGAATATTATCCGACACTTGCCGGTATTCTGTTTGAACTTGCAGTAGAACTGAAAGAGAAAACAGGTGCCAATATTACATTTATCAACTTGAGCGGTGGTATCGGTATTCCATATACGCCAGACAAAGAACCAAACGACATTGCGGTAATCGGTGAAGGTGTCCGCAAACAGTTCGAGAAAATTCTAGTACCGGCAGGACTTGGTGATGTATCCATCTTTACTGAACTTGGCCGCTTCATGCTTGGACCTTATGGCAATCTCGTAACAAAATGTATTCATCAGAAACATATTTACAAAGAATATGTTGGTTTGAACACTTGTGCCTGTGATTTGATGCGTCCGGCTATGTACGGTGCTTATCATCATATCACCGTCCTCGGCAAAGAAAATGCACCATGTGACCACAAATACGATGTCACCGGTTCTCTTTGCGAGAACAATGATAAATTTGCCGTAGACCGTATGCTCCCAAAAATTGACATCGGAGATTATCTGGTTATCCACGATACCGGTGCTCATGGATATGCTATGGGTTATAACTACAACGGTAAACTGAAATCGCCGGAGCTTCTTCTCAAAGAAGATGGCAGCGTGCAGATGATTCGCCGCGGAGAAACTCCACAGGATTATTTTGCAACCTTTGACTTCTGTGATATTTTAAAAGATATGAAATACTAAAATAGAACGAATTCAAACATAAGCAGGGAACAATAACTGTGCTCGCACAAAATCATTGTTCCCTGCTTTTTTCTAACAGAAAATTTCTAAATCGTTACATGGATACTTTTTTCACCTTGCTCCATTTTCCATAATAAATCACTCCATTTTTCTTTTTCACACAACGGACACGCACGTAATAGTTCTTTCCAATCTTTTTGTTCGATATCACATAGTAATTCTTTTTCACTTTCTTTTTATGTGCTTTCTTAAACTTAACATTTGTGCTCCACTGAACCTGATAGGAAACACCCTTCTTTTTCTTCCAGCGAAGCAGCACTCGTTTGCCTTTCCTGCTGCATTTCAAAATAGATGTTTTCGGAACAATCGGAGATTGAATCTTCGATGTCTTTGATACAAGCTGCGTAATCATAAAAGTTGTCGTCGGTTTTGTCTCCGCCACTCCATTACTGCCCTGTTTGGATGTATTTTTCTCTCGTACGACAGGAGTAGTGCACGGTACTTCCGCTGATTCCGGCAATGGTGTAAGGGATGTTTTCTCTGTCGGTACCGGCGTTGGAGTCAACGTTGGCAATGGCGTCGGCTTTGGAGTCAGCGTTGGCAATGGCGTCGGCTTTGGTACCACAGTAAGATACACCTGCATACAGATATTTCCCTTTTCATCCTGCTCATAACTGCTCCAGTCATAATTATCGGAGTCTGCCGGGCAAAAGAGTACCGGATACCAGCCTGATATATCTGCTTTCTGCACCGGATTTTTCCATGTCACCGTTCCCGTTTTCGCAGGCTCAAGCGACAATGCGCATCCGGAAACCGTTTCGCCTTCTTTCCATTCCTTAGCTTTTATCGTTGGCAGTTTTCCTTTCACCGGACACACAGTAATCGGAATTGAGCATGTAATTGTCTTTGTCTTCTCATCATACCCTGCCACCTTGCTCCAGTCATACCGAATGGTGTCTGCCGGACGAAACACAACATGGACACCTGAATTTTTAACCGATGGCCGAACTTTCTCATCTTCCCAGAAGAAAATACCATATTCGTTTTTCTGGAAACTAAGAGAAGAATTCGACAAATCCTCACCAAAGGAAAGATCGGAGCACGATGGCCACTCAAATTCCTCCATCTCTTTTGGCAGTGTTTCCACCAAAACTTCGCTCTCCACAGTTTCATAACCTTTCCCATCCGGGATAAATAACATTGTGTACCCGCAGGTTCCAAGTTTCAATGGTTGGCTGCCATCTTTCCACTCAAAACTTCCTTTGATGATTTCCCCCGTTTTCGGATTTTTATATTTTCCTTCAAGGAAGCGTATCTGATTCAAACGGTCCCCATAGATTCCATAATTGCGGACAACCGGTGGTGCTGCCTGCTCCGGTTTCACCGATACAATATCAACGACCACTATATCCGTAACCGACTGATAATTATTATCCTGCGGCGAAAACACACCCGATATCTCATGTTTTCCAACATCATACTCTTTGGCATCCGTAGAAAAGGTAAATTCACCTGCTACCTTTTCACCGGTAACCGGACTTACATACATCAAGTCCGGATGAATTTTCGTTAAATTCTGACCGGCAAAAGTCTGTACTTCTTTTTCATCCTGTCGTCTTGGGATAACAGTATTTACCGTTACTTTCCCACTCTTTGTAAAGAATAAGGAATCATACGTCATCGGATATTTCGGCACAAATACAATATCCTGATTGGATGTTCCCGATTGTGGGACTAAGTCTCCTTTCACAAACTGCCACGTTCCCTCAACCGGCACTGACCACTCAACTTTATCCTCGGGAATCTGTGCCTCTTTCAGTTTCTGACCGTATAAAATACTTTTTGCTTCCAAACAAATGGAACTGTTATTTTTATTCACGGAATATGATTTTTTAATCACACGTCCATCTAACAACTGAACCTTTCCGGAACCATATAAAATCCCCTCCGATTTTTCCAAATCTACTGTTCCGCCGCGAAGCTGCAAAGTTCCATTCATCCGCAATCCTTTTTTTCCGATTGTCAACGTAACGCCCTCCGACACTACAAGAGTAGTATCCTTATTTATTGTATCATAATAAATAAAATCTGGGAAATCATAATGTACATCTTTTTCCAAAATAATCTCTCCACCACGTGATGAACAACTCTGTAATGCTTCATCAAGATTGTCCGTATACCGCCCCTGCTGCCCCTTCGGCACAAAATAAATCGTACTGTTTGAAGCGGCTTTCACCATTTCCTTTGGCATCGAACCATATACACACAGGCACACAAGCACCCATGCAATTACTTTTTTCATTTTTAAATTCATAGACAGTCCTCCCTATCTTGTCTTTTTATGTCATGTAAATAGCTGCGATTCTCATTTACCAGATAAACAGATAAAATGAAATTAGATTCACCAGACAAACACCACGCTGTCTGATAAAGCAAAAGCAGTGCCTCCCCTGCGCATGAGAAACACTGCTTTTTGCTGTTCCTTTCGAAAGGAACTTTATTGTATCACGTGATATTTTACTCGTCAATTACTTTTTTTACAAATTATAGGCGTACAACGACCGGAATTTCGCTCTTTTTAAAAACGCCTCTGTCTCTTATTACAACATTATTATAGGTTGAACTACTCTCCATTGTCTTACCATTTCCAATGTAAATTGCAATGTGATATATTCGCTTATACCGTCCGTTTCTTCTTGCCTTCGAGCCGCCAAAGCAAATCAAATCTCCCGGTCTCATTTTCTTTTCAGAATAGTTTTTCTTTGCCTTAATGCGCTTTCCTTTTCTCACATAATAGTGGCCGATGTCCGCCGCCACCGGCGCCCAGCTTGTTTTGCAGACAAGATATCTTCCTACCGCACGATAGGTCCGGTAAACAAAAGAGGAGCAGTCATAATAGTTTTTATCCATCCGCCTTGCCTGACTGTACTTTTTCTTTCCTATCTGTTTATAACCATACCGCATCGCCCGGACAGCCGTTTTCGTACTTACTGCCAGATAATAATTTACTGTCTTTCCATCGACCTCACAGGAAATCACAGCACTTCCATACTTTTTCGTTGTCACCTTTCCTGAAGTTGTCACAACAGCAACTTTTACATCGGACGAACGAAAGACCGGTCGGCTTTCTGCATTTAACCCAGTCACCTTGACCGCCAGTTTTTTCTTTTTCTGATAAAAACCATATGCCTTTTTCATTATCGGGTTTGTGACCGTAATCACACATTCGGTCTGAACGCCATCCACCTGCGCCACTACAGTAGTAGAACCTACTTTTTTCGCCTTAACTACAACTCCTGCCTGATTATAGGAAACAATCGAAACAATGGAAGTATCCCTTGTCTGATAAACAACCGGATTTCCTGCAACAGATTCTAACAAAAGTGTTGTCTGACAGCCCTTCGCTAAATTCTGCTTTTGGATTGTAAATTGGGGCTGCAAAATTTCAACACCAAGCACAAAAGAGTACACACCGCCATATGAATCCGTAACCGTAACAGAAAATTCTGCAAAGCCTGCGCGAACCGGCGTAATAATTCCCTCCTGTGTAACTGTGGCTGTTTCCGGCGTTCTTGCCTGCCACACACACGTCATCGATTCAAACTGCGGTATCGGTAGCTGAAAAGAGCCACCACCCAAAGGATGTGCCGTAAACGACTGTCTGTTAAAACTCAAATCCGAAAGAATCTCATTTTTCTTTACTTCAATTTCTGCATAGTCAACTGTCTCCGCCTTCGTTTTCACGGAAATCGTAACCGTACCTGCACCAATTGTCGTAACAACTTTGTTTGCCGATACCTCAACCACATGCTCTTTACTTAAAACGACTTCCCCTTCCGGCAAATCCGCAAGAGTAATCTTTTGTCCTAAGTAGAGACAAATTTTTTGTGTCGTCTCCTTTGCCTGCACATAATTCGTCTGATTCACTCCGGCAAATGCCAAAGCAAACAGAAGAAATAACAGTGCAAAATACCTTTTGCTGCTTCGCATTTCCTCTCACCTTTCTTTGTAAATTTTTATATTTATCTTTCCTTAAATCACAGAACAAAGACTACACGATAGCAGAATCTTCTGTCATCGTGCAGTCTCACTATAAAACCACACTGTGTCATTTTTATTTCACTTCAATTTTTTCTTTACCGCCCATATATGGCTGTAATGCTTTCGGAATCTTAACTGAACCATCCTCACATAAGTTATTTTCTAAGAACGCAATCAACATACGTGGTGGTGCAACAACCGTATTATTTAAGGTGTGGGCAAAATACTTACCACCTTCACCGACAACACGAATCTTCAAACGGCGTGCCTGCGCATCTCCTAAATTCGAGCAGCTTCCCACTTCAAAATATTTCTTCTGGCGTGGAGACCATGCCTCTACATCAATCGATTTCACTTTCAAATCAGCCAAGTCACCGGAACAACACTCTAACGTACGTACCGGAATATCCAATGTACGGAATAAATCAACGGTGTTCTGCCACAATTTATCAAACCACATTTTACTGTCTTCCGGTTTGCAGACAACAATCATCTCCTGCTTTTCAAACTGATGGATCCGGTAAACACCGCGTTCCTCAATTCCGTGAGCACCTTTCTCCTTACGGAAACATGGAGAATAACTGGTCAAAGTTTTTGGCAGCTGTTCTTCCGGAATAATTTTATCGATAAACTTACCAATCATAGAATGTTCACTCGTACCAATCAGATACAAATCTTCACCCTCGATTTTGTACATCATCGCATCCATTTCATCAAACGACATAACACCTGTTACAACATTTGAACGAATCATAAACGGCGGCACACAATAGGTAAATCCGCGGTCAATCATAAAGTCTCTTGCATAGGAAATAACTGCAGAATGAAGTCTGGCAATATCACCCATCAGATAATAGAATCCATTTCCTGCAACGTCACGTGCCGAATCCAAATCCAGTCCATCAAATGATTCCATAATCTGTGCATGATATGGGATTTCAAAATCCGGAACCACCGGATCACCAAACTTCTCAATTTCTACATTTTCAGTATCATTTTTACCAATTGGAACACTCGGGTCAATGATGTTTGGAATTACCATCATGCGCTTATTCAATTCCTCTGCAATTTCTGCCTCTCGTGCTTCTAAATCAGAAAGTTCTTTGGCATAACCGGCAACCTCTTCCTTCATTGCCTCAGCTTCTTCTTTTTTGCCCTGACCCATCAGCGCACCAATCATCTTTGAATTTTTCTTACGAAGAGCACGAAGGTCATCTGCTTTCTGCTGTGTCTCGCGGCGCTCTTTATCAAGTGCAATCACTTCATCCACGAGTGGCAGTTTGTGCTCCTGAAATTTATTTTTAATGTTTTGTTTTACAACATCAGGATTTTCTCTTACAAATTTGATATCTAACATAATTTTCTTCCTTCCATATCTTTCTCACCGGTCATCCTGTCCCGCCGGCATTTTTCTACGGAAAATTATACACCACTTTTTTCTTCCTTGCAATGCTTTTCCACCCATTTTCCACGCACCAAAACAATTCCAACCGGCAGTAAAATCAAACTAATTAACTGCGAGGTGGAAAAAATGCTGATACTTCCTCTGATTTTATCCCCGCGAAGCATCTCTAACAAAAATCTGGCAATGGAATAATAAATCAAATAAATTCCCATCAACCGTCCATTTCTCAAATTCTTTTTCTTCATAAGGCAAAACAAAATACCACACAAAAGAAAATTCATAAGCGCCTCTAAAAGCTGCACGGGGAAACGCGGCACCTGACTTAATTGCGGAACAGCCTCATTATACGGAAACTGTATCGCAAAAGGGCCATGGTATTCAATGCCATAACAGCACCCGGAACAAAAGCATCCAATTCTTCCAATACCGTGAACAAATGGAATCAATGGTGCAAACACATCCATATACGAAACATAGGATAAATGATACTGCTTACAGTAACAAAAGATCCCCAAAAAGGCACCAATCAGGCCACCATAAAAAACAAGCCCGCCAAACAAATAATTCATTAAAAATAACAGTGTCTGCATGAAATTTTTATCAAAACCAGCCGCAACTGCATCCCATTTCTGTATCAGGCTCGGAAGCCTTGTCAAACAATACAACAGTTTAGAGCCGATAAGAATACCAATCGCCGCATAGATGGCACCATATAAAACATCCTCCTTGGCCAGACGATAGCGGCCTGCTATTTTTCTTGCTATAACAATGGCTATAAAAAAACCTGCCAAAAAAATTGTGCTATAAGTTGGAATATCTGCAAATCCTAAATGAATTGATGGAAACATTTTCTCCTCCTTAGAAAAAAGGCTGCTGCCTAAGCAGCAACCTTCTTTATTTTGGTTATATTGTTCTCTTAGTTGTAAGCATCTGACAAGTCGTTCAATGCATTGCTCAAGTCATTTAAACTATCTGCTGCATCATTAACATCACTGCTTACTAAACAGGAACCACCAACGCATCCATAACAAGTATAACTTGTTTTGGTACTGCTGGACTCAACAGCACCACAAATTGAACATCCTACTGCAAAAATAACAGCAAAGATAATACCAATCAAACCACAGACAAAACCAGCCTGACCTTTTGTGCCTCCTGTCTGTTTTTTGGCATTAATACCGAGAACAACTGCTACGATACCTAAAATCAAAGCAATTGCGGCACCAATTACACCAAAGGTAATTCCTCCGATGATAGCGAGCACTAAGCTCACAATACCAAGAATGGTAGAAGCTGTTGCTGCTCCGTTTTTCTGTTCCATAAAAATATCCTCCTTCCTCAATTATTTATCCCATAAAACTCCCTATAACAATTTATATTCTACCATACCAATATATTCCAAGCAATAAAAATTTTGACAAAAAAACTACATATTTTACATTTTTTTCATTTACCTTAACTATTTCGCATAAAAATATATATGTACAAAAAAGAAGCAGTTTCGGTCAATCCCGTTGCTGCTTCTTTTTCATCCCATTATTAATTTTTATCGTTTCCCGTCACATCATCAACGGCGTCATCCACACCGTCAATTACGTCGTTTACACCGTCAGCAGCATCATCCACGCCGTCTTTTACATCATCCGATAAATCGTTATCATCGTTTTTGTTGTCATCCGTCGCATTTGGCGTTGCTGTGTTATTATTTTCATTCGTTGGCGTCTGTGTCGCTTCATTTGTTGCTTCCGGGGAAGCAGATGGGTCCGTTGCGCTGTTATTTTTATTGCCGCACCCGGTTACCATAGCGGACAAACAAACAACAAGCATTGCAAAAACTACTATTTTTTTCATTGAAATATCCTCACTTTCTACAAATAAATCGTTTCTTACAATGCTATTGTGACCCATTTTATTGTTTTTATTCGTTTGTTTTTATTTGAAAAATTTTTCAATTTCTTCCGGTTTATCGACAATGTAATCGGCACCATGCTCTTCTAAAAAAGTTCTTCCCCGAAATCCCCAGCTCACACCAATGCAGTCCATTTCACTGGCTTTTGCTGTCGCTAAGTCAACATCCGAATCACCAATATAAACAGCATTTTTCTTATCACACCGTAACTCTGCCAATGCCTTATTAACCATATCCGGAGCCGGTTTTTTGCGGATTCCCTTTTCTTCCATCTCTCCTAATGCCACATCAAATAAATTGTTGAAATAAACCGGTATCAATTCTTTCACAGCAAAATCCGCTTTATTTGAAACAACCGCCATTTTAACTCCTTTTTCTTTCAAATTTTGAAGAAGCGCAAGAATTCTGGGATACGGTGCAGTTTTATCATGACAATGCTCTCCATAGTAATCCTTAAAATCCGAAAGTGCCTGTTCAAACGCCGGATTTTCTTTCCCGGATGGGACAGCACGCTCCATTAACTTTACAATCCCATTTCCCACATACTGACACACCTGCGTAATTGTACAAAGTGGCATTTTGTTTTTTTTAAGTGAATAATTCACGGCGTCCGCTAAATCTTCTAATGTATTTAATAACGTTCCATCCAAATCAAAAATTGCTGTCTGATATGACATATTCCTTCATCCTTTCTGCATTCGCTCCAAATTACGCACATTGTACCACTCTCTTTTGGTTTGTGCAAGTTGACATTTGCTCGGCTAAATGCTAACATAAATGTAATTGTTCAAAATCGTTTTTGAGCACTTACATTTGATGTACGAATTTATTTTTGGAGGAAATGACAATTATGAAACTAGACAAATTAGTAGGCGAACGCTTCAAAGAAAAACCAAGCGATTGTGTCATTGAAAGTCATGCACTGATGATGCGCGGCGGCTATATGAAAGATGTAGCCAAGGGAATTTACTCACAATTCACCCCATTAAAGCGCATTTGCCAGAAAATAGAGACGATTATCCGTGAGGAAATGGATGCCATTGACGGACAGGAAGTTTTGTTCCCGGTTGCTCTTCCGGCCTCTTTGTGGGATGAGTCCGGACGTTACGAAAGTGTCGGCAGTGAGCTTTTACGTTTTACCGACCGCAACGGCTCAAAAATGGTCTTAGGAATGACTCACGAGGAAGCTGCCGTTCAGCTTGTCCGCGATTATGCAAAAAGTTATAACAGTTATCCTTTTATGATTTATCAGATTCAGACTAAATTCCGTGATGAAGCACGTCCACGTGCCGGTTTAATCCGTGTCCGCGAATTTACTATGAAAGATGCTTATTCTTTCCACACTTCACAGGAAGACTTAGAGCGTTATTATCAAATTTGTTATGATGCTTATAACCGCATTTTTGCACGTGCCGGTATCCCGGAAGTAGTTACCGTTGCCTCCGACTCCGGTATGATGGGTGGAAGTCTTTCCCATGAATATATGCTCTTAACACCAATTGGAGAGGATTCGATTGCCATCTGTTCCGATTGTGATTACCGTGCAAATATGGAAGCTGCTGAATCGGTTATTGAAAATGCGAAAGATGCAGCCGATGAACCACTGACAAAAGTTCACACACCTAACATTCACACCATTGAAGAAATCTGTGATTTTCTTCATTCTCCATTGGAGAAATCGTGTAAAGCTGTTGTTTACCAGAAAAATATGACAGACGATTTTGTTGTTATTTTCATCCGCGGCGATTTAGATGTAAATGAAACCAAATTAACAAACTATCTCGGTGAAGAAGTTCATCCGGCTGTTATAACAAGCGACTGTGGTCTGAATGCCGGCTATATCGGCCCGGTAAATCTTACCGTAAATGGCAACTACACCGTGCTTTATGACAAATCACTTCAGGGAACAAATAATTTATCCTGTGGTGCCAACGAAGAAGAATATCATTACACGGGACTCTGCATGGAGCGTGATGTTGTCGATGCCGAATATGTGGATTTAGCAAAAATCGTTGATGGCGGCATCTGCCCACACTGTGGTAAAAAGACCATCCACATTTCCCGCGGTATTGAAGTAGGAAACATCTTCCAGCTCGGAACGAAATATACAAAATCTATGAATATGCAGTATTTGGATGCGGATGGCGAATCCCATTATCCAATTATGGGCTGTTATGGTATTGGCGTTGGACGTCTTGCTGCTTCTGTCTGTGAAGCACATCACGATGACTACGGTCCGGTATGGCCGATTACCATTGCCCCATGGCAGGTTCACCTGTGCTGTCTGCGTGCAGACGATGCCGAAGCAAAAGCTTTTGCTGATGAATTATATGCAAGTCTGCAGAAAGAACACATTGAAGTTATTTATGACGACCGAAATGTCCGCCCGGGTGTTATGTTCTCTGACGCAGATTTACTTGGTGTTCCGATTCGTCTTGTAGTCAGCCCAAGAAATATGAAAGATGCAGTTGTAGAGCTTTCCAGCCGTGATAAGTCTGTACAGGATAAAGTTGCACTTGCTGATGTTGTACCAGCAGTAAAAGAATTGATTGCTAAGATGACAAAAGAAATTGAATCAAAATAACAAAAAAAATGAAGCCGGTCTGCGAAAAAGCGAACCGGCTTTTTTTCATAATAAATTCATTTACTCTCCACGAATCTGTGCTACAAAATACTCCTCTGCTTCTCCCTTTGTCATTTCAAAAGGAATTGCTAATTCACCAAACAAATTATCCTCTGCCATATGCAGATAACGCTCATCACTTGTTGTTGCTTTTTTTCCTTTTTGTAATCTGGCCTGATTTCTCTGATAAGACGTCTTAATCAGTTTAACCCACTGTCTGCTGTCACAGGAACGGAGTGCCTCTTTGTACACCTCTTCCCGCTTCTTATCGTTCTCTACCCAGAGTGTCTCAATTTCGTCCCACTCTTTTAATAATGTCTCTGCTTCTTTTTTCGTCATAACCGGACGTGTTACTACTCTTTTTCCATCCGTTGGTACAAACAGTTTACTGCCCGAAGTATAAATCGGAACCAGCGTATAATACGTGCGCTGTGGGGCACCATCTATGCCATCCATATTTTGAATCGATTCTACCCGGCAGACTCCACTATTCCCATGCACTACATAGTCTCCTATTTCAAACAAGTCTATCCATCCTTTCTGCCGACTGCGCCACGACTATAAGAGGCGCTTATATTTTCTGTCTACACTATTAGTATACCACTTTTTTGCTGTTATCGTAAGATTTTTTTTAATTTCTTTTTGATACCTTTTTGATATTCGTTTGGGGTAAGTGCTTGATGGTTGTTTTTTAGGGTCCGTAAATTAGTCGAAAATGTTTTGCGACTAATTTACTGGAATCCTAAAAGATTAGCATCAAACACTTGGCACAAACTTCCCACTAAAAACTAGTTAAGCATTATTTGGTCGTTTGGCGACACATCCCCCTCTCTCTTTTACAAAAGCACAGTCGAACAATACAGTTAAAATAGAAAAAAAGAAATTCAATTGGCGAGAGACTATAATGTGAAACATTATCCTGTCTCAAGACAAATGAATTTCTTTTTTCTATTTCATAATTATATTATTTCGACGCCTTTTACTTAGCATCCGTACACATAAAGCTGATTTCTGCTTCTGCTGCTAATTTACCATCTACTGTTGCAACTGCTTTGCCAATGCCCATTGGTCCTTTGCATTTAATAATTTCTGTCTCTAAGCGCAGACGGTCGCCCGGAATTACCTGCTTTCTGAATTTGGCATTTTTGATTCCGCCAAAGAAGGCAAGTTTCCCTTTGTTTTCCGGAAGGCTTAATACTGCAATCGCGCCAACCTGAGCCAATGCCTCAATGATTAACACACCCGGCATTACCGGCTGCTGTGGAAAATGGCCCTGAAAAAATGGCTCGTTCATCGTTACATTTTTATATCCTACCGCTCTTACTCCCGGCTCCATCTCTTCGACGCAGTCAACTAAGAGGAACGGATAACGGTGTGGGATAATCTTTTGAATATCGTTGATATCTAATAACATTTCGTTTTTCCCTTCCGTTTTTTATTCTGCAAATGCCTTGAAAATCAATACAGCATTATGTCCACCAAATCCAAGAGAGTTACTCAGTGCTACATCAACTTTTGTTTCAACAGCCTCTTTCGGACAATCCAAATCACATTCCGGATCCTGATTTACAAGACCAATATTGGCATGTACATAGTTTTCCATAATAGATTTTACACAAGTAATTGCCTCAACACCACCGGCAGCACCAAGCAGATGTCCTACCATGGATTTTGTTGAATTAACTTTACACTGGTAAGCCGCATCTCCCATCGCAAGTTTAATTGCCTTAGTCTCGAATGCATCATTCATGTGTGTGCTGGTTCCGTGTGCATTGATATAATCAATATCTTCCGGTTTGATGCCCGCATCTTTGATTGCAAACTCAATTGCTTTTGCATCGCCGCTTCCGTCGTCAATCGGTGCTGTCAGATGATGTGCATCACTCGTTGCACCATAACCAACAACTTCTGCGTAAATATGAGCACCACGTGCTTTGGCATGCTCTAATTCTTCAAGAACTAAAATACCAGCACCTTCACCCATAACAAATCCACCACGGTCTACATCAAACGGAATCGAAGCTCTTTTCGGGTCATCTGTTGTATTCAATGCATTCAATCCGGTAAATCCGGCAACACCAAGCTCGGTAATCGCACCTTCTGAGCCACCGGCAACCATAACATCTGCCTCACCATATTGAATGGATCGGTATCCCTCACCGATACAGTGAGTACCTGTTGCACAAGCTGTTACCACGTTGATATTTTTACCTTTTAACCCAAACTGAATTGAAATATTTCCGGCTGCCATATTGGAAATGAGCATCGGAATCATAAGCGGAGCTACACGGTTTGGTCCTTTTGTCAAAATTTTCTCATAATTTTTCTGCACACACTGAAGACTTCCAATTCCACAGCCGACGCTGCATCCTACCATAAATGGATCTTCCTTTTCCATATCCAGTCCACTGTCTTCAAGTGCCTCTTTTGCAGCTACAACCGCATACTGTGCAAAATCTTCCATACGTCGTGCGGATTTTTTATCCATCGCAATCGTCGGATCAAAATCTTTAACCTCTGCAGCCAAATGTGCTTTGTAATCGGTTGTGTCAAACTTCGTAATTGGTCCGATTCCAACGGTTCCTTTTTTTACATTTTCCCAAAAATCTTTTACATTATTTCCGATTGGGGTTACTGCACCCATACCGGTAACTACAACTCGTCTACTCATTCTTTCCTCCATTCATTTTGTTACATCGCAATACCGCCATCGACACACAATACCTGTCCGGTAATGTATTTTGCACGGTCAGACGCTAAAAATACAACTGCTTCCGCTACATCTTCTACCGTACCAAATGCACCGAGCGGAATCGTTTTACATGCTTCTTCTTTTACCGCATCCGAAAGCTTGTCCGTCATCTCTGTTGCAATAAATCCAGGTGCTACTGCATTTACTGTGATACCACGGGATGACAATTCTTTTGCCGTCGCTTTGGTAAGACCAATTACACCGGCTTTGGAAGCGGAATAATTTGCCTGTCCCATATTACCGATAATACCCGATACGGAAGCCATGTTAATAATACGTCCCTGACGCTGTTTCATCATCGGACGCGTCACAAATTTAATGCCATTGAATACACCGGCAAGGTTTGTCTGAATAACATCCTGAAATTCCTCTTCCGACATTTTCATAATCAGATTATCTCTTGTAATTCCGGCATTATTTACCAAAATATCAATTCTTCCATATTCTTTTACTACGCCGCCAAAAAATTCTTTTGCCTGATCAAAATCGCTGACATTGCACTGAATGGCTTTTGCTTTCCCACCATCTTTTTCAATCTCAGAAACAACTTCGTCGGCACGCTCTTTGGAACCATTATAATTAACAATTACCATTGCACCTTCGCGGGCAAGCGCTTTTGCAGTTGCTCTTCCGATTCCTCTGCTGGCACCGGTAACGACTGCTATTTTGTCCTGTAATAACATACTGCCTCTCTTTCATAAAGCACTATTTGAGCGCTTCTACAACCTTGTCAATATCTTCCATTGTTGCCACATTATATGTAGTCAGTTCCTTGCCAATGGCTTTGGCAATTTTTTTATTAAATCCTGCCAATGTTCTTCCCGGTCCAATCTCGATAAAGGTATCAACACCGTTTTCTACCATCTTTTCCACTGACTGCTGCCAACGTACCGAATGGCTGACCTGACTTACAAGACGAGGCATAATGTCTGCCTGCTCTGTAATATAGGAAGCGTCTACATTTGCCACATAAGGAATCTGCGGTTTTTCAATCGTAAGTTCTTTTAATACAGCCTCTAATTTTTCACCGGCTCCTGTAAGAAGGCTTGAGTGAAATGGTCCGCTTACGTTTAAAAGAACGGCTCTTTTTGCTCCGGCCTCTTTTAATTTGTCTGCTGCCTGTTTTACCTGTTCAGTCTCTCCGGAAATTACAATCTGTCCCGGACAGTTATAGTTTGCAACCTGAACTTTATCAAACTCTTCAATATTTTTATCAATCTCTGCAGCATCCATACCAAGAATTGCTGCCATAGTACCTTTTCCTGCCGGTACTTCTTCCTGCATGAAAATACCACGTTTACGAACTGCTTTTGCAGCATCTACAAAATTCATAGAACCTGCTGCTACTAACGCACAGTATTCACCAAGGCTAAGTCCGGCTGCCACATCCGCCTTTACACCTCTGGTTTTCAATTCTTCCATAATTGCCACACTGGTTGTAAGAAGACATACCTGCGTAAATTCTGTAATATTAATGTCGTTATTTTCTTCAAAACAAAGTGCTTTCAAGTCCAAATCAACTGCCTTAGATGCCTGTTCAAACACATCTTTTGCCACTGCTGAATTTTCATAAACATTTTGTCCCATTCCTACCACCTGTGCTCCCTGTCCGGGGAAGACAAATGCAATTTTACCCATAGTTCTATCCTAGCCTTTCTTTCATCATTCTCTCATCATTGGTGCGTATACATTGCACTCTAAAACATTGACACCAAGAGAAGCGGACTATGTCAAACCTTCTTGGTGTCAATCTTGACCTGTTTATCAGGTTATGTGCAATTGTTTTACTCTACACCTTTGCTCTTTAAGAAATTAATTACGTCGCCTACTGTGTTGATGCTTTCCAAATCATCCGTAGGAATCTCAACATCATACTCCTCTTCAAGAGCCATGATCAATTCATAGAGATCAAGAGAATCTGCTCCCAAATCATCTTTGAAAGAAGATGCTTCTGTGATGCTGTCTGCATCTACGCTCAACTGATCTGCGATAAGTTCCTGCATTTTTTCTAACATAATACGATTTCTCCTTTTTACTTAAATTCTTTTTTTATTCGTTCAAAAATATACTTTGAATCACCATGTATTGTAGCGTATCCACATACGTTTGTCAAGATTTTTCCATTTATATAAACTGGAGTGTAAAACAAACCACCGCCGCCAAGGTAAGCAGCACATAAAAAACGATTGCTTTCTTCCTCTCCGGATAGGCTTTCAGGGCATTTAAAACAAACAGCACAATAACAATTCCAAGCTCCGTTTTTAACATCCAGCCCTTATTCATCCCCATGCCCACATCGATAATGATAAAGATTAACAATATGGCAGTCAGTATACTTTGTAAAATCATGAGCACTTTTTCTTTCTGTCTCATAAGCCCCCACGCGCCTGCCATATCCTGCGAAAATTTTCTATCTGCCATTTATTTCTCCTTTCTTATTGAAACTGCCTGCATCCACTTTACTGTAAATGCAGGCAGTTCGAAAATAGTATACAAAATAGTATATTGTAAACAAAATAAAGGAAGCTTCGAAAGGGACTTGAACCCTCGACCCCTTCATTACGAGTGAAGTGCTCTACCGACTGAGCTATCGAAGCACACGGTGTATAACCGACAGAATATATAATACACATTCCTAATTTTTTTGTCAAGTAATTCATTCATACTTTTGGTCATTTTTTTCAAATAAGCAAAGACACCCACCGACACATAAAAAGCAAGTCCTGCCTCTCATGCACCGGTGGTGCTCTCCTAATCATAATACCTTACATTACTTAGTAAGCAGCATCATAATCTCATTGCTTCGATTAATAAACTCTGTCATCTTATCTGCCTGCAGTGGCTGATGGCTAATCATTGCCAGATCATAAAGCTGTTTGCAGAACATATCGCTGTGCTCGCCATCTTTGTTCGCCAGCAGATACTGGACCAAATCATTGTTTGCATTCAGAACAAGTGTCTGTCCGACATCCGGCAGTTCCATACCGCCCATGCCATTTGCGGAATACATCTTCATCATATCCTGCATCCTTCTGGCCTCTTCAGACAAGGTAATCATAGAAGAAACTTTATCATTTTTCAATTTCTCCACTTTAACCTCTAACTGGTCTTTTCCGGTTGCTTTGCGGAACAATTCTTTCAAAGTCTCAGTATCTTCTTTCAGTTTTTCCTCATCACCTTCTTCTTTGAAAGCATCCGTCAAATCTGCATCAATTCTCTGGAATTTCACATCGTCATCGCCGGCTTCCAATGCCGATACAAACGGCTGGTCAATGTTATGAAGAAGAACAACTGCATTCATATCCTGCTCACGGAACATCTTCACATACTGGCTCTGCTGCTGCAAATCGGTAACATAGTAAACAGTCTTCTTTGGTGCCTCTGTCTCTTCTGAAGATTTCTCATCCTCTTTACCTTCTTCAACCACTTCTGCTTCCACTTCCGGCTCCGGAATTGTCTCCAAATACTCTTTTAATGTACTGTATTTGTCGTCTAAGTCTTTGAACAAAACATAATCTTTAATTTTCTCTTTGAACTTCTCATCTTTCAAGCAGCCAAATTTGATAAACGGGCTGATATCATCCCAATATTTCTCGTAATTCTCGCGGTCTGTTTTGCACATACCGGAAAGTTTATCTGCCACTTTTTTCGTAATATAATCCGAAATCTTCTTCACAAAGCCATCATTTTGCAAGGCACTACGACTTACATTCAATGGCAAATCCGGGCAGTCAATAACGCCCTTCAACAACATCAGAAATTCCGGAATTACTTCCTTAATATTATCCGCAATAAATACCTGATTGTTGTATAACTTAATCATACCTTCAACATTCTCATACTCTAAGTTTACTTTCGGGAAGTACAAGATACCTTTTAAGTTAAACGGATAATCCATATTCAAATGAATCCAGAATAACGGCTCACGGTAATCATTAAATACTTTACGGTAAAATGTCTTGTATTCCTCTTCGGTACACTCATTTGGATGTTTTGCCCAAAGTGGGTGCGTATCACTAATGGATACCGGACGTTTCAAAATTTTGGTCTTTTTAACCGGCTCTTTTGCTTCTTCGCCCTCTTTTTTATCGTCTTCTTTCGGCTCTTCTACAATTTCCTCAATCACCGTATCTTCATCTGTCACTTCTTCGCTCGGAATCGTCTCGTACTCCGGCTCAGCATTCGCTTTAGTAAGGAAAATTTCAACCGGCATAAAGGAACAATATTTATCAAGCACCTCACGAACACGGTATTCGTTGGCAAACTCGTAACTGTCCTCATTTAAATGCAGAATAATCCGGGTACCTACTGTATCTTTATCGGATGGTCCCATCTCGAACGTCAAACCACCGTCAGACTCCCAATGAACCGCTTCCGAACCTTCTTTATAAGAAAGGGTATGAATTTCTGCAGAGTCCGCTACCATAAATACAGAGTAAAAGCCAAGACCAAAATGTCCGATAATCTGCTCTTCATTTGCTTTATCTTTATATTTTTCCAAGAAATCAGCAGCACCGGAAAAAGCAATCTGGTTAATATACTCTTTCACTTCGTCTGCCGTCATACCAAGTCCATTATCGGTAAACGTAATTGTTTTATCTTCCGGATTTACTTCCACCTCAATTTTAGCTTTGTAATCATCCGGCAGAGAAGTCTCACTCATCAGATCTAATTTTTTCAATTTCGTAATCGCATCACAAGCATTACTTACAACCTCGCGGATAAAAATATCATGGTCTGAATACAGCCATTTCTTAATAATCGGGAATATGTTTTCTGAATTAATCGCTAAATTTCCTTGTTCATTCGTCATGTTATCAACCTCCAATTAGTAATTCAATCTTGTTCTAACAGATATGATAACGCTGTCACAATCGAATGTCAAGAAAAATTTAGCACTCATTAAAGTTGAGTGCTAACAATTTCATGTTTCTTTATAAATTGCAGACAATTGTCATCCCACGCTTCTTGCCCTTTTTTATCCAGAGAAAACTCCTTTTGCATATATCCGGTCACAAACTGAAGTTTTTCCTTTTCATAGCGGATTTGAATCGAGCCGACATCTCCATTTGGCATGTAATGACAAAAATCAAAAAGCATCTTCTGTGGCACTTTATTTCCTTTTATCCACGAAAAAACAAATGTTTTCATCATATTCCATGTAACCAGACCGGTTTCATCTGTCCGTTTTTCATCACTGTCAAACCAATCATCAAAACATCTGCCGTCAATATGAAACGTGGCAAATGTTGTCACCTCGCAGGAACGCAGATGAAAACGGTCAAACATACTGCCCTGAAACATATGCTGCATAAATTCTTTTACGCTGTCAATTTCCAATACAATCATTTCGTATATTATCCTTCCTAACTGCTCATACTAGCATTGTTGCAAAGTAACAAAATTCACTCTATGTAGTGAAAGAATGGAGGCCAATTATGCGTGCAGATGAACAAACTTACCGCGAGGTAGCAAAAAACTGTAGTGCCTATGAAGTCAAGGACTGCTGTAGCTGCAGCAACAAATCCGGCAATGTCAATGTTTCCTGCGTAACATGTAAACATTTTACGTCTGACAAACATTGTTCTTTGGACTTGTTCGATCCAATCGTGGAAAACCACAATCTTTAGGCATTTTTATGCCCTTTTGCCGGGATTTTCTTCTTACCGGAAGTCCCGGCAGTTTTTTTAACCGGTACATTCTCAAAAACGGCAATTGAGCGCGGTGCCAGTTCATATTTCTTTCCATCCACTGCCATTTCCATAGTATTTGAAGTATCAAATACCCGTTTCCATTCTTTATTTTTTTCAATTTCCGGGAGATAAAATACATGTGGCTCCCAGTGAAAATTAAATGCAAAATACAAGGAATTTCCGCCGTAATAGCCACCGAAAAACAAAACACCAAGTTCCCTGCTATAATAAGAAAACCTCGCATTCCACGGCTCTACTCCGTGACAGGATACATCCGGTGCACCAAGCCCCTCAGAATCCATACCGGTCAAATACCGTCTGCTCTGATAGAGAGGATGTTCTTTACGAAACTCAATCAGCTTCTTTACATAGGAAAATAATTCTTTATTTTTCTCTAACAGACTCCAATCAAGCCACGTAATCGCGTTATCCTGACAATATGCATTATTATTTCCTTTTTGTGTATTTCCAAATTCATCCCCAGCTAAAATTCTAGGCGATGCCATACCAAGCATAAGCATAAGAAATGCATTTCGTTCCTGACTGGCACGTTTTTCACGGACTTCTTTTTTTCTCGAAGGTCCTTCTGCCCCACAATTCCAGCTGTAGTTATACTCTGTTCCATCGAGATTCTTTTCTCCGTTTGCCTCGTTATGCTTCACATCATAAGACACCAAATCCCGCAGAGTAAATCCGTTATGCCCGGTAATCGAGTGAACCATGGCAACTCCTTTTTTCTGCTCGCGGAATTGATAATAAAAATCCTCAACCTGTCCTTCATCACTTTTTAGAAAACGTCTTGCCGTCACCAAAAAACGGTCATTCATCTCGCAGAACATTTCCTGACCGGCTTCATAGCCACATTCATCCCAGTGATAACCAAATAATTTCAAATGGGATAGAACCGGGTCCTGTCGCAGCCATTCAACAGACACACACTCCTGATTAAACCGAAAACCGTCGATATGAAAACGCAGTGCATAATACCGCATACAAGTCAGCATAAATTCAGGCGAAACATCCTTAAAATAAAAATCCATCACCACGTTCATCCCCTGTGAATGAACTGCTTTAATCAGCTTCTGAAACTCCTTTGCCTGTTCACCCTCTTTTGCTGCATAACCAGCCTTCGGGGCAAAATAAAACGCATCCTCTGTATAGCCCCAGTAATTAACTTTCTTTAAATCCACGCCATTTTCATCATGCATACATTCATTAAAATCATATGCCGGCATGAGTAACAGCGTATTTACCCCTAAATCTTTCAAATAAGAAAGCTTTTCCTCCATACCGGAAAATGTACCCGGATTTTTTACATTTGACGACTTATGTTTCGTAAATCCACGGACGTGGCATTGATATAAAATCATATCACGCGCCGGAATCTTTTTCCAATTTTCTCCTGTCCAGTCAAAATCCTGAAAATCAAAACAAGCTCTCACTTTTCCCTGACGTCTGCCAAAGTACTCTCTTCCGGTAATCATTCTGGCATAAGAATCGCAAAAAGTTTCACCATCTGCCACAAAAAAATAAGGCATTCCCTGAAGCCTGTCTGCCAAATTCTCCGCTTGTAAGACAACTGTAAAATAATCTTCCATCCCGCATATTTTCGCCGGATACATCGGAAACAGTTTCCGCTTCCCCTCTGCTATGACTGCCAACTGACATTTCTTCGCTTTTGGCCGCCAGACAGAAACCAAAACCTCATTTTCATTCTGTCTTCTGACACCGCATGAAAATTCCTGCTGCATCTCATATGGTCTTGTCTTTATCATCTCGAATAATGTCATGCAATCCTTCCTCCGTAATTTCTAAAACAATTCGTCCAAATTAAGAACTTTTCTTTTATTATACCGAAAAAGAGTGGAAGTAACAAGAAAAATATGATAAAATAGAAGTCGACACAAATAATCTACAAATCTGGGAAAGGAGATTTTTTATGTTATTAGACAGAGAATACAAAGTACCTTCCAAAACGAACAGCAAAATTAATTTAAAAGTCGTTCCGGGACATTTTGCAACGACATCTTCACACATTAATTTTTATATGGATATGACCACCTTAAAAGTTCGCCAAAAGGAAGCTTATGAAGTAGCAAGAGAAATGGCAAAAGAATACCAGTACAGCAAACCGATTGACACCATCGTATGCATGGACGGCTGTGAAATCATCGGTGCCTGCTTAGCAGAAGAACTGAACAAAAACGGTATTATGTCATTAAACCAGCATGACAGTCTGTATGTCATTACACCGGAGTTTGACGGAAACGGACAGATGATTTTCCGCGACAACTTACAGCCGATGGTAAGAGGAAAGAACATACTTCTTCTTTTAGCATCCGCAACAACCGGACGTACCATCGCCAGAAGTCTGGAGTGCATTCAGTACTACGGCGGTATCATTCAAGGCATTTCAGCAATTTTCAGCGCAGCAAAAGAAATTTACGGTGAGCCTGTCCACTGCATCTTCTCAACAGAGGATTTGCCGGACTATAACACCTTCACACCAAGTGAATGTCCACACTGCAAAAACAAAGAAAAAATCGATGCGATTGTAAACGGATTCGGATATTCCGAACTGTAAATCGTACATAATAAAAACGGTAAATCAACGGAAATAGGTTTCCTAGATGATTTACCGTTTTTTGTCATTTCAACTGTTTCAATATTTCAAGCAGATATTCCCACGTTCGTTTCACGCTTTCCACATCCATACTCTCTTTCGGCGTGTGGATATCTTTCATATCCGGTCCAAACGAGACACAGTCAAGTCCCGGTATTTTCCCGGCAAAAATACCACATTCCACCCCTGCATGAAGTGCCTCCACAATAGGTTCTCTGCCATATTGCTCTTCAAATATCCGGCACATCAAATCACGCAGCGGTGAATTTTCCAGATACTCCCATGCCGGATAATCTCCATTTGTGGTAACCGTGCCGCCTAATGTTTTTGTCAGACAGGCAATCCTTTCAAGCAGCGCCCGCTTTTCCGACTCCACACTGCTTCGCACCGAAAATGACAGTGAAACATGGTCTCTCTCCGTCTTCATAATTCCTAAATTTAACGAAGTCTGAACAAGTCCTTTCATTTGAAAACTCATCTTCTGAATTCCTCCCGGCAGACAAAGAAGGGCGGTAATCATCTTATCCGCAGAATCTTTCGTCATTGCCAATTCTTTTTCTACGATTGTAGTCTTCTTTACTTCCACCAAAATCAATGGGTCTGTTTCCAAAAACTCATGTTTTATTTCAGAGGAAATCTCAGCAATCTTAGTATTGATTTCAGGCTGCCATTTTTCCGGACATACAATAACTGCTTCTGCCTGTCTCGGAATGGCATTATCTTTCAACCCACCATTTAATGAACACAGAGAAAATGGAATTTCTTTATGCAGTTCATAGAGAGCCCTTCCTAATATCTGACAGGCATTGGCGCGCCCCTTATCAATTTCAACACCGGAATGGCCTCCCATTAAACCACTGACAGAAATAACGTATTTCTCCCCATCGCCTGTCTCAAAGGAAAGTGGAAGTTCCACCTGCGCTGTCACACCACCGGCACAGCTGACTAACAAATGCCCCTCATCTTCGGAATCCAAATTCAACATCGTTTTTGCACGAAGAGGTGAAGTATCCAAAGCTGTGGCACCTAACATTCCGATTTCTTCATCTACCGTAAGCACAATCTCCAACGGCGGGTGTGGATATTCATCCGTCTCCAATAAAGCAAGAGCATACGCAACGGCAATACCGTCATCTCCCCCAAGCGTTGTTTTTTCTGCTGTCACAATGCCATCTTCCACCTGCAGACAAAGTCCATCCGTCTCAAAATCAATGTCACAGCCCTCTTCTTTTTCACAGACCATATCCAAATGCCCCTGCAGCATAACCGGAGCCGAATTCTCATATCCTTTTATGCCGTCTTTCCATATTATCACATTGTTATATTCATCCTGCAAATAAGTAAGGTGATGCTCTTTTGCAAAAGAAACACAATAATCACTGATTTTTTTCGTATTTCCCGAACCATGCGGTATGCCACAGATTTCTTCAAAATAATGCATCACACGTGCCGGTTCTAATGCTCCCAAAACACTCATTGTCAATTCCTCCTTGCTCTGTGTAAACTTTTTTCACTTCTATTGTATGAATCCACATTCTCTGTGTCAAGCAATTGTAATTTACCCAAAAAGGTGCTAAACTATGTTTATTAACTTTGCAAAGAATGGAGATTATTATGCTATGAAACATTTAGAACTTGGCTTTGTCGGATTTGGACTCATTGGCGGTTCCATCGCAAGATCACTCAAAAAACAAAATGAGGATGTGTCCGTACACGTCTATTCCAGAAGAAAAAATCCGGCACTTGATGAGGGCATGGCGGAAGGAATTATTGATTCTATCTGGTATGAAATTGATGAGCGTTTTTCCACCTGCGACATCATTTTTCTCTGTGCGCCGGTTCTAAAAAATACAGACTATCTGTCCGTCTTAAAACCGCTGTTGAAACCTGGCTGCATTCTTACCGATGTTGGAAGTGTAAAGGGAAATATCTGCAAAAAGGCAGCCGAACTTGGACTTAGCCGCCAGTTTATCGGCGGACACCCAATGGCCGGTTCCGAAAAAACGGGGTTCGAAAATTCCACTGATATTTTGTTGGAAAATGCATACTATTTATTGACACCATTTGAGGAGACGCCGTTAGAAAACTTGTCTCTGTTAAAAGAATTGGTAGCAAAAACCGGTGCAAACTGTGTCGTTTTATCACCATCGGAACATGATAAAATCACTGCTGCCATCAGCCATGTGCCACACATTATCGCCGTTTCCCTGGTTAATATGGTTCGCACAAGTGACAACGAGGAACAGAATATGAAAGCATTTGCCGCCGGCGGTTTCAAAGATATTACAAGAATTGCCTCGTCCTCTCCACAGATGTGGCAGGATATTTGCTTAGCAAACAGCGAAAGCATTGATTATTTTCTCTCCCATTTCGAAAAGCAGATTGAAGATTTCCGCCACATGATAGCAGAAAAAGACGGTGCTTCCATTCAGGACGAATTTCACACAGCAGGCGACTACAGGGATTCCATCCCGGCAAAGAAAAGCAGTGTAATTGCCCGTTCGTATGATTTATTCATAAACATCGATGACCGTGCCGGCGCCATTGCCACAATCGCCACGATTCTGTCCGTGAACGGCATCAGCATCAAAAATATCGGCATCATTCATAACCGTGAATATGTAGATGGTGTTATGAAACTGGAACTTTACAAAGAAGATGATGAGAAAAAAGCAAGAGAGCTTTTAATCCAGAATCGATATGATATTGTGGATAGGGATTAACACCTATCCACAAAAATAAGTAATTGCCTGCGGATGATTTTGAATCACCGCTTTTTTATGTTTTCCACCATTTTCCCCATCCAGCGTATACGCTAACGCTTCCTTACAACTGATTTCCACATGGGAACTGTGTATCACCTTCACATGCGAATTTGCCTTTCCGTGCAGTAAAAATGCCATTACCTGATTCAACTCAATCGGATTTTTCGGTGTTTTCACAAAAATCCCATCAAGCAGACCATCTTTTAAACTGACACTGTTTTTCTTATATAATTTTAATCCTGCTACCGATTTTGCATTTGTCACCATACCAAGAATACAATCCTGCTCCCAAGCTTCCAAATCTGTCTGCACCTTTATATGATAACTTTTAGTTTTTCCCAACTTTACCGCACCATCTAAAATATAGGCCGTCTTTCCAAACAAGTTTTTCGTCGCCTGTGGTGTTTCATAAGAAACCGAGGTAAAAGCTCCAAATGCCGCTACATAGGAAAAGAAATTACCGTTCATGTCCCCGACATCATAAGCATCCTTTTTGTCCCCCACCGCAATCTGTGCACAGGGAATCACTCGTTTTGGCAGCCTGATACTATTTGCAAAATCATTCACCGTTCCGGTTGGAATATAACCACAGGCCGGACGCATATCGGGTGGCAAAGCCATCAAGCCATGAATCACCTCATGCAGTGTACCATCGCCGCCGCTGCATATCACACGGTCACAGCCGATTCCCTTTTGTATAATATATTCGGCTGCATCTCCAGCCTTCTGTGTTGCCGCAATCGAAACATCCCACTGTCTTTTCATCATCAAATCTATGATATCGGCAAGTTTGTTCCGCAAAGTCCCCTTTCCGGCACGCGGATTATAAACGAATAACACCTTTTCTTTTTCCATAAAAACCCCTCACTAGTCGTCTAATATAATCATCGCATCTCCAAACGAGAAGAATCGGTATCTCTCCTGCACTGCTTCTTCGTACACACGCATAACCTGCTCTTTTCCTGCAAGTGCAGAAACAAGCATTAAAAGCGTTGATTCCGGCAAATGAAAATTCGTAATCAGCACATCCATCATTTTGAAAGAATAGCCCGGATAAATGAAAATATCGGTATCGCCCTGTCCCGGCTTAAGCACACCATTTTCATCGGCAGCCGACTCAATCGTCCGGCAGCTTGTCGTTCCCACGCAGACAATCCGTCCACCGGCCTGTTTTGCCTTGTTAATTTTATCTGCCTCTTCTTTTGTCACCTGATAAAATTCAGTATGCATATGGTGTTTCGACACATCATCCACTTTTACTGGTCTGAAAGTACCAAGCCCGACATGAAGCGTAACATTTGCTACAAGTACTCCTTTTTCCTCTAATTTTTGAAAAAGCTCCTCCGTAAAATGGAGCCCTGCCGTTGGGGCTGCTGCCGACCCTTCGTATTTTGCATAAACGGTCTGATAACGGTTCTTATCTTTCAATGTATGCGTAATATAAGGCGGAAGCGGCATCTGTCCAAGTTGATCTAAAATCTCTTCAAAAATCCCCTCATATCGAAACTGAATCAAACGGTTTCCATCCTCTTTGACATCGACAATCTCTCCTGTCAAAATTCCATCCCCAAAAGAAATCACAGCTCCTTTACGCGCTTTTTTTCCCGGTTTTACAAGAGTTTCCCAGACATCATTCTCCATGCGTTTGAGAAGCAGAAGTTCAATTGTTGCCCCGGTATCCACTCTGGTTCCGTATAATCTTGCCGGAATTACTTTCGTATTATTCCGCACCAAGCAGTCTCCCGGCTTTAAATACTCTACAATATCCGTAAACACTCTATGCTCCACGCGCCCGGATTTCCGATGCAGCACTAAAAGTCTCGATGAACTTCTGTCCTCAAGCGGGTCTTGCGCAATCAATTCTTTTGGTAAATCATAATAAAAATCACTCGTTTTCAACCGTCTCATCCTCTCTGTTTTTCTGTTCCCCTATTGTAGCACATGCGATGACGGTTTTCAATTCTCGAATTTTACATAAAATTTACGTAAAAATCAGATAAATACGTCTTTCCATTTTTGCAAATTCATTGTAAAATAGAAACAAAGAAATTGGTTTCAGAATGGAGGTATTTATGGCTTCTACAACTTATGCGGCAATTCATGTCGGCTCAAATGAATTATGTATGAAAATATATGAAATGTCCCGTCAGAATGGAATTCGTCAGCTCACTTATGTACGCCACCCGCTCAGTCTCGGTGCGGAATCGTACACCGAAGGAGTCATTTCCTATCAGACACTTACAGAAATCTGTAACACACTTAATGATTTCAAACGGATTATGACAGAATTTCATACTGATAACTGGGACGTCTGTGCCACCAGTGCAATGCGCGAGGCAAAAAATGTTTTAGTTGTCACCGACCAGATAAAAATCCAGACAGGATTCAAAGTAAAACTTTTCAGTAACAGCGAGGCAAGATTCCTTTACTTCAAAGGAATGGTTCACAATGAAAACCAATTTGAACCACTCAGCGAAGAAGGGTGTCTCGTTCTTGATATTGGTGCCGGCAGTGTCCAGCTCTCTCTTTTTCAGAACGGACATCTGCAGCTGACGCAAAACCTTTTACTTGGTTCTTCACGTATTCAGGAACTGCTGTATGCAATGCAGGATGAAGCCTATGATTACGATGCTTTGATTGATGAATACATTGAAAAGGATTTGTCTTTATTCAAACGACTGAATTTAGATAAAAAAGAGATTCACTGCATTTTGGCAGCCGGTGAAATGATTCCGGAAACCTACTATCACATAAAGGAAACAAAAAAAGACTTTGAAGGCTTTTTGCCGGATAAAATATTTACCAAAAAGAAAATATTAAAATTAATGGGTAATATCCATGCACAGTCACTTCTGCCTACTTTGCTTTTAATACGCAAAATCACGCAACTTACGGATTGTCAGAATGTCCTTCTATCTCCAATAAATCTTTGTGATGGATTGGCTGCTGATTATGCAGAGCGAAAGCTCCATCTTTCCTGCGGACATGATTTCACGGAGGATATTCTGAGTGCTTCAAGAAATGTGGCACAGAAATACGAAGTTGACTTAAGCCACATCGACACCGTGCAGACCCTGGCACTCCAGATTTTTGACCGAATCAAAAAAATACACGGTCTTGGAAAACGCGAGCGCCTGCTTTTACAGCTCGGTGTCATTCTTCACAGCTGTGGCGCTTATATCAATGCACTGCACGCAAGAGAATGTTCCTATCACATTCTTTTGTCAACGGAGATTATCGGAATCTCTCATAAAGAACGTCTCATCGTTGCCAATATGATTCGCTATAACGATGAATCTTTTCCTTCCTTTGAAGAATTGGACGGTGATTTTTCAAGAGAAGAATATATTACAATCGTAAAATTGAATGCAATTTTAAAAATTGCTAATGTATTAGACAAAAGCAATCGTCAGAAAATTAAAAATGTCGGTGTATCCGAGCGAAATGGAATACTGACAATCACGGCGGACACCATGGCGGATATCACCTTGGAAAAAGGACTCTTCTTACATAAAGCAGATGTCTTTGAGGAAGTCTTTGGTATCCGGCCGGTACTAAAACAAAAACGAACAGGAAAGCGAGGATGATGATATGACCCAAAGCGAACGATTTACTAACCGCGAGTTAAGCTGGTTAGCCTTTAACAAGCGTGTTTTGTCCGAGGCAAAAGACAACCATCTTCCGTTGATGGAACGATTAAAATTTTTAAGCATTACCGCCTCCAATCTGGATGAATTTTTCATGGTCCGCGTTGCCTCTCTGAAAGACCAGGTAAATGCCGGTTACACAAAAAAAGATATTGCCGGTATGACCAGTAAAGAACAGATTGATGCGATTTTAAAAGAAACGCACAAATTTACGACGGCTCAGTATAATACCTACAACCGTTCTTTTCTTCCTTCACTGAAGAAGAATGGTTTAAAAATCGTCACAGAATTTGAAAAATTAACAGAAGAACAGGCAGACTATGTTGACAACTATTTTCAGAAAGAAGTTTTCCCTGTCCTCACTCCGATGGCTGTGGATTCTTCCAGACCTTTTCCGTTAATCCGCAACCGCTCGCTTAACATCGGTGCACTGTTGATGGATAAAAAGAAAAAGGGAACCATTGATTTTGCCACCGTGCAGGTTCCATCCGTTCTGCCGCGCGTTGTTACAATTCCGACCGATGGCGATAACTGCACCACTGTAATCCTTTTGGAGCAGATTATCGAAAAGAACATTCAAAAACTATTTTTGAATTATAAAGTTCTTTGCCAGGCTCCATTCCGGGTAATGCGAAATGCCGACCTCTCCATCGACGAAGACGAGGCAGCAGACCTTTTAATTGAAATCGAGAAACAGTTGAAGAAACGCCAGTGGGGCGAGGCAATCCGCTTAGAAGTCGAAGATAATATCGATAAGCGGCTGCTGAAAACGCTCCGAAAGGAATTGAATTTAAGTGAAGATGCCATTTTCAAAATTAATGGTCCTCTTGACCTGACTTTTTTAATGAAAGTATATGACATCGAAGGTTTTGACCACTTAAAAGAACTAAAATATACACCACAGCAGCCAAAAATGCTGGATGCCTCAAGAGATTTATTTGAGCAGATACGGGAACATGACATTTTGCTTCATCACCCGTATGAAACCTTTGACCCGGTTGTCAATTTTGTAAAAAAGGCGGCAAGCGACCCAAATGTACTTGCAATTAAGCAGACACTTTACCGTGTCAGCAGTCATTCACCGATTATTGCTTCTCTGGCGCAGGCAGCAGAAAATGGGAAACAGGTGTCTGTGCTCGTTGAATTAAAAGCACGTTTCGATGAGGAAAATAATATCGTGTGGGCGAAGAAATTAGAGAAAGCCGGGTGCCATGTTATCTATGGACTAGTCGGCTTAAAAACTCACAGCAAAATTACACTGGTTGTCCGCAAAGAGGAAGACGGCATCCGCCGTTATGTCCATTTGGGAACCGGAAACTATAACGACTCCACCGCCAAACTCTATACCGATATGGGTATGTTTACAAGTAAAACCCGCTACGGGGAAGACGCCACGGCTGTCTTTAATATGCTCTCCGGCTATTCTGAGCCGCTTGTATGGAACAAACTGTCCTTAGCCCCCCTGTGGCTGCGCGGCAAGTTTTTGTCCTTGATTGAACGTGAAAAAGAACATGCCAAAAATGGACGCACGGCAAGAATTATCGCAAAAATGAATTCCTTGTGTGATCCGGGAATTATTGAAGCACTCTATGATGCCAGCGAGGCAGGCGTGGAAATTGATTTGATTGTACGCGGCATCTGCTGTCTGCGTGCCGGAATCAAAGGCTTAAGTGAACATATCCGTGTGCGCTCCATCGTTGGTACCTTTTTGGAACATTCCCGCATTTTCTACTTTGAGAACAATGGAAATGCCGAATATTATATGGGAAGTGCCGACTGGATGCCAAGAAACTTAGACAAACGTGTAGAAATCTTATTCCCGGTTGAAGATCCTATATTGCAGGAAGAGATTTACCACATTTTACACATACAGCTCTCGGATACAAAAAAAGCCCACCTTCTCATGCCGGATGGACACTACGTGAAGGTAGACCAGCGAGGAAAAACTCCTCTGAATTCACAGCTGTATTTCTGCGAAGAAGCAATGGCAAACGCTAAAAAATAACGCTTTTTGCCAGTTCATCCGCAAGGTCATTGTACTCATCTCCGGAATGTCCTTTGACCTTTTGAAAATGAATGATTAGTTTATCCTTTAGGGAATCAAAGTATGCTTTATAGGCTTTGGTTCCCTCTTTATTTGTTTTCCATTCTCCGGTACACCACGAGGCAATCCCTTGATAATCATGGACAATCGTAAGACTTTCCGCCCCCTGTTCTACCGCCATCTTCATTGCCACCTGTGCTCCGAGAATTTCGCCTGCCACGTTCCGCATAGCAGCAAGTTCTGAGTCGGTTCCCTTTTCGCAGTACTCTGTTTTTTCCCCTTCAAAAAAGAACACAACACCGCAGCTGTACTCACCGGTCTCGACATTGTAACTTCCATCTACATAGGCAAGTGCTTCATCTTCTATCTTATTCTCTTTCGTATTATTTCCTAAGAAAGCTTCCGCTTCTTCTTTTGTCGGAAAACTTTTAAAAGACGCATTAGCAAATCCATCCACCTGTGCCTTGCACGCATCCCAGCTTGTATAAATTCCCGGCGTTCTTCCGGCTCTCACTGCATAATATTTTTTCTTCGCCATCTTATTCTCCCTCTTTTAATTGGTTGATTTCATTTTCTGTCAATTTCCGGTATTCCCCCGGTTTTAAGGCAGGGTCCAAATTTATTCCGGCAAATGATACCCTTGCTAATTTTGTCACCTTTGCCCCCAAAACAGCAAACATCCGCTTTACCTGGTGAAACTTTCCTTCCGAAATCGTAAGCCTTGCGTGCCCGGATTTCATGAGTTCCAGTTTTGCAGGCAGCGTTTTTTTCCGCTCTCCAATTTCCAATCCTTCCGCAAACAAAACTACTGCATTTTCAGGCAAAGTTCCTTCGTAAATCACATCATAAACTTTTGCCACATGATAAGCCGGCGATAACAAACGGTGTGCAAGCATTCCATCATCCGTCAAGATAAGAAGGCCCACCGTATCTTTGTCCAGACGCCCCATCGGAAATAATTCCCGTTTCATCTCCGGCAGTAAGGAAAGGACGGTACGCTCCTTCTCATCTTTTGTTGCCGAAACCACACCTGCCGGCTTATTTAACATATAATAAACGAACTCTTCAGCCCTAATCTCTTTTCCGCAGTAAGTCACATCTTCTTCACTGTCAATTTTACAATTCGCCTGTTTTACGACTGTTCCAGCCACGCAGACAAGTCCGCGCCGAATTGCCTCTTTTGCCTCTTTTCTCGTTAATTCTACATAAGTAGAAATATACTGGTCTAACCTCATTTGCCTCCCCATTTTCACCGCACCTTTCTAACTGCATATATTGATAGCAAACTCTTTTACCGGATAAGGAGCAAACTTATGCCCATTCGTATTTATATCGACCAGGGACACAATCCCTATGGTTTTAACGCCGGTGCCGAAGGATTTGGATTACGGGAACAGGATATCACCTATTTAGTTGGTGCTTATCTTGCAAACATTTTAAATGCGGATTCCCGCTTCACTGCTATCACATCCCGCACATCACCGGATGAAATTTTAGGTTACGACACCAATTCAAGTCTCAGAACCCGCACCGAGCAGGCAAATCAATGGGGGGCTGACTACTTTTTAAGCATTCACACAAATGCCAATGTAAATCCCGCCATCAACGGTACGGAAGCATACGTCTATGCCGTCAACACGCCTTCTTATGAACTCGCCGTCAATATCGTAAATGAAATTGTAAGACGTTTAGGTACAAAAAACAACGGTATCTATGCCCGTCCTTCCCTCTACGTATTACGGCGGACCAATATGCCCGCCGTCCTCATTGAACTGGCTTATCTCTCAAATGAAGGCGACGCTGCCCTCTTAGCCGATAAACCATATGAATTTGCTTATGCCATTTATGTTGGTCTTCTGAATTACCTTGGTCTTCCTCAAATCCCTTTATTTGAATAGGAAGAAGTAAACAAGAACAACAACACCTAACACAATTCGATAATAACCAAATGCCTTAAAATCGTGTTTACGGATATAACTCATGAGGTATCGGATTACAAACAGAGACACCACAAAGGCAACTAACATACCAACGAGTAAGGTCACATAACCCATGGCACCAAAGCTTAATCCACTCTTTATAATCTTTAAGACACTTGCACCAAACATAACCGGAATTGCCAGATAAAAAGTAAATTCTGCTGCTGCACCACGAGCCACACCAAGAAGCAAGGCACCAATGATGGTAGCACCGGAACGAGAAGTTCCCGGCACAACAGCCGCTAATAACTGAAAAATACCAATGATAAGCGCAGTGTCATATCCGATTTCCGTTACCGAAGTAATTGCCGGTTTTCTTCCCTTATTCCAGTTCTCTACAATAATAAATAAGATACCATAAACAATCAAAGCACCTGCCACAACATACGCATTGTAGAACACCTCGTCAATCCAGTCATCAAACAAAATGCCTACAATTGCTGCCGGAAGACATGCCACGATAATCTTAAACCACATCTGCATAATCTTCCAGTCAATAATGGATTCGCCCCGCTCTCTCTTTGTAAAACGGAATGGCCATATCCTGCTCCAAAACAAAAGAACAACGGCTAAGATAGCACCTAACTGCACAACAACCAAAAACATTTGAGAAAACTGTTCATCCTGAAATTTCAAAAATTCTTCCACTAATATCATGTGTCCTGTACTACTTACCGGCAGCCACTCGGTGATTCCTTCCACAATACCCCAGATCACCGCAACGAAAACATCGAAAATTCCCATTTTTATCCTCCATTTGCTAAGCAATATATTTTCTACTGTCCCATATTTTAGCACATCCCCTGCCTCAAAACAATCATAAGTTGCAAAAAGAAAAAAAATATTGTAGAATAAGAAGAGTATGTTTTCAAAATGAACAAAAAAGAGGATATGATTATGTATCAATGGATGAAAAAGTATCTTGATCCAATTTGTCCGCTTTTTGCCATCCTGCCACTGTTATCCTGTTTTGGATTAAATATGCTTATTTACAGTGGAACGATGGTAATGTGTGCAGACTGGTATCATTATGACCTTACCACTTCTTTGGATCAGGCAATACCACTTGTTCCGGGCTGGATGTACATCTACTTTGGATGTTTCCTGTTCTGGACTGTGAATTATATTATGGTTGCCAGAATTAACCGGAATGACCCGGACACGTTTTATCGTTTTGTTGCAGCCGATATGATTTCCCGCCTTGTCTGCGGAGTTATTTTTATGGTATTTCCAACAACAAATGTACGACCGGAAGTAACAGGCACAGGATTTAGTGTCTTTCTGCTTCAGTTTTTATACGGATTGGATCAGCCGACAAACCTGTTTCCATCCATTCACTGTCTGGTAAGCTGGTTTTGTTACACCGGCATCCGGGGACGCAAAGAAGTACCTGCCTGGTACCGTGCATTTTCCTGCATTTTTGCTCTGCTGGTTGTCCTTTCAACACAGTTCACTAAACAGCATTATATTGCCGATGCCATTGCCGGTATCCTGCTCGCAGAAGTTCTTTCACTTCTCACACGCAGAGTTAGCTGGTATCGCGCACCAAAGTTAATCTTCACTTGGGTAAACCGGCGGTTGCTTTATGTATTGATTCGAACAAAAGGAGTAGCACGTGAGCAAAAAAACTAAAAGAAATTTATTTAACGCTCTATTTTTGGTAGCTTTGCTTGGTTTAACCATCTGGGCTGTTTTTAAAGACCAGGACTTTGGCGTTATTTTACACACACTCTCCCAGATTGCACCGGGATTTTTGTTAGCTGGCTTTATTCTGGTAATTGTGTATGTGTGCAGTGAGTCTGTTATTATTAAATACCTGTTAAGTACCGTGCAGATTAAAGTTCCTTTATTTAACTGCATCCGTTATTCTTTTGTAGGTTTTTTCTACAGCTGTATCACCCCGTCAGCAACAGGCGGACAGCCGATGCAGATTTACTACATGAAAAAACAAAACATTGATATTCCAACGGCTACTATCATATTAATGTTAGTAACGATTGAATATAAATTTGTACTTGTTTTCATCGGATTGGCGGTTGCCATATTCGGACAGGATCTTATCACATCGCTGAGTGTTGACGTTCAGTTTTTTCTTTATTTAGGAATTGCACTCAACGTATTCTGTGTACTATTTATGAGTTTACTGGTATTCCTGCCCGGCACGGCAAAATATTTAATCACCAAGGGATTTGCTCTCTTAAAGAAACTTCACCTGATGAAAGAGAAAAATAACCGCACCGAGCGCTTAGAGCAGTCGATGGAAACTTATAAGGGAGCCTCTCGCTTCTTAAAGGAAAATAAACTTGCGATTTTTAACACAACGATTATTTCTTTTATCCAGCGCTTCTTCCTTTTTGCGATTACTTATGTTGTATACCGAAGCTTTGGGCTGAATACGGAGACTTTCTTCACTATTACAATTTTACAGGCAGTCATATCCATTTCTGTTGATATGTTACCACTGCCGGGTGGAATGGGAATCAGCGAGAGACTTTACCTGCGTATCTTTACCCCGATTTTCCACGGAACGGCTATGACAACCGCTTCGCTGCTTGTCAGCCGCGGATTCAGTTATTACATCCTTGTAATTGTTAGTGGTATTGTTTCCTTTATCACACATTTGACTGTCACAGATAAAAGTAAAAAAACAGAGTAAAAGAAAAGAGGATATTTATGATTGGATTTTATAATTATTCAGTAATTGTTACCTACATAGGTGTAGCGCTTTCCGTAAGCGGTATGGCACTTGCCAGCACCGGTCAGTTTAAGTTTGCCATTTTATGTCTGGCACTTGCCGGCGCCTGTGATACTTTCGATGGAAAAATTGCACGTGCTATGAAAAACCGGACAAAAGAAATGGAAATTTTCGGCATTCAAATCGACTCTCTCTGCGACATGGTGTGCTTTGGAGTAACTCCGGTTATCATTTCCTATCAGATGGGTCTGAATTCTGTCTGGGGTATTGCAATTGAAATTTTGTTTGTTCTATGTGGTGTAATCCGCCTTGCTTATTTTAATGTATTGGAAGAATTAAAACATACCAATCCTGAAACCGACCAGGCAAAAGGCTATCGTGGTCTGCCAATTACAACAATTACAATTATTTATCCAATTGTATATTTGTTTCACCCATTGGTCAGCCATGAAACATTTCTTTTATTCCTTGCCATCATGCACATCGTAGTTGCTTTCCTGTACGTTCTTGATTTTAAACTCAAAAAACCGGGCAACAGTGTAATTGCAGCCATGATGGTACTTGTGACCGCTGTGATGGTTTGCATTTTATTTGTCGAATAATAAGGAGGACTTATGGATTACATTGATTTACAAGGGAAAAAAGTAAGTAATATAACAAACCAGGATAAATTATTATCCTTTTTATATACCAACATTTTCGGGCGTATGCTCTTAAAACCATTGATTCAGCCGCAGGTTTCCAAACTTGCCGGACGCTATCTTTCATCTGCTCACTCAAAATGGCTGATTTCTAAATTTATTGAGCGCAATGAAATTAACATGGACATTTATGAAGAGTGTGACTACTCTTCTTTTAATGATTTTTTCACCAGAAAAATCAAGCCGGACTGCCGGCCTGTTCCGGAGGACCTTGACGTGCTTATCAGTCCATGTGACTGTCTGGCAACGGTTTATCCGATTCAGGAGAACACAACATTTTCCATCAAAAATACAGAATACACCCTGCGTTCTCTGCTTCGCAGTCCACGCTTAGCAAAACGTTTCCGTGGCGGGTATGCCTACGTACTCCGCTTAACCGTGGAAGATTATCACCGCTATCTTTACTCTGTGTCCGGGAAACAGTCGAAAAATTATCACATCGACGGAACTTTCCACACGGTAAATCCGATTGCCAACGATTACCTTCCAATTTATAAAGAAAACACGCGCGAATACACAGTGATTCGCTCAAAAGAATTTGGCGATGTACTTCAGATGGAAGTCGGTGCTCTCTTAGTTGGCAAAATTTCAAACCACAAACAAAGCACAGTCGTAACCCGTGGAGAAGAAAAAGGATTCTTTGAATATGGCGGTTCTACAATCGTCGTGCTCACTCAGAAAGGCCGTGTTACACCTCGTTCTGACTTGCTGACAAACAGTAAAAACGGCTATGAGACAAAAGTCCTTCAGGCACATCCACTTGGTATTCTTCCTCATTAATGAAGAAAGATTAAATACGCCAAAATCACACTAAAGCCACAGGCTAAAATCAACATATCATGAAATTCATTCAACATAACAATCATCCTCTCACATATTTTATGAGAGGATGATATCATGGATAAGTGTACAATAAAACGTACATCTTTTTTTATTAGATTTTTTCTGTTTAATCTTCAATATTTCTAACTGCTTCTCTGACTTTTAAAACCATCGACGGACTCACGGACAACTCATCAATTCCCATTGAAACAAATGTTTCTGTCAGGGAAGTGTCTGCTCCAAGTTCTCCGCAAATACCAACCCAGCATCCCTCTTTATGTCCATTTTCAACGACCATACGGATCATGCGGAGAACTGCTTCATGGTGAGAATTATAAAAGTCGTCCAACTTCGGATTCTGCCTGTCAATTGCTAACGTATACTGAGTCAGATCATTGGTTCCAATGCTGAAAAAATCAACTTCTTTAGCAAGTAAATCGCTAATCATTACCGCTGCCGGCGTCTCAATCATGATTCCCAGTTCTACCGTTCCATATGGAATTTCCTGCTCATCAAGTTCACCCTTGACTTCATTTACAATTTGTTTAATCTCTCGTACTTCATCCACTGAAATAATCATTGGAAACATAATCGATAATGTACCATAATGGCTCGCACGGTAAATGGCACGAAGCTGTGTACGGAAAATATCCGGCTGCTTTAAGCAGATACGGATCGCACGATATCCAAGTGCCGGATTGTCTTCTTTGTCCAAACCGAAATAATCTACCTGTTTGTCCGCCCCAATATCCAATGTTCTTACGATTACTTTTTTACCGGCCATCGTTTCTACAACTGTCTTATAGGCCCGAAACTGCTCTTCTTCCGTTGGAAATGTCTCGCTTTGCAGATACAAAAACTCACTGCGGAACAAACCAATTCCATTGGCATCGTTTGCCAGCACCTCGGCAACATCCGATACACCGCCAATGTTGGCATACAGATTGATTTTCTTTCCACCCTTTGTAATAGTCTCTTTGCCTTTCAGTTCCAGAAGAAGTTTCTGTTTCTTTTCTTCTTCTTCCTTCTGTTTCTGATAGCGTTCAAGTGTTTCTTCATCCGGTTCAATATAAACCTTTCCGTCAAATCCATCAACAATTGCCATTTTACCGGAAATATCTCCCGGAAAATCCACGCCGATTAATGCCGGAATATTCATTGTGCGGGCTAGAATTGCTGTGTGGGAATTGGTCGAACCGTGTTTTGTAACAAATGAAAGGACAAGACTTTTATCAAGCTGTACCGTCTCACTTGGTGCCAAATCCTCTGCCACAAGAATCACCGGCTCATTTCCGGTTATTCCACCGCTCTGCTTTCCCATTAAAACACGAATCACACGATTGGAAATATCTTTTACATCCGCTGCACGCTCTTTCATGTAAGCGTCATCCATACCGGAAAACATCGCAGCAAAATTGTCTCCTGTCGTTGCCACTGCGAACTCTGCATTTACCTTTTGTGTCTCAATCATATTGCGGATGGATTCGATATAATCCAAATCATCCAACATCATCTGATGTACATCAAAAATCATGGCGTTGGCTTCTCCTACTTCTAGGAGTGCCTTCTCATACAATGCCTTTAATTCCTCTTTTGCTTTTTCTTTTGCATTCTCAAAGCGTTTGATTTCCTCATTTGTATCTTCAATTGTCTTACGTTTTACCGGGTCATCGCCCTTTTCAAAAAGGGCGATTTTTCCGATTGCGATTCCACCAAAAACACTTTTTCCATCCAATACAATCATAGTACCTCCAATCTAAGGTATCTAACAATTACCTTAACACATTACAGATTTTCCTGTAAAAATGCGCTCAATTTTTCAATTGCTGCGTCTTCATCATCACCATCTGCTCTCAGTACAATTTCCTGGTCTTTCTTTACGCCAAGTCCCATAACACCAAGGATTCTTTTGGCATCCACTTCTTTGCCATCTTTACTAATTGTTACTTTGCTTGAAAAGGCTGCTGCCTCTTTTACAAACATTCCTGCCGGTCTTGCGTGAATCCCCTGCTCATCTTTAATTACATACTTAAACTCTTTCATTTTCCTTTCCTCCTTTTACTTATGCTTTCGCATCTTTTTTGATAAATCCTAACATCACTGCCGTCACAGCGGACCCAACCAGCCATGCGACAATATATAATAACGGCTGTCCAACGGTAGCGAATACGAACACGCCACCATGCGGAGCCATTAAGGTACATCCAAAGAGGGCGGATAACAATCCTGCCACACCGGCACCAGCCATCGTACACGGAATAACATGCAGTGGATCAGATGCCGCAAATGGAATTGCGCCTTCGGTAATAAACGAGCATCCCATTACAATATTCGAAACTGCGGAACCCTGCTCTGCTTTTGTAAATTTCCGAGGAAACAATTTGCAGGCTGCTGCAATACCAACCGGTGGCACCATACCACCTACCATGATGGAAGCCATTGCCATATAACATGCCTGAACTGCCGGGTCAGAAGCCTGTGCTCCCTGTGCCATCATCTGCGATGCGGTTGCTAACATACCGGAGCCAAATACATAAGCTGCCTTGTTAATCGGGCCTCCCATATCAATCGCCATCATAGCACCAAGAATCAAACCAAGAACTGTAATCATACCGGCATCGGAAATGCTTGTCAGCATATTGCTAAGTCCTGTATTAATCAAACCAATCAGTGGATTAAATACCATCGTCATCAATATACCAATCAGGAAAATACCAACGAGCGGATAAATCAGTGTCGGTTTAATTCCTTCCAAAGAATCCGGCAATTTACTGCACAATTTCTTTAATCCTAATACGATAAATCCTGCCACAAAGCCGGCTGCAATACCACCAAGGAATCCGGATACGGTATTTCCACCATTTTCTCCAACAAAGGCAAAATTTGAAATGAATTTTGAAAATCCACCAAGACTTTCATTGGCAAATACATATTTCGCCAGTACTGCATTTCCATTTGCTGCTAACAAACCACCGGTAAAACCAACAGCAAGTCCTGGTCTGTCTGCAATTGAATAGGCAATATATCCGGCCAATACCGGAACCATGAGTCCCATGGAAAAATCGCCAATATACTTAAACAGTGCGGATAATGGTGTACATGTACCAAAATTTCCACCACCGGTACCACCATAGCCACAAAGTGTATCAATCAAAAATGCAATAGCTATCATAATACCGCCACCAATTACAAATGGAAGCATGTGTGAAACACCACTCATCAGATGCTTATAGGTCGCATGTCCAATCCCCTCTTTTTCCGCTGTTTCTTCTTTCGGAGCAGTTTCTCCGCCGCCCTCATATAACGGTGCTTTTCCGTCTACGATTTCACGAAGTAATTCTTCCGGTTTATTAATTCCATCGGCAACCTTAGTAACAACGGTTGGTTTTCCCTGAAAACGATCCATCGGCACCTGCGTGTCTGCCGCTACGATAATACCATCGGCACGCTCAATTTCATCTGTCGTCAATACATTTTTTGCACCGCCGGCTCCTCTTGTCTCTACCTTAATCGAGTAACCTAATTCTTTCGCCTTTTTCTCAAGTGCCTCTGCCGCCATATAGGTGTGTGCAATTCCCGTAGGACATCCGGTCACTGCCACAATATAGTGTTCGGAATTCGACTGTTCTACAACAGTATCATTCTCATTTTCCGAACCTTTTTCTGCCTCTTCAATAATCTGTTTAAATTCAGAAACACTCGTTGCCTGACGAAGTTTATTGGTAAAATCTTCATCCATCAGAAGAACTGACAAACGACTCAGCACATCCAAGTGCACATTATCTTCTGTGTTTGGTGCCGCAATCAGGAAAAACAAATGTGCCGGTTGTCCATCTAACGATTCAAATTCAACCCCATCTTTTACAACCATAGCTGCAAGTCCCGGTTTGATAACCGCATCCGATTTGCAATGCGGAATAGCAATTCCCTCACCAATACCAGTGCTTCCTTCCTGTTCTCTTGCATACACACCCTGACGATACGTCTCTTTGTCCCTCAACTTTCCGCTCGCATCCATCAGTTCCACCATTTGGTCAAGTGCTGCCTTTTTGTCTGCCACTCTACCATCCAGCAAAATGCTTCTGTCATCTAATAAATCAATAATTTTCATACTAATTCTCCTTTCTTAAAAATCAAATATATGTGAACGTCGTACCTGCTCCACTTCTTCTCTCGTTGCCAACTGGTCTGAAAATGCGCTTGCGCTTCCCGTGCAAAGTCCCATTTTAAAGGCTTCCGCATAATCGCCTTTGGCTAAATACCCGGCAAGAAACCCGGCTACCATCGAATCTCCTGCTCCCACTGAATTTTTCACAACACCATGCGGTGCCTCACTGGTAAATACGCTGCCATCACTGCCAACAAATACAGCGCCTTCCCCAGCCATGGAAACAATGACATTCTGTGCTCCCTTTTTCTGCAATTCCTTTGCATATACAACCGCTTTTTCTTTACTGTCAATCGTAACATCAAAAATTTCCGAAAGTTCGTGATTATTTGGCTTTATCACGAATGGATGATACGCAAGCACATTCATCAAAAGATCCTTTGTCGCATCCACAGCAATTTTAATCCGCTTGCTCTGAAGCCTTGACATGATATCTCTGTAAATCGACTGCGGCATTCCGGAAGGTATGCTTCCCGCAAGAACAAGCACATCGTCGTCTTTCAATGTATCCAGCTGCTCATACAACAATTCCAAATCTTCCTTCCGAATCACTGGTCCCATTCCATTGATTTCGCTTTCCACATCGGAACGAATCTTAAGGTTAATTCTCGAAGTTCCATTTTCAATATGAATAAATTCGGTTGAGATTCCCTTTTCTTTCAGAAGCCGCTCAATCTCCCGTCCGGTAAATCCGGAAAGGAAACCAAATGCCGTCGTTTCATATCCCAGGTTTTTGAGCACCATAGATACATTAATTCCTTTTCCTCCGGCATAAATATCTTCCTGCACCGTGCGGTTTACTTTGCCGAGTTCAAAATTCTCCACATGAATGGTGTAGTCTAAGGAAGGATTAAATGTTACCGTGTAAATCATTCTTTGTCACCTCACTTTACTTCAATGATATTGTCACATTGTCTATAACTCTCATCCAAAATCTGTGTCGTTATGATACAAGTTTTTGCAAACTCTCCAAATTTTACACAGGAAATCTGCGAAAACTTACTTGAATCACAAAGCACATAACGTTTGGCACAATGTTTCATAGCAACTTCTTTTACTTTTGCCTCTTTGACATCCGGTGTACTAAAACCTAATTTCTGATGTACACCATTTGTTCCCCAAAAGCCTTTTGTAAAATTATATTTTTGTAGACTTTCAATTGCTTCATCACCAACAATTGCCTCTGTCGTTGCCTTAAACTCTCCGCCAAGAATATACGTTGTATATCCCGCCATCGAAAGTTTCCTAGCATGTGAAACTGCATTTGTCACAAATGTGATATCCTTTTCTGTCAGATAATCAATCATAAGTTCTGTTGTCGTTCCGGCATCCAGATACACAAAATCGTTTGGCTCAATAAGCGATGCCGCATACTTTGCAATTTCCACTTTTTCCTCTAAATTCCGGTCTTTTTTTTGGAGTACAGTATCTTCTTTGGTACTATAAACATCACTGATTATCATCGCACCGCCACGAACTTTTTGAAGCCTTCCCTGCTTATCAAGCAGAGTCAAATCCCGTCTGGCTGTGGATTCTGATATTCCCATCCGTTCCATCAATTCCGGAATTGAAGCACTCCCTTTTTCCTTCACAATACGCTCAATTCCCTGAAGTCTTTCTTCTGTCAGCATCTCATCACTCCATTTCATTTTTTGACTACTTTTGCCCGAAATGGACTTTTTTGTTTTCTTTATCTGTATTATAGAGTCATTTCCCGTCATTGTCAATCAGTTTCTTTCATTTTCTGTCATTTTTTGAAAGAAAATAATTTTCACACAAAAATACCGGATAAAATAAACAGCTAAGAATTAGTCCTTTGATTATTTTATCCGGTATCTACTTATGTTATTGATATTATTACTCTCCAATCCCATACTCCTGTAACAATTCTTTCTGGTATTCTGTATCTATGATTGCTTTTTGTATATCTTCCATTCGATTATCTGCCAACAAACAGTGATATAACGTGTTGATTTCTTGGATTCCTTGTGAAATGCCTTTCACTATTCCACGTGCTTCTCCCTGCTCCAGACCTTGGGCAATGCCTTTTTCTATTCCTCGTGCCTCTCCCTGTGCTATTCCTTTCTCTACTCCTCGTTCCTCATACATATCTAATAATACACACATATTGATTTTTCCTCCTTTTCCTTCAGTTTCTTCAATTAATTCCTTTGCTTTCCGATATCTCGTGTCGTTTGTCACCGCAGACAACCAGTCTAAAAACGCCTCCGGATGGTCTAATTCAAATTCTGTTGTTTGAAAATATTCATCCAGTTTTTTTCTGTCATTTCCACAGCACAGGTAACGGACTATGTATTTAAAATCTGATTGATACTGGCTTATCGTCGTTTCCGGCTGACTGGCTAGGTTAATCACACAAACCGAATACGAGGGTATCCATGGCTCCAACTCACATTTCATGTCTTCCGGGAACTCCAGCATATCATTCAGACATCTTGGTTTTTCCCATTTCTTCTGACTGTAATTCAAAACCAACGTGATGACCGGGCTTAACTTCTGTGAATCATTAAGTTCTTTTGTCATCGGGGTTGGATAATTGCCGGTTTTCCGATTGTTTTCCTTCACTTCTTTTATCTGTTCCATATATTTGGCGTGCTGGTATCCCATATCACGCACCGGCATAATATTATTTTTGTCACTCTGATTTTCCAAACATAAGAAGAAATTTGTATTATCCTTCTTACACTTCATCGGCACATCCATCTGTAACTGGCGAAGTTTATCGTCAGAGACGACTTTCGTAATCAACTCGCCGGGTTCTCTCGACAACTCTTCCGCTGACACATAACACCTGCCACCAAATAAGTTTACATTGACAATGTCTGAAAATACATCTTTGTACTGTAGTAAATTTTTCTCTGCTAAATCTTTTGCTCCCAAATAATATCCTCCTTAATTAGTCAATTTTTTTATCACTACAAGGAGAACATCTTCGCCCCACCCTTGTTTGTATATATACTAGCACAGTTGCATTACAAAGTCAATATATTTACTTACAATCGTCAAGCGACTTACACCCCCTAAAAAAAGGCCTAAATCGTGCCAAACAAGCCAAATTCCAGCATATAAAAAGAGCGCAAAACGACACCCCCAATAGGAGGGGCGTTCTACGCTCAAAGTTTTTTTCAAAACCCGTCTTATATTACTTCTTTATCTTAACTTTTTTCACCGTGCTCCACTTACCGTACACCTTTTTCTTGCCATTCATTTTATAGGCACGAACACGAATGTAATACGTTTTCTTCTTTTTCAGTTTCTTAATGGTGTACTTGGTTTTCTTTGTCTGTACGCTCTTTTTCTTTTTGAACTTTTTGTTTAGGGCATACTGAAGCTGGTAGCCTTTGACATCTTTAACTGCATTCCAGCGAACAACAAGTTTTCTGCCTTTTTTATTCTTTGGCACTCGCAAAATAACCTTTGATAATGTTTTCTTACCTGATATCTTATCCGAGTTATCCGGCGTAACCGAAGGTGTTACCGTTGGTGCTATAGTCGGCTTTAAAGTTGGAATTACAGTTGGACCAACAGTCGGCTTGACTGTTGGCGTCGCCGTCGGTTGTTTCGTTGGCACAGCAGTTGGCGTTACTATCGGTGTTGGCGTTGGTGTGGCAACCGGTGCCACTTCCTTTTCCAGCACAATGCTATTATTCCAAAGCTCATATTCCGTTTCTTCCTGTTCTACCTCCAAATACAATATCTTCGTTCCGGATATGTCATTTCTTGTAGCTTTGTTCCATATCTCCACAAGTGAAATATCTTTCGATTGTCCAGAAGATAATGTTTTCAATGTTTCTGTATGTATTACATTACCGTTTTCCCCACCATCTTTAACAACAAAAGATACATTTTCTGCCTCATTACCACCATTATTGGTTACTGTTATTAAATCATTATTTTTCGCTGTAACAGCAAGATCACTTGTTGTCGTTTCAATCGTTTGTTTCGCTGTCAACTGCTGTTCGAATGTTTCATCCGATGTAACGGAAGCCGTAATATCCGAAGTAGTAAAGTCTGCCGGAACAGAAATCAGTATCTCCTGCTCACTTTGCATACCAGCAGCTAGTTTGTCTACGAACGGCCCCTCATACAATACATTACCGGAAGCATCTTTTACTGTAATTTTCACATGATTCAAATCGGTTGTACCGGTGTTTGATACAGTAAGCAAAATCGGATTTTCTTTATCCGTACCAAAACTTAGAACATCATAAGCAATATTGGTAACCTCCGCCTGACTCCGTTTGGTCTCATATTTATATTTTAATACCGTCGCACCATATGGATTTTCTTTTGAAGTATCCACTTCCTGCTCTGTATAAACAACTCCCGGTTCTTCACTATTTTTTAAGAGTGCAAAACCACTGACATAGCCCCCATCTTCGGTAAGCGCAACAGCAACGGATTCCTCTCCTATCTTTTGTTTATAAATTTCGCTATTAAAATTATCCTGCCCAATCCAATAAACAGCATCTTCATACACATCGTAAGATGAACCACATGCGATGTGCAAATCTTGTGTCTCCCCACCGGCATAGCGCATAAGCGTTCCGTCCTGAATAAAGTAAATCTTTCCATCGAAGCATTTTACTGCCTGCATTCCGGTATCCGCAGTTGCGATTGTTTCACCATTTACCAAAAGGTTCTCTCCCTGAACCATAGCCAGTGAAAATTCGTCTCCAACATAACCATACGCAAAGTCACTGATGGTATCATCGGTACGGTATAATTCTTCCGGAGCAGACCAACCGTCCTCAGTCAATTTGCTTCGATAAATCTTTGTCTTACCTTCTTCCAACAATGCATCACCAGAAGAATTTTCGCCCCAAACGGCATACAAATCTGTTCCGTCTGACACAAACTGGTATTTATAACTCCAATTTTTTCCTGCTTCACGCAATGTAACAACCTTATCGAAAGTTTGACTTTCTTCATTATATCTTGCAACTTTTAATGCCAAGTGCTGCAGGATTTCCTCCTCGGACATATCTTCCGTGATTGCCACATCACTGTTTTCGTACATCACATAAGTAAATCCATTGTGAGAAACCATCTGTGCTGCCGTATCCAGCCGTCCCGTCTTGTCAACCGGTTTGCCATCACTCCATGCACCATTCTGATACAAACGGTACATCAGTGTTGTCTGACCGCCGGAATTTTCCTCGGTATCGTCCAAATAAGTCATAAGTGCCGTTCCGTCCGCAAATGTCGTTATCGCCGGCTTTGCATTTTCATAAACAAGCGATTCTTGTGCCGAATCCAGCAAATTTTGACTCTGTTTAACCGATTGAATCTCTTTTTGAGTCACAGGTGTACTTCTCTTATATGTCATTTTGCTGATACTTTTTGTCGTCTTGCCTAAGTTTGGATACAACTCCAATCGGGAAAACTTCCAGTCTTTATATCCTGACAATCCCGGCACTGTCGTATCTGCCTGAATATATAGTTTTCCGGTCAGATAAGCCGACACAGAATTTGAAAAACTCTTCCATGGAAAAGAGGCTTTTCCACCAATTTCTCCCTCAATACCACCTTTTATATCAATGACTACAGCGTCCGCGCCCAAGGCAATATGCGGCTTGATTGCAAGATTTAACTCTCCACTTGGTGTAATGACTTTTTGCGGATTCATCGTAAGGCAGATTTTTCCATCGACACTTCCGGAAACACCAAATTCCGAATATACAATCCACCAAAGCGGCACCTTTACACTTCCGCCGGCTTCCAGTGCCGCCGTCATACCACCTTCTTCAAAACCGATTACACTGCCATTATCATCTAATTTTAGTTTTACATAACCTACCGCATTACCATTCACATGAAATGCCGCACTTCCGTTTACTTTCTTTAACTTTCCTCGAAGTTTTGAAAACTGATTCCATAATTTCGTCGTATTAACTTTTCCACCACAGGATTTAACCAGTGATTTTACTTCCTGATACGATTTACGCCAATAGGTGTCATTTGGATCCTTTTTCACAGTGGCTCTATTATTTGACTTAATTCCTAACAATACTTCTGCTGTCTTATTCTTGGCATCAATATTCACCGTCATGTTAGCAGCATCGAAAAAGGATAAATCCATCGACATCTTTTGTTTAAAAATATTGAATGTATTGTTCCCAATACTGATTTCCGGTCCTTTTAATTCAGCTGAGCCAAGGTTTGAAAAATCAGGCAGAGACTTCTCAATGTTGGTAATGTATTTTTTGTCTTCATTGCTGATAACAGGCGTTGGAGTAGGTTTTGATGTCGGCGTAGGTGTTGGTGTTGCCTGTGACGAACCACCTCCCCCTTCCGAGGTAACTTTTCCTGCATATCTCCAAAGATTAGAAGAAGAAAGATTTAAATGCAAAGCGGGCCGAACCGCATAACCATCATAGTAGACATAAAAACCCTCGTAATAGCCGCAGCCACCATCATCCACACTGGACGCATGACGACTACTACGGCCCGTCGACCGCAGCAACCACCAGCCGTTCCACCAGCCGTTCTTCCCCTTGTACGTGTGTGCTCCGCATTCTTTTGCATATGCTGTATTTTTTGCTTCTCTTGTTTCACTTTTGGTAATAAACACGCCATTATTAAATCCATAAGCAGTATTACATGCTTCTGCAATGGACAAAAGATACACTTTATCTATGGTATTTGCTCCACCTTCTGTTCCATAGTGTGAATTATCCTCGTTCACAACTGTTGTGTTCTTTATTGCAGCCTGTTCTGCTGATGTAAATGCCGTATTTAAAAATGTATCATTCAACCACGTGCGAAGGGTACAAGTTGCCCATGTCACATCCGTATATTCCTCATTATACGGTTTAGTATCCAAGTTTTGGTCTGCCAGTAAAAAGGCATCATTTCCATTTACGGAAAGGACACGCCATTTAATTGGTTCTTTTTGGTCATTCTGGTCAGCTTTTCCATCGCCATTTGTATCATTCTGCCAGTAGTTTCCAAAATAGATACAATCCCATGTTGTTACACCATTTCCATCGATAGTTGGGTTTTGTAAACTAACTGCTGCCTTAGCCGGTGTGGATTGTCCCAGCGTAATCTCGCACAGAGATAGCACCATTACCAGTGCAAGTAATCCTGCCAGCAGACGTTTAGTTTTTCTCTTCATAATGATTCCTCCTATTTTTACTTCATTTGATTTACGTTCTATCGTCAAAACAAATTGGTAAATTACGTTTACAAAATTTACCATGCAGTATATGTCATATATTAACACATATCAAGTAATATTTCAATAATCCATTACACAAACGCCGCCTTACATGATTTCCTCCACAACCCTCTGTAACTCTTCCAAGCTCCCATCAAACAGCCGCTCTGCCAAAGCATTTATTTCATAAACCTGCGTCTGTTCCTTCGTCACTAGCGGCTGGCAGACAAACTTTGGTTCAATCCGCCTTATGGCCCCCTTTTCCACACACTTTTTAATAATTGTATAAGTCGTATTGCGGTTCCAGCCAACGCGTGCCGATAAAATCGGAACAATTTCACCCGCGCGGAGTTCGCCCTCCTCCCACAAAAGTTCCATCACCTTAAGCTCGGATTCACATAACTTAATGCCCTCTTTTTTATTCATCAGTCTCTTCCTTTCTCATTGTGAAATCCGAAAATGCTGCCTGGCCTCCATGCTCTTTCGTCGCATAACAGAACAGTCCCGGACGCACACCACAAAAATGATCCAGCTTAAAATACAGAGAAAATGGCTCTGCAAGAATCTGCCAATTACCATCCTGCTTCCACTCAAACACTGCCGTATCTTTCATTCTTGTAAAATCAATTTTCACACGAAGTGTAACTTTGGCAGAAGAAAGCGGAATTTTCTCCTGTACTGCCGGCAGACTGTCATCTTCTTTCGAGTTCATCTGTCCATCTGCCACACCGTCTTTTGCCAGTTTCACAAGAAAATATTTTCCATTTTCCTTCGTAATTCCGGCTAATGCATAGTCACTTTGCAGCATACAAAGTCCCGCTATATCTCCATCGGATAACGCCGAACCATCTACGGTTACTGTTACAACACCTCCCGGATACGGCATCCTCTGAGTCAGCGTATTTGGTGCCTGTGTTACATTATTGCATATTTTTCCGGTCTGCAAAATCAACCGGTGATTCAAAAGTTTCCACCTGCTGTCATCCGGCACATGATTCCACTGCCAGTAATTATGAAGAGAAGAAAAATCTTCATCTCCATATAAAGGTGCATATTTGTGAGCCGGTTTTGTATCCTCTAAAAGCAGTTTATCTTCTACTTTTCCATCTACGCCAAATACCGGAAAATCATTTTCAAAATGAACCGGAACAAGAACCGGCAGTCTTCCCACGGCACCGCTGTCACGAAACAGCATAGCATACCATTTTCCACTTGTTGTGCTCACAATTCCTCCCTGGGCAACTCCCTGATTGCAGTAACCGCCGTCGGTATCAAGCACTTCTCCACCGGTATAAGGACCTGCGAGCGAATCACTTACATAACAAGCCTGTGAACGTCTCGTATTATCCCCCTTACGGTAATGGATAAAAAACAAATAATATTTCCCATTGATTTTGTACCAATGGGTTCCCTCATAACCAAGATACACTTCATCCGGGTCCTCAACCAAAAGTTTATGTAAACCGCCCTCCTTCGGCGCCGTCATTTCTTCATTCAATTCCATCACATAAATCTGGCGGTTTCCGTAGGCAAGGAAAGCACGTCCCTCATCAAACAAAAGCGAGCAGTCATGGTAAAAGCCCTCGATTTCATTTTTCTGCCATGGACCTTTTAAGTCCGGTGCGCGGAACAAATACGTTTTTCCCGTGTCATTGGCAACAAAGATCAGATAAAACATACCTTTTTCATAGCGGAGTGTGGCAGCCCACATTCCTTGTCCATAAGCATTTTTTCCATTCTTTAAGCACTCTTGATCCGTAAGTTCAAGTGTCTCATACACATAAGAATAAATTTCCCAGTCCGCCAGATTATAGGAGCGCAGAATCACACATCCCGGCATAAAATGCATCGTGGTACTTACCATATAATACGTGTCGTCTACCCGAATTACATCCGGGTCCGGATAATCCAACGGAAGCACCGGATTTACTTTTTTCCATTTTTCTTCCATTTCTGTTCCTCCAATTCATGTAATTTGCGAATTTCTTCTGTCTCAACCGACTCTTTCGCATATCTTGCCTTTTCATATAATTGAGTCAAATATTCATCCGCCTTTTCCCCGGATAAATAAGTCTCCTTTAGTTCCTGCGGCGTCTGTGAGCATGGAACCGAATTCTTTTGTGCACCGGCTTGAATCTGTTTGTAAAACGCCTTTCGGACAAATCCATCGTTACCTGCCGGGAACTTCTTTTCCCGTTTTGCCACCGGTACAAGCCGTATATGTTCCTCATCCTCTTTTGTAATGGTCACCTGTTCCACAAATTCATAGGAAGGCTTTTTGCGGTGAAATACCAGATAACAAATCAATTTAAAAATGCCATAAGCAGCCAGAATAACTACCGCCACAATCAGTACAATCAATACAGTATACCGCAGTAGTGTAAGCCAGAAATTACCCTTTTGCTCTTCCTGCTGCTGCCGTACCACAGTCTCTCTTGACTGGCTTTCCGGTCCCACTGCCGGCTCTTCCTTCTCTTTTATTTCCTCTACCGCAGCCTTTTCTTTTAAATCGTTTTCAAAATTCCATTCCGGTTTATATCCTGCCGCCACAAATAAAAGCAAAACCGTAAGAATTCCCGCGGCATAGAAAGGAATCCAGTCCTTTTTGCGATTCACATTTATGCGGCGTTTCGTTTCCTTAGAAACACTTGGATTGCAACCTACTACAAGATACTGCCCACGCCAGTATTCACCGGCAAATCCAACAACAATCGCTGCCAGATAGAAAATACTGCACAGCCAGAAACTATCATCGGCCGCCTCTAAAATAGTTCCCGGCATCATAAAGAGTCCGGCTAACACAAGTGCCCCCACATGACAGGACGCAACTTTTCTTTCCTCCCGCTTTTCTTTCTGATAAAAATGCCGGTAAAATAATATTGGCACAAAAACAAAAAAGACAAAACGCCCATAAGAATACACATCACCGGCATCAAACCAATGAACCAAAGAGGTAAACACTCCAAGAATTAACAACTCATAATAAAGAAATGCCAAAAAACGGCACCGCTTACGGATTTTCACTACATCCCCCTCCATTTCACAAGACATTTTGCAATTGACGGAGGTATCTCCCGAAATTCATTATCCTCCCCATACTCGGAAAACGTTGGAGCAATCCACGTCAAAGATTCGTTCCGGTGCAGCATATCAGAAACTGCCTTTTGCATTGGCTTTTTTCCTGCCGCAGAAATGAGAATCACGTGCTGCTCCCTGCGGATTTTTTCGCACTCTCTTATCACAAAATCTTCCCCTTTGCTAAGTGGGTGCTCATAAGAAATCAGTGCCAGGGCACGACGCGCCGCCGCAATCTGGGTTCTTCCGGTTCCTTCCATACAATATTTCTCATCACCGGAAATAACTAACTTTGTTTCTACACCTTCTTTGCTTAAATAATAAACAAAGGAATACGCAAGACGAATACTCTCTTCCATCAAATCAACGGAGATAAAAACACCGGGCGATTCCAAATTGAGCAGGATTACGACAGGAGTAGAAGCCGTATATTCCGCTGTTTTTACCTGCCAATTACCCATTCTCGCCGACGCCTTCCAGTGGATTTTACGCATCGAATCTTCCGGCGTATACTCTCGGACACCACCACTTAAGAACGGGTCTTCAAACAATGGCACATTCGTTTTACACGAACCTGTCATGTGCCGGAACACCGGCATCAATTTTCGAATGTCCATACGGGACGGGTATACCAAAAGCGAAACTTCCACCGGAATTTTTTGGACAAACGTATGACGGCAGAACAAATCATAACTGACTAGTTCTGCCTCCTGAATCTGATAAAACCCACGTTTTTTGCAGGTAAACTTTAATTTTCGGCGCACTTTCTCAAAGCCATCCACACTCATGACATCATTCCGGTAAAAATGGTCTGAAACCGTTCCGCTCTCCGCCCCCTCAAACTGCAAAAAGCGGGAGGCTAAATACTTCACACACATAATCGGCAGACCCATTTTTTTCTTATTCACTGCTGTTTCATATAAAAACAACGTATCGCCCTCTCCTGCCTGTTCCTCCGAAAAGGCAAGTGTCACTTCAAAGTTTTCCATCCAATGTCTGCTGTAATGAAACGTATGAATGAAATAAACGATAAACAGCACAAGGGCAAGAAATAACATGATTATCACTTAGCAAAATCCTCCGTCGGTGCTGTTACAAAATGCGTAATTTCCTCAATGTAATCGGACGCTTTTTTATTTGTACTGTACACGTCTTCCAAAATCAGCCGGTGTGAAAGTACAAATGGCGCCAGATACTTCACTGTCTCCGGTGTCACAAAATGCTCGCCCTTTAATGCCGAATAACATTTTGCTGCACGCAAAAATACAAGTGCCCCACGCGGACTGACGCCGAGTGCAATGTTATTATGCTTACGGGTAGCTTCCACAAGGTCTAAAATATAATCCTCAATCACGGGTGCCGCATAAACCTCTTCGCACTGTTTCCGCATCGTCGCCAGTTCTTCTTTTGTGCAGACAGGCTCAAGTGTCAATAGCGGATTATCTGCTGCAAACCGATGCAGAATTTCTCTCTCGCCTTCGCGGTTTGGATATCCCATCGGAATCTGCATGATAAACCGGTCAAGCTGTGCTTCCGGAAGTGGAAATGTACCGGAAGATTCTACCGGATTCTGCGTCGCAATTACAAAAAACGGGTCCGGTAATTCCATGGTGACACCGTCAATCGTTGCCTGATGTTCCTCCATACTCTCTAACAGACTTGATTGCGTACGCGGCGTCGCGCGGTTAATCTCATCTGCCAGCAGAATATTCGTGAAAATGCCACCCGGACGAAATTCAAATTCTGAATTTTTCTGATTAAAAAAGTGGATTCCCGTCACATCCCCCGGAAGTAAATCCGGTGTAAACTGGATTCTCTGAAAATCCAGTGAAAGTGATGCTGCTAACGCTTTTGCAAGCATCGTCTTTCCGGTTCCCGGCACATCCTCAAGCAGAATATGACCACCTGCTAAAAGTGCCGTAAGAACCAAATCAATCGTCTCAGACTTTCCAACGATTACCTTCTCCATGTTCGACTTAATCTGATGAAAATCCATCACCCCTGCTGCCCCCTTTTGTTATTTCTTTTTATAACTCTTTCATTAAGTTTACCATCTCAATGGCAGAACATGCAACATCATATCCTTTATTTCCTGCTTTTGTACCGGCACGCTCAATTGCCTGCTCAATATTATCGGTTGTCAATACACCAAACAGAGTCGGTACTCCGGTATTTAAACCAACGGTTGCAACTCCTTTGCTTACCTCTGCGCAGACATAATCATAATGAGAAGTTGAACCTTTGATTACGGCACCAAGGCAGATTACTGCATCATATTTTCCACTTGCTGCCATCTTCTGTGCAACAATCGGAATTTCAAATGCGCCAGGCACATAAGCAAGTTCCACATCATTTGTATCCACGCCATGACGTACTAAGGCATCCTCTGCACCGCCAATCAGTTTGTTTACAATAAACTCGTTAAATCTTGCTGCCACAATACCAACTTTGAGTCCTTTTCCAATTACGTTTCCTTCTAATGTTTTCATTTTCATTTCCTCACTTTCTTTTATTTATCTTTTTTCGCACGTGTTACATCATAGTGCGTCATATGCTGCATTTTTTCCTGCTTTGTCACAAGGTACTTATAATCCTCCGGCTTTGGTGCAATTTCAATCGGAACACGCTCCACAATTTCAATTCCATAGCCGGCAAGTCCTGCAATTTTAGTCGGGTTATTCGTCAAAAGACGAAGTTTTTTTACGCCCAAATCATATAAAATCTGGGCACCGATTCCATACTCTCTAAGGTCCGGAGCAAATCCCAATTTTACATTTGCCTCTACCGTATCATACCCCTGCTCCTGCAGTTCATAAGCTTTCAATTTGTTCAAAAGGCCGATTCCTCTGCCTTCCTGTCTCATATAAAGAAGAATTCCTCTGCCTTCCTTGGCAATCATGCGCATGGCACTTTCTAACTGCTCGCCGCAGTCACAGCGGCAGGAGCCAAATACATCACCGGTCAGACATTCTGAATGAACACGGCAAAGCACCGGTTCACCGTCCGACACATCCCCCATCGTAAGGGCTACATGATGCTCACCGTTTGTAATATTCTGATATCCGTGAATCCGGAAATTTCCATATTTCGTTGGAAGTTTTGCCTCGGCTTCTTTTTTTACAAGACTTTCTTTTTCCAAACGTTTCTTAATTAAATCCTCGATTGTAATTACATGAAGATTATGCTCTTTGGCAAATTCTAAAAGTTCAGTTGTACGCATCATCGTACCATCCTCACGCATAATCTCACAGCAAAGACCACACTCTTTCAGACCGGCTAACCGCATCAAATCCACCGTTGCCTCTGTGTGTCCGGCACGCTTTAACACGCCGCCTTCTCTTGCTTCAAGAGGGAACATGTGTCCCGGTCTTCGAAAATCTTCCGGTTTCACGTCATCTTCGACACACTTCATTGCCGTCAGCGAACGCTCTACCGCAGAAATACCGGTCGTTGTGTCCACATGGTCAATCGAAACGGTAAATGCCGTTGAATGGTTATCCGTATTCACCGCTACCATCTGGTCAAGTCCCAGTTTTTTCGTCATCTCTTTACTCATCGGCATACAGATTAATCCTTTTGCCAGACTTGCCATCGCATTTACATTTTCTGTCGTAGCAAATTCTGCGGCACAAATTAAATCGCCTTCATTTTCACGGTCCGGGTCATCAATCACTAAAATTAATTTCCCATCTCTTAAATCCTGTAATGCCTCATCAATCGTTGCAAATCCTGCCATTATTCTCGTTCCTTTCTGTATTAAAATCCGTTTTCTGCTAAAAATTCTAACGTAATCTTACTTTCTTTTTCAGGAGTTTTTTGCGGCTGCAAAAGTTTTTCCACATACTTTCCAATAATGTCTGTTTCCAGATTTACCACATCACCGGTTTTCCGGTCAGAAAGCACCGTATTTGCCTGAGTGTGCGGAATAATTGACACCTGAAAATCCGTATCGGAAACTGTCGCCACGGTAAGACTGATTCCATCAATTGTGATAGAGCCTTTTTCTACAATGTAGCGAAGCACTTCCGGTGCCGCCTCAATTCGGTACCACACCGCCGTTTCGTCCTTTTCTATTTTGACAATAGTTCCGGTCCCGTCCACATGTCCTGCTACAATATGTCCGCCAAACCGTCCATCCGCCGGCATCGCACGCTCTAAATTCACACGGCTTCCCGGCTGCAGTAAACCGAGGGAACTCCGGTTCATCGTCTCCGCCATCACATCGGCATTGTAACCATCACTTCGCAGGCCTGTCACGGTCAGACACACGCCGTTCACAGCAATACTGTCACCAATCTGCGTGCCCTCTAACACTTTTTCACAGCGAATTGATAAGACCGCCGACTGGCTTCCCCGTTCAATTTTCTGAATAGTTCCCATCTCTTCTACAATTCCTGTAAACACCGCTTATCCCTCCTTTTTTTGCTTCACATGGCCACTCACACAGATGTCACTGCCAAAGTTTTGTACCGTAACATCCGTAATTTCCACGGCGTCACTCATTTTTTCAATTCCTTTTCCCAAAACCGGCGATAATGCATCTTTGCCGCCAATCATCTTCGGCGCAATATAGCAGTAAACTTTCTGCACCAAACCGGATGTCAAAAAGGAACCATGGATGGCGCCGCCACCTTCTACTAAAACACTGTCAATTTCCATACTGCCTAATTCCATCATCAGCTTTTCCAAATCCACTTGTCCATCTTTTTCAGCCTTAATTAACTGAACACCCACCTCCATAAGTGCTTTTTGCTTTTCCTCATTTTCTTCGGCATAGCAGACAATCGTTTCGATATCCTTTGCCGTTTTCACAAGCTGGCACTCAAGTGGAATCTGCAAATGCGAATCACATACAATCCGAACCGGGTCCACACCATTTTCAATGCGGCAGTTGAGCATCGGATCATCCGCAAGCACGGTTCCGATTCCCACTAAAATTCCGCGGTATTTTTTTCGCAAAAAATGTGTATGTTCTCTCGCCTTTTCTCCGGTCACCCATTTGGAATCGCCGGAAAACGAAGCAATTTTACCATCTAACGTCATCGCATACTTCATCGCCACATAAGGCATTTTTGTTGTAATATAATGAAAAAATATTTCATTTAACGAAAGGCACTCTTCTTCTAAAAGACCGGTCTCTACTTCTACGCCATGGTCTCTTAAAATCTGTACACCTTTTCCTGCCACTTTCGGATTCGGGTCCATCGAGCCAACATATACTTTTCCAATGCCACGCTCCAATATAATATCCGTACACGGAGGCGTCTTTCCCTGATGACAACACGGCTCTAACGTCACATACATTGTGGCTCCTGTTAAATCTTCGCTGCATTTTGTGAGGGCGTTGCGCTCTGCATGATATTCGCCGCACCGCTCATGATATCCTTCGGTGACAATCCTGCCATCCTTCACAACCACGCAGCCGACCATCGGATTCGGGGAAGTATATCCCATCGCTTTTTTTGCAAGTTCCAAGGCACGTTTCATGTAATCTTGATTTGTCATAACAGCCTCCTTTCTAAATTAAAGAAACCCTGGGTACCAAAAAAGATACTCAGGGTTTTCTGACATTCACAAATCGTTTATCTTCTTTCATCCAGACTATACTGTCGGCTTCGGAATTTCACCGAATCGGCAACCAAGGTCGCTCGCGGGCTTTACCGCCGGTGGGGAATTGCACCCCGCCCTGAAGATTTCTTTTACTCACGATTTTTATGATAGCACGATGTGGCGGTTCTGTCAAATGGGTTGTGTCAAGTGTTCGCTGTCACTTTTTTGTTTTCCGTAATTCCGTAGAAAAACTTTGCGTCTCGTGGGCACTCCCGTTTATTGAGTGCGTAGCGGTATGGGCACTGAAACTACCAGTGCCGCATACCGACGTACTCAAAACCCACGAGTCACAAAGTGTTTCTACGGAATTACTGGAATCCAAAGGAACCGGCAACGAACATTTACCACAGCCAAATTATTCCTATTTTCTTTTACCTATCTTTGATAACTAAGAGAAAAAATGCTTACATAAATTTAAAAAGTATGTTATACTGCTACAGGCAATTGAATATGGTTAGAATTGGAAACGCACAATCCCCCGGGATGATAACGAACAACACATAAAATTTTAGTTATCAAACAGGAGGATTTTTTATGCCAAAAAACAAATTTCAAGATGTTATATTTACAATTATCATGGCCACAATTATGGTGTATGGAATGGTGGTCTACAACGTAGCATTAAATACCGGAGGTGTATCGGGAGAGACTTTTCTTGCTGCTCTTCACGAATTGCCGATTATGGTACCAATCGCATTTGTTTTAGAATTTTTCGTCGTTGGGAAAATTGCAAAGATATTGGCATTTACTGTTATGCGCCCGAATGACAGACCACAGTTTATTACCTACGCAATTTCAATTTGTATCTGCTGCATTATGTGCCCGATTATGAGTCTTGCTGCAACCATTTTATTCAAGGACACAAAAACATTTGGAACATGGATTCAGACATGGGGAATGAATTTTCCAATGGCAATCTGCTACCAGATGTTCTACTGTGGTCCGTTTGTAAGACTGATTTTTAGAACCATTTTTTGCAGATCAAAAGAGAAATAAGTTTGAGGAGGTTAGCATGTGTTTTCCATCAAATGCTTTACTTCCTCTTCCAAGTCCTTGAATGTATGCAGAATAATCTCTCCGCCATTAAAACAAAGAAAATCAGATGCACTTGTAGTTTACCTGTAGTTTAACATATTGCATCTATTTTCTTCCTATCCTCATCAAAGAGCAAACATCTCTTTACAAATCCGTTTGCCGGTTGCTGTCTTAAAAATATTTTGGTATGCATTTAACGCCGCTTCTTTTGACAAATTGTCTTCAAAAAGATTTACAAGAAAATCGGCTTCCACAAGAATCTGGTAATCCAAACCGTCAATATTATGATAGGTGTGATGATGTGCAATCAAATACTGCACTCTCTCTGAAACTTGTTTTTCAAATCCCAATTCTCCGAGCAGTCTGGCAGCTATCGCCGGTCCCTCTTTTTCCTGCAACTTCCCGCTGCAGTCGCCGTACTTTTCTTCACACAAATGAATTCCGATATCGTGTGTAAGTGCTGCTGCCTCCAAAATAAATAATGTTTGTTTGTCCACTTTTTCACATTCCGCAATTAACTTGGCATAACTGTGCACCTTGCAGAAATGCTGGATTCTTTTTGCATCGCCTTTGTATAATTCAAGCATGGCCAAATGTAATTGATTAAGCATTTTGATTCTCCTTGTGTAATATCTTTTCAACCAATTCTTTATAACGTTTTTTAACTTGTTCATAGGACAAAGAATCAGAAATCAATTTGAGTGTTGTTTCTTTGTAATCATTCTTATAATCTTCTTTTCCAAGCGCATCAAAAATATAATTACTTAAGTTCTTTTCCTCTGTAGGAAATGCGTACGACATTAATGATGTTTCGAGTTTCACATAAGGTGGAATAGCATTAACCACTCTGTCTCCTATAACAGATTCATAATAAAAATCATAATGATTAAGATTTTTATCACTCTCAATAGATTCGAAATTACGAATTTCCACCCCTAAATCATCCGCTATAGGTTTCAGTATATTGTATTTCAATTTCTTCCGCCTTGCCTCCCCTAAGTGCTCTGTAAACGTGATATCTATATCCTCAGAGAAACGATCAATAATCTGAAATGCTTTTGAAAGTGAAGTTCCACCTTTAAATACAATCGGATACTCAATTGCAGATAACTTCTTTAAAATCATAGTTACATAGTAGTCTTTCTCAACAATATCTTCGCTTACTTCAAGTTTTTGAGAGGCTAAAAGAACCGCATCGCGAAATAACTCCTTATTTTCTTTATGCAAGTACATAATCCAACTCCAATTCATAATAATACTTAAATGTTGACATCGGATACTTTCTAATGTAACAATCCACATCGCTTCTCTTAATTTCATGGACAGAAATATATTCAGCAAATTTTTCCTTTGCTTCTTCATATGAAAAATCGAGATATGCATCTAGATTTTTAAGTAACTCCAACATCTGTAACACATAAACATTTTCCTTTGTAATCGGCACAACCGGTTTTCTCACATAAAATTTTCTATTACCAATACAAATTTCCCGGTTTGATGAATTTGTGTTATTACTTACAATTTCCACTACTCTAGGCACCTGTGTTGTTATTCCAATCTGATTAGCAAACGAATTTCCACCATAAAATCCGTCTATATTGTCACCTTTCGAAATAAAACGATATCTTGCAACCATATCTGCATTTGGTCCAACCGATGAATGAAACAAAGTTAACTTAGGAATATAATACACCCCCGTATCATATTTCATAATTAACCCTTTATCACATAATTTTTTTAATTGCTGATTCAACGCAGATTTCGTTATATCTTCTATCTTTAAATCAGAAAAGAAAATGGGTTCTGCCTCTTTATAATTCTCTATAATATAGTCATATAGCATAAGCATTCTCCTTTCTTAACGTTTTAGATTTTGTCTTTCTATTCCATTCAGACATATTATATTCCTCTTTTAAAAATGTGTCAACAATATTCTTCCACATATTCCTTTGTAATATGTCACTATTTTCTCACTTTCAAAAACAGCGCATCTATTATCTGTCTGCGCTGTTTTTCTTATTTTCCAATATTTTAATTTCAAAACCAATAATCCATTAATACTCAATGGTAATTATTCGACATTCTTCACAACAGTTTGCTGCCACATTTGTCCTATGATTCGGTTTTAATTTCGTCACCTCCACAAAACCATCTGCTTTTTTCGCATTTTGAAATACTCCCGGTACCTCATTAGCAAAACTAAATGCTCCATCCTTGCTGCAAAACAAATATCCCTTTCTCATTTCTTTTCCACATTTTGAACACTTCATACTTCATCTCTCCTATCTAAATTCATCGTAAATTCCTCCCAAAATACCGTAGTACTTTTCTTTTATAATACATATAACTTCTACCAGAGGAACTAATATTGTCGTAATTTTCATAAGTGTTTCAATCACTTTGGCAGTCCCTGTTTTGCCTTTCCCAATTTGATCCGTCTGGATTCCCTGCCGCTTTTGCAGAAACATTTTTCCAAAATAACACCCATAAAACACAAGCAAAAGAATTATTGCTGTCACTTGAAATAGCATTTTTTCACTCCTTCCAACCTTTGTTTGCTAACATTATATAACTGTTTTATTATCTTTGATAGGTTTTGTTTTCATTAAAATGTGTTTATTTTATAGACATGGGAAAATTACGATAATAACTTTTGTATCTCTTGAACTTTTGCATTCGTTAAGTTTCGATTTGCGCCATTATGTATCACATGGTTAATGTCCTGTGCTGATTCCAGCACCTGTTTACAGTCCACCGGCGAATTACCCTGCACAAAAAATGTATATCCCTCAACCCAAACATCAACACCATAATATTTTAAAAACTGTGCCAACAAATATACCTGCCGGTTCACTTGCTTTATTGGATTTTTTACGATTTTTGTATAGGAATTTCCACTACTGCTAATCTTTGTTTTCACCCATTCATAATCATTATCCGTCCCCATTAAACTGCCACTGTAATTCTTTACTTCAATAATAAATATCCCTCTATTATTCACAATGATGTGGTCCAATTCTGTCCTTTTTCCTTCAATTTCAATCGGCACATTTGAAAAAAGCAGATCCTTTTCCTTTAGCACTTGACAAATTAAGTCACAGACATAATTCTCTCCTTGACGTCCTGCTCTCTTTTGGCCAGACTCATACCCCTGACTTTTACATAGAAAAATTACCAGCAGAAGCATGCAAAAAACGAAAACAGGTCCAAGTCCTGCAATTAAAGCCATTTCCATTTTCGCTCACCTCCTGCGTCATATACTTTAACTTATCTCTCTAGTTGACCTAAAACTTATTATTTTCTATCCCAGTCAACCCATTCAGCATAAAAAGTTGACTTTATTTCTGTTTTTTCCTTTTTAAGTCATCCTTTTTATCATTTTTCGTTGACCGGAATCTATCTTTTTAATATTACAGTCATCCACTTAGTTTAAAAAGGTTGACTGAATATGCAATATCTCCATTTCCAGTCAACCCATTCACTAAAATCGGATGACCTATTTATATGTTTTTAATATTACGGTCAACTGCAACTACCATACCGCCAACCACCAGTTCCATAACCCTAAAACACATCCGACTTCAATGTCTCTGCCACGTTATCTTTCTGAATCTTTCTCATAGCGTAGAGCATCGTGCAAAACACAACAAAGAACACACTAAACACGGCAATCACAACACTGTACCACGGAATGTAAAAATCGAGAATCATCTGATTTCTAAGTGAAAGATAAATCAGGTATGTTACTCCCACGGAAGCAATCAGTCCAAAGAATAATCCTTTGCAGCCATACAAAATACATTCCAAATTCATCATTTTATAAAATCCGTGCCTGGTCATTCCAACAGAACGAAGCACAGCAAATTCACGACGCCGCAGCAAAATATTCGTCGAAATAGTGTTAAAAACATTCGCAATCGAAATCAGCGAAATCAAAATAATAAATCCATAAGAAAAGATTTTGATGACTAACATCATCGCTCTGACATCCTGTATTTCTCTTGCGTAATTATACAAATTTCCCGTGGAGCGGTCATTATTTTCCAGCACCTGACACATTTTCTCAGACGTCTCTGTCGGGTTATCTGAATTGTAAAGCATTACCATTAGTTTTTCAATCCCTGCCGGACAGATTTTTGCTATTGCACGTTCCGGCATGAAAAGAACCAGTCCATATCCGAGCTTATTCTCCATACCAAACGGTGCTTTGTCCAAAGTTTTTCCAATGGTAATTTTTCTTGTGTTGTAAAATTCTTTATAAGGCACAAAACGTTCAGAATTAGGCTCTGCCTCTTCGTTCAAATACTTCTCCATCCGGCACTCAAGTTCGCCATTTTTTCCTACTCTGCGCTCATAAACATCTTCATAATGCTTTGGCAGCTTTTTCGGGAAGCACACTTCCACTTCATCCGGTATTTTGTCAAACAAAGAATACTGGTACATTTTACCATCTCTCGTCTGATTCGACATCGTATCATATGCAAGAGCATCAAATTTTCCATTTGCTCTATTTTGTTTTACACACTCGTCAAATGCCTGATTCTCCATAAACACAACCGTTAGATTATCCACAAGCTGTGTTTTGGATTTAACCACATTTCCCTTTTCATCAACAGGCTCATTTAACTGCCCACCTTCTCCATCAACACCATTTCTGTATGCTTCAGAAATGCTTGAATCTGGCACAACGGCTGATATTGATGATTCTGTCGACAAATTAAAATAATACGAAGATTTCGTCACGCCCTTAGTCACGCGCAATTTATCATACAAAGCCTTACTGTCATCCGCCAAATTATCACTGACTCTTATATCACAGCTTACGGTCGATATCGTAGTATTAATTGCTTTAGATATGTAGTCACAAAAACTAGCGGCAGAAATAAATAACACAACGCTGACAAACAAGGAAAAAACAGTTGCTCTGTATTTTTTTCGGTTTCTCTTAAAATTCTTGGAAGCAAGTGTTCCCTCTAAACCAAATAATTTACTGGTAAGTTTCCATGTTTTTACTTTGTTTGCGTGGATTTTAATATCCTGTGACTGGCGTATTACTTCGATTGCTGAAGTACGCAGTGCTTTTTTCGCCGGCAGATACGCAGAAATCAAAACTGTGAAAAAGCCAATCAATGCTGCCAGCAAAACAGCCCAGCCGGCCGCTGACATATGAAGCCTGAGTGCTTCTCCGTATTCCTCAATTCCTTGATTTAACATATTGGACATCAGATCACTGACAAAGTAAAAAGTAACCGACATGCCACCAATTCCAGCCAAAACACCGATTGGAATTCCAATGGCGCTCAATACCGACGCCTCATATAATACATTGCGTCGAAGCTGCTTTCTCGTCGCTCCGATGGAGGATAAAAGTCCATACTGACGCTTTCTCTCGTTGACCGAAATAGAAAAAGAATTTCCAATCAAAGCAATTGAACCAAACATAATAATTGCAATTAAAATGCCCATCAGTCCACCCAACACTCTAAACACAGAACCACTTGCATTACCACTGTAAATTAAATACATACGGTTGGTATCTTTCAACGGATCTGCTACCGTCCCTTTCATTTTCTGTGGTTTTATCTGCTTTAAAAAGTCCGCGGTCTTCCTGCCATCTTTCAAACTCACATAAACACTTCCACCATAATCCGGTCCACCGTTCGCTGCCTTCGTAAACACATGATATCCCGCTGCCATCGACTGGTCATAAAGCGGATTCAAATAAATACCAACAACATGATATGCCGTTTTTCCCGATTCTACAAACGTCTCATCATCTTCGTTGAGATAAGAATCATCTTCCCACAGCTGATTTTTATTTTTCAAAATGCGAAGTCCTTTTGGCAGAGAAATCACATCTCCTACCTGATAAGAAACACCTGCATTTGTCTCTAACGAAGCCGGCAGAATAATTTCATTTTCATTCTTTGGCATCCGTCCCTCTTTCATATAAAAAGGGAGAAGAGTTTCATAGTCACCGTTCAAACCACCAATGTATAAATACGGAGAGGTTTCATTTTTACTGTGCGGAAGTTTCGCATAACCAATATTCTGAATGGATACCTGTTTTTCTACTTCCTTCTTTTTTGAAATCTCGTCTATCTGCTTCATTGAAATATTCGACACAACACCATGCCAGCAGCCATTTTGTTTCTCCGTAACTTCCAGTAAAAATTGCTGCACACTGCTGACCGTTGTTGTTACTGCCGTCAGCATAGCAGTCGATAAAATAATGCCAATAATCGTAACAATCGTTCTTGTACGATTTAATTTTAATGACTTAATTGCAAATTTATGAAATACATTCATCCCCGAATCACCTCATCTCTTGTAATCCCGCCATCTTCAATTGCGATAATTCGGTCTGCCTGCAATGCGATATTTTCATCATGCGTAATCACAATCAATGTCTGATTGTACTTCTTATTTGACGCTTTTAGTAACTGAATAATTTCCTGACTATTCTTGGAATCAAGGTTTCCCGTCGGCTCATCTGCCAGTACAACAAGCGGCGACGTCATCAATGCCCGTCCAATCGAAGTTCTCTGCTGCTGTCCACCGGATAATTCATTGGGAAGTTTTTTCTCCTTACCTTCCAGTCCCAGTGTCGCAACCAACTCCGTCAAAAATTCCTGATTCACTTCCCGCCCGTCCATCAAAACCGGAAGTGTCATATTTTCCAAAACATTCAAAATAGGAATTAAATTGTAAAACTGATAAATAAGTCCAACCTGCCTGCGTCTGAAAATTGCTAACTGGTCTTCTTTCTGTTGATACACATCGACACCATCGAAATAAACTTTTCCTTTCGTTGGACGGTCCACACCGCCGAGAATATGCAAAAGTGTCGATTTACCGGAACCGCTCGGTCCGATGATTGCAACAAATTCTCCTTTTTTTACAGAAAAAGAAACATCATTTAGTGCTACGACCTCATTTTCACCTTTTCCATATACCTTTGATAAATGTTCTACCTGAATCATATTCATCCTCCTCATTATTTCGAATTCTTCCTTAGTGTAGCAGGATGGAATGACTCTGCCGTGACTCTTAAGTGACAATTTTGTCACTTACACCGTTCCCTTATAAAACCGAATTTCAAATTTCGCTCCGCCATTTATCCTATTCGTTGCGGAAAGTGTCCCCTCCTGTGCCACAACAATCATGCGCGCCAACGCAAGACCAATCCCCACACTGCTGTCTGCGGAATTTTTTCCTTTATAAAAACGCTCGAAAATATGCGGTAAATCTTCTTTGTCAATTCCAGCTCCATTATCCGAAACTGTAATTTCCGTATATAAATGATTTTCCGCTGCCCGAATGCAAATCTCCCCACCGGCCGGCGTATGTTCCATGCAATTCTTTACAATATTTCCAACTGCCTCGCGAAGCCAGTATTCATCACCACGAAGCGAAACCATGTCCGTGCAGTCAATAACCAGATTCTGCTCTCTTAACTCCATCGGAATCAAGAAATCCTGCACCGACTTTTTCAGTAAATCCGACACATTAACCGTCTTTTTTTTCATAGACACCGTTCCTGCGTCCAATTTCGCCATCTTTAATAACGCTTCAATCAACCAGTCCATATGAACTAAGAGTTGCTCCAGTTCATGTAATAATCTCTGCCTGTCCGCCTCATTCTTTTCTCCCCACAAACGCGAAACAATTAAATTTATTGCCGTGAGCGGCGTTCGAATCTGGTGGGAAATATCCGCAATAGAATTCAGCAGATACTTTTTATCTTCCATCAAAAGATTTGCCTGATGATTTAATTTATTCATCATTTTCCGGATTTCTGTCCGCAAAATAGCAAGTTCGCCTTCCTTTTCTCCCCCTACATCGACGTATTCAAATACATGCAGAAAATGCTGGACTTCATCTGCCAGTCCGGCAATTTTGCGATACCGGATAACAGAAGAGCTAAAGTGTATCACGGCAAAGATAACTGCACAAAAAAGGCACAAATAAAGTCCCCTCACCGATGCCAAATACCACCCCAAAAAGGCTGTCAGCAAAACTGCAAACAGCCAAATAATTCCCTCTTTTTTTATTTCCGGATTTCTAAAATACCCCATAGCCCATCCCCCGTATTGTTTTTATAATCTCCGGTTTCGCCGGTTCTTTCTCAATCTTTTCCCGAAGTCTTTTAATATAAACAGTAAGCGTATTGTCATTCACAAAGTCACCTGCCACGTCCCAGATTGCCTCTAACAGCTTCTCTCTGGAAAGAATCATTCCTTTGTTTTGGAATAATATCAATAAAATCCGGTACTCTAAAGCGGATAAAAATATTTCATTACCATCACGCTTTACCACTGCTTTTCCGGTATCAATCGTAATACCGCCGGATTCCAAAACTGCTGAGGCTTTCCCACTGCGTCGCAGTACAACACCAATTCTCGATACCAGTTCACGTGGGCGGAATGGTTTACTGATATAATCATCCGCCCCCATATCAAGTCCTGTCACAACACTGTATTCATCGCCGGATGCCGTAAGAAATATTACCGGTATATCTGTATTCTGCTTAATGTAGGAACAGATCGCAAAGCCATTGCCATCCGCAAGTGAGATATCTAACAGTACAAGGTCATAATACTTTTCTTCTAAAAGTTCAATGGCCTGCTTCTGTCCAAATACTGACTCAACAAAAAAACCTTCCTGCTGTAAAAACACACAAAGATTTTCTACAATTGTCTTATCATCTTCTACCAGTAATAGTTTACTCATTTTATGCCTCTTTCAGCAGTGCAAAGCTCTTCAAACTTGCATTTCCCTGACCACGAAAAGTAAAGTACAATGGCTGTACACCATCCGGTATTGAAATTTCCGTTTCATAATCTTCCCATACATTCGTATAAACAATGTGTAATTTCGCAAGCACTTCCCCATCAATTTCATTTCGCACCTCAATATCGCCATCTGCATATCCTCTTGTTGTAATGCGAATTCTCCTAACTCCTTGTATATCAAAATATTTAAATCCTGCCGTAGCTGAATTTTGAATATTACCAATATACCCAATTTCTTCATCGCCATCTCTGCCATCCTGCATAACTTTTGGGAATTCATCACCCCCAACGTAAACCGATTCTTTATCTGTATACAAATGACATGCCAGATATGCCGGATATTCACCCTCGCCTCTTAATGGTCCTCCATTTAAGCCACAAGACGTAATTTCGGCCTGTTTAATATTCCCTTTATCATCAATCTCAAGAAGTTCCGCACAGCCTTGTCTGCTATACCAGGAACCATTTGTGTGACGATGATAAAAAATGTACCAATCCTCGCCTATCTGCACCATACTTCCGTGATTGTTTGCGCCATAGGCCACAGGACGGTCTGCCTTTTTATAAGAGTCAATTCCTAAATCACAATTGCTGACAATAACGCCTTGATACGTAAATCCACTCACCGGGTTATCGCTTACAGCATAACAAAGTTCATGCATAACTTCTGATGAGTAAATGAAATAGTATGCGTTTCCTCTCTTGCGGATAGATGAAGCCTCAAAAAATGCGTGGCCTTCAAATCCAGTTCCTTCACTATATTCACATCCTGGCACAACCCGCACGGGCTCTTCTTCAATCGTCAACATATCGGATCCTAATACTGTCACAAAAGCCCCAGTTCTCGATTTATCACCCGAGGCACAAGCTCCAGTGTATAAATAAGTTTTATCTCCTTCTGTCAATACGCCTGGATCAAACTGCGGTTCATCCGTTTCCCGCTCACCAAGACGTACACCATTTTTATCATGGACATATCCTAAAAATTCATATTTTCCAGCCGGCGTATCGCAAACGGCTACTGAAACGATTGAAACTTTATCCAGTACATAATACAGATAGTATCGACCATCCGGTCCTACTGTTACATCCGGTGCATACAAGCACATTTTTCCATCCGGATTTAACGGATCATCTGTTTTTCGATAAATAGTACCCTCGTATCTCCAGTTACCCAAATCATCCACTGGTGCAGACCAGCAAACGTAATCCCCCATACAAAATACATAACCATTGTAAAAATCATGTGAGCCATACACATAAACTCGTCCATTAAATACATATGGTTCCCCATCCGGTACATACTCCCAAGATGGCAAGTATGGATTCAAAGCCTGTTTTTTCATTCCTAATATCCTCCTTTACTTGCTTTCCCTCAAATTTTCTCTTATAGCAAGCATTTTACCACAAGTAATAAAAAGTGAAAACCCTAAAAAAAAGAAAGTGTCGAAAATACTTAGTTCTCAACACTTTCCTTACGTTTTAATTAGACAAATAAATTATTTAGCATAATCCACTACTCTGGATTCACGAATCACATTGACTTTAATCTGACCCGGATACTGTAATTCTGCCTCAATCTGTTTGGACAAATCGCGGGCAAGCAATACCATCTCGTCATCATTAATCTGATCCGGAATTACCATCACTCGAACTTCTCTACCTGCCTGAATAGCAAAAGACTTATCGACTCCCTTAAAGCTGTTGGAAATATCTTCCAATTGTTTCAATCGGTTCGTGTAGGTTTCTAATGTTTCACGACGTGCACCGGGACGTGCTGCTGAAATTGCATCTGCCGCCTGAACTAAGCAGGCAATCATGCTCTCTGCTTCCACATCACCATGATGAGCCTCTACCGCATTAATAACAAGAGCTGATTCTTTAAATTTACGACACAACTCAGCGCCGAGCTGAATATGAGAACCTTCCATATCATGATCGACTGATTTACCGATATCATGTAATAATCCGGCACGTTTCGCCATACGAACATCCACGCCAACCTCACCAGCCAAAAGTCCCGACAAATGTGCCACTTCAATCGAATGCTTCAATGCATTCTGACCATAACTGGTACGGAATTTCATCTTACCTAACAGACGAATCAGCTCTGGATGAATTCCATGTACGCCTACTTCAAGCGCTGCTTCCTCGCCCTCTTCACGAATCATTGTTTCAACTTCTTTTTTGGCTTTTTCAACCATTTCTTCGATGCGGGCCGGATGAATTCTTCCGTCCACAATCAATTTTTCAAGTGCAATTCTGGCAACTTCACGACGAATCGGATCAAAACCTGACAAAATTACGGCTTCCGGCGTATCATCAATAATTAAATCAATACCAGTCAGATTCTCAAGAGTACGAATATTTCGTCCCTCGCGACCAATGATTCTTCCTTTCATTTCATCGCTTGGCAATGGCACAACAGAAATCGTTGTCTCAGATACATGGTCAGCAGCACACTTCTGAATTGCCGTAACCACATAATCTTTTGCCTTTTTATTGGCCTCGTCTTTCGCCTGACGCTCCAATTCTTTTACCAAAACTGCTGTCTCATGTTTTACATCTTCTTCTACAGTCTTCAATAAGTATTCTTTTGCTTGTTCGGAGGTGAGTCCGGAAATCTTCTCAAGTTCACGCAAATGACTTTGACGGAGTTCGGCAACTTTTTCCTTCTCCTTTTCAAAGTTTGCTTCTCTCGAATTTAACTTTGATTCCCTTTTCTCGAGTGCATCCAGCTTTTTGTCTAAGGTCTCTTCTTTACCTAACACACGTTTCTCGTAACGCTGAATCTCGGCTCTTCGCTCCTTGGTCTCTTTTTCAAGATCATTTTTTGCTTTCAGATTTTCCTCTTTTGCTTCCAAAAGAGCCTCGCGTTTCTTCGTCTCTGCTGTCTTTAATGCATCGTCAATGATTTCTCTGGCTTTCTCCTCTGCGCTTCCCACCTTAGCTTCTCCCACTTTGATGTGATAATTTATCGCGCTCTTCCAGGAAATCAGTGCTGCTGCCGCTATCAAAACAACAACGACTACAATAGCTACAATCACGTGTGCAACCTCTAATGTAAGCACTAGGGTGCACCTCCTTATTTTATTCATGCATGCTGCTTTAGGGCATACATACAACATATAGTATTTTACACGGAATCTACTGTCTTGTCAAGGCAACACATAGATTTTCTGGTGTGTACGCCTCCCCAAATAAAAACTCATCTGCCATATACTCCAAATTCCATTCCGAGTGCTCTACTTCTTTAGCATAAATACGCGCCGTAACCACCTGGTCATCCACCGTAAATTCACCATTTTGCTCTGCCATCCGCAATGTATTCATATCGCGCACCATCAAAAAACCTGTCACAGCCAGTTTCATTTTTCCAAGAAAATCATAATCGTCTACACAGCGTGCCAGACACAAAAAACAATAATACACAATTAATTGTTCTTTTTCATATTCCCGGTTCTCATTATTTAACAAATCATCATATGTTTTCCTGTCAGATATGTATTGCTTCCGTCCTTCTTCCGAATCCATATACCGCTTCTGAAAACTCAACAAAAGTTCGTCCCATTCCGCACGGATGCTTTCTAACGAACTAAATAAGCGCATCCGCTCTAAAAACAAGCCATACTGTTTTTCTTCTGATTCACTTTCTTTTTCTACATCAGTAGTATCGCAGAAATACGGTTCTGTCGGAATTTTATGAATGTCCACAATCGAATCCTGATTCAAACAATCCTGTACTTTTTTTGCATATTCTAAACAAGCACAAACCCTTTCTTCTACACGAATCGAACGATTTTGTAATATCGCAATCGCCTGATTTCTCGCCAACAAAATTTCATCTGCTAAAACTTTTTCATCTTCCGTTTCTTCCCACGGAAATGGCTCACTGATTTCTTTCTCCACTACTTTCATTTTTTCTTTATTTCTATAAATAAGACGTCCTGCCTCCGGACAGCTGGCACTTAATGCTAATTCTCTTGCCCCGCCATATTCCAGAAAATCCCGTGGTGTATCCGTACAGACGTCACAAAGAGCTTGCTCTCCCAATTCCTGATAAATCACACACAATTGATTTTCGTTTAAAAATGGACACCGCCTGCCCTCTTTGAGGATAAAACCATGGCTTTCATATGCATCTTCCTCGTCATTTTCATATTCCTTAATATTCTGACGCAGCATTTCTCCAAATGCGCCACCTACTGTTTTATAATATTCATAACTTTTGTCATCAATATCAATTTCCCAGCCAGCACAGCATGTATCTTCACACGCACCGGCAATGCATGAAAATTTTTCATAGTAATCCGGGTATCGAAATATCATCTTTTATGCCTCCCTTGGTTGTCTGGTAATAGTATAGCAGAAAATGGGAAGTTAGGCAAAAAAGGATTGCTGGCAGTTTGTGTCAAGTGTTCGTTGGCACTTTTTTTGTTTTCAGTAATTCCGTAGAAAAGCTTTGCGTCTCGTGGGCACTCTCGCTCGTTGAGTGCGTAGCGGTATGGGCACTGAAACTACCAGTGGTCTCCGCTCCGCTTCGGTCGTTGCATAACAGAAGTCCACCGGACTTCTTGCAACTCATACCGACGTACTCAAAACCCACCCGTCACAAAGTTTTTCTACGGAATTACCGGAATACAAAGGAACCGGCAGCGAACATTTGTCACAAACCCGTCACTCCAAACTCAGTTTTTCTTTATTCCTACCATAAGCTCCTTCTTCCCTCACAAACATTGGTTCCTTAGTGGCTATCTCACGGATATATTCTACCGGTTTGTCGGTGCACTCGCTGATAAATTCCAATGGCTGTCCCATGGACAACATTTTTTTGATAATGCAATTCTGTGTTCTTTTTTCTCCTTGTTCTATTCCTTCTACTCTTCCTTCTTCCCTTCCTTCCTCTAAACCTTCTTTTTTTCCTTCCTCAAAAAATTCATGTGAACTGTAGTATTTCATAATCTCATCTTCTCCTTCCCGGCACTCTTTCACACTTTTTATAATGTGTCCAAAACATACATCTTCATTTTCTTCTGTTGTTTCTTTTATGTAGCGCAGTAAATGGTCTAATTCACTGTCATCGCCCAATGGAATTTCCAAATTAATATACAACTCATGCACTCCATTTCCCACAGGATACTGTGTGCTGTATGTTCCTTCCCTGTCACGCACTGTGCGAAAAATTTCATACACCGTCTGACCGCCTCCAATAAAATCATTCATTGTGATATATATATGATACACATCCGGCAGTTCCTTGTATGATTTCCCTTTTTTCAAAAGGTGTGTGTCAATACTTCCATTGCAGTATCTCACGCGCCGCATATGGTCGTCGTCATCCGATATCTGAAACTCTACATGAATCGGCTCTTCTCCCGCCGTCTCTGCCAGAATATCCAGCACTACACTGCGATACTGCAGATTGGTGATATCGTACTGCGACGTCACCTCTGTGACCTCATAGCCTTCCCCTAAAATAATCCGTACCAAGTCCTGACAGGCCTCCTTGTCACGGAACACTACTCTGGAAAATAAATCACTGATGAGATTCATCTTCCGAGGCAGGTTTTCAAATATTGTTTCATTCATTCTCTGTTCCTCCCTCGTCCACATTATAGGCTCCTTCTTCCCTCACAAGCATTGGTTCCTCAGTCGCTATGTCACGGATATATTCTATCGGTTTATCGGTGCACTCACTGATAAATTCTAATGGTTGTCCCATGGACAACATTTTTTTAATAATGCTATTCTGTGTTCTTTTTTCTCCTTGTTCTATTCCCTCCTCTCGTCCTTCTTCTCGTCCTTCTTTTCTGCCTTCCTCTAAACCTTCTTTTTTTCCTTCCTCAAAAAATTCATGTGAACTGTAGTATTTCATAATCTCATCTTCTCCTTCCCGGCACTCTTTCACACTTTTTATAATGTGTCCAAAACATACATCTTCATTTTCTTCTGTTGTTTCTTTTATGTAGCGCAGTAAATGGTCTAATTCACTGTCATCGCCCAATGGAATTTCCAAATTAATATACAACTCATGCACTCCATTTCCCACAGGATACTGTGTGCTGTATGTTTCCTCCCGGTCACGTACTGTGCGAAAAATTTCATACACCGTCTGACCACCTCCAATAAAATCATTCATTGTGATATATATATGATACACATCCGGCAGTTCCTTGTATGATTTCCCTTTTTTCAAAAGGTGTGTGTCAATACTTCCATTGCAGTATCTCACGCGCCGCATATGGTCGTCGTCATCCGATATCTGAAACTCTACATGAATCGGCTCTTCTCCCGCCGTCTCTGCCAGAATATCCAGCACTACACTGCGATACTGCAGATTGGTGATATCGTACTGCGACGTCACCTCTGTGACCTCATAGCCTTCCCCTAAAATAATCCGTACCAAGTCCTGACAGGCCTCCTTGTCACGGAACACTACTCTGGAAAATAAATCACTGATGAGATTCATCTTCCGAGGCAGGTTTTCAAATATTGTCTGATTCATAGAATCATTTCCTCCTTTCCTGTGGTGTTTCCACAAAAGGCAGGAACATTTATATACAATCCTGCCCTATTCTTTTTTTCCGGAATAAAGCAAGAGTCTTTAATAAAATAATCATAGAATCTGGATACTAAGTCTGAACCATTGCTTTTCTAGATATTTGTATTATATATTGTTACATGTGCTATGTCAAGTATCTTTTCGCGCCACAAAAAGTCGTGAAACGACTTGGTTTTAAATACGTCGGTATGTGTTGCAAGAAGTCCGGTGGACTTCTGTTATGCAACGACCGAAGCGGAGCGGAGACCACTGGTAGTTTCAGTGCCCATACCGCTACGCACTCAATTAGTGGGAACGCCCACAAGACGCAAAATTTTTCTACGGAATTACGGAAAACAAAAAAGTGCCAACGAACACTTGACACAAACA
>NZ_QUDR01000004.1:91951-195851 GCF_003477605.1 Clostridium sp. AF37-5
CATATGAAATAAAAATGGCTTGTACCAAACATTTCTGCTATAATATTCTCAAAGGGGGTTTTATCATGCCATCGGAAAAAGAAAAATTTGTAACCAAACAATATGTCCCTATGGGCGAGCCAATCGTGCAGAATGATCACACGATTATTTACCATGTGAAATGTCTTTGTGAGCCGGGCAAACCGGACGGCATTTTGAAAATGTACCGCCAGCAGAACCGCGAAGCACTTTACAAACGGTTGTATCAGCTTGATTACAGCGAGTGGCCGCACATTTATAATGTGAAATATTTTGATGGAAATACTTTAGTCGTAGAAAAATACTTAGAAGGAAATACTTTAGAAGAACTTCTGAAACAGAACAAAGAAAATAACACTGTTTTTTCCGAAGAAGAAGCCTACCGAATTATGAGTAAACTCTGCGAATGTATTGCAGGATTACTGCGCCCGGATCCGCCAATTATTCATTCCGATATCAAACCAAGTAACATTTTTATCACCTCAGCAGGCGCTGTAAAACTGCTTGATTTTGTCAATGATAAAACACCAAAAAGAAAACACGAAAAGAAACTTATTTCTCTGCTTGGCATGATTTTTCACCGAATGCTTACAGGCAGCGCACCGGCAAACAAAAAATGCACTTACGAAGGACGATACGAATCCGTCATCCGTAAGTGCTTAGAGAAAAATCCTGAGCAGCGCTACCAAAGCATTTCCGAGCTGAAAGAAGACCTCAAAGAGGCAAAAGAACGTGCGCCAAAAAATATTGTTTCAAAAACCGCCGGAATTCCTTATGCGCTGACGTTTCCTTTTCAAGGAGCCATTCTTGCCTTTGAGTGGATTCTTATCTGCTTCTTTTTAAAAAAGGAGCAGACGTCTGCTATGTGTCTGTTTGCTATTGCTTTTTTCATTCATTTTGTACTTTTTTTAGCAAGACGCCATGCATTTTTCCAAAAACGAAACATTCAAATCAGCACCGCACGCAAAGCCCTCCCGCTGCTGATTCTTGCTCTTGTGCTCGCTTTGCTGTCACAGATTGTTCCTTTCTTAATTTTTTAATGAGAACACATTACTCAACCAGTTTACTTTCTTTCATGGCAATTACTCGGTCAACCGGATATTTACAGCTCTTATAATAACTGGATGAAAATAGGGCATATGTGTATGTTCCATACACTGCTGCACCCTTAACCATCGGCGGCATCGTCGTCACTTTCATCGCCGTATTTTTGAGAACCTTTCCATTACTCTTTGGCGAAGCAAAGGACGGTTTATAAGTGCGAAGTTGTGAAATATAACCGCTTTTCGCCTTTTTCGTACGGTAACTTCTCGTCAAAATCATCGTACCTGCTGAGTCAAACGTGATTCCCTGAGTTTTGCTTGGTACATCCATGGTATAAGCCGGTGAAAGAGAAGGCAATGTTGCCTTATTATTAACCTGGTAACCTTTCATCGTCGATGTTGCCTGACGGAATGTTCCAATCCACAACACATTGTTGTAATATCCCATAAAGGACGCTGTTGAATCCAGTGTTGAAATACTTTTGTATGCTGCCAATTCTGTATAAGAAGTTCCCGCATTTACTGCATTTGTCACAACAGAATATGGGAAACTGGCAACCGCCTTTCCTTTAGAAATCCATACATTCGTTCCATCATAGGCAATTCCACCCACTTTTGCTTTACTTGGTAAAACAATGGTTGTAATATATGATTTTGATGAGCGGCTTACAACATAAACCACTGAATTCAGCTCTTTTTTGTAATCATATGCCGTAATGAGGAAATAACTGCCTGCCAAACACAATCCCTGAGGTACCATCGTTGTACAGGAAAATCCGGCAACATTTGTCGTCTTCATGCCCGGTATTGCGAAACTTTTATTATAATTCATGGCACTTCTCATTTTTTTGTATGTCTTATAAGCCGGTGATTTCGTAAACGCAGCCTTTGTGCTGTATTTCTTGGCACCCTTTGATGTCGCTGATACTGCGGCCGTCTTAGCAGAAACCGCTGTGGATAATTTACCTTCAATTTGTGTTCCTGATACTTCACAGTATGCAGCCACACGATAATAATAAGTCGTGTTCTGTGGCAGGGATTTAATCAAATAACTAACTGTATCTGCCCCTTTCACAACTGCTGTCTGCTGATATACGGATTCGGAGGACTTACGAGAATAAATATAATAACCACTCGCTCCTGTCACCTTGTTCCACGAAAGCATAACCCGGTTTGAACCACCTCTTGCCGTCACTGTCGGCGCATCCAATTCATATAATGTCGGATTCACTGTGGCTGTTGCAGCCGGCGTCGCACTTGCTGTTGCAGTCGGCGTCGCACTTGCTGTTGCAGTTGGAGTCGCAATCGAAGCAGCACCTCCGCTAGCTGTCCCCGGGGTACCGGTTCCTCCCTCTTTTTCCGTGTTAGCCGCTGCCTGCACGGGTACCATCGTAACGAAAAGTGCCAATGTAAGACAGCCGGCAATGCATTTCATCCATGTTTTCTTCTTCATGTATGTAGCCTCCCTTAAATTTGATGACCTCACTATAACGCAAGAATTTGTCAGGCAAATGAAAAAACAATGTCACTTTTTTGGCATTATAAAAGAAATGTTGTGATATCGAAAAAAATCCGCTATACTCAAAAAGAAAAATTTGTTTTAACGGCGTTACCGATTATAAGAAATGAGGATATACAATGACAGATAAAGATTTATGCATAGAAACCGAAGAAATACAGACCGACGGCAAAGATACCTATTACTGCCATCGTTACGAACCAACACCTTATGAAGTTTTAGATGAGTTATTCACCTTTTACACACCGAATAAAACAGATGTCTTCGTTGACTACGGATGCGGCATGGGACGTTTGAACTTTTATATAGAAAAGAGGTATTCTCTATGTTCTACAGGCGTAGAGTATTCGCCCGTTTATTATGATAAAGCTCTGGAAAACAAAAAAACATATAACGGAAGCAAAGACAAGATACACTTCGTAAATTGTAAAGCCGAAGATTATCTTGTCTCAAAAGAAGAAACTGTTTTTTACTTCTTTAATCCGTTTTCACCGGAAATTTTTCACGGTGTTATTAACCGTATCTTGGATTCGTTTGAAAAATATCCAAGAACCATCACACTCATTCTCTACTATCCGGAAGATGACACTGTTTTTTATTTGGAGCGTCATACAACATTTGAGAGGATAGATGAAATTGCTGCCTCTGACGCCGTTTACAAAGACCGTAGAGAGCGATTTTGCCTTTATCGGATTACTATCTAGGAATCTGCCCCTTCTGCCGGACTGCAGTAACGCTCCCAAGACGCTTCCGATTTTTCAAACACAACACAGAACCAGTATGTGTCAACTTCCTCTTCGTCTTCTTCCTGCGGCACATCAATGCCAAACTCGGCACTTTTTCTGCCATCAATTTCACCGAGAACAACCGTAAACACCGTTCCTTTTTCAAAACGGGATACTACCGATTCCACCGCCGGTTCCGGCACATCTTCATCCAGAATTTCTCTTTGCAGATTTCCATCCGCATCATAATATTTCATACCCTCTTTTACAAGACGCTTCATCTGCGCCTGTAAAAGCGTAAGCGTTATTTCTCCACAATACATATCCTGAAATCTGCCATTCTGCGAATTTCCAGCTTTTACAGTGGCACCACCAAAAGTAAATGTCACCTCATCCTCGCTCATCTGAAAAGAAACAATCGGCGAATCATCAAATGACAACTGCTCGAATTCATCTACACATCGAAACTTCATATTACTTTCCTCCATTTATTATCTGCCTTTTAGTATACCCAATTTTTTCTCACTTGACAAGTTGGTTTATATGTTATAAACTTAATTTAGTTTATAGTTTATAAACCAACAAAATAATAAAGGGGGATAATTTTTATGAAAGGAACTGTTATGTCGGAGAGTGAATTATCATTTGCCCGCATTGTATGGGAAAATGCACCACTTCCTTCCGGTGAACTGGTAACTCGCTGCAACGAAGAACTCGGATGGAAAAAACCGACCACTTACACCGTTTTGAGAAATCTCTGTCAGGCGGGTATTTTTGAAAATAAACAAGCCATGGTTTCTGTACTTGTTTCCGAAGAAGATTATTTGGCAAGAGAAAGTGAGCAAATCGTAAATGAGCGTTTCGGCGGTTCTATTTCACATTTTGTCACTGCTTTTGCCACAAAAACAAAATTAGATAAAGAACAGATTCAGGCCTTACAGGATTTTATTGACCACTGTGAAGAATAGGATGGGAGGAGTTTTATGGATTTGTCATCATTTTTAACCTTTCTTGGTGAGCGCACTTTTTTTGTCAGTATTACGATTTTAGTATTACTTGCCATCCGTCCTCTGGCAAAAAAGCTGCCTAGAAACGGCATGTATTTTCTGTGGGTCATTTTAGTACTCCGCATATTGTGTCCGGTAAACTTTACCGGCATTTACCACCTGCTGCCTGCTGCCAATGCCACGAACGCCCAAATAAAACAGGAACTTTCCTTTGGCGGTGCCATGAACCAATACCGCCTAAGTCCGGTGCAGCAAAAACGGTTTCAAAGCAAGCAGCAAACCGAACCATCCGTTCTGACACATTCGCTCCCTGAAAAACAACCAGAAGAAATCCGGGACTTTTCTCTTTCGGATAAACTTCCCGCCTTTCTATTTATTTTGTGGCTTAGCGGGGTTTTTGTCTGTGTCTTTCATCTTTTTTATTCTTATTATAGGGATAAAAAAATGTTAAAAACGGCGGTAAAAACAAAAAACTGCTGCTATATCCATTCGGGACTTGATACGCCATTTGTCTTTGGCTTTTTCAAACCACGCATTTATATACCGGAAAACACAAAAAACAGCGCTTATAAATTTTTGCTCGCTCACGAAAAATATCATATCCGCCGTCAGGATTTCCGTATCAAGCCAATTGCCTTCTTTGCCTTTTCGCTGCTGTGGTTTAATCCTCTTGGCTGGGTTGCCTGGCATCTGATGCAGAAGGACATGGAAATTTCGTGCGATGAAGCAGTCATTAAACAGATGCCTTTTGAAGAACGAAAAGCTTATTCGCATCTACTGTTGCAAATGGCAGCCGCCAAAAGCCGCCCTCTTTGCACCAATGCAGCGTTTGGCGCTGATATTATTGAAGAAAGGATTTTGCATATTATGAAATTCAAAAAACCAACAAAACTTATCACATGCTTTACCGTAATCGCGGTTTTTCTGTGTGCCTGCGGTGTCGGCTCGACGCCGGTTACAAAGGAAGAGAGCTCTACCAATGCTCCTTCTCAAAAATCGCCCGACGTATTTGTAGAGAATGCCATCAACTGCCCGCAGATGGATGACAACAATTACGTTTATTATTACAGCAGACTTATGTTGAATCCAAAGAAAAATCTCGTGTGGCTTGGCTCCAAATACAACAAAAACTCTTATGAATTTGTCTCTTACATGATGTTTGAGAAAAAGGAAAATTCATTTGAAGAGGTCGAAACAAATTGGAGTGACACATTAAACGAAACAATGAAAAACAGAAGCGGCTACATATATGATTCCTGGTACGCCTCCGATGAATCCCTTTATGTCGTAATCATGGAAACAAGCATGAACCCTCTTATTTATAATGCGAACCAGGAAAAATATAAAAAACAGTATGAAGAGCTGAATCCACTGTTATTCCACATTTCAAAAGATGGGAAAACAGCAAGAGAAATCGATTTATCCGCTCTCGCCTCACCAAACGGAGAAAAAAATAAAGACCTGGCAGTTGCTTTTATCCCTCTTTCGGACGGCCGCTATTTAGTAAATTCATTATCCGACGACACCCCGGAAAAAGGATTGGTATTTGCAGAATCTACGGATACCGTTGTTAAAAAAATGTCGAATCGTATCCGGGGCAATGCAATTTCCTCAATTCAGACCGGAAATGATTTTCTCTGTTATGTTGCCTATCAAGGAAATGAGGACCTTGTCACTGTAGAAGTGCAGGATTACAACGAAAAGAATAAATACTCTCTCGATTGTTCGGCAGCCTGTGATAATGGCACTGCATCCTATGCAAATTGCCATTTTGCACTTGGTGTATGGGAGGATGAAATTCTTCTTGTTTCAAAAAAAGGAGTATTTCGTGCTGAATATGGCGACAAAGCCTTTACAAAGGTTACTGATTTTAAAACAGATAACATCTACTACCTTACCTTGGACCGCTACCAGATTGATCGACTCGCCATGTGGGTCACAGGCGAAAATTCTTTCTATCTTCTTCTTAATCCGACAGATAACGAGAAGACAAGTGACTACAAAATCGGTTATTACACCAAAGGAAAATAAACATGACAAAGGGAGCAGTAAATCTGCTCCCTTTGTCTTTATACATTATTATATAGGAAAAACAAAAAGTAATTATTATCTCTGTACACGACCGGAGCCATCGCCACCAGCCAGTTTCAAAACTTCATCCATGGAAACCATGTTGTAATCTCCTTCGATGGAGTGTTTCAAACAAGAAGCAGCTACAGCAAACTCGATTGTTTCCTGTGGACCATACTCGTTCAGGCAGGCACAAATCAAACCGCCGCCAAAGCTGTCGCCACCGCCTACACGGTCAACGATATGCATTTTATATTTCTTGCTGAAGTAATAATCTTTTCCATCATACAACATAGCGGACCAATTATTATCATTTGCAGAAATGGACTCACGGAGAGTAATTGCAACTTTCTCAAATCCAAAACGGTCTGCCAACTGTTTGGCAACATCTTTGTAACCCTCACGGTTTACTGTACCTGTTGTAACATCTGTACCTTTGGAAGTAATACCAAATACATCTGCGGCATCCTCTTCATTAGCGATACATACATCAACATACTGGCAAAGTTCAGCCATCACCTTACCTGCTTTTTCTTTACTCCACAATTTATTGCGGTAGTTCAAATCACAGGAAATCGTAACACCTGCTTCTTTTGCAGCTTTACAAGCCTCTAAACAAATCTCAGCAACTTCATCATTCAGTGCAGGAGTAATTCCGGTAAAATGGAACCACGAAACACCTTCAAAAATCTTTTTCCAGTCAAAATCTGATTTAGAAGCTGTTGCAATGGAAGAACCTGCACGGTCATAAATAACTTTGGATGGTCTCTGGGAAGCACCTTTTTCCAAATAGTAAATACCGACACGGTCACCACCGCGCACAATATCTGTTGTGTCAACACCATATTTTCTCAAAGAATTTACAGCAGCCTGACCAATCTCATGTGTAGGAAGTTTTGAAACAAATTTTGCATCCAAACCATAGTTTGCAAGGGAAACTGCAACGTTTGCCTCACCACCGCCAAAAGTTGCACCAAGTGTATCTGCCTGTACAAAACGATAATATCCTTCCGGTGCCAGTCTCAACATCAATTCACCAAATGTAACTACTTTCTTTGCCATTTTCATTCATCCTCCAAAATTCTTTTTAATAATTAACCGCGGATTTTCTTTACCAATGCGGCTGCATCAGCGGTCATTTTCTGAATCTCATCAAATTTACCGGCTTTTACCAAATCACCTTTTACCATCCAGCTTCCGCCGCATGCTAAAATACGGTCATACTCAAGGTACTCTTCTACATTGTTCAAATTAATACCACCGGTTGGCATAAACTGAAGCATTGTATAAGGAGCTGCAACTGCCTTAATCATCTTCAAACCGCCTGCCGGCTCAGCAGGGAAGAATTTTACGACGTCAAGTCCCATCTCAATCGCCTGCTCCATCTCACTTGGTGTCTGTGTACCAGGTGTAACCGGAATGTCACGGTCGATACAATACTTTACAACTTTCGGATTAAATCCAGGACTTACAATAAATTTAGCACCGGCAGCAACTGCACGGTCTACCTGCTCAGTTGTCAAAACTGTTCCTGCACCAACAAGCATTTCCGGATACTTCTCAGAAATGATACGAATCGACTCTTCAGCTGCTTCGGTACGGAATGTAACCTCTGCACAAGGAAGTCCGCCCTCGCACAATGCTTTTGCCAATGGCTCTGCATCCTTTGCGTCATCAAGTACAACAACCGGAACAATACCAATTTTTTTGATTTCTTCTAAAACCTTGTTCATAATAGCCTCCATTTTTATCTTTACTTTTTTTGTATCATATGATATTCTACTATTGTTCCACATTGTGAAACGGTATTTCACATCGTGAACCATGATTTTATTATACTGCATTTCTTCTTATTGTCAACAAAAAAGCAGTAAAATATAAAGAAACAAAGGGAGAATTTTTATGGAATCCAAAAATCCAATTCAGGTTGCTGATAAATTATTTCTTGTTCTGGAAACACTTGCAAAGACCGGTCCGATTGGACTGTCGGATTTATGCCGAGAAGTTTCTTTGAACAAAACAACCGTGCACCGCCTGTTAAATTCACTTCTTTACATGGGATATGTGCGGCAGGACACGCAAACATCCCGCTACAGCTTAAGTTTTAAAATATGGGATATTGCAAACCAATTTGTCTCAAAAATTGATATTGTGGAAGAGGCTCGCCCAAGCCTTCGGGAACTCGCAGCGAAAACCGGCGAAACCGTCCATCTCGTGCAGATTGATGGGATTCATGCGATTTATATCGCCAAGGAAGAATCCGAAAATTCCGTGCGGCTAGTGTCTATGGTCGGCAAACGAATTCCACTCTACTGCTCCGGTGTCGGAAAAGCCCTGCTTGCCGATATGTCAAATGACGAAATCAAAAGCATCTGGGACAAGAGCGACAAAACGCCACTGACAGAGCATACTATCACGGATTTTTCAAAATTTATGCAAGAAATTGAAGAAACCAGAAAACGCGGCTATGCTATGGATAATGAAGAATATGAATTGGGCGTGCGATGCATCGCTGCAAGTATAAAACACGGTGAACAGAAGCCGCAATACGCATTTAGTATTTCAGCTCCCATTCACCGCATGGACGAAAAACGTATGAAAGAAATCGCCGAGTATGCACTCGCAATGAAAAAAATCAATCTTTAACGCGAACCGATGGGTTCAATGCAAAGACAAACAGAAGTGCCTGAACCGCTAACAGTGTGTTCAGCACTTTTTTCATTAGATTATAAAAGGTATCTAATGTAAGTGTAATATCTGCCGCACTCAAAAGTCTTATGGCTTCAACCATTTCAAAGCCAAAACTAAGCACTAAGAGAACACCGGCACAAAATGTCAGCGCCTTATTACCCCAGTTCTGATAATACAGGAAAAAGATAATCAAACAGATTAACTCAATCGCACCCAATATCATAAAACTTAATGGGTCTCCATTATCTCCGCGGTAATGAATCGGTATGTAAATTAAATTATCCACTGCTAACAAAAGCATCATCGCAAATCCAAGGATAATATTTTTATCTGCTCCATTTCCCTGCGCAATTTTGTGCACACCAAAAGCAAACATCAGTGCCGCCACAAAGGCAAATGGCGTAATCAGCAAAAACAAAATGACAACCGGCATCGATACATCATAATTGCTATAGTATTCACTTAACAAAAGAATTGCCTGCACCAACGTAAACGCTCCCAGGAAAAAAGTAATCAGCGTCAATACACGCACCGGCATTCCCCATTTTTTATCCTGCAATGTAATTGTGTGGTTTTCGTTCATCTAAATCCCTCCTGCATAAATATATTTTTAATTTTATAACCAGTTTTTCTGTATCTCATTAACTAGTTCTACAAACATATCGTAGTATTTTGTTTTAACCTGACGTATAATAATATCTAATGCAATCGCCTGATTATATGCATGTGCAACATTATTTCTTGATGTAAGTGCACTTAACCATAATTCTTCGTCTGCTATCATTCCCGCTTTATATGCCGTTTTCAGTACTGTACGCGGAGAACCTGTCGCTCCCTCTGCGTAACCGTGATATGTTAAAATCTCTTTCATTGCTTTCCATGCTTGTTCAAAACATATCTCATACAAGCCAACCATCCCTGTCATTTCCACATTTCCATATGGTGCCTGATAAGAATAAATGTCCTTTAAATTATGAATGGCAGCCTGCAAATTATCAAACTTTTTCATATATCACCATTCCCTCCCGTTTTATGGAGTCCAGCAATTCTGCCTGAATCGGTTTATCCAAATCCAGCACGTCAAACTGTAACAAAGTTGGAGTTTCTTCGTCCACCGCTAAAATAAACTGACTGCTATTGCCTCCATAAAACGCCAAATCTATATCACTTCGTTCTTTATAATCTCCCCTGGCACGCGAACCAAAAAGAATTAACTTTTTTACATCATTTTCCTTCGCCAGCCTAATTATTTCCTGTAAAACGTTTTGTTTGATACCTGTCTTCTCAGATAACTGCATCATTTTAACAATCTCCTATGCGTAATATTCTTTCGAAAACACCTTAACAATTATTATACACTAATTTACATTATAAAAAAACAATTAATTTTATTTACGAGTATAATAAGTAACCAAAACACCTTTTTTTACTTGCAGATAAACATTTTTCTTCATCCGTTTGTTTACTTTTTTTATTTTTTTCAAACTCATGGTAACTCTTGTTTTTCCTCTATCCCATTGCACACTTTTTACTTTTTTTGCAGCCAAAAACCTGATGGTTGACTTATCAAGCTTCAAAGTAATGTTTTTCTTTGATTTGCTTTTCAGCCTGACCGTAATATTCTTTCTTTGTCTGCCTGCCTTTTTCAATGCCTTTTTAACTGCTTTTTTGACAGAACGGCTGACATTTGAAGTATTTTTGCTGCCTGTTACTTTTACCACGACTACAATATTTGTCGTTTTTTTCAAGCCCTTCTTCTGCTTTATTGGAGTTGCACTAGGTGCCATTGTTGGCGTCACCGTCGGCGCTTCACTGGGCGTTATTGTCGGGGTCGCCGTTGGCACCACGCTAGGCGTAACTGTTGGTGTCGCTGTTGGTGTCACTGTTGGCACCACACTAGGCGTAACTGTTGGCGTCACCGTCGGTGCTTCAGTAGGCGTTATTGTCGGAGTCGCCGTTGGCACCGCACTAGGCGTAACTGTTGGTGTCGCTGTTGGCACCGCACTAGGCGTAACTGTTGGTGTCATCGTTGGCGTTTCCTCCGGCTGATCGGACTTTACCTGATAGTAATATGTAATATTGGTATCCGCCTCTGTCACTTTCAATTCATCTTGATTCAGGCTGTTTCCAGCCAAAATATATCCAGACAATTCCGGATTTCGCAGTATATAGGTAGAATTTTTCGGTACATACACAGTTGCCGTATCTGCACAAGGAAGCAAGGTACTTGTCCCGTCTGCATTCTTTACCTGATAATGAATGTTAACTCTGCTCCATTCCTGCTCCGCCGTTTTATCCGTTGCCAACACTTCTCCCGTATCCACATTGATAACTTTTCCATCCAGCCTATCACCATTTGACAAGCCATACACATCCGAAAACACAATAGAAAGTGATTCTCTTGCCTCATCCGGATTGTATGAATTACTGAGTGCCGGAATCGTGTAAGTCTTTTCTTCCTGATACTTAACTGTTTTACCATCGGCTCCAATAATCTGAAAGCTCATTTTCAAATGCTGCTCTCTGTTTACCAGATTTTGTACCACGGTGCGAAATTCCAAATCCGTATTGTTTGCCTTTGTTATATTTTTCTCGCTGATTCTATATTTTTCACTATCCCGGTCTAATGTTCCCGTTTTACTGTGCGGAATTGAAATTTCAGGATTACTGACATAAATTTCTGCCGGCTTACTGACATAATCCGTATTATTTAACTTCCTTGCCAATTCCATTTTACACACTTCACAAAAAGGCTGTCCCAGCCATCTCATCATACATTCGCGGCTCGGTGCAAATGCCGTTTCCGTTCCTGCCATTGTGACGCCAATTCCTCGAAATCCAAGCATTTTACTCCATTTAATCGTATCCGGATTCGAGGTATCCGAAGTATTTGGTTTATTCGTGTATCTCTCGTACTCATCCCCCAATCCACCAATACTATGAGCTGTTTCATGTGCCATAACCATCCCATCTTCATTGTCCTCTGAATTAGTGGAAAATGAAAACAAGGAATTTACTGAAGCACCATAACTGCCCTCTGAATTACACAGCACATGAATAGTTGCAACATTAGCCCCCCTGTCCAGATAATTTTGCTCCAAATCTTGTCTTAGTTCTTTTGCCTTCTCATCCCCACCATTTGAAAAGCCAGCTGCTTTTCCATAGACTTTAACGTGAAAATAAGTATCTGCATTCTTGCCCCCATACACACTAATTCCGGACTCGTTAGATACAGCCTGCACTGCATATATATTTATGTGGTCAGAATACTCTTTATACGGAGACCATCTTAACATTCCCTGTGCTTTCTGCTTCGCATCCTGTAAAAATTTGTCCTGTTCGTCTGCCGTGTAGCCATCTCCCATAATTACAATGACAAAATTTTCTTTATCATCACCTGTCTTATGAATCACATGGACCGGAAAAATAGTTTTCAGTGTTTCCTCATCTTTCGCTTCTGCTGTACGAAGTGAAAACAAGGAAAATAATAATGCCATACAAATTAACACTGCTTCCCACCGTCTCATGATATTTTTCATTTGAACACCTCTTCCTATGTATAATTTCAAAACGAAACTGTATGATCTTATTATATCTGTTTATTTCCATGCTTTCAACTAAATTTACACAAGGGTTTGTGTAAAGGGTTCGTTGGCACTTTTTCTGTTTTCAGTAATTCCGTAGAAAAGCTTTGCGTCTCGTGGGCACTCTCGCTCGTTGAGTGCGTAGCGGTATGGGCACTGAAACTACCAGTGCCACATACCGACGTACTCAAACCCACGAGTCGCAAAGTTTTTCTACGGAATTACTGAAATCCAAAGGAACCAGCAGCGAACATTTGTCACAAACCCGTCATTCCAAACTCAGTTTTTCTTATTTTTACTGGTAAAATTCATCCTTTAATATCACAATCAGTCATGAATATTTTTTCATCCTTTGTGCATACTAACAGAGGAAATGGAGGTAATTACGATGCAATTAACAGAACAGGAAACCAACGTAATCAAAGATTTACAGACACAGGAGAAAGCATGTGTTGACAAATACCGCTTTTATGAGCAGTCTGCCCATGACGAAGAACTAAAAAACTTATTTCACCGCATTGGTGATGAGGAGCAGGAACATTTTGACTCCTTAGGCATGGTGCTCAAGGGTGATGTACCAAATGTAAGTGCCGCCCGCAGCGGTATGGAGGGATACACGCCTTCCGAAAGTTACGCAGCAGGTAACAACTCTGAAGAGAAAAAGCATGACCAATTTTTATGTACCGACTGTATTGCAACAGAAAAACTCGTTTCATCCACCTATAATGATGATGTTTTCCGTTTTTCTGCCAGCAATATCCGAAGACTCTTAAATCACATCCAGACAGAAGAACAAAATCACGCAGAGATGATTTATAAATACAAAACGGCAAACAATATGGCATAGCCTGTCATAGTTTCCCCTCGCTGCGCATACAATGATACAAGGGTACCAAAGTCCAAACTCGTTCATGCTTGCATGATAAGAGGTTGGACCTTGGTACCCGCCAAACATGAGAAAGTAGCGATTTATGCAATAAATCTGCGGATTTCGAATGTTTGCAGGATTGCGGAAGTTGTGAAACAACGGAGCAATCCGTATCATTGTTTGCAATTCAGCAAGGCACAAAGTCCAAACTCGTCATGCTTGCATGATAAGAGGTTGGACCTTGGTACCCGCCAAACATGAGAAAGTAGCGATTTATGCAATAAATCCGCGGATTTCGAATGTTTGCAGGATTGCGAAAGTTGTGAAACAACGGAGCAATCCGTATCATTGTTTGCAATTCAGCAAGGAGGAATATTATGATACAAATTTTCAAAAGAAACAAGAAAATCACAAAACTATTTTTGTTACTGTTTTTTTTATGCTGCACTGCTTTTCTTCTTATTTTTTACATAGAATCGGACAAGCCCATAACAAAGAAAAAGCAAACGGCAGCAAAAACAACTGCGGACAAACCAACATCCATTTCTTATTGTGTGACTTCTCTTTCTGATGAAGAAGAATCGACATTGATTTATCATCCGACGGAACGTGTTTTGTCTCAGTTTATTCGCAAAAAAAATCAATATATCCGAAATATCTGGGATGAAAAATCCGGTTGGACGACTAACGTAGAATCATGGAAAATAAAGAAATCCGAAACACTAGAGCATTTTTCGTATAATACGAACGGGGCTCTCTATGCCTGCAAAAAGAAATGGTCAAAAGGCAAATTAGCAAAGCAATCCATTGTCTGTCTGCGAAATAACGGCAACATAAAAAATATAAATCTCATCCACTTAAACAACAAACAAAATACGGATGAAATCAAAGATATCCGGTGTAATGGCACTTCCATCGCCATCACCTATCAATACGGAAATGTAACAATATACAATTTATTAGAACGACTGGCATTTGGCGGCAGTTCCATAAGCGGTATGCCGGGGGAAAATATTTTTTATGATTTGCATTATTTAACAATTGAAACAAAAAAAACGACCGAAGAAATTTATCTGCGCGACTATGATATCCGCTCCGGTGAGGTCACACACACATTTCCACTGGGCAGTTTTGCACAAAAAAAAGAGGATTTCCACATCACAAATCTTGGAAATACTCTTTATGTTCTGACACCTCGTGGCTTATTTCGCGGAGAATGCGAAAGCAGTTCCCTGCAAAAACTGCTTGCATTCCGCGAATTACAATTACCACCGCAAAGCAACATTTTAACCATGTTTTCCGGTTCTGCCGATTCTCTCTACCTCGTTATCAAAGAAGCAGACGGCAGCAAATCCATTCGGCTTATTCATCTTCCAAGCCAAAATCTTTCAGACCAAAATCATCCCGAGTCAAATCATGCTACACAAAAGGTCTGACATGGCTATTTACCGGAAGAAGTGTCCTGCGAATTTTGTCCGGGCTGCCCCATGGCAGACATATCGGAAACGGTAATACTTGTTGCCTTCTCACCATCTGTCTCCACACTGACCATCTCTCCCGGATTAATTTCACTTACCGAGATTTCCGTACTTTCCTCACCGGATTTCTTATATATCTTGGTATCGCTGTCAATCTGGTAAGTCTTTGACTCACCTTTCTTTTTGCCACCATCCTTCGCATCTGCCGGTGGGGTTCCCTCCGGTTTCTTGCCATCATTATCCTGCTGCATACCAGCCGGTGGGGTTCCCTGCGGTTTATTCCCCTCGATTCCGGCAGCTCCTCCACTTGCTGCTTCCGGCTTTTTGTCATCCTGCTTATCCATAACTTCCATCACTATCTGCGTGTCTGAAACACTTGTCACACGCCCCATTACTGCATTTGTTGAACTCTCACTATCCTTTGAGCTACATCCGGAAATGTTCATAGCCGCCAAACACAAAATCAGACTGGTGCCTATTGCTCGAATCTTCTTTCCTTCCATATGTAACCTCCACTTCATATACAAATGATTTATTGTTATGGTCACATTGTATCGAAAGGAAATGGTCACTCTGTGTTTAGTCTGTGTAAAATGTGTGACCGATTATTTTGCCTGCAATTCGTCCAGTGTCAAATCATAGGCAGGCAGAAAATCCTGCATAAACACTTCAACTTCTTCCATATTCATATCATGCAGTGCTTTTTTCGTTGTTTCGTATGCCGTCTTAAATTCCTGATTGCCGGAATTTAATTCCTGCTTACATTTAATCAGTGCAGATAACTTATCTGCCGCTTTCACAAGACGCCACTCATATGCTTTGTCCTCCTGCGGGAAAAACAATTTCTCATAATGCTTTTTCATATAATCCGGCAGTTTATCCACCATCTTTTTACTCGCAACATACTCCACCCGTTTATAAGCTTCTTTGATATCATCATCATAATACTTGACAGGCGTAGGCATGTCTCCGGTAATGATTTCATTCGCATCGTGATACATTCCCATGAGAGCAATTCCATTGAAATCCACGTGTTTTCCACATTTCTCATTGGCTATGAGTGAAAGTCCGTGCGCTAACATCGCAACTTCCAGCGAGTGTTCACTAATATTTTCCTGAATAGAATTTCGCATAAGTGCCCATCGCTCAATATTTTTCATGCGCGCCATCATCGCAAAAAATGAATACATCCTAATTCTCCTTCAACATCTTTTTCATATAGTAACCCGTATAGGATTCTTCGCAGTTTGCCACCTGTTCCGGCGTTCCCTGCGTAACAACCGTGCCGCCGCGGTCACCGCCTTCCGGTCCCATGTCAACGATATAATCTGCCGTCTTAATCACATCCAGATTGTGTTCAATAACAACCACAGAGTTACCGCCTTCAGTCAGCCGCTGCAAGATTTCAATCAACTTATGAACATCCGCAAAATGAAGTCCTGTCGTCGGCTCGTCCAAAATATAAATGGTCCGTCCGGTACTTCTCTTACTCAATTCTGTCGCAAGCTTGATGCGCTGAGCCTCACCACCGGACAACGTAGTCGATGGCTGCCCTAATTTGACATATGACAATCCCACATCATACAACGTCTGAATCTTGCGGTGAATCGTCGGAATATTTCGGAAAAATTCAAGGGCATCTTCTACCGTCATATCTAACACATCGTAAATACTTTTTCCCTTATACTTAACATCCAGTGTCTCACGATTATACCGCTTTCCGCCACAAACTTCGCAAGGGACATAAATATCCGGAAGGAAGTTCATCTCAATTTTCAATATACCGTCACCACTGCATGCTTCACAACGGCCGCCCTTCACATTAAAACTAAAACGTCCTTTCTTGTATCCTTTTGCTTTCGCATCCGGTGTCGAAGCAAATAAATCTCGTATCATATCAAATACACCGGTATAAGTTGCCGGGTTTGAACGAGGGGTTCGTCCAATCGGAGACTGGTCAATATTAATTACCTTATCTAACTGCTCCACGCCTTCAATTCCTTTATGCTTTCCCGGGATACAGCGAGCCCGGTTTAATGTGCGGGTCAGACTCTTACACAAAATTTCATTCACAAGAGAACTCTTTCCGGAACCGGATACACCGGTCACGCAGGTCATTACCCCCAGAGGAATCTTGACATTAATATTTTTCAAATTATTTTCGCTGGCACCTTTTACTTTCAGATAACCTGTTGGTTTGCGTCTCTTTGCTGGCACAGGAATCTGCTTTTTCCCACTTAAATAAGCACCTGTAATCGACTCCGGCACTTTCATCAAATCTTCTGCCGTACCGCACGCAACCACGTGTCCGCCATTTTTTCCTGCTCCCGGTCCGATGTCCACAATATAATCCGCCTCACGCATGGTATCCTCATCATGTTCCACGACAATCAGCGTATTACCAAGGTCACGAAGTTTCTTTAACGTAGCAATCAACCGGTCATTATCCCGCTGATGCAGACCAATACTCGGCTCATCCAAAATATAAGCCACACCGACAAGTCCCGAACCAATCTGTGTCGCCAGGCGGATTCGCTGTGCCTCTCCGCCGGAAAGTGTAGCCGTCGCACGCGCCAGTGATAAATAATCAAGACCAACATCTACCAAAAATCCCAGACGCGAACGAATTTCCTTTAACACAAGACGCCCAATCTGCTTTTGTCTGTCGGTCAATGTCAATTCATCCATAAATTTCTTCAAATCTATAATGGAATATTCACTAATTTCTGCAATGTTTTTATCCCCAACCGTAACCGCAAGGGATTCTTTTTTCAACCGCTTGCCGCCGCAGACATGGCAGGGCGTAATCTGCATAAATGACTCATATTCCTGCTTCGTAGTCTCCGAACCGGTCTCACGATACCGCTTCTGTAAATTACCAAGCAGTCCCTCAAACGCAATATTATAAACACCGTGTCCATGTCTGCCGGTATAATGAACTTCCACACGCTGACCGCCGGTACCATACCAGATTAAGTCATGAACATCCTCCGGATATTCCCCATATGGTGTATCTAAATCAAATCCATAAAACTCTGCCATCGCATCCAAAATTGCACGACTGTAGCTATCCGGATTTACCACAGACTGCCATCCCGGTGCTGCAATCGCTCCCTGTGCAATACTAAGCGTCTTATCCGGAATAATCAAATCCTCATCAAACTCCATCCGGTAACCGATTCCATGACATTCAGGGCACGCACCAAATGGATTGTTAAACGAAAAACTGCGTGGCTCAATTTCATCTACACTAATTCCACAGTCCGGACAGGAAAAACTCTGACTGAAAGAAATTTTTTCTCCTCCAATCACATCGACAACCAATAAACCATCGGCTAACTTAAGCACCGTTTCAATAGAATCGGTCATTCGTTTTTCAATTCCTTCGCGAATAGAAAGTCGGTCCACTACAATTTCAATGTTGTGTTTTTTATTTTTCTCTAACTTGATTTCTTCATCCAGCGAATACAAATTACCATCCACGACAACGCGCACATAACCGCTGCGCTTTGCCTTGTCTAATACTTTTACATGCTCTCCTTTGCGGCCACGCACAACCGGGGCAAGCAGCATAATTTTCGTACGCTCCGGCAACTTCATAATTTCATCCACCATCTGGTCTACCGACTGTTTTTGGATTTCCTTGCCACACTTCGGGCAATGAGGAATTCCAATTCTGGCATATAAAAGACGGAAATAATCATAAATTTCCGTAACCGTACCAACCGTAGAACGTGGATTACGATTCGTCGATTTCTGGTCAATCGAAATTGCCGGTGGAAGCCCTTCTAAACTCTCAACATCCGGCTTCTCCATCTGACCTAAAAACTGTCTGGCATAAGAAGATAATGACTCCATATATCTTCTCTGTCCTTCGGCGTAAATGGTGTCAAACGCTAACGATGACTTTCCGGAACCGCTTAAACCGGTCAACACCACAAATTTATCTCTTGGAATATCCAAATCAATATTTTGAAGATTATGCTCTTTGGCACCTCGTATCCGTATTTCTCGCTTTGTATCCATACTAACCTCCATCGCTTTTTTGCTTCTAAAGTTCACTGCGGATTTCCTCTAAATGCTTTTTATATTCAATCATCCGGTCACGCAGTTTGGCAGCCTTTTCAAAATTCAACTCAGCCGCTGCCTGATTCATCTGTTTCATCATCTTAGCAATATGACGCTGCAATTCCTCAAAACTCATGGATTCCGGATCTTTCTCTTCTTCCGTAATATCCGTACCTGCTTTCTTTGAAATACGGATTCGATCGCGCACCGCCTTCTGAATTGTCTTTGGCACAATGCCGTGTTCTTCATTATATTCTTTTTGTATCTTGCGACGCCGCTCGGTTTCATCAATTGCCTTACGCATGGAATCGGTAATCTTATCTGCATACATAATAACATGTCCTTCCGAGTTTCGTGCCGCACGTCCAATCGTCTGAATCAAAGAAGTCTCCGAACGTAAGAAACCTTCTTTGTCCGCATCCAGAATCGCTACTAACTGAATCTCCGGAATATCAAGTCCCTCTCGCAACAGGTTAATTCCGACTAAGACATCAAACACATCCAGACGCATATCGCGGATAATTTCTGAACGCTCCAGCGTATCAATGTCCGAATGCAGATACCGCACACGTATCCCGACTTCCTTCAGATACTTTGTTAAATCCTCTGCCATTCGTTTTGTCAGTGTCGTAACGAGAACCTTTCCCTTCTTCTCAGTAACCTTTCGAATCTCTCCGAGCAAATCATCCACCTGTCCTTTAACCGGTCTTACATCAAGTTCCGGATCTAAAAGCCCCGTCGGACGAATAATCTGCTCGGTACGAAGCAGCTCATGCTCTGTCTCATACGTCGAAGGCGTTGCCGAAACAAACATCATCTGGTTAATATGCCCCTCAAATTCTTCAAAATTCAGAGGGCGGTTACTTTTTGCAGAAGGCAGGCGAAATCCATATTCTACAAGTGTAGATTTCCTCGACTGGTCCCCGGCAAACATCCCGCCAATCTGTGGAATCGTAATATGAGACTCGTCCACAATAATCAAAAAATCATCCGGAAAATAATCCATCAAAGTCATCGGCGTTTCCATCGGCTGTAACCCATTCAAATGCATGGAATAATTCTCAATGCCGGAACAAAAACCGGTCTCCCGTAACATCTCAACATCAAAATGTGTCCTCTCGGAAATCCGCTGCGCCTCAATCAATTTATCCTCACTCTTAAAATACTTCACGCGCTCATCCAGTTCTTTTTCAATTCCCGCAATCGCACGCTCCATCTTATCCGGTGCCACTACATAATGGGATGCCGGGAAAACAACCATATGCTCTAAATCGGCCGTCGCCTCTCCGGTCACAACATCAATTTCCTGAATCCTGTCTACTTCATCTCCAAAGAACTCAACCCGAATCGCACGGTCACTTGCCGATGCCGGAAAAATCTCAACTACATCACCACGCACACGGAACGTGCCACGATGAAAATCCATATCATTCCGCGTGTACTGAATATCAATCAGACGCCGAATCACCTCATCCCTATCCTTTTCCATGCCCGGACGCAGAGAGACCGTCATATTTTGATAATCGATTGGACTACCCAGTCCATAAATGCAGGAAACACTCGCAATAATAACCACATCACTGCGCTCAGTCAGTGCCGCTGTCGCCGAGTGGCGCAGTTTATCAATTTCGTCATTGATTGCCGAATCCTTTTCTATATAAGTATCCGTTGAAGGCACATAGGCTTCCGGCTGGTAATAATCATAGTATGACACAAAATATTCTACCGCATTCTCCGGGAAAAATTCTTTAAATTCTCCATACAGCTGTGCCGCCAGTGTCTTATTATGCGCAATCACAAGCGTCGGCTTATTCAATTTTTCAATCACATTTGCCATTGTAAAAGTTTTACCGGAACCGGTAACACCAAGAAGGGTCTGAAACTGATTTCCTTCCTGAAAGCCTTTCACTAGAGCATCAATCGCCTGCGGCTGGTCACCGGTCGGCTGATATTCGGAATGTAATACGAAATGGTCCATCGTTTATTTGTCCACCTCCGTCTAGATGAATTGGTATAACAACATAGGGAACAAATCATATGATTCATTCCCTATCGATAGGTCGTTCACTACTCGTGATACAAGTATAGCACATTGAAAATTGTATTGCAATGAAAAAATGAACATTTGTTCGTTTTACAAAATTTTCTCCCCATAAAATTTTCTGCTAACTGTTCCATGCTTTAAAAGTCTTCTGTGACATCATTAATAAATACATAATAGACATCCCCATACATCTCTGTATGCACAAACCGCCCATAGTCAAGCACTGTCTTCACCGTACCATCCTTATATATAATGCGGTATTTCACCCGGTCAACGCATCCATTTCCAGCTCCGAAATCATATCTTCACTTTCCGTCATATGAATAATATTTTCCACACGCATTTTTACAAGTAATGGACTGTACGGCTTAACAATAAAATCCGAAACACCCAGTTTTAAACATTCTTTTTCATCCTCTTCACCATCTAATACTGTCGTAACCAAAATCGGTATTCTGTTGTAATCAGAATTGTTTTCAACGTGTTTCAAAAACTAAAAACCATTCATAACCGGCATCTGAATGTCTAATAAAATCACCGATATGCTTTGAGCCTCTTTCTCTAATATATCCAGTCCCTGCTGCCCATTTGCAGCCGTCAGCACTACATAGTCCTCCTGCAATATTTCTAAAAGGAACTGTCTGTTTATTTCATCATCTTCAATTAAAAGAAGTGTTTTCATTCGTTTATCCTTAATCTTATCTTATTTGTAAATATTTTTATGGTACAGATATTATATCGGCGGAAAATTTATTTTGATTTACTATGAACAACTATTTTTTCATCCACCACACCGACGCATTTAAAACCGCTGCAAAAATCACCCACAAAAGATAGGGAATCTGAAGCCATGCAGCCACCGGGTCAATGAGGCGCCATACAAGTATCATCATAAAAATCAACAAAAGCATAATGAGAAGCCAGACAAGGGCAAATCCATAGGCCTGCAGATTAAAGAAGAAAACGCCCCACATAAGATTAAAGAATAATTGTACCCAAAACAAATTGAGTCCGATTGTTTTTGCCATGCTTTCTTCACTGCTAAAAATACGGGCAAGTCCGATTCCCATCAGGGCATACAAAATCGTCCAAACAATTGGAAACAGCACTGCCGGCGGAGAAATAACCGGCCGAATTCCCATACCATATTCTGCTATGCCATCCCGAATTACAAATGCTCCTAATGCGCCCAAAAGTTCAAGCAAGACAACGGTTCCAAGATACAACTTAACCTCTTGTTTTTTTAACATAAATATTCATTTCCAGCACCACATTCTTTGTACCAATATATTTGTCAAACTGGGAAAATATACCGCAATAAAAAAGCTATTCCAGTCCTTTGCGAAACCGGTCAATCATCGTTGCCGTAAGGCTTAAAAGATTTTTGTCTTCTTCAATTTTATCCCGCTTAACAAAGCGTGCCGTTGCAAGCTCCGTTTCGTCCATTGTAATCGAAGTACCGCCATCTACTTCGCAGTAATAGCCAAGTAAAAGATTCGAGTCAAAGCCCCATGGCTGGCTGTCAAAATAACGGATATTTTTCACACGAAGTCCCACTTCTTCCTGCACCTCACGCACGACCGTCTGCTCCGGTGTCTCACCAATTTCACAGAAACCGGCAAGCAGTGCACGCCCTTTGTAGGGACGGTCTGCATACGTGGAAATCAAAATAGAATCCTCATGAATCAACCCGATAATCACCGCTGGGGCAATCTTTGGAAAAATCAAATTTCCACAATGCGGGCACCTCTTCATCCGCTCCTTTTTATCATGCACGGTTTTTACACCACAGCGCCCGCAAAAAACATTGTCGCGGTACCAGACATACAAATGATACCCTGTCATACCGGCAAAGCAGGTGTATACTGGGTCATTTCTGCGGAGACTCCGAATTGGTTCATAGGAAAAAGAAAAAATGTCTGATATAAACAAACCCGCTGATAAATCCCCCGGCATATAAAGAAAATAACAGGTTTCATCGATCGAAAATAAATATTGTAATAAATGCTTTTCACACCCCAATTCACTGCAGGTTGGAAGCACAATTTTTCCATCTTCAATACGGCACAAAATCCTGTCATCCGGTTTCCCATGTCCACGAAAAACAAGGACAAAATCATCCGGCTTTGGGCTTTTTACATGATAAGCATTATCAAACTTTTTTGGTGCAATTTCTTGTATCATAACCAGTTCTCCTTAAAATCAGTAAATATCTTAAATCACTTTTTTCATCTGCCAGCGCCCGGACAAATATCTCACAGCAAATAACAACGAGCGGACCGCCCAGTCAATAAACATACCAAACCACACGCCTAAAATACCCATGTTACATACCACCGCAAGTATATAACTGCAAAGCACGCGGAACAACCACATAGAAATAATTCCTGTCAGCATCGTAAACTTCACATCGCCTGCTGCCCGCAATGCATTTGGCAGGGTAAAACTGAGTGGCCAGATAAAAACAGCAATTGTACTAAACCAGCGAAGCACCTCTGCTGCCATTTGTGTCGCCTCCGACGAAAGCGAAAATACAGACACAACAGGAACCGCAAAAACAAACAGCAAAATATTCATAATCCAGTCCCCTGCATAAGCAAATAACATCAACTTTTTCGTATATTTTTTTGCCTGTGCCACTTCACCGGCACCAAGACACGTTCCAACCACCGTAATCAATGCAAGTCCCATCGACATGCCGGGAATATTCGGAAATTCAATAATTGAATAACTGACCGAATTGGCTGCAATCGCTGCCGTTCCAAATGCTGTTATCATGCTTACCACCATTAATTTTCCCACCTGAAACATACTATTTTCAATTCCGCTTGGGATTCCAATTCGGAGAATCCGAAGAATCATTTTCTTATTAGGAATAAGAGAAGAAAATCTTTTTAACTGCAACGGATTATAAGGACGGGCAACCAAAATTGTCATACAAACACCACAGACAACTCGACTTACAAGTGTCGCAAGTGCCACCCCGAGCACCCCATAACCAAGTGCCACCAAAACCGCATTCAGCGCAATATTAATCGCATTCATTAACACACTGAGTCCCATACTGACCTTACTGTTTCCTACACTTCTGAAAATGGCTGCTCCCGCATTATAAATTCCAAGAAATGGATAAGAAAGTGCCGTTACAAACATATAAATCCATGCACTGTGCATAACCGAATCTTCCACACTGCCAAAGATTGCCGGTAACATCTGCTTTCCAAAGACTGCACAAATAAACGCTGCTGCCATTGAAAAAATGAAAAGCACCGTCTCTAACTGTCCTGCTGCATACGTAGCATCTTTTGTATCACGTCGTCCGTTATACTGACTGCAAACGACGGCACCTCCTGTCGCAAGTGCCGCCATAACCTGAATAATTAATAGATTAATATTGGTCGTAAGTGCTACGCCGGACACCGCTGCTTCTCCAGCCTTAGAAACCATCAGCGTATCCACCATGCCGACCATTACATTTAAAAACTGTTCAAACATAAGAGGCATCACAAGTGCCCTTAGCTGTTTTCCTGTGTACATCATAATTCTCATATCCTTGCTTCATTTTCAACCATAGTGTACCACAGGTTTTTCTTCCCTTCAACTATCTAGTTATAACCGATTGCCATCAGAGTAAACTTCTTCGATTCACTTTTATCATTCATGCGAAGTTCAATTGTATGCTCTGCCTCGGCATCCTCTTCGATGGCTACATATACTTTACCATTATTCCATCCACTGGTATCATAACCACTCAGAGTTGTCTGAAGTTTTCCATCTACATACAAATCAGCCGAACCATATTCTGTCGAATTGCTTAATTTATAAATTAACGTAAGTGCTTTACATTTTACTTTTAATTTCAAAGCGTCCGTGCCACTTGTTGACGTATGCATCCAGTTATCTGGGAACCATGCCGCGCCTTTTTGTCCCTTATACTCGTACTGAAAAGAGCCCGTTGCATTATCATTTTGATTAAATCCGCCGGAGCTAAATGATGTAATTGCATTGTCCTTTGTAACATCAGTCTTAGAATCCAACATCTTCATTCCCTGGTAAGCAGATGACTTAACCGGTGCCATCGCATCCATATCAGTGATATTATCTTCTTCTGCCGTTTCTTTATCCATCTTATCAAACATACGTGTAATACAGTCTGCCATCAGCTGATAACCGGTGTTGTTTGGATGCAGAGAATCACCAAAGTACCATTTATAAAATGCTTTCTGGTCATTTCCACCAAAATAAGACGAAATCGCATTTCCCATACTAATCATCGGTAAATCATAATGCGTACCAAATGGACGATAATTGTTTTCACAGACAACACCGCCACTCGCCTTCTGAAATACTGAGAACACAAGCACAACGGCAGAGCCGGATTTCAATGCCTGGCGAATCAGTCCTTCATAACCTTTTCCTGCGGTTGCCGTACCATAATCATTTACAGCGAATTCAATGAACAGCACATCCGGATGGTCGCTTCCCTCCGGCAAACGATCAATCACATCACGGTTGTAACGTACCACACCAATATCGGATGGCGTTCCGCTCATTCCGGCATTGATAAAGTGAACATTTTCTCCATTGTTCTTTCCATATTTTGCTCCAAACGTCTTTGCGGAAACTTCCGCATAACACATGCTGTTTGGTTTTGCTAATGCGCCCTCAGTAATGGAACCGCCAATGTAGGCAAGCGTGACGTCTTTTCCGTCTCTCGCATTTTTGATTACTTTCTTGATTCTTGCGTTATTTCCGGTTGAGTACACACTATTTTCAAGCATCTCCTCGTACTGAGCATCTGTAACCTTATATACATCATTCTGTGCTTTTCCGCTAATGATAACATCATCCACAAGGAATGAATCCGTCGCGGTAGTCATGGTGAGTGTCATCGCAACATCGCCCTGATTTTTCGGAATCGTAATTTCACCTTTGAGCGTGGTCCATTTACCGCTTATGCAAGTTTTTCCTGCATCTGCGTTTGTAATCAGCGTAACGTCTCTTGCCATTCCATTCTGGTCCGTATAAGTCATACGAAGTGCAACCTTCTGGCTTTTTCCGGTATCCTGCTTTACAACAACGCTGAACTGATAATGCTCACCGGCAATCACATACGCGGAAATTGGAAGTTTTGCACCATCTGTTTCACTCGTTCTGTCTTTCACAAGAAGACTGTTCATACCGCCTTCTGTGTAGTTCTGTGAATTGGAAACTTCCAGTTTGCCACCAATCGGCGCAAATCCTTTGAGGTCCCCGTCTTCAAAATAGTTACTGTATACTTCCGACGCAACCGGTTCCGGCGTCTTAATCGGCACTTTGGTCACCAGTGGTTTCTCCAATGGTGTGCTTGTCGGCTGATTTGTTGGTTTACTCGTCTGCACCGGTACCTTCGTCACTTTAACTGTCTTTTTCTTTGTTACAATAATCTTTACGGTTCCAATTTTCTTTGTCTTTTTCTTATACTTTTCCTTCACCGTAACTTTGGCAGTTCCGACTTTTACTGCTTTGACCTTGCCGGAAGCTGAAACTTTAATTCTTTTGTTTGATGCGGTAAATTTGTATTTTGCTTTTTTCTTCTTATTCTTTACCACAATCTTTTTTGATTTTCCCTGCTCAATCTTAATTGTTTTTTTTGCAGGTTTTGCTTTCTTTGCTGCCGCACTGCTGTCCGATGCCGTGGCCGTTAATGACACAACCATCGCCACAGCCAGTCCGTGGCAAAGTAACTTCTTCATTTTTGCACAACCCATAATTGGCCTCCTTTATAATTTTATGTCTATATTATAGGGGATTTGTATAAGTTTTGCAAGGTGGCATTTTTTCAAGTTTCGTAAATTATCAAGAAAACGGTTACGTTAAGTGGTCACTCCCGTTAAACAAACGCGTAAGGGTATCGGCATGTTAAATACACATGCTCGATACCCACGTGTTTGTACCCACTTATCGCAACCGTTTTCTTGATGATTTACTGGGATTTTGAAAAATTGATATCTAACACTATATATAAACTAGTTCTTGTAATGCATTTTGGGGGGGCAGGGCATACTTTTTCTGACATCCACCTGAAGCCCTGCATGACAACGCTTTTAATATTTCGCTGTATGCTTAGCAAAAAATGAGAATGTTGCTTTCACTATGAGGAACATTGAACACCGTCGGTGCCTAGATGGCGTATTTTGCCCTCAGGCACCGCTACGTGCGTTCTCTAAGCGGGAGCGGTTCCGAATGTGAAACAACATTCTCATTTTCTGGCTAAGTATACAGTGAAACTAATTTATTCCAACCCTTCATTGTAAATCCGATTGATGGCTGCCTGTGCTTGTTCCATCTCATGCTTTTTTATGATTCGGTCTCTGTCTTCTAAGATTGCTATCATTTCGTCGACAAGCTGTTCTTCTTTTAGCTCGATCATGCGGTACAAATAGCCGAGCATTCGTGTGGCTGTATAATCGGTATTCATATATTTGTATGCAATCTCCCGGCATAGACTTTCGGCGAAGCCTTTTTGTAATAGTATTTCGTAAATTGCGTCACTTTTTCTTGTATCCATGAAATTCCTCCAATTCAATACACTATTGCTCACCTGCATATTGCTACTTTCCAGACGTAACGACCGGAACAGATTTTTTTAACTTCTTTAGAAACCCGGCATTTTCCCAAAATCAATGCCATATGTGTAATACGTTCCCGTGTCTTTTCTCATAAGAAGTGCTTCGTTCATTTTTATGTATTCTATTCCTTTCACGAGAAATGATTTGCCAACGGCTGTGTTGTATAGTCCTTCGGTTAGGGTTTGGTAAGTAGGCATAGGCGCTCCTTTCTTAGTGCTTTTGGGGCTGAAATGTTTGGTTTTAGTGTAGCATGTTTTGGGGGATGGGGCAATTATCTTCTTTTTGTTTTTGATTGTAAAAATAGCACCCTTTTCATCTAGGTACTAATTTGATGTTGCCTCATCTCTGTATTTCTTCTCCAATCTATCACACACAGTATTAAAGTCTTTTGTCTTTCCCTCTTTTATCTGTTCTAACCCAGCCATATTACTCAGTCCTTTCCGTTTACATTATTGCAGCAAATCCACTGAGAGATTTTTAGTAAAAAGGCATTTTGTAAATCATAATAATTGCAACCAGCATACAAAAAATAATAGTAAATTTATCAAAACCACATATTTTTTTCTTACCTGTTGTTTTACCGAATTCAAATGGGGCATATGACCGATACCGATACATTTGAATCAAAGCATATACAACCTCAAATAACGCAACAAAAAAGAAAATGAAATGTGTCATACCAAAACGCCATGTAAACAACGCATGAATTAAAATCCCAAGAATGAAGCCAATACCACAATAAAAATACGAATGAAAACCACGGTATTTTCTTTCCTGTTTACTATAATGACCAAACATAGAATTTCCCTCCTCTGTCTACTATGTCAAATTCTGAGTTTCTTTCCCATCATAATTTACAATTACGCAACCGTCATTAATACTCTTTTCCGATTTCTGTTTCCATTCCATACATGGTCTTGAAATATGAATTGGGAGTGGGTAAAAAGGACTTCAGCACCTTTATAGTGACAAAACTGCTGAGGGATTTTTAGTATAAGCGTATTTTGTAAATCGCCAGAATTGCGAGCGTCATGCCGACAATAATCCCTAATATATCAAAACCATCTATCTTTTTATCTCTGTAAGGAGCGTACGAATTACGTCGATACATTTGAACAAGTGCGTATATAATCGCAAGTATACCAGATAAAAGCATGGTGTAATGTGCTGTCCCCCAGCGAAATGTAAAAAGCGCATGACACAATGTGCCGAGCGAGCAACCTATACCGACATAGATCGTATTGTGATATTCCATATATTTCTTTGTTTGTTTATCTTCATAGCTTGCCATGTAATTACCTCCACTTCTTACTATGATAAATTCTAAGTTGCTTACCCGCCATAATTTACAATATCCTCAAGTCCACTTTTTGACATCATCAATCTTTCACATCATATTCACCACGATTAAAACGCCTCATAGTTTCATTTTTCCCTTTAAGAACAAGATCTCTGTTGAGTGCCTCATGATCTGTGTGATAACCGTCTGGTGGAGTTCTATTATTAAATTTAATTTCATCCCAGTGACCTAACAGATAACATACGATTATTGTTAATATTCCACTAATTAATTCTGCCATAATAAATTCCTCCTTAATTGAATATTTTTTCAAAATATAGTTACTGCTGTTATAGTTTGTCACCCCTTCCTTCCCTTTCGATGCCTTTATCCTACCACACTTTGTTGTCCAATAAACATCCCACCAGGCATATTTATAACATATTACTCACTTTCATTGATGAAATCTTCTCATATTTTGCCAAGCCTAAAATCCTTTATTTTTAAGTTTTTTTACTTTGTTACCTCGAAACAAATGAGCTAAAAGTGCTGACTAAACTTTCTAACAGGGCCTTACCCCAAGTAGAATACCTCTGCCAGCTTTTTTATTGCACTGTTATTCCTATACTGTTATATCAGATACATAATGTTTCAAATGAAGGAAAGCGTATAAATGAATATAAGTTATGGATACTATCATGGATACAAAATCAAATAACCGTTTAGGTATGTTATCAGGTTAGAATTTTTGCTTGCATTTTTTCTAAGTATATAGTATAGTACATGTGTTGAGAAAGGTGTATGTTTTCGGACTACACTGGGGGAGTCACTCTGTGGCTCCCTTTTATGTTACACATTTTTGACAGATGGCAGGCAAAAATGTGGTTCTCGTAACTCCCCCCATTTATCACAATATCCTTGGTGCACTGAATGATGAAACATCGCAGTATTTTAAGCAGTATAAGACTAATTTGAGGTGGACCAATTAAGCTCTGTCAAATAGTTGAAAATCCACATCAACCAAGGTAAGATAGCCTTTCGTATAATCAAAATCACTTTTTATCAATTCAGCCTTCTTTATTGCTTCTTCGTAATCTGACGGTTCCGGCAATTCTTTCCCGTCTTCCTCGTATGTTTTTCCTGTCATGCCAATAGCATCTCGTGCCATTTCAATTGCATCTACCAAATCATGACCTTCCGTAAAAATCGCAAAATCCGGCACATACACTAACTGCATTCCTCCATCTTCCCTGATAAATGCCGGATATGCCCGCTTTTTGTTCTTTTGCATAAAACAACACCTCCATTAATACTCTTTTTCAATTTCCGTTTCAATTCCATACATAGTCTTGAAATATTCCAAATCAGCCGACGTTTTTATCAGCATAATTTCTCTCATTTTGCCTGTATGAATATTTTTAAATCCAGCAATCTGCTCCCCATTGCAAATGCTCGCTTTAATAATGGGCTTTTCATTTTCTCTGTCAAAATCTCCACTTGGTGCAGCCTTTTCTTTTTTCTTAAAAAATCCCATAGCAGCCACCTTCTTTCGGTTGAAATGTTTGGTCTTAGTGTAACATGAGTTGGGGGTGGGTGGCAAGGGGAGTTGGCAGAAAGGCATTTCAATCCACACTCCCGCAAGGGGAGTGACAATCAACCTCCTGTATGAATATATGTGCTGAATTATTTCAATCCACACTCCCACAAGGGGAGTGACCTCACCTCACATTTTAATTCTTCATAATTGCTAAATAGTTTCATAAACACTGCTGTCAAAGCAGCAGAAGATAGCAATGCCGTTAAAATACTTTCCATAGTATATTCCTCTCTTTCTTTTTTTCTACTCTATATATAAAATATTATTGTTTATCATTTGTATATCTATAATGCGTTCTTTGATACAAAAATAATAATTGCTATTATATTGAACTTGATAAATTTTACAATAACCAAACTTCTTCAGCGCATTTTTATCCTTAATCATAGTTTTTCAATAGCTCAGTTCTTTCAGGTACTAAAACCCTATTAGACAGAAGGGCAACCATTCAAGAGTTTTACGATAACTCAATTCTTCCAGGTACTAAAACTGGGGAAATGTCGCGCCCAATCTTTTCTGAGTTTTACGATAACTCAATTCTTCCAGGTACTAAAACCTTTGCCGGACAAAGTAGTAATTAAATTCTGTTTTACGATAACTCAATCCTTCCAGGTACTAAAACGATGCATTGTAAGCCACGAACATGGAGACCGTTTTACGATAACTCAATCCTTCCAGGTACTAAAACCCATTCTCGGAAGTGTGTTTACAGATACAGAGTTTTACGATAACTCAATCCTTCCAGGTACTAAAACTCGAAACTGCTATGAATGAAGAATATGCTTGTTTTACGATAACTCAATCCTTCCAGGTACTAAAACCGAACTGCACGAAATTATATTTGCAAACTGGTTTTACGATAACTCAATCCTTCCAGGTACTAAAACCCAACTGTTCAAAACCAAGACTAAAATACTGTTTTACGATAACTCAATCCTTCCAGGTACTAAAACCGAATTGCACAAAGTTATACTTGCAAACGGGTTTTACGATAACTCAATCCTTCCAGGTACTAAAACTGAGTGCTTTTTTAGCCGCATGACTAAACTGTTTTACGATAACTCAATCCTTCCAGGTACTAAAACCCATATCGGTTGATAAATAAAATTTACCATGTTTTACGATAACTCAATCCTTCCAGGTACTAAAACCATGTATCAAAGATGGTACGTTGTAAAGTGGTTTTACGATAACTCAATCCTTCCAGGTACTAAAACAGTCTTGCTTGGTGTAATCTTGACTACTTCGTTTTACGATAACTCAATCCTTCCAGGTACTAAAACTGTTACCACCTGCTTTCTAATACTCTTTTAGTTTTACGATAACTCAATCCTTCCAGGTACTAAAACCGCGGTGTCTCTTGTGTCCTGCGATAATCTGTTTTACGATAACTCAATCCTTCCAGGTACTAAAACCTTAAAGGGTTAAATGAATTGCTTGGTGGGTTTTACGATAACTCAATTCTTCCAGGTACTAAAACGACAGTCGGGGATGCTTGCCAAAGGCAATAGTTTTACGATAACTCAATTCTTCCAGGTACTAAAACCATTTTTTGTTTACTTTCTGCACAACTTTAGTTTTACGATAACTCAATTCTTCCAGGTACTAAAACATCCCCCAAATGTAGAATCACATCATCTTCGTTTTACGATAACTCAATTCTTCCAGGTACTAAAACTGCCATTTCTGCACTTTTTACATTTGTATGTTTTACGATAACTCAATTCTTCCAGGTACTAAAACTCTACTGTATTGAGTACCTTAGAAGTGATTGTTTTACGATAACTCAATTCTTCCAGGTACTAAAACCCATCTTTGGTAAAAACTATATCTTCAAAGTTTTACGATAACTCAATTCTTCCAGGTACTAAAACCAAAAGGACGTGGAACGTACCGTAGAGGAGTTTTACGATAACTCAATTCTTCCAGGTACTAAAACAGCTTCTGAAGCGGAGGCAACTTTAGTCGGTTTTACGATAACTCAATTCTTCCAGGTACTAAAACATCAAATTTGCCCCCCTTCACTTTTAATACTATTATAATTATATATTACATATTTAATAATCGCAACACTATTTCAAAAATCACTATCGTGCAAAAACTCATACTCCATACTATTCAAGCCAGATATCTCCCCTTGATTAATACATAATGTTTTATTCAATAATTTAAGAATAACAAATGAATCAAATAATATACTGTTATTTGATTTGCCAATTTTATGTACAATTTCACACATAAGTTTATCTACATTCTTATTTCGAAACAAATTCGACGGATAATTTCTTTCGAGGAATTCTTCTAAACGTTCCTTTGTCGGAAAACAAAAAACTCCATCATTAACAACATTTATCCCATGAAAATACTCCACGGAAAAATCAACGTATTCATTTAATATTATTGACAATATTATCCAAACAGAAGTTTCCTTGATATACCTTTTTATAAATACACAAAACTCTTTATATTCTCTTGCAGTCAATAACGTTTCTATATTTTTTAAAATAATCAGTCTTTTTTCGCCATCGTCCTTTTGCAGTTCCTTCTGTAAATTCAAATAAACCATAAGTAATTCCCAATTTCCTATTTCATTTAATTCTCTATCATCATCTAACATAACTACTGTTTTTTGAAGCATATTCACCAAATCATTCATTTTATAACCAAATGCAATTCCTCCAAGTGATGTGGCTACTTTACTATTTATGCCTTTATATATTTTCTCCATATGTAAAGCAATTTTTTCCAATTCTACATTTGCAGAAAAATCACTAATTTGTGTTTCAAAATATTTCATCATCATACTTGTTTTTGTCATTGATATTTCCTTAATAATATCCTCCCGTTCTCTAATAAGACTTACTGTAAAATATTTTTTACCAACTTCATGTCCTTCTGATAATATTTCACAATTTTTCTGACTTAAAATTTTCCCAGTTCCAAAATAATTATGTAATGCATTTACAATATTTTCTTTTGCTATCATATTTTCACCACATAATTGTGAAAAAGGCAATAAATTTAGCATATATTCTTTGTTCTCATATCTTATTGTCAAATTCATATAACTATAAACCTCCTTTCTCCTATTTTACTTTCCGTTTGGTTTTTACAGCCAACTAGCAACTTCATATCTTCATATTGTTTTTCAGTCACAATTAGTAAACGAACATTTCCATTTTCAGGCAAAAATTTCTCAATACGTTTTTGAAGACGTTTACAAAAATCCCGATTTGGACAAGTTCTAACATATATAGAATATTGCATCATATAAAATCCTTCTCTAATAATATTTTTTCGAAAAATCCGATAAGCTCTTTTCTCTTTTTCTGTTTCCATTGGCAAATCAAACATACACATCATTCTCATAACTCTATACTTCATCCTTTTCCCCCAAATAATTCATAATACTTGGATAAACAATTTCCTTTCTTCTATGTGCAAACAATGCCGCAATATCTGATACATATTCTTCTAAAGCATTGCATATATACATAACTCTGCCTTTATACCTCATTTTATGATTTAGTATATTGATAAGTTGGTGACGGTGTTCAGGCTTAAAATACTTCTCGTTCTGCAACCACTTATAAGCACATAAATCCACAAAAGGTCGAAATGGTTCAATCATATCATCAACTAAATTAAACCGATTATACTCATTGCAATGATGAATTCCCAATTGACTATTTAATCCATAACCAACACATAATCTAGCAAGAAACGAACGCAATATAGCATATCCAAAATCCAACCCTGAATTTAATAATATATTATCATTCCCTCTAGAAAAAGTGCATCCCATTAATTCATTAAAATATAATTTAGCAACATGTGCTTCTCTATTATTCGCATCCCCGGATTCAACTTGTTCTATAAATTCCCTAATTGCACAAATCACCTTTTCGCTCTTACCTAACATTTCCAACACATTTGCTTGATTTTCAATTTTGGCTTTTACAATCTGTTGCCATAACTGATTATAATACTCTTTAGACTTTTCAATTTGATATCCTATCATTTTGGAAACTCTACTATGATTGTCATAAGATGAATAAAATCCAATTGGCAAATGTTCCTGATTACACAGTACAACACCAACATTATAATCAGCCAACAAACACAGTATGCGTGCAGTGATTGTGACTTTAAGATTATCCAATACAAGAACAGAAATATCAGCAATTGGTATCCATATTTCATCATCTTCTTTAATCACAACCAAATTATCCAATTTCATTTTGATAAATACATCATTTTCTATTAAAACAACACGAAATCCCATAGTACCCTCCTATAAAAAAAAGGACATCCGTCGATGTCCTTGATTTCGGCATAAAGCCTTGTTTTAGTAGATCTGAAAAAATTGAGTTATCGTAAAATCTACTGTAATATAGTTTATCAAATACATCTTTAATTGTCAACATCTAATGTGAACTTTTCTTTTTGAGCATAATAACGATTCCCCAAAATATCCGTTCTAATCTTTTTTATTGATATTGCTTTCTTTAAACCTACAGGATGCCTTTTTTCATAATTTGCACATTCTATTGGTTTTGTTTCAATATAATTTGCATTTTGAGGCATTGTACGAGATAAAAAACGCTCAACATAGACTTTGCCCTTTAACTCATACTCAATATAATCATTTTTATACAGTGAAAACAAATACTCAAACTCCAACCTTGACAAGTCATTCAATGACATTCCAGATTGTAGCATTTCCTCATTCTTTAGCGCATTGCAATACGCTTTTTCGTCAATACGGTACCCTTCTGAAGTATACTTAAAATCTGAATACTTAAGTCCAACTAAAAAATATCTCTTTTCTTTCCGGCTATAATATACATCCGTTCTATAAGGATTAATATTTTCCAAAACTACTTTTTGACAATTTGGTGATAAATTGTATTTATGCGATATATCTATACAACTACCAACCTCGCCACTTATATATTTTAAATTTGTTACCTTAGGACCATTATGCTTTTTCGAGCATTTCCGAAAACAATCCCCCGTTTCCAACTCATATTGTACAAATGCATTTTTAGCATCACTATATTCGTTGAGAACCATTTTCAATTGTTCCCAGGTTTTCGGATCATTATGAAACATCAAAAAATCACTTTCCTTTCCGTTTGAAAGTTTCTTTTTCAAAGTATCATATCCCGTTTTGTCATATATATTTAATTTATAAACAATCATATTTTTATCATCTATTCTTCGTGTTCCTCTTATTGTTTGTCTGCATAACTGCCTATTCGCTTTTTTGTCAACACGATGCCAATACTTAACTTTTTTCTCTGCATTTATTATATTGTCGCGAATAAGTTTCCATCTCTGTGAAAACATAACTTTCTGATATGTTGCATCATCCATATTTTTTGACCACAAACTATAATTTGTAATTTCTTCATTTTCAAAATCAATAAATTCTTTTTGTATTAAATGATAAGCCTCATATCCCATCTGAGAAAAACATATAAGCATTGCATCTACCGCATGATGAGAATAATCTTTTTCTCTATCTTTTGGTAACTGCATTGCCATACGCATTTGGCTTGTAAAGCTTCCTCTTACCACCTTAACTTTTGTTTCTGACTCCTTTGCTTTTATAAACGATTGAATACTATTAAGCACAACCCTTGACGCATACCTTGTATCATTTATATTTCTTGAAATAAACCTTTTTAATACGTCAATTTTTGTTATATCTTCTCTAAATAACAACTTATCCAATTTTGTTTTTGAAATCTTCTTTTTATCTTTTAATGTACAACAATAATCCACAAAATCATCTAGTCCCCACATTTTTTTCGTTTCTCTCAAGTACATATACGGTGTTTGATTACCTTTTAATTGATTTTCTGTAGCATATACCAACACTTTATTTGTTCTGCTATCATCAAAAGAAATAGACCGCGGAATTATGTGGTCGATTTCAAAAGCATTTCTATTATTGACCAAATCATAAATATCTATCGTTTTTCCAGAATATAAACACAAACCATCCTGTTCATTCCATAACTTTAATTTCATAGCCAATTTTTTATGCTTATAAAAATGATCCTCCGTAATATTATACCCATACTCATCCTTTACCTTTTTGATAATAGCCTTAAGCTCTTTTTCATTATTTTTTTGAAAATCTCGGATACGCTGTTTCTGCTCCTCCGTATTTCTATCTCTTGGCATTTCAATAACTATTTCCTTTGGCCAACCATATTTTTTTATTAATGCATTAATTATATCTACAGTTACACTAACAGAGCGACGTACTACAGGATTATATATATCATCCAGTATTTCCTCTTTTGGCAATTTGCTATACTGTTTATACTTTTCAGTATCAGGTTTAAATACTCCCATCTCAGAGAATAACTGCATTTGATTTTTAGGCTGCTCATAAAGTTCAGGGATTAGTTCAAGCATCAATTTTTTTGAAAATTTATGCCACTTAGAAAACATTGATGCATTTTTACGACGTATCTCCATCAATGTTTCTTGCATCTCTGTAGACATAACTACCCCATTCCTCTTAAAAGCACACAATATTGCTTCTTTTTCCGTATTAAGAGTCAGTATATCACCAATCTGATCCAACTCATCTCTCGAAAAATAATCAACATCTAGTCCTACCTTCTCAAATTCACGACGAATTTTATTATATTGCTCCATCTTATGAAAAATTTCCTTGCCGTTTTTATCAATGCGACATCCTGTCAAATATTCGATTTTCTCTCCCATCACATCACTAATTATACGCTTCATATTAACTACCTTTTCAGTTTTTACTTTGCAAATAATTGCACATTTTTCCTCCTTTGAAAGTTTTCTATTATTTACATTAATATTATTTAAATCATTTAACAAATTAAACTCTTGTGCTGTATAAGAAGCTGCGGATATACGTCTCTCCTCAGTATATATACTGCATTTTCCAATTAGTTTTTCAAAAATATTTTCTTCTGTAATATATTGTCCTGTTTCGGGATTAATAAGTGTTGTATATTTTCCATAATCTGTTCTGGACTTTTCATTACCTGGTCCCTCATAATACTCTCTTTTTCTTTCAAATATAGCCATATATTCTGAAATAAATCCAGCACTAATAAAAGGGTGAAATTTTTTCTGCATATCTAGAAAATTAGTAATTTCTGTTTTATATGCGCTCTTAGTAAATACATTTGAAAAAGTAATTTTTTCTTCATTATTGGTAGTAGTAATTTCCCCTCGATATTTACCATATTTACACAATCTTTCATATTGAATTTCACATGGCAATTTATTTTCATTCAATTCCTTTTGATTGTATAATAAACCTTTTTTATATTCGCCGGTTGCATTTGTATCATCAACCACATCATCTAGATAGGATATTCCTCTATGTAATAACATATATTTAAGCACAAAATATATTTCCTCTTTCGATAATTCCTCATGTTGACCTTTTATTCTCATATCCAGTTGATTATTACACATATGTTCAGGAACTGATAATCCATATTTTATCCAAAGTTTTTCAAAGTCTTTTACTCTGGTTCTCCTTCTTCTTAATAATCTTTTTGTCTGTCGATAAGTTCTTCTATCTGCATTTTTACTAGCCTCTGCAGCTTCAAATAAATTAGCTCCTGATTCTAAAATCTGATACTCATCTGAAACAACAGCCCACCCCACTGACGCAATTCCAATATCCAATCCAAATCGTACACCCATTATTTGTCACCTATATAACTTCCGTTATCCTTTCCTTTAATTTATTACTATATATAGCCACCCTTTTAACTCACTTTGACAAAAAATCCCCAACTCACATTCCTGCGTTTTGGGGATTCATCCATTCCTATTTACCTATCCCCATCAGCGCTTTATACGCCAATATTATCACACTTCAAAGATGATGTCAAAAAATATGTAACTTTTTGTAATATTTTTATATCCACTACTACTATGCATTTTATTTTTTATTTATTGTTCTGCCAACTCCTTTTCTATTTTCTCAAAAAGCACATCAATTTTTTTCTTCTTTGCACGCATCATCTTCTTGTCATGATGATAAATATATTGCACGACATCATAAAAATTATGGGTTTTCAAATTCTGATTGTGAAAGCCTTGGTTGCATTTTATACGACCACGCTTGGAAGCGGTCGAACGATTGACGCGAAAGTTTGCATGCATAACATACCGCACATTGTCATCATCCAGATAAATCCGCCAATAACCGGCTGCGGTGGTGATGGAAACCATATCCGCAATGAAATTACAGGAAAAGCCAAACGCCTCACAGATTTTCTCAATGTTATTATCAGTAAGCGGAAGAAGCCTTAATCTTTTCACTTTTTGCTGCTTTCTATCTTCCTTACTTGGCTTTTTCCAATAAAAACGCTGCCATTGGTCTTTTGAAAAACAACACCGGCAGGGTTTATACCCAGAAAAGACAAACTTTTTTGCTCCCTGCATTTCAACCGCATTTTTTCCTGCTGCATACCGGCAGTCACTCTGATGTATTTTTCGGGTAATCGGATTCACTGCACATAAATCATCCCTCGTCCGCCCGTCGTATTTTATATACATACTCTTAAATAGCTCGTACAGATAAGAAACATCATATTTGGAGTAATGCAGCATCCACGGCCGATACGAAACTTTTGCCTGCCTGAGAGCCGCTTCAAAACCAATTGGATTCTTTTCTTCCACCGCTATCGTTTGCAAAATTTCCTGCATCAATATAACTCGATGCTTCGGTAGCTGTATCTCCTCTCGTTTCATAGTCTCACGGTATATCTGATAGGTTTCCCAAGACCAGACAACAACAAATGAGAATTTGGAAAATGTTTGTTTCAGGTTTCCGAACACTTCCTTTGCTGGTTTTGCCACAGCCACTTCTTTCCTTTGCACATGGGTTAGTTTGCAAGTATTTTCTGTAAGGGCCTCAATATCTTTCAGACCTACCCGCTTGGCAAATGATTTTTCTGCCTTTAAATCTGCATCTGCTCCGATTGCTGCCACCTGAACCGGCTCCCAATCGGATATGTTCTTTGAATTGTTTTTTGCATTCCATTCAATATCTAAGAATAAATATTCTATCATTCATACCGCCACCTTTCCACCTTTTTCAAATAACTGATATTTTTATAGTTTCCAAAGGTTTTCTTCCCTTTCGGTGACTCCATCCTACCACATCCAACTGTCCAATAAACTTCCCACCTAACTTATTTATAACATATTACTCAAACAAGTTCAACACAAAAAAACATTTCCATAAAAAACAACCCCGCACTTTCCAAAGTACGAGGTCATTCAAATGATTTTTATTCAGTTTTCTTTTGTTGATACCATATGCACATCCATCTGTGGAAATGGGATGGAAATACCGGCTTCGTCAAACGACTTCTTAATCTGCTCGGTCATTGCCCAGCGAGTCGTCCAGTAATCGTCCGGTTTCACCCAGAGCTGAATCAGCAAAATCACGGCACTGTCGCCAAGCTCTGAAACGACAACGCGAATTGGTTCGTCAGGAAGTCTGTCTTTCTGGCTCTCACCAATTTTCATCAACACTTCTTTTGCCAGATTAAGCGGCGCGTCATAAGCAATTCCAACTGAAATATCCACACGGCGGCGGTCTTCTTTTGTTGCATTGACAATGTTAGAATCCGCCAGTTTTCCATTTGGTAAAATGACGGCACGATTATCAGCCGTTGTCAGCGTGGTGTAAACCACATCAATCTTCTGAACAACGCCTTCCACATCACCGACAATGATGTAATCACCGACACAAAACGGCTTCATAATCAAAATCAGGACACCACCGGCGAAGTTGGCAAGACTGCCTTGAAGGGCGAGACCGATTGCCAGACCGGCAGAGCCAACAATTGCAATAATCGAACTTGCGGCAAATCCGAAAATCTGCGCCACAATAATTACCAAAAATACATACAGCGTGATTTTAGATGCCGAGAGAAAAAAGGAAATAACACCGGGGTCCATTTCTCTTTTTTCCATCGAACGCCGCACAATTTTCAATAGCTTTTTTATCAGCTTTGAGCCTACCGCGAATACCAGGATTCCAACGGCGATGGAAAGAAGGAAATCCATCCCGCGTGGAATCAGCTGTTCCGCATAGGAAACCAATTGCTGCATCACATTTTCCATGATTTATCTCTCTTTCTTTTTGCGTCCGGCATTTGACGGAACTTTCGTACAGGAAAAAATCTGAATCGAAAGTGGCGCCAAACGACACTCTATCGAATTTACTCTGCCATCCCAGTGCTTGCGTTTGGACTGTTTTACGCGCGGATTCACAAATCCGGTTCCGCCGTATTCGGACGCATCACTGTTAAAGATTTCTTTATATTTTCCGGCAAACGGCACACCAATACGGAATGCCTCGTAAGAAACCGGAGTAAAATTGCAGACAACCAAAAGTGTTTCGTCTTTGCTTTTTCGTAAAAAAGCAATTACACTGTGATCCGCATCCAATGTACTAATCCACTCAAAACCGGCAGGACGTGCATCCAGTTCATACATCGCCGGATGTGCCAGATAGAACGAATTGAGAACACTGACATACTGGCGCAGTCTCTCGTTATCCGACATTTCTCCGTCTACGGCATCCAAAAGATTCCAGTCGAGTTCCCGTTTCTCCGAAAATTCTCTTTCCTGTCCAAATTCCTGACCCATAAAAATCAACTTTTTGCCCGGATGTGCTGCCATGTAACCGTACGTCAGACGAAGTGTAGCAAATTTATCCGAAATACTTCCCGGCATTTTCGTAAACATGGAGCCTTTCATGTGAACGACTTCATCGTGGCTCAAGACAAGCATAAAATCCTCCGAATACTGATAAATCATGCTGAAAGTGAGCATACCATGACGACCTTTACGAAACAGCGGGTCGGTGCGGATGTACTCCAGATAATCATTCATCCAGCCCATGTTCCATTTCAAATCAAAGTCAAGACCGCCCTCTTTGACAGGACCGGTCACCTGCGGCCACGCCGTAGATTCCTCAGCAATCGAAAAGCTTCCATCTTTTCTTTCATGAATTTTTTTGTTCAAATTCTGTAAAAATGCAATGGCTTCTAAATTCTCATTTCCGCCATAAACATTGGCAACCCATTCGCCATCTTCCTTGCCGTAATCGAGATACAGCATAGAAGCGACTGCGTCCATCCGAAGTCCATCAATGTGAAAACGCTCCAGCCAGAACAGTGCATTGGCAGTAAGGAAATTGATTACTTCCGGTCTGCCATAATTGTAAATCAGTGTGCCCCAGTGCGGATGTTCGCCCTGACGCTTGTCCAAATGCTCATACAGACAAGTACCGTCGAAACGGGCAAGTCCATGTTCGTCTTTTGGAAAATGCGCCGGTACCCAGTCGAGGATCACACCAAGTCCGTGCTGATGCAGATAATCTACAAAGTACATAAAATCATCCGGCGTACCGTAGCGGGAAGTCGGTGCGTAGTAACCGGTCACCTGATACCCCCACGATGCGTCATACGGATGCTCCATAATCGGCATCAGTTCCACATGCGTGTAACCCATTTCCTCACAATAATCGCAAATCATCGGTGCAAGTTCACGGTAATTATAAAATTCTTTTTCGGCATCCGCCGGCTTTTTAAATGCGCCAAGCGCCACTTCGTAAACAAGCATCGGCTCCTTTTTCGCATTCCATTTTTTACGCTCGGTAAGCCACTTTGCATCTTTCCAGTGATACTTATTCAAATCCCATACAATGCTTGCCGTCGCCGGACGATGCTCTGCATAATTGCCATACGGATCTGCTTTCATCACACGCTTTCCGTCCGCGCCCCAGATTTCATATTTATACAAATCTCCGGCACTTACACCCGGAACAAACAACTCGTAAATTCCTGCTGCCTCCAGATAGCGCATCGGATTTCTCGCTGCCTGCCAGTCGTTAAAATCACCTACGACGCTAACTGCCTTTGCCTCCGGCGCCCACACAGCAAAATACGTTCCTTTCACGCCCTCGATTGTCATCGGATGAGCACCCATTTTTTCATAAACGGTATCGTGAATTCCGTTGCTAAACTGCGTCATGTCCACGCCGTCAAACAAAGAGTCTACTGCATAAGCATCCGTTTTTTCAATTTTCTTTTTCCCCTGTTTCAAGACAAAATGATACGAAGGAATTTTTTTTGCCTGAATCAATACCGCAAAATACCCGGTCTCGTCCATTTTTGTCATTTTGTATTCTTTTTTTAAATCCTCACCGGAAACGACAATCGAATCTGCCTCCGGTTCAAATGCTGTGATAAGCACATGGCTTTTGTCCACCTGCTTCGGTCCAAGAACCGTCTCCGGTCTGCCGCACTCGGCATACATAAGCGCCTCAATTTCCGGCCACTGCATATAGTCTTCTAATTGTTTTGCCATAATTTTCTCCCTTTTCTTTACTCGTTATACCAAGCTACAATTTCTTCCCCATCTTCTGTGTATTTTTTCTCTTCTTTTGGCATATATTTTTTCATGACATGCTCCATTGGGAACGTGTACAAAAGGGAAGCAGCACCCGGCGCAAAAATGAAAATGAGCACCACGTTTGTCACCATGCCAAACCAGATAAGTGCTACCGTTGCCGCCAGAATCACAAGCATCAAAAGTGTATGCAGAAAATGACGGAACGCGCAATATAAACTCAAACGCAGAATCTGCGAGAATTTTGTTCCAAAGCGTGAAATAATCGGGTAAATGTAACAGCTGATACACAAAATGATAAACAAAAGGGCGTAATACGCACCAATCAGATACCCTCCTTTTTCACCGCCGGTCTCCGCTACAATATTCATGTTCAGCCAGAGAAGCACCACGATAATTGCCGTTACAACCCACGCAATTGTGGACTGCAAAAAGTTTGTCTTAAAACTGTGCCAGAACTCACGCCATACATAACTGCGGTTGTGGCGCAGCACTTTGGCGCTTACATAATACAGCGATGTCGTTGCTGCTCCCACGGTAACAATCGGAATACAAAACACGAGATAAATAAGTGTCAGCCAGCCAATATCAAAAATTTTGCTGAGCGTGCGCATTACCACATTGTCCGAATTAAAAAACTTATCCATTAAAATTTCCTCCTTAGATTTCGTGAATAAATAATCCACTGCGTAATTTCGGTTCAAACCACGTTGATTTTGGCGGCATCAAAAGTTTTTGGTCTGCCACGTCAAAAAGTTCCGTAATGGATGTCGGATACATGGAAAATGAAACTTTCATGTCGTTATCTGCCCGACGCTCCAATTCTTTGAGTCCGCGGATTCCTCCGATAAAATCAATCCGCGAATCGGTACGCGGGTCGCCAATACCAAGAACCGGTCCCAAAAGATAATCCTGCAGCACCGATACATCCAGTGAACCAACCGCATCTTTTCCTTCAAACAACTCCGGTTTTGCTATCAGGCGGTACCACTGCTTGTCGAGATACATTCCAACTTCGCCCTTCTTTTGCGGGCGGACAGCGCCATCTTCTTCATTTACCTCAAAGCATTCCGCTACTTTTTCCAAAAATTCGTCTTTACTTAATCCATTTAAATCTTTTACGGTACGGTTATAATCCATAATCATCAACTGGTCATGCGGGAAAAGCACTGACAGGAAATAATTAAATTCTTCATCCCCGGTATAACCCGGATTTTCTTTTCTGCGTTTCAATCCGACTTTCACTGCTGAAGCTGCACGGTGGTGGCCATCTGCAATGTAAATATTTTCAATATCCGCAAACGCTTTTCCTAATTTTTCTACGTCCTCTGCCTCCGCAATTTTCCAGACGCGGTGTGTAATTCCATCCACCGCCGTAAAATCATAAATCGGCTCTTCTTTCTGTTTTTTCGCCACAATTTCATCAATCACTTTTTCACTGCGGTATGCAAGAAAGATTGGTCCGGTCTGGGCATTACACGTGTCCACATGTGTAATACGGTCAATTTCTTTGTCTTCTCTTGTATTTTCATGTTTTTTGATTACGCCATTTACATAATCATCCACGGATGCGCAGGCAACAATTCCCGTCTGTGAACGTCCATCCATCACAAGTTCATATACATAATACGCAGAATCTGTGTCTTTTATATAAACACCGTCCGCAATATCTTTTTCGAGCAATTCTTTTGCTTTTTGATAAACTTCCGGTGCATAGGTGTCCACCGAATCGTCAAAACTGGTTTCTGCACGGTCAATTTTTAAAAATGACATCGGCTCACGAAGGACTTCTTCTTTTGCCTCCTGTCGATTATATACATCATATGGTAAAGCGGCAACTCTCGCTGCTTTTGATTTTTCAGGTCTTACACATTGAAATGGTCGAATGACTGCCATATCTGTTGTACCTCCTATCTGATTTTCTGCTTTTCTAACGTATCATATCTATTATACCGAATTCCATGAGTATTCGCAAGCATTTCGGGGCATACTGCTTCTAGGAGGGATGGTTTTGAATAAGAAATTAAAGAAACAAACAACTGATTTTCTGAAATGTGGTCTCATCGGCTGGGGCATGGAATGTTTATGGACCGGATGTGGCTCTTTGTGCGGAGAAAAAAATAAGAAAATGCCCTGCCAGACATCCATCTGGATGTTCCCCATTTATGGCATGGCGTCTGTCCTTTCTCCCTTATGCAAAAAAATGCAGGGCAGGCATGTCCTCGTGCGCGGCTCCGTCTACACTGCCTGCATTTTCCTCACCGAATATGGCACCGGCTCCTTCTTGAAAAAACGCGGCTGCTGCCCGTGGGATTATAGTAAATCCAAAGCAAATTATAAAGGAATCGTCCGCTTTGACTACGCCCCACTCTGGTTTTTGGTTGGGCTGATGTATGAGAAGGTGTTGATGAAGTAGGAATTGGGCGGGCTTTTTGTTTTCGAGTAGTTTATTAAAAAAATATGTATCAAGTGGGCGCTCCCGCTCGTTGAGTGCGTAGCGGTATGGGCACTCAATTAGCGAAAGCGCCCACGAGACGCAAAGTTTTTCTTTTGAATTACGGAAACCAAAAAAATTCCAACAAATATTTATCACAAAGACTTCTTACAAACCTCCTGCAAACAGCACTTCTCACAATAAGCTTTTCTTGCGGTACATACTTCTCTGCCATGATTAACAAGGCGGTGACAGAAGTCGCTTCCCTTCTCGCCGGGAATGATTTTCCAGAGAGCCATCTCTACCTTCTTCGGGTCTTTGATGCCGTCCACGAGTCCCATCCGGTTTGTAAGGCGGATGCAGTGTGTGTCGGTAACAATTGCCGGCTTTCCAAAAACATCGCCCATAATCAGGTTGGCGCTCTTCCGACCAACACCCGGGAGTTTCAGTAATTTATCAAAGTCATCCGGCACCTGTCCGTTATATTGTTCTACAAGCGTAGTCATGCATTTATGAATATCTCTTGCTTTGCTTTTACCAAGTCCGCACGGCTTCACAATCTCTTCGATTTCTTCCGGTGTGGCGGCGGCAAGTGCTGCCGGTGACGGATACTTGGCAAATAAATCTTTCACCACAACATTCACTCGGGCGTCCGTACACTGTGCCGCCAAACGCACGCTGACAAGCAGTTTCCATGCCTCATCATAATCAAGTGTACAGTCCGCCAGCGGATATTCTTTTTCCAGCAAATCAATAATTTTTTCTGCCCGCTGCTTCTTTGTCATACCGGTATCACCTCGTAAAATTTTATCATAACAATTGTGAATTCAAGAAAAATTCGATATATTCCCAGACCTCATCCTTTCCCTCTTTCGTTGCTGAGGAAAATGGAATAACCGGCACTTCCTGTGATAAGCCAAGTTTCTTTCGGATGATGGAAATATTTTTATTTCTCACATTTTTCTTTATTTTATCTGCTTTTGTCGCAATAATCAGCGGATTAAATCCTTTTTTGAATAACATCTGATACGTTTCAACATCTTTTGCGGTCGGTTCATGGCGGATGTCCACAAGTAAAAATACAACTCTCAGTGCGTTTGAAGTATCCAGATAACGCTCAATCATACGCGCCCATTTTGCCTGAATCTCCTTGGAAATTTTAGCATAACCATATCCAGGCAAATCCACCATGTAACATAAATCATTGATGTTATAATAATTGATGGTCTGAGTTTTACCCGGCTGGGACGAAATGCGCGCCATAGATTTCCGGTTCCAAAGCGTATTCAAAAGAGAGGACTTTCCAACATTGGAACGTCCCCAAAACGCCATTTCTATTTTGTCATGCTGCGGCAGTTTACTGGTAATGCCGCATACTGTCTCTAATTCTAACGATTTTATCGTCATACTTTTCTCCCTTCACATGGCAAATGGCCACTACTTTTGAACAAGTGCTTCTTTCAAAACATCCGAAATCGAACCGGCAAAAACAATCTGCATACCTTCTGTGATTTCTTCCTCCAGTTCTTCAACATCCGGCTTATTTTCCTTTGGAACTACAACCTTTTGGATGCCCGCCTGTTTTGCTGCCAGCAGTTTTTCCTTTAAGCCGCCAATTGGCAGAACCCGTCCGCGAAGTGTAATCTCACCGGTCATCGCTACTTTTGCCAGTACCTTTTTCCCGGTTACCGCCGAATAAATCGCTGTCGTCATCGTCACACCGGCTGACGGACCATCTTTTGGCACCGCACCTTCCGGTACATGGAGATGAAAATCATGCGTTTTGAAAAATTCTTCCTCCTTCGGAAGCAGCGCGCGCACCAGACTCAGTGCAATTTCTGCTGACTCTTTCATTACATCGCCAAGCTGTCCGGTCAGTTTCAAATTCCCCTCACCCGGCATCGTATTCACTTCGATCTCCAGTGTATCGCCGCCAACTTCCGTCCAGGCAAGCCCGCGAACAATACCAATCTCATCTTTTCTTGCTGCCTTTTCTACGCGGAAACGCTTTTTACCAAGAAAATCTGTAATATTTTTAGAAGTGACGCGGATTGTCTCCGTTTCGCCTTCCATGATTTTTTTTGCACATTTGCGGCAGATTTTTCCAATCTGACGCTCTAATTCACGGACACCTGCTTCTTTCGTATAGTGTGAAATAATCGCACGCAGTCCGCCATCCAGAATCTGTAAATTTTTCTTCTGCAAACCATTTTTCTCAAGCTGTTTCGGAATTAGATAATCTTTTCCGATGTGGAACCGCTCGTTTTCCGTATATCCGGCAATGGAAATTAATTCCATTCGGTCAAGAAGCGGTCTTGGAATCGTTTCTGTCGTATTTGCCGTACAAATAAATAATACATCCGACAAATCAACCGGCAGTTCAATATAATGATCCACAAAATTCCGGTTTTGCTCCGGGTCAAGAATCTCTAACAAAGCCGATGCGCAATCCCCTTTGTAATCACTTCCGACTTTATCAATCTCATCCAAAAGCATCAGCGGATTTCTCACTTTCGCCTTCTTCAGCCCTTCAACAAAACGTCCCGGCAAAGCGCCCACATACGTCCGTCTGTGTCCACGAATTTCCGCCTCATCGCGAACACCGCCAAGGCAGATACGCACATACTCTTTATCAAGTGCTCTGGCAACCGAGCGTGCAATTGATGTTTTACCGGTACCCGGTGGTCCCACAAGACACAAAATCGGGCTCTCGCTCTTATCCGTCAGACAGCGAACCGCCAAGGATTCCAAAATGCGCTCTTTGACTTTTTTAAGTCCGTAGTGATCCTCCTCTAAAATCTGCTCCGCATGCACAATGTCATTGCGATCAATCGAAGCTTTGTCCCACGGAAGTGCCAGAAGATTTTCAATATAGGTGCGCTCTACAATATGTTCAGATGAACTTGTTGGAATTGCATCCAGACGCTTGATTTCTTCTGCAATTTTCTGATATACCTCTTCGCTGCATGAAAGCTGCTCTAACTGTTCTTTATATTTTTCCTGATATTCCTCCGAAGATGCACCGTCACCTAACTCATTGCGTATCACTTTCATCTGCTCACGAAGGAAATATTCTTTCTGGTTTTTATCAACTTCTTCTTTGACTTTGCGGCGGTATCCCTCACGAATCCGTGATAAATTCACCTCATTTGTAAGAATACCTGCCACCATTTCATAACGAAGTTCTAGGTCAAGACACTCTAAAATTTCCTGACGTTTGTCAAAGCCCATGTTGATATGCATCGCAATTAAATCCGTCAGTTTTCCTAAGTCCTTCATACCTTGGATTTTTTCCAAATCACTCCGGCTTGCCCGCGGATTTTCATTCAGATAAATCGTGTACACATCTTTCAAATTGCGGCACATCGCCTCTTTTTCAAGTGCCCCCAGACGCAGTTCTTCGTCATCCCATTCATAAGGAACAACATCTCCCTTAAGAAATGGCTTTGTCTGGTTCAGACTCAAAAGATTTCCGCGCTCCTTCGTCGAAATCATGACACGGAGCACGTCATCTTTTACTTTTACTTCCTGCTTTATTTTTGCAATCACACCGATTTCATATAAGTCATGAAATGACGGTGTCTCAATCGATTCATCGCGCTGGAGGGTGAGGAAAATACTTCCATCCTCTGCCATCGCTTCATCAATTGCTCGTTTTGTAATCTCTCTGCTCACATCTAAATGAACCAACATGCCCGGCAGTACGCACACATCCCTCATTGCGAGAATCGGCATCGTCTTCATTTGCTGTTCACTCATAAGTATCACCTGTCCTTGTTTCTTTTCAGGCACTTTCACTTTCCTTTTTCTCAGGTTCTTCTTGCTTTTCTTCAAGTGCCGGCACTTCTTTTCCGGCTGCCAAAAGTTTTGGCTCTCCCTCACCGGTAATTACATCTTTGGTAATAATACATTCTGTCACATCTTCTCTGGATGGCAATTCATACATATATTCCATCATACTCGATTCAAGAATCGCACGCAGTCCTCTAGCACCCGTTTTTCTCTCATTGGAAAGGCGGGCAACTTCCGTAATCGCGCCATCCTCAAAATCCAATTTCACGCCGTCCAGCGAAAGCAGTTTCTGATACTGCTTCGTAATTGCATTTTTCGGTCTTGTCAAAATTTCTTTCAACGCCTCTTCATCCAAAAGGTCAAGTGCAACGGTTACCGGCACACGACCGATAAACTCCGGAATTAAACCGAATTTCACAAAATCCTGTGGCAATGCCTGTTTAAACAACTCACCGATATTCTGCTCGGTCGGATCTGCTATGTCCGCATTAAACCCGATGGATTTTTTATCAATACGGGAACTGATAATCTTATCCAGTCCGTCAAAAGCACCACCGCAGATAAACAAAATATTTGTCGTATTGATATGGAAAAACTCCTGCTGCGGATGCTTGCGTCCGCCCTGTGGCGGAACACTGGCTTCTGTTCCCTCCAAGATTTTCAAAAGTGCCTGCTGTACGCCTTCACCGGAAACATCACGGGTAATGGATACATTTTCTGCTTTTTTTGTGATTTTATCAATCTCATCGAGATAAATAATACCATGCTCAGCACGCTTAATATCATAATCCGCTGCCTGAATGATTTTGAGAAGAATGTTTTCAACATCTTCTCCGACATATCCTGCTTCCGTCAATGTCGTTGCATCTGCAATTGCAAACGGAACATTCAAAATTTTAGCAAGCGTCTGCGCCAGATATGTCTTACCGGAGCCGGTCGGACCTACCATCAAAATATTACTCTTTTGCAGTTCAACGTCCATATCGGCGCCATTCATAATTCTCTTATAGTGATTGTAAACTGCTACAGAAAGTGCTTTTTTTGCATCCTCCTGTCCAACTACATATTCATCCAAAAAGGCTTTGATTTCTTTTGGTTTTAAAAGATTGATTTCTGTTTCCTCTTCCGGCGTATCAAAATCGTCCTGAAATTCTTCCGCCAAAATTTCATCACAGAGGTCAATACATTCGTCACATATATATACTCCATTTGGTCCTGCAATCAGCTTGTGAACCTGCTTCTCTGTCTTTCCACAAAAGGAGCAGTGAACCATTGGCATATTAGTATCGTTATTTTTTCCTGCCATCGTTTTACGAGCCTCCATCCATCTAATATGGCAAAATGGCGCCGGCGTTTCGGCGGCACCATTTCACTTGTTTATTCTTTTTCTTTTGCTGCGTTACGGCTTTCTACGATTTCATCAATCAAGCCATATGCTTTTGCTTCTTCTGCGCTCATGAAATTATCGCGCTCTGTATCTTCTGCAATCTTCTCTACTGACTGTCCGGTATTTGCTGCTAAAATCTCGTTTAACTTTTTCTTCGTCTTTAAGATATTTTCAGCAACAATCTGAATTTCAGTTGCCTGTCCTTTTGCCCCACCGGAAGGCTGGTGAATCATCACCTCTGCATTCGGAAGAGCTAAACGTTTGCCCTTGGCACCACTGGATAACAAAAATGCTCCCATACTGGCTGCCATACCGATACAGATTGTAGATACATCACATTTGATATAATTCATTGTATCGTAAATTGCCATACCGGCTGTTACGGAACCACCCGGACTGTTGATATACAGCTGAATGTCCTTGTTCGGATCTTCCGATTCCAAAAACAAAAGCTGTGCAACAACCAAACTTGCGGTCTGATCATTTACCTCGTCTGCGAGGAAAATAATTCTTTCTTTTAAAAGGCGTGAATAAATGTCATAAGAACGTTCACCGCCACGACTTGTCTGTTCAATCACGTAAGGTACTAATGCCATTGCGAGATACCTCCATTCTTTTTGAATTGATTATTTCTCTTCTTTGTCTTCTTCTGCAGGCTCTACTTCTACTGCATTTTTCACAACAAAGTCAACTGCCTTCTGAACAGCAAGATCTTTACCAATCTGCTCTTTTTCAGCATCGCCAATCATTTCTTTAATCTTGTCCACTTCCATCTGATACATGTTTGCCATGTTCTCGATTTCTTTGTCAATGTCTTTTGCTGTTGCTTTGATTTTCTCAGCGTCAACAATTGCTTCAAGAGCAAGACGAGTACGAATTCTCTTCTCAGCTTCCGGTTTCATCTGTCCCATCAATGCATCTACTGTCATGCCGGTCATCTGCATGTACTGGTCAAAGGAAAGACCCTGACTTGACAATCTTCCGGCAAACTCCTGAATCATCTGCTGTGTCTGCTCATCAACCATTGGTTCAGGCAGTTCTACTGTAATATTTTCTACTACTTTTTCTACTACTTCGTTTTCTTTTTCTCTCTTTGCTTCTTCTTTTCTGCGCTCTGTCAAGTTTTTCTTAACACTTGCTTTATACTCTTTGAGTGTCTCAAATTCAGAAACTTCGCTGGCAAATTCATCATCCAGTTTTGGAAGTTCTTTCTTCTTAATCTCTTTTACTGTAACTTTGAAAAGAGCCGGTTTACCTTTCAAAGAAGCTTCATGATACTCTTCCGGGAAAGTTACATTTACATCAACTTCCTCGCCAGCTTTTTTACCAACTAACTGGTCTTCGAATGTATCAATAAATGAGTGACTTCCGATTACCAAAGAGTAATCCTCGCCTTTGCCGCCCTGGAATGGCTCACCATCCACAAAACCTTCAAAGTCGATGACTGCTGTATCATCTTTTTTAATACCGCGGTTTTCAACAGTAATCATACGACTGTTCTGCTCACGTACTTTGTCGATTTCTGCATTGACATCAGCTGCCATAACTTTTACCGTTTTCTTCTCTACTTCGATTCCTTTATAGTCACCAAGAGTAACTTCCGGTTTTACGGCTACTGTAGCTGTAAATATAAAGTCTTTCCCTTTTTCGATTTCTACAACATCAATTTCCGGACGAGATACGATTTCCAAGCCGCTCTCTTTTGCTGCTTCTTCGTAAGCATCCGGAATTGCAAAGTTTGCTGCATCTTCATAAAAAACTTCCGGTCCGTAAAGTTTCTCTACCATTTTACGTGGTGCTTTACCTTTACGAAAGCCCTGAATGATGATGTTTTTCTTGTTTTTGTTATAAGATTTTACCATTGCCTCTTCAAATGCATCTGCATCTACGGTAATGGTGATTTTTGCCATGCTCTTTTCTAAATTTTCTACTGTGTAACTCATTTTGTTTTCCTCCAATTTTCTTTCCTTAATAAATTCGATAATTTCCACTTAATGCTAACAATGCAAACAAATACAGACAATTATCATAATATCTTCTCTCACCTTTACGAAGCGGTGTATTCCAGAAACGCTCTACACATTCTTTCGCATAAGGTCCGTTTGCAGCCAGAGACGCCTGTGCATTCGTAGCAATCATAGCTACCGGATGCAGTGCCGGTTGTTCAATCACCGTACCGTCAATCTCGTATATTTTAAATTCTTCATCTTTGTGCGTTTCACAGAAGAATTTCTGCACTTTATTATTATTCTCAACATTCCACTCATCTGCTGCAAACCACTCGTAATCAAGACCGATGTTTGCAATAACACGGTAAGAATCGCTGTAATACCAGTCATGGCGTCCACCAAAGACATCCTGCTCTTTCTCGTATGGTGTTCCATCATAGTAAGCATACTCAGCAGCCAGTCCGGTGTCTTTATGACACGCTTTTTTCAAATACTCACGACTTGCCTTTGCTGCCTTTTTCCAGAATGGACGGTCTTCTTCATTTGCCCACATACTGAACAACTCATAAAAATGAGCACAATGATAGGATGGATCACTGAACTTGCGGCTCGGAATGAATCGAATCAAATAATTCTCCGGCTCCATAATCGGATCTCCCGGCTCTTTCTCACCGTTGTGGATACAAGCACTTAAAATGTTTCTTGCTTCCTGTGAGTAATTGAAAATGCCTTCGCCGTCACCCCAGCGGTGGGAGGCAAAGAACAATGCCATTGCAAAAAATTCTTCTCCATCCGGCGCCGGTCCTAAATCATTCTTTTCACCGGTCGTCTTGCATGACCATGCAAAATATCCTTTATTATAACCATCTTCCATGTACATATAAGTTCTTGCCCATTTCCAAACACGGTCAAACTCATTTTTCATGTCCATCTGTACACACATCATCATAGCATATGACATACCCTCTGTACGGGCATCGAAATTACCGGTATCTTCAAAATATCCCATATCGTCGCCAGCTTCAAAATAGAATTTCTCATCATCCGGACCATAAAATACGGTATGGAAAGCATCTTTGAGTTTTTGATCAATTTCCTTCTGTGAATGCCCAAGTTCCGCGAACACATTGCGGTACTGTCCTGTGTAAAACGCACCTTTCATTCGTTACTCTCCTTTATTTTGTTTCTTTCTATTAATCTGGTACATGACCTTTTTCATGTAAAACTTTAACAATCTTATCCACATTTTCCCTGCACATCTCATCGGTCTCAGCTTCTACCATAACACGAATCAATGGCTCCGTACCGCTCTCGCGAAGCAAAAGCCGTCCGGCATCTCCAAGGCTTTCCGTTACTTCTTTCGCAGCCTTCTGTACATCTTCGTCTTCTCTTGCTGCTACTTTATCCTTTACTTTGACATTTTCCAAAAGCTGTGGATAAATCACTAGATCGCCTGTCAGCATCGACATCGGCTTTCCATAATGAAGCCATGCTTCCATAATCATAAGAGATGTCAGAATACCGTCTCCGGTTACTGCATGCTCCTTGAATATGATATGACCGGACTGTTCACCGCCAATCACATAGCCGTTTGCCATCATGTTCTCACAGACATACTTATCACCAACGGCTGTCTGCTCATAATGAATCCCCAGTTTATCAAAAGCCTTGTACAATCCCATGTTTGACATAACTGTCGTAACTACGGTGTCGTCCTTTAACTTGCCTTGCTCTTTGAGGTATTTGCCACAAAGATACAAAATGTGGTCACCATCAATCACCTTGCCATCATCATCAACGGCAAGACAACGGTCTGCATCACCATCATAAGCGAATCCGATATCCGCACCGGTATCATAAACCAATGCCTGAAGGACTTCGATATGAGTGGAACCACACTCACGGTTAATATTGGTACCGTTTGGCTCATCGTGGCGGGCAATCACCTGCGCACCCATTGATTCAAAGATTTCTTTTGCAATCATAGAAGCGGATCCATTTGCCAAATCCAACGCAACCGTTTTTCCGTCAAACGGTTCTTTCACCAAATCTTTCAAATACTCGATATACTCGTCTCTTCCCTTTGTGTAATCGAAACAGCGGCCAATTGCCTCACGTTTCGCCATCGGAATTTCTTCGCTTTCACCATCGATATACTTCTCAATCTGTTCTTCAATCTCCGGCTCTAACTTATGACCTTTGCCATTGATTACCTTAATACCATTATCAAAATATGGATTGTGGCTTGCCGAAATCATAATTCCACAATCAAAGTTCTCTTTTCGCACCAGATATGACACACTCGGCGTCGTAGTTACATGCAATTCATATACGTCCGCACCGCTTGCTGTCAATCCACTTGCCAGTGCAGTTTCAAACATATAGCCGGATAATCTGGTATCTTTTCCGATTACCACACGTACCTTATGGTCTTCTTTCTGAAAATAATTTCCCAAAAAGCGGCCAACTTTGTATGCATGTTCCACATTCAAAGTCACATTGGCTTCTCCGCGAAATCCATCCGTTCCAAAGTACTTCATGTCAAACTCCAATCTGCCTTTATGGCACAACAATTAAAATGGGCATAGTTCACCCAAAATCTCATATGTACTACATTATACACAAAGGAGGTTAAAAAAGCAACCAAAACTTACCGAAGTGCTTTGCACCCGCCATTTTAGCTGCTTTCTCTTTCTTTCATTTCTCTCATTACCCGCGAAATGACGGGAAAGGAAAAACCTTTCCTCGCCAGATAAGCGGTTATTTTATTCAACTGTGTATACTCCATATCGGACAATCTCTGTCCTTTTATCTTTTTTTGAATCAAGTGCTCAATGGCAACGGATTCGTCTTCTATCTCGTATCCTTCCATCGCCATGGAAAGTATTTCCGGTGGAACTCCTTTGTTTTTTAATTTAAACGAAATCTCCTTGCGGCTTCTTCTTCCTTTATGAAAAGAAATGTAATTTTCCGCATAGCGCCTGTCATCCAGATAACCAAACCCAGATACGTACTGCATCGCTGCTTCGGATGCCGTTTCCGAAAAGCCGGCACGGTACAAACGGTCTCTTAATTCCTTCTCCGTCCTGTCCTGCTGCAAAAGCAGACGCATCGCCTTTTCTTTTGCCTTTCTTACTTCTTCCGGCTCTTTCGCCGCCTTTTCCATCGGCTCGTTCTGATTCATCGATTACTCATCCTTTTTGGCTGTTTTCTTTGCCGGTGTTTTTTTCTCTTCCTCTGCTGTTTCTTCTTCCTCCGATGCATTTGGCAGACACTTCGCACGGACTGCTGTATCAACTTCAGCAAAGACATCCGGATGTTCCGTCAAATACTTCTTCGCATTCTCACGGCCCTGTCCGATCTTCTCTCCATGATAGGAATACCACGCACCACTTTTAATAATGATGTCATTCTTCGCTGCCAAGTCAAGTAAGTCTCCCTCACGCGAAATTCCTTTACCAAACATGATATCAAATTCTGCTTCCTGGAATGGCGGTGCCACCTTATTCTTTACTACTTTTACGCGAACACGGTTTCCGACTTTTTCTCCGCCCTGGGATAATGTCTCGATTCTTCTTACGTCCAGACGAACAGAAGCATAAAACTTCAGTGCACGACCACCGGTTGTCGTCTCCGGATTACCAAACATGACACCAATCTTCTCACGAAGCTGGTTGATAAAGATAACGGTACAGTTTGATTTGTTAATTACACTTGTCAATTTACGAAGTGCCTGGCTCATCAAGCGGGCCTGCAATCCCACATGAGAATCTCCCATTTCACCGTCAATCTCCTGTTTTGGAACCAAAGCAGCCACCGAGTCCACAATTACAATATCCACTGCTCCGGAACGTACCATCGTCTCTGTAATTTCCATCGCCTGCTCTCCACTGTCCGGCTGGGAAATATAAAGCTCATCAATATTTACTCCAATATTCTTTGCATAAATCGGGTCCAGTGCGTGCTCCGCATCAATAAACCCTGCGATACCACCCTGCTTCTGCACTTCTGCTACCATATGAAGCGCAACCGTCGTCTTACCACTGGACTCCGGACCGTAAATCTCCACGATACGTCCCTTCGGAATACCACCAACTCCCAGTGCTAAATCTAAACTCAAAGAACCGGTCGGTACTGACTCTACCTGCATGTGTCTGGTATCTCCCAGTTTCATAATCGAACCCTGTCCATAATTTTTTTCAATCTGTGCAATCGCTGCCTCCAGCGCTTTTACCTTATTTGGATCTTTCTGCATGTTCATACCCTCCTGATTATCCGAACGGATGTTCTGTATGTATCTATACTATCCTATCCGCTCTTTGTTGTCAACTATTTTCTTCATTATAAAGTACAATCTTCCCCATTTCCAGTGTCGTCTGTCCGTTTCAGCCCCTCTGAAACGACTGAATCAACTTTTTACACCAAGGCGGTACGAAGTTTTTACCTTATATTTGTCAGAAACGGTAATGACTTTTCCATCCCATGGGTCAATCGCCACCAAATCAGACACTGAAATCCCGCTGCCATCCCCTGTCTTTTTACAGCCGATGATCGTTATCCAGTGCTGTGGTGTATTTCCGGTTACGTGAAGAATAGAAGGTTTTCCTGCCATTAATTCATTGTATGCCGCCTGCAAAACAGCTGCCTCTGAAGCGTAAGATTTCGTCGTATAGCCACCTTTGCTCCACACGCAGTCTACATTTGTAGAACTACTCCAATAACTGTGTGGACTTGTTACCGTACCGGTCAAAATAGCGTTACAGTATGCAAGTGCATACGAAGCACACGCCTTTTTCTCAAGTGCTGTTCCATTGCTCTGGTACCCGACTGCCGCTATCTTTGCTGCGTCATAAGAAAGTGTCATATTGCTTCCACCGGATAAAGCCCCTACAGTAAATTCCCGGTTAATCAATATGATGTCTGTTTTTGTCACATCACGGATGGCTACAAGATAACGGTACGTTCCCTCTGTCAGTTTACCAAATGTAATAGCCGAATCGGCAGTAGAAACCGTTCCAAAGCAACTGTCTCCATTCCATTTCTTTTGCAGCATAACCTTTCCCGATTTGTCATATACCGAAACACTAAATAAGGAAATTGAATATCTGGAAGCAATCATCCCTTTCAGTGTAAAAGCATGTCCCACTAACAGTCTTGCTGGGTATGTGGCACCGGAAACAAATGCTGCCGGTGTCGGTTTTGCGATTTTCTCCCAGACAAAACGCCATTTTTTATTTCTTTTCCGTGTACCTAACGTAAGCGTATTTCCCTCGGCACATACAAACGCCTTGGCTCCGACACACTTCAGATACGTGCTTCCCCCACTTCCCTGATAAAGGGAAAATATCTGATTGTTATCTTTTTTACTATATTTTTTCTGCACCAGCGAATTTGACGCTTTATGATAAGTAAGATAAAGACTGCTGTTTTCATTTTTCAGGCGAATCTTTTTACCGCCGGCACTTTCAACCTTCCACATACGGCAGGCATTGTCGCCCTTGGTCCACAGAGAAACCGCAGCATTTTCTGCCATGGAAGAATTCTTCACTTCCATGACAAGCTCTTTTTTATCCTGTGAGGCAATATAATAATATCCCACCGATTTATGTACCGTCTGATTTATCGTGATTTCATATTTTTTCTTTTCAAAATACAAATGCGTCAATTTCTTTTTCCCTGAGGTTGTTGTGACGCAGAGTGTGTACCAGCCTTTCTTTTTTATGGAAAGTATTTTTTCACTCTTTTTAATTTTCTTTCCCTTTTTCCATACTTTTCCTGATGTGCTGCGAATTTTCCCTTGTCGAAATGAGATTTTCTTTGTAGATTTCGCCAGCATTTTTTTCTCCAATGCCGCAACCGAACCGTCATCTTTTGCCTTTTCTTTGGCATGAGAAGGCACCGGTGCCAAAATAAGCACCAGTGCCAGAATACTTCCTATAATTCCCACGCATGCAAACCGCAGTCTGTTTTTTATCATTCTTTTGTTTCCTTTACTTTTTCATTGAAAACTACATAATTCGATTCAAAAATTCTACATAGCCTTTTTTCGTTTCATAAACATCAGCTTTGCTTGTAATTTCCCACGGTGCATGCATATTGAGAACGGCAACGCCGCAGTCAATGACATCCATGCCATACAGCGCCATAATATAAGCAATGGTTCCACCGCCACCGACATCTACTTTTCCAAGTTCGGCCGTCTGATAAGCCACCTTGGCATCTTTTAAGATACCACGGATTTGTGCCATAAATTCGGCATTTGCATCATTACTTCCCGATTTTCCGCGGGAACCGGTAAATTTGTTAAATACCATACCGCGTCCAAAGTAAGCTGCATTTTTCTTTTCATAAGCGGATGCATAAACCGGGTCAAATGCGGCGCTTACATCCGATGAGAGCATTTTTGAATTTGCAAGACATCGGCGAAGGGCAAGGTCTGAATACTGTCCGCACACAGAGAGCACTTCTGCTACTGTATTTTCAAAGACACGGGAACGCATGCCAGTCGCACCGACACTGCCGATTTCTTCTTTGTCTACAAGCAGGCAGCAGGTTGTGTATTCCGTATTTTCCACCTCTAGCATTGCCACCAAAGAGGTATAAGCGCAGACACGGTCATCCTGTCCATACGCCATAATCATGCTGGCATCCAGACCAGACTCACGTGATTTTCCTGCCGGTACCACTTCCAGTTCTGCCGAAAGGAAGTCTTCTTCTTCCATATCATATTTTTCTTTTAAAATAGAAAGAATCTGTTTGCTGACCGCCTCTTTTTCTGCACCTTTTAATGGGCGGCTTCCCACTAAAATATCAAGGGCTTCTCCCTCAATGACTTTGTTGGCTTTTTTCTCCATGTTTTCACCAGCCAGATGAATCAGCAAATCCGTCACACAGAATACCGGATCATTTTCATCTTCACCAATGCACACATCTACAATTGTTCCGTCATTTTTTGCAATCACGCCATGAATCGCAAGCGGCAGCGTTACCCACTGGTATTTTTTGATACCGCCATAGTAATGTGTATCCAGATAAGCAAGTTCGGTATCTTCATACAGTGGATTCTGTTTGATATCCAGACGCGGTGAATCAATATGTGCTCCTAAGATTGCCATTCCTTTTTCAAGGGGCTGTTTTCCTATCTGAAACAAAGCAAGCGATTTCTTCATATTAACAGCATACAATTTGTCGCCGGCTTTCACCTGTTTTCCTTCCTCTATCACTTTTTTTAAGTCGCGATATCCGGCTGCTTCCGCCATCACAACCGCCTGTTTCACACATTCGCGCTCCGTCTTTCCGGCATCCAGAAACTTTCTGTATGACTCATTCAATTTTTCTAATTCAGAAACTTCTGCTTCTGTATATTCTTTCCATGCATTTTTACGTTCCATTTTCATTTTCCTTTCTATTCATAATATCCGCAGATTTTTCTACGGTGTTTTTTCAGACGTCTTCCTCATCAAACTCTACTACAACGTAAAATCCTTTTTCCGTATGCTTTATTTCCTGCACAATGCCTGTCCGCGACTGCAGCCGCTCCCTGAATATATAGTTTCCGGACATCGCAACTGCCGGATTGATTGTGTAATAATAAGCACTTGGCAAAACACCTTCAGTAATGGTGACCTCGTCTCCTTCTTTTACGAGATTCGGACGCTCCATTTTAAATTCCATTCGTCTCATCCAATGCCTCCCGTCTTTTTAATCATAAAGAACCCGCACCAACGTAAGCCCTTTCGCAGGTGCCGTCACGCCCGCAAGCGCACGTTCTTTCTTTGCAAATACTTCATCAATCGATTCTGCCATTCTTTCGCCCATGCCAACCTCGACAAGAGTTCCCGTTAAAATACGGACCATATTGTACAAAAAACCACTGCCATAAAAGGTCAGATAAATCCGATTTTCATCCTCCGTTATCGTGATGTCGTACAAATTTCGTACGGTCGACTTTTTACGTGAGGCTTTGGTGCAAAACCCTTTAAAATCGTGCTCGCCGACAAGTTTTTCCACCGCTTGTTTCATCCGCATGACATCCAATTCTTTGTCCATCTGCCACATGTACTTTCTGCCAAATACATCAAATCCGTCCTTTTTGCAAAGACAGTATTCATATACTTTTCCGGTTGCATTGAGACGGCTGTGGAATCGCTCCCCCGCCTCTTCTACTTTCAGTATCCGTATATCTTCCGGTAAATATTCATTTAACACATCCTGCAATTGCTGCGTTGTTTTTTCTGTATTTAAACGAAAATTTGCAACCTGCTCTTTGGCATGCACACCTGCATCCGTACGTCCGGCTCCATCAATTGTCACAGGAAATCCCATCTGCTTTGACAGCACTTGTTCAATCCGTCCCTGAATCGTATTTTTTTCTCCCTGCTGCCTCTGCCATCCACGGTAACGGCTTCCATCATACTGTATTTTAATGCGGTAATTACTCACAGTCTGTCTCCCCGGTCACTTTCATATTTTTCTCTCATACGAAGTTCCGCCATAATTCTCTCGAATCCGTCTTCGTCATCCTCTAACGACAAATCCAGACTCACGGCAATATTATTCAATATGTGCTCTGTTAAATCATCCTGCATTTCTTCCAGAATCCGAATTTTCTCATGACACGATTCTGCATCCAAGAAGGCAAGCATCTTCTGAATTGCCTCCGGCACTTCCGGTTCTTTTGCTTCTTCCGGTTTCTCGGCTTCTGCCGGCTCGTCATCCATAATTTCTCCCTTGGAAATTCTTGGCTGCTTATTCGGCAAATCTTCTCTTTTTTCAATCTGTTTTCTTCCAACCAGTGGCAATTCTGCAAATTCTTTTACATACTCAGCAAAAAACTGCCGTTTTTCCATAACAAAATGGTCATAGGGTTTTGTCAATTCCTGATAACAGATTACTTCCTGATAAGTAGGCTTTGTCTGGGCTCTTGCAATAATCTGTACAGGCGCCCCTGTCTGCTTGTGGTAAAACAATCTTGATGTCATCCCAAACACTTCCTTTATAGTTTATAGTCAATCTTATCATAACAAAAAAAACGGGAAACCGCAAGAAGCATAAAGCTCTTTAGGGTTTCCCGTTTCGCTTTTATTTTTTAGTATACCGTAGCACTGCTTACGATTTTACTGGATACTTTTTTCTTACCGACCTTTGTCTGGTATCTCAACTGAATATAATATCTTTTTCCTTTTTTCAGTTTTTTCTTACCACACTTTGTAATCGTATAACTGGATTTCTTTGAGCTTAAGGATTTCACTTTCTTAAATCCACCATTTGATTTTGTGGATACATATACCTGATAACCGCTGGCACCGGAAACTTTCTTCCATTTCAAATAAATCTTTTTACCATTACTGCTGCGTTTTGCCGTTACTTTCTTACTGGATGCATGATATGTATATGGAGACCATGCACCATAATAAACTTTATTTCCAACAGTCACATAAGCTCTTACACGGGCTTTTACGAAAATTCCTCTTGGAAATGGTTTTACATAGGTGTAAGAACTTGTTGATGTAGCTCTGAAATATGTCTTTTTGCCATTTGCAGATTTCACTTCATACTGATAACCATCCGCATTGTTTACATCTGTCCAGATATATTTTGCTTCTTTCAGCGAATCCCAATAATACTGCATAGCAATCCGGCTTACTTTAATCGGAATCGCTTTCATCTCTACACCACTGCACTGGTCACCGGTTACTGTGCCGCCGGTCACATTTTTCACAGCAGCTACTGAAAATTTGGTAGATGTCGTTGCAGCAACACCGGTAATCGTTGCAGAATTTGTTGCTGATGTACCAATCTGTGTCCAATTGTAGTTAATATACCCATAAATCACATAAGAAGCTGCTCCTGCAGATGCATTCCATGACATGGAAACTGAATTCACACCTGCTGCTGTCTGTGTTAATCCGGTAACCTCCGTCGGTTTTGTCGATACGATAGCCGTCTCAGAAACACCGACCATCACATGAGTTCCCGAATAGTGACTACCATTGTATGCCACGACACGTGCATAATAGCTGGCACCTTGTGTTAAATTATATACCGAATCACTTGGTGATGAACTGTATTCCATATCGATCCAGTTTTTTCCATCCTGGCTAAACTGTGTATGGTAGTGTCCGGCTCCAAGCTGGGCATTCCATGCCAAATCCACGTAACTACTTCCTGCACCAGTCTGCTTTACACCCATGTTCACTGCTGCTTTACTCTGCGTTCCCGCTGCAAGGAAAACAACAAATGCAAAGACACATGCGGATAAAATTTTCGTGATACCTTTTTTCATCTTTTACTCTCCTTTTCTTTTCAAACTCAATCTGTGATAAATCAGATTAAATAATAATATAATACCGTCTCAATTATATAGCAGGTACATTTTATTTGTCAAGCAACAACGCGCAAAATTCAGGTAAATTTGATGTAAATCATTTAACAATTCTTTTCCTTTATCAGGCGCACTAATTTGTGTCTGAATGCTTTTTCGTAAACGTTTCCGGAATCGAACGCATACTTATTAAAATCGAACCGACTGTTTGCAATACGCTCCCTCGTATAAAATTTGTCTTCACCGTTTTGAAATGTCACCCATACAGCACCGGTCAGTTCCTCTGTCGTATAGTCTGATTTTTCCACCATCATCGGAATTGCCTTTTTACTAAGAAGAAATACGTGAGCGTAAGTGCCTACCGTCTCAGCCAAACGATTAATATTAATCTGACGCTCGGAGTCCTCTTCTTCCACAGCCAGAATAACCGGCAGTGTACGCGAATGGTCTGCGATAAATTCACTCAACATCTCAATTTCCTTCATTTTTTCTACTTTATGAGGCTTTGTCATCATTGGAATCACATCTGTATAACCAATCTTTCTAAAAATTTCATCTACAAAACGAGGTTTGTTAAAACTGTCACGAATCAAACGGTCCGGATTATGACAATAATCACAATCCACTTTCATACGAATATAGTCGCTTCGCTCCAAAATCACCTTAGTACGCCATACCACTCCTTTACGCTCCGCATCCGCGTGCTCAAATGTAAGTTTATAAAATCCAAGGCTTATATTCCCTAGTATTTGTAAATAATATCCTGCTTCATGGTATTCATAATCAATCGGTGTATCCGGTATTCCTTCCACAATATTCTGCAGCCGTCCCTGTGCCCATCCGGCAATGAATTTCACCGCCGTTAAAAATTCTTCATTTAAATCTCTTTGCGGGTCATGCGACAAAGTCACTTTTAGCTGGAATGAAGGCGTCACATCCAAAGGATTCAGTTCCAGTCTTTCATTTCGCTGAGGCTTCTCTACCTTTAATATGTCATGACATATTTTCGCAAGTTTGCGTTTTAACTTTGGCTCGTAATCCGCTACGGAATCATTAATGACTTTTACTATTAAATTGTAAGTAATTTTTTCATGGTAACCATCTCGAAGCAGTGCAAACAATACTTCCGGTCTGTTACATCGGTACAGACAGTAAGCTGCTTCTTCATTTTCATCCAAAAATTGACAGATTTCTTCTGCCAATGGCTCTAAATCAAACCGCAGGCGGAATTTTGCCTTAAGCATCATTTCCCACTTTCGCTCGGTATAATGATAATCTGCCAGCTTTTCAAATACATTTAATGTCGTCCAGTCACAAAGTTCCAGATTGGCAAGAACGCTGTTTAAGGTCCTTGACAAATCCTCGCGCCAAAAATCATCACCATACGGTGATTTGTAACGCATATCGTGTTCAATCTCATGCCATCCCTCGAAAGAAATGGTGCGAAGCTGAACTTCAAACGTCGCATCAATCGGCAGAAAACTAATGTCTCCATTATAGACACGCTGATATTCTTCCGGCACCCAGAACACGCCATTTAACTTAGATGCCTTAAATTCTTCTTCGGTATTGTCCGTTTTAGACCACTCGCCCACCTGCCGAAATGTTTTCTCCAAAATCGTCCGCACAATATCCATATCATCCTGATAATACACAACGACACGCAGTCCAATTAGATCCTGCATCTTCTTGTCGTGTTCCCCAAATCCATACCCCGGTTTTTCTAATTTCTGTGCAATGGAAAATGGTGTCTTCGCACGGCTGAAAATGCGAAAATAGATACCTGCACGGTTCAATATATTGCGAATGTCCTCTTCCAGCCTGTCTCCAATTCCTTCCACCTGTCGTATATGCATATTCTTTTGTATTTCATCTACATTATATTTCAATCCCCCATACCTTCTTTCTCAAAGCAATCTTTTTTTATTTTACCATTGTTTGGGTGAAAAAGAAAGCAGATTCAGAAATTCGTTTGTATCAAGTGTTCGTTGGCACTTTTTTTTGTTTTCCGTAATTCCGTAGAAAAGCTTTGCGTCTCGTGGGCACTCCCGTTTAACAAACACGTAAGGGTATGGGCATGCAAAATACGCAAGCCTCATACCCACGTGTTTGTACCCACGAGTCACAAAGTTTTTCTACGGAATTACGGAAGCCGAATAAAGGGACATCAAACACCCGGAGCAAACTATTTGTTTTACCCTCCACCGCTTTTAACAATCCCCCCAATTTCAATTCACAAACAATTCACAAATTATATTAAATTTGAACACCGTTTCGACACATTTGACTTTTATACTAAAGCCATAAGTTGAAACAAAGAACAACTTCAACTTATATGACAAATGCCAATTTCACATTTTTGATATTTTTTCATAAAACTCCTCTTTCAAAAGGGCGGCTGGGTTACCAGTCGCCCTTTCCCTTTTGTAAAGCTGTTACAGCAAATTTAATTTCTTTCTGTCTTGTCAGATGTAAAGTTTTGTGTTATGATAGGACACAATACACAGAAAGGAACAGATAATTATGTCTGATTTACAAAACCGTATTAAACAATTGAAACAAGAAAAAAATGCTGTTATTCTGGCACATTACTACGTTCATGACGAGGTACAGGAAATTGCTGACTACATCGGCGATTCCTTCTACTTAAGCAAAGTTGCCACGAAAACAGATGCTGATACCATCGTCTTTTGCGGTGTTTCGTTTATGGGCGAGAGCGCCAAAATCTTAAACCCGGAAAAGACTGTACTTATGCCGGATGAAACAGCAGACTGTCCGATGGCACACATGGCGGATATCGACCGAATTGAAGAACTCCGCAAAGAATATCCGGATTTAGCAGTTGTCTGCTACATCAATTCGACGGCAGAATTAAAGTGCCACGCAGATGTCTGTGTGACTTCTTCCAATGCAATCCGCATTGTAAAGGCACTTCCAAATAAGAACATTTTCTTTATTCCGGATGAAAACCTGGGACGTTTTGTTGCTAAACAGGTACCGGAAAAGAATTTTATTTTCAATGACGGCTATTGTCATGTACACGCATCTATCCGGAAGGATCAGGTAGAAGCTGCTAAAAAAGCTCATCCGAATGCACCTTTTATCGTTCACCCGGAGTGCCGCCCGGAAATTCTTGATTTGGCAGATTTCATTGGCAGTACATCCGAAATCATTGATTACGCTTCATCTGCCGATGCCAAAGAATTTATCATTGGTACGGAACTTGGCGTTTTATATGAACTAAAAAAACAAAACCCTGACAAGACCTTTTATTCGGCAGGTTCTGCTCAGTGTTGTCCAAATATGAAAAAGATTACACTCGAAAAAATTGTCCATGTTTTAGAGACAGGGGAGCATTCGATGTCTGTCACGGATGAAATGCGCACACAGGCAAACCGCCCTTTGGAGCGGATGCTTGAACTGGCAAAGTAAGGAAGGGAGATATTCTCATGAAACATACCGATTTTTTAATTGTAGGAACAGGGGCCGCCGGTTTATTCTGCGCCCTTCAGATTCCAAGCGATAAACAGGTTCTCATGATTACCAAAGAAGACGCTGACGAAAGCGATTCCTTTTTAGCGCAGGGCGGTATCTGTGTCTTAAAGTCGAACGATGATTACGACAGTTATTTTGAAGATACCATGCGTGCCGGGCACTATGAAAACCGAAAAGAATCCGTCGATATTATGATCCGCTCCTCGCAATCGATTATTAAGCAATTGGTGGAGTACGGCGTGGATTTCAAACGTGAAAATGGCGAGTTCTGCTACACCAGGGAAGGTGGTCACTCCGATTCACGTATTTTATTCCACGAAGATATTACCGGGGAAGAAATCACAAGCACACTTCTGGCGCGGACGAGAGAACGCGAAAACATTACCATTTTAGAACATACCACCATGTACGATTTTCTTATGGCAGATAATATTTGCTATGGCGTAATGGCTCAGATGGCGGATGGCTCAAAGGAAAAAATCACCGCTGATTATACGATGTTAGCATGCGGTGGACTTGGCGGCATTTACAAACATTCGACGAATTACCGCCATATTACCGGAGATGCTTTGGCAATTGCTAAAAATCATGGCATCCGGTTAGAGCACATTGACTACATCCAGATTCACCCGACTACTTTGTACTCCGAAAAACCGGGACGTCGCTTTCTGATTTCCGAATCCGTGCGCGGTGAGGGTGCGATTCTGCTGAATAAAGAGGGTAATCGTTTTGTCAATGAACTGCTGCCCCGCGACTTATTAACAAAAGAAGTCCACAAACAGATGGCAATTGATGACATGCCTTATGTCCGTCTATCGATGGCACCGATTCCAAAAGAAACGATTATCAGCCATTTTCCAAACATTTACAAACGCTGTCTGGAAGAGGGCTACGACTGCACAAAAGAACCAATTCCTGTCGTTCCGGCACAGCATTATTTTATGGGTGGTATCTGGGTTGACAAAGACAGCCACACTTCTGCCGGACATCTGTATGCGATTGGCGAGACGAGCTGCAACGGTGTACACGGAAAAAACCGTTTGGCAAGCAATTCTCTGTTGGAGAGTTTAGTATTTGCCCGCCGTGCTGCCACACATGCAATGGAAGAATATACCGCTTTGCCGGAAAAAACTTTTGATGATATTTTGCAAAATGATACATTAACAAACCTCACCGGATCCTACCACAAGGAATTGTTAGAGGCCATTGAAAAAGAAAGGGAGAAAACAAATCATGAATGAAATTACAATGCTTACAAATGCAGACCCGTTAATCCGCATGGCTCTTGCCGAGGATATCACGAGCGAAGACATTTCGACCAATGCCGTAATGCGGGAAGCAAAACAGGGTGAAGTTGATTTAATCTGTAAGGAAGACGGCATCATTGCCGGACTTTCAGTATTTAAACGTGTTTTTACGCTACTGGATGCGGACACGGAAATTACTTTTTTCTGTCAGGATGGCGATGAGGTAAAACAAGGTCAGAAAATGGGCGTCGTGCGAGGCGACATCCGTGTTCTCCTTTCCGGAGAAAGAACGGCACTGAATTATTTGCAGCGTATGAGCGGAATTGCCACTTATACCAATTCGATTACAAAACTGCTTGCCGGTTCTAAAACAAAATTATTAGACACGAGAAAAACAACACCAAATAACCGTATTTTTGAAAAATATGCCGTAAAGGCAGGTGGCGGTTATAATCACCGTTACAATCTTTCAGACGGTGTTTTGTTGAAAGATAATCACATTGGAGCTGCCGGCAGTGTGGCAAAAGCAGTTGAAATGGCAAAGGAATATTGTCCTTTTGTCCGTAAGATTGAAATTGAAGTGGAAAATCTTGATATGGTGAAAGAGGCGGCAGACGCCGGAGCAGATATTATTATGTTAGATAATATGTCGCATGACGACATGAAGGAAGCCATCCGTATCATTGACGGACGTGCAGAGACCGAATGTTCCGGCAATGTCACACGGGAAAACATTGCCAAATTAATTGACCTTGGCGTCGATTATATTTCCAGCGGTGCTTTAACCCACTCCGCACCAATTATGGATATTTCCCTGAAAAATCTACATGCAACAGAGTAAATGGAGGTACCGGATATGTCTGGAGAAAAACGACGAGACCGATTGCTTCAATATCTGGAGGAACACGACAAGCCGGTTTCCGGAACCGAACTGGCGAAGGAATTCGGCGTAAGCCGCCAGGTGATTGTGCAGGACATTGCACTTTTGCGAACCGGTCATGTAAAAATTATTGCAACCAACCGTGGATATCTGGTTCCACCGACTAAACCAAGCGGGGTTCGACGTATTTTCAAATGCCGTCATACGGATGAACAGGCAGAGGACGAATTAACCTGTATCGTGGATTTAGGCGGTATCGTAGAAAATGTATTTGTAAATCATAAAATTTATGGTAAAATTCAAGCAGATATGAATATCCGCTGCCGACGAGACATCAAAGAATTTATCGCAGGCATTAAAAGCGGAAAATCCACGCTTTTAAAAAATGTGACATCGGACTACCATTACCACACTGTCACCGCAGAGGAAGAACGGATTCTGGATGACGTGGAAGCGGAGTTAGCAAAGCGTGGTTATCTGGTAGAACAGAAAAAGGAGGAACTGCAATGAGTTTAGAAGTTGGAATTAAAGGAACCTGCACGGTTACTGCCGACGAGTCCAATTCGGCAAAAACAATGGGGAGCGGCACACTGGATGTATTTGCCACTCCTGCTATGATTGCTCTCATGGAAAAAACAGCATGGACAAGCGTGGCTCCGTATTTGGAAGCGGGCGAAGGAACCGTAGGAATCCATTTGGACATTTCACATGATGCCCCAACACCGCTTGGCATGACCATTACCTGCGAGAGTGAACTGGTAGAAATCGACGGACGAAAGCTGGTCTTTTCCGTCTCGGCAAAAGATGAAAAAGGGACCGTAATCGGACGCGGCACCCATGAACGCTTTGTGATTTTGGAAGAAAAATTCCAGGAAAAAGCAAATCGGGCTTTGTTAGGATAAAAAAAGAAGTTCAACCGCGTTGTAGTCTCCTGCGGTTGAACTTCTTTTTATTTTTAGTAAATCAATTCCACATCATCTAAATACCATGCTAAGTATTCTTTATTTGCCGGACCATAACTTCCACCAACTACAAAATCAAAGGTTGTCTGGCTTCGCAAATCTGCGGTCAGTTTCTTGTTAAACAACAGCGTCTTTGTCGCAAAACCAACATCTTTATCTGTCTCCTTGAACTTATGTCCTTTGGCGCTCTTGCCATTTTCCACCTGAGGCATACTGCCATCATCCGGTGTTTCCGGTGTCACCATACCCTCTGTATAATAGAATTTATAATACTCTTTCTCATTTGGAAGGGCATTGCTCTGTGTGGTATATGTGTTAAATGCATATTTTTTATTAATCGTGCCTGCTTTGCCAAAGAATGAGTTGATTCCAATTCCCACATGGCGGGACGCATCGCTGACAACACGAACTTTTACGCGGATTCCTTTATAATCACCCAATTTCTTTGCTGATATGCCTGTCAATTTTTCAAGGTCAACGGTAAATACCGGGCAAAAACTATAGAACTTTGGTATAACCTGAAGGACTTTGTTATTTGCATTTTCCGGATCTGTAATAACCTTCATTGTCTCTCCTTTTGCGAGATAATGTGCCGGTTCGTTTCCACCACTGGTAAGTCCCTCACCAAGTGTGTAATTTCCCCAATCCGTTCCTGCTGTGTAACTTTCAAAGTTTTCGACCATCTGAGACTGATATACAGCCTTTTTCTTTACTACTTTCTGTTTCACGGTAATTTTGCATTTCAGCTTCTTCTTACCGATTTTGGCAGTAATCACAGTCTTACCTTTTTTCTTTGCTTTTACAACACCCTTTTTCGTTACGGATGCAACTGCTTTTTTAGAAGATGACCATTTGACTTTTTTCTTTATGTTTTTCACTTTCAACGTCAGTTTTTTGCCAACATATAACGTTGCCTTTGTCTTATTTAATTTCATCTTCTTTTTGGCTGCCTGCCCCTCTGCCGGTGCAATCAAAAGTGTGCACGCAAGCGTCAGAGATAACACTGCTGCCATCGTTTGTTTCATTTCCCTCATAACGAAACCTCCTCCAATTTTTGATAGTTTAATTATAAGAAGATATGTAAAAAAAATCAACCGGAATTATAATTGAGTTTGTGGCAAGTGTTCGTTGGCACATTTTTTGTTTTCCGTAATTTCGTAGAAAAGCTTTGCGTCTCGTGGGCGCTCCCGCTTATTGAGTGCGTAGCGGTATGGGCGCTTATGCTGTCGCATATACAAGCACCTCATACCGACGTACTCAAAACCCACTCGTCACAAAGTTTTTCTACGGAATTACTGGAATCCAAATAAACTGACACATAACATTTGCCACAATCCAATTATTTAAAAATCCGCTTTTTATACCTTCTTTACAGCCGTTTAACTTTTTTGATATTAAAAAAGATCCTCTCTCCTACTAAGAAAGGACCTTATATCGGCGTGACGGGATTCGAACCCACGGCCTCTTCGTCCCGAACGAAGCGCTCTACCAAACTGAGCCACACGCCGAACAACAAAATATATTTTACTACGAAAATTGCATTTATGCAAGTAAAATTTTTGTCGTTTTTGTATTGGCAACAAAAACCCCCATGAGCGGCCACTCATGGGGGTTTTGTCGTAACTTAACGATTAATACTTATTACTTTTGCCTAATCACAGTATATCAGATTTTTGGCAAAATACAACACTTTTAAGTATATTTATCATAAAAATTTAAACATCCCAAGCCGCCATATCTCCTGAAAAACTTTAGTGGCTGCCATGCATAGGAATACGCGGGTATCCGGCATGCGTCGTGTGCATGCCGATACCCCTGCGCATTCCTCAAGCGAAAGCGTGCATGGTGCCACTAATTTTTTTCTTTTTATTTTAAGACCATCCTTCTAAAGTTCTTCTTACCTTTTTTCAGCACCACACCATCACCGGCTAATTTCCCGCCGTCAATCTGTGCATGAATGTCAGTAATTTTTTCACCATCAATGGCAACACCACCCTGCTGAACGGCACGGCGCGCTTCCGAATTGGATGGCACCATTCCGGATTTATTCAACAGATTAAGAATACCGATTGTGCCATTTTCCAAATCTTCATCAGTTAATTCTACGGTAGGCATTTCTGCCGCGTTTCCGCTGCTAAACAGTGCTTTTGCGCTCTCCTGTGATTTCATGGCCTCTTCTTCTCCGTGAACCAGTTTGGTAAGCTCAAATGCAAGAATTTCTTTTGCTTTGTTTAACTGTGCGCCTTCCCAGTCGGACATCGCATCAATTTCCTCCAATGGAAGGAATGTAAGCATGCGGATGCACTTCAACACATCGCTGTCATCCACATTTCTCCAGTACTGGTAGAACTCAAACGGTGATGTTTTCTCCGGATCAAGCCAGACAGCTCCCTTTGCGGTTTTACCCATCTTTTTGCCCTCTGAGTTTAACAACAGCGTAATCGTCATAGCATGCGCATCTTTTCCTAATTTACGGCGAATCAATTCCGTACCGCCGAGCATGTTGCTCCACTGGTCATCGCCGCCAAACTGCATGTTACAGCCATAATCCTGAAACAGTTTGTAAAAATCATAACTCTGCATAATCATGTAGTTAAATTCCAAAAAACTGAGACCTTTCTCCATCCTCTGCTTGTAGCACTCAGCGGAAAGCATACGGTTTACACTAAAATGCGCTCCTACATCACGAAGCACCTCAATGTAGTTCAAATCCATGAGCCAGTCTGCATTGTTGACAAGAATTGCTTTCCCCTCGGAAAAGTCGATAAAACGACTCATCTGTTTCTTAAAACAATCCACGTTGTGCTGAATCGTCTCCGGTGTCATCATCTGACGCAAATCCGTTCTTCCGGATGGGTCACCAATCATCGCTGTACCGCCGCCTACTAACGCAATCGGTTTATTGCCCGCCATCTGCAAACGTTTCATCAGGCAAAGTGCCATAAAATGTCCGACATGCAGACTGTCAGCGGTCGGGTCAAAACCAATGTAAAAAGTAGCCTTTCCATTATTTACCATGTCTCGAATTTCTTCTTCGTTTGTCACCTGAGCGATTAAGCCTCTGGCAACTAATTCTTCATATACCTGCATTTTTTCCTCCATTCTAAAGCTGCCGCTTTTTATAATAAAAAAATCTCTCACCCTATTCAAAGGACGAGAGATATCATATCCCGTGTTACCACCTTTTTTCACAATCGACTCACATCAACTGCCTCATCAAGTACACCTACCGGATGGCACGAATACTCCTGCACGATAACGTGTGCCGGGTTTCCCCTCTTCCGTCGGCACCTACCTGATTTCAATGCCGAAGCTCCAAGATGTATTCCAAATAAGCGATTTCCCATGCCTCTCACCAGCCGGCTATTCTCTGTTGGCTCTTTCTTACTCGTACTTCTTCTCTTCTTTGCCTATGTGGGTATCTTAATATATCAAAACATTTTTGTCAAGAACACTTTTTGTAAAAGAACTGACACATATCCTTCTTATAATAAGGCATGATTTCTTGACAAACATTAGGAAATGTGCGATTATGAAAGAACTTGGCGTCATGTTTAAAGTCATGCCGTCAAATAGTGAATGGAACAGAATGGAGGTTTTATCATGAAACGTACTTACATAAGAAGTTTGCTTGTGTTCGTATTTGCTTCTTTATTTCTGACATTTTCCTTTGTCAGCACACCGGCAAAAGCTGCGGCTGCTGCCACAGAAGCACCATCTACGCACAAAGCGGTTTTGACTACAAATCGTGCCGCCGGCACAGCAAATTACACCGTAACCGGTCTGGATTTGGCATCCGATACCGCACTTACGATTAATGCAGTAAATTCTTCCACAAAGAAAACTGCTTTTACAAAAAATGTCACTCTCGACGAGACTAACTGCAAAGAAGGCACTTTTACAGGAAACATTACTTTGGCGGACTTAAAATATGCATTTGCCAATTATACAGTAACCGTAACAATTGGTACAAAAACATTGACCGCCGGCACTGCTGACTTTACGATTCATACAGCAAAAGCAGGTCTTTCCATCACAGGAAATACCGGTGCCGCTGTTCGTACTGCTGCCTTCGTATCAAAAGAAGCCACAGGCGGTGTTTTAGTTCCCGGTACCGGAAACCAGATTTCCATCCAGATTTGGAACAAAAACCGCGCAGAATCCACCGCAGTAACCGTAGGCAAAGCAATGGGATTGAATGCGAACCAGAACTGGTCTGTTGATGTTTCCAAATCCGGAAATTATTATGGCAAATGGGGCGCAAAGGCCGTTGTTACAAACAGCAATTGGAAAACACAGTATACTTTAGCTTCTACCGAATATAATGTTGTCCCTTCCTGCACTTCATTTGTTACAAAGAAAACAAAAGCATTGGAGAAGAAAAAGGCATTTGCCATTCAACTTAGCGGATTGACTAACGTATTCGGTGTAAATGGTGTAACATTCCAGGTATTTAACAGCGATGGCAGACAGGTTGCTACACTTTCCGGCAAGAAAAAGACAACTTCTTATTATAAAGAAGTTACGATGAAAACCTTAAAATACAATTTGGATTTATTTACAATTAAAGCGGTTGTGATCGATTCCAACAATAAAACTTATACGCTTGCACAGACAACAAAAGCTGACCAGCGTATGAAAAAGGGAACTCTTACCGTTACTAAAAAGAAAAATGCAACCTGCATCTATAAATTGTCCGGAGCTTATGTTCCCGGCAATATCAAAAAGGTTGAATTTGATATTTACCGGATTAAAAACGGTAAAAAGAAAAAGCTTGGCACATACAAAGCAAAAGCTTCTTCCAATAAAAAGACCTACACCGTAACAGTAAAAAATGAAGCAAAAGGAACTTACGAGGTTCGTGCATTTGCGACATCCGCATGGAAAAGCAGACTGTTGCTGAAAAAGAAAAAGTTCAAACTGAAAAAGTCAGACCTTGGTAAAAACGGCTGGTATTATGAAAAATATAAGGGAAAGAAATACAAATTCTATTATATTAACAATGAAAAACAGACCGACCTTACTAAGATTTTGAAACTGAAAAAAAGCAGTTCCTCTCATCAGAACAAGTTTTACATCGAAGTAAACCGTGCCGCATGTGTTGTTACGATTTACATGTACAACGATGAGACAAACAAATACGATATTCCGGTTAAAACGTGTTCTGTATGTGTCGGCAGTGACATCTGGACCGTTGCCGGTACCGGTGGCCTCCATGAGAAGTCAGCATATACTCCAATAGGTACATATTCGGTATGCACAAACGGCCAGTCCGTAAAATATACGATGAAACCGATGCATGAGCCGGATGGCAGTACTGTATATGCACGCTGGGCAACCCACATTGTCGGCAATGTTTATTTCCACTCGATTGCCGTCGGCACACAGTCTCATTATGCACTGCCTGCTGTCACCTACAACAAGCTTGGCAGACCTGCTTCTGCCGGATGTATCCGTATGGCAGTAGCGGATGCGAAGTGGATTTACGATTATACTTCAACCGGCAATACCATTAAAATCGTAAAGGGAAGCACAAAGAAACCGGGTCCTCTCGGCAAAGCAAAGACCATCAAAGTGAAAGGTGGCATCAACTACGACCCAACAGATCCCGGTGTACCGGATTCCCGCAAGAAAAAAGATTATAAAGCAAAACGAATCAGTGGATATCTGACAAAAAAAGGTAAAAAAATCGGATACTAAAAAAGATAAAAGAAAAGCTGTAAATTGGTGAATTTCATCAGTTTACAGCTTTTTTAATATCTGTTATTTTTCTTTCTTTATGTTTTCCCTATCCCGGTTCATAAACGATTTGGCAAATTGAATATAAAGCCAAAACAGAATTGGCAGTAAAATGCTGGAACCAATACACATTTTAAACAATTCCGGTGCCGCCTTTGATGTGGTGATTCCTGCAATCAAAGTTACAATATACAACGCAACTAAAAAGATTACACCAATAATTGCTGCAATACGCACACCCTTCGGATATGAACTTTCAAATTTTTCTTTTTTCTCTTCTGCCATCTTACCATTCCTCCTTATCTGCTCCAATTTTCTTCATATGCTGCTTAATTTCCTTTTCATAACCATTCTCCGATAAATGGAAAAACCGCTCGGATTCCGCCTCATCCGGCAGATACTGCTGTCTTACATAATGATTTTCGTAATCATGGGAATACTGGTACCCGATGCCATGTCCGAGTTTTGCCGCACTTTTATAATGGGCATCCATCAAATGCGCCGGAATCCGGTAATTCGGATGCGTTTTAACATAATCCATGGCATCATCAATTGCAACAATTGCTGAATTGCTCTTCGGTGCACATGCCACATAAAGCGCCGCCTGTGAAAGCACAATTCTTGCCTCCGGCATACCAAGCCGCTCAACTGCCTGTGCCGCCGCGGTCGCCACGACAAGAGCCTGTGGGTCAGCATTTGAAACATCCTCCGCCGCACAAATCATGATTCGTCTGGCAATAAATTTGATGTCCTCACCGGCATACAGCATTCTCGCCAGATAATAAACTACGGCATCCGGGTCAGAGCCCCGCATACTTTTAATAAATGCCGAAATGGTATCGTAATGATTATCCCCTGTTTTATCATAGCGGAGTACACGTTTTTGAATACATTCCTCGGCAACTTCCATCGTAATATGAATTTTGCCATCTGCACCTCTCTCGGTTGTCAAAACACCAAGTTCAATCGCATTTAAAGCGCTTCTGGCATCACCACCGCTGATGTCAGCGAGAAATTCCAAAGCGTCTTTTTCAATGACCGCATCAAAACTTCCAAGCCCCTTTTCTTTGTCTGTCACGGCGCGCAACAAAAGTTCCTTGATTTCATCTTTTTCCAATGCCTTTAATTCAAAAATAATCGAGCGGGACAAAAGCGCACCATTTACTTCAAAATAAGGATTTTCCGTTGTTGCACCAATCAAGACAATGGTGCCATCTTCAACAAACGGAAGCAAATAGTCCTGCTGGCTTTTATTAAAGCGGTGAATCTCGTCAATAAACAAAATCGTCTTACGCCCATAAGCCCCCCAGTTTTCTTTTGCTTTTTCAACAACTTCTTCCATATCTTTTTTACCGGCTGATGTCGCATTAATCTGGAGAAATGCTGCACTTGTCGTATTCGCAATTACTTTCGCTAACGTCGTTTTCCCGGTTCCCGGCGGTCCATAAAAAATCAGTGAACTTAATTTATCTGCCTGAATTGCCCGGTACAATAATTTATCTTTTCCGATAATATGTTTCTGTCCCACAACCTCGTCCAAGGTAGTCGGACGGAGTCTTGAAGCAAGTGGCGATTCGGTCTCTTTTTTCTGCTCGCTCATATAATCTAATAAATTCATGATTCCTTTCCTTCCTGCCGTTTATCCATCTGTATAACTTCGTCTCCATGGAAACCATAACACAGTTTTTCGCCCCGTTCAAGTTTAGCTTTCGCAGCTGTTTTCTCCGTCAGTGCCGTTTCAAATGAATCAATTTTCTCCTCCGGCACCAAAACCCGAAACACAACCTCATTTCCATATTCACACGATAACTCGCGAATCTCGTTGGTTCTTGCTAAATATTGGATTTTTCCAACCTCGTTATAATCCACTGTAACGGTCAGCGGGTAACCGGTCTCTTTTTCTAAAAGTACACAGTGATTTAATCCCTCTTTCATCGCACCGGAATACGCTCTTACAAGCCCCCCAGTACCAAGAAGAGTTCCTCCAAAATATCTTGTGACGACTGCCACAACATTATAAATTCCCTGTCCATCCAAAATATCCAACATCGGTCGGCCGGCCGTTCCTGATGGTTCCCCGTCATCGCTGCAGCGCACCGTATCCTTATTTTCACCTAAAATATAGGCAAAGCAGTTATGTCTGGCATCATAATATTTTTTCCGCATCGCGGTAATTTTTTCAAGTGCTTCTTCTTCCGTTGTGACCGGAAAAATGTTCGCAATAAAACGGGATTTCTTTTCTATAATTTCCCCTTGTCCACCTTCGTAGAGTATCTTAGATGCTGTTTCCATCCGTTTCGTTCCTTTCTCTTACTTCGTTCCTACTCCTTACTATTATAGTAATTGCCCTTTCCCTTTTCAAGAGTTTTTGTTATACTAAAAAGAAAAGGAAACATTCAGGAAGGAAAGGACCGCACATGAATTTTAGTCATAAGGGAATCCAGAATCGAAAACATCAGCTTGAATCCGCAGCCACTCACCGTCTGCACAAATTACAGCTTATGGGAATTCGTCTTACTCTCATCGGGCTTATTTTTATCAGCCTTTTTGCTGGAAGTTTCCTGATTGGGATGTACACAAGCATCTTATCTTCGACACCGGATGTGAACTCTATCCAGATTGTTCCAAAAGGCTATACAACAACGATTGTGGACAGTGAGGGAAATCCGATTCAGTCCTTAGTTGGAAAAGATGCCAACCGTGAATATGTTACATTGGATAAAATTCCGGAGAATCTCCAAAATGCCTTTATTGCCATTGAGGACGAGCGTTTCCGCAAGCATAACGGCGTGGATACGCAGGGCGTTTTACGCGCACTGACCATCGGCATAAAAAACAAGGGCGATTTTACACAGGGTGCCAGCACGATTACACAGCAGTTATTGAAAAACCAGGTATTTGAGGGTGGCGAGGAAACCACTCTCTTTGAAAAAATAAAGCGTAAGCTGCAGGAGCAGTTTCTTGCTTTGCAGACCGAAAAAAAATACAGTAAAAACCAAATTCTCGAGTATTACTTAAATACCATTAACCTCGGGCAAAATACACTTGGTGTACAGGCAGCATCCAAACGGTATTTTAATAAAAATGTTTCTGACCTCACCCTTTCCGAGTGTGCGGTTCTTGCCGGCATTACGCAGAACCCATCAACGTACAATCCGATTTCCCATCCGGCGAAAAACAGTCAGAAACGCACAACTGTTTTAACCTATATGAAAAATCAGGGATATATTTCCAGTAAAGAATACACCGATACTCTCCGTGACCCGGTTTATGACCGCATCCAAAAAGTGAATAAACAAACATTTTCAAGTTCTTCCATTACCTCGTATTTTACCGATGCTTTGATTGAGCAGGTAATTCAGGATCTGAAAGCCAAATGCGGCTACACGGAAACGCAGGCTTATAACGCACTGTACAGCCGCGGCCTGACGATTTACAGCACGCAGGACAAATCTATGCAAAAAACCGTCGATTCAATGATGAACAACAAAAAATATTATCCTGCGAACTCTCGGTATGAACTAACTTATCAATTGATTGTTACGCACAAGGACGGAACGCAGATTACCTATTCCTTTTCCGATATGAAGAAATGGTTTAAAAGTAGAAAGAAGAAAGTTATATCCGGATTATATAAAAAGAAATCCACTGCCAGAAAACAAATCAAGCAGTTCCGAGCTGCTATGCTGACGAAAGATGATACCGTGCAGTCTGAGACGATTGACCTCGTAATTGAACCGCAGTCCTCCTTTGTTGTAATCGACCAGCATACCGGTGCCGTAAAAGCGCTTGTCGGCGGTCGCGGTGATAAAAACGCAAGCCGCACACTGAACCGTGCAACGGATTCGGTGCGCCAGCCCGGCTCAACCTTTAAGATTTTATCGACATACCTGCCGGCACTTGACACTGCCGGCATGACGCTGGCAACCGTACAGGATGACGCCCCTTATTACTATCCGGGTACAAAACGGAAAGTGAAAAACTGGTACGGAAACTCCTACCGCGGACTTACTTCCCTGCGTGAAGCAATGGCGCAATCCATGAATGTAGTTGCCGTCAAAACATTGAAGGATGTAAGTCCTAAAACCGGATATGATTATTTATTAAATTTAGATTTTACTACTTTGGTTGACAACTATACCAGTCAGGATGGAAACACCTATACGGATATTTCTCTCCCACTTGCTCTTGGAGGATTGACTAAGGGCGTTACCAACTTAGAATTAACGAACGGCTTTGCTACCATTGCCAATCAGGGACTTTATCATCCCGCCTTCTTTTATACAAAAATTGTCGACCATGACGGAAATGTGTTACTCGACAACACAACGAATACGGATACCAAACAGGTCATGAAAGAATCGACTGCATGGCTCCTTACCAGTGCAATGGAAGACGTGATTACAAAAGGAACCGGCAGCCGCTTAAAATTCAAAAAAATAAATATGCCGCAGGCAGGAAAAACCGGCACCTCCACCAGCAACCGCGACTTGTGGTTTATCGGCTACACACCGTACCTCACAGCTGGTATCTGGGGCGGTTATGATTCCGGGCAAAAGCAAACATCTCTCACCTATCAAAAAGATTTGTGGCGTGACACGATGGAGAAGTTAAATCAAAATTACACAAAAGTTTCATTCAAGAAACCGGACTCTATCACAACCGCTGTTATTTGTACAAAATGCGGAAAACTTGCAATCAACGGTATTTGCAACAAGGCTGTTGGCGGCTCCTGCATAAAAAAAGAATACTTTGATAAAGAGTCCGTACCAAAGGAGAAATGCGACTGCCATGTGCGTTGCAAAATCTGCAAAGCCTCCGGACATCTTGCCGGCGACGGCTGCCCATCCTCACAGATTTATACAGCCGTTTACCTGCAAAAAAATGAGTCCACGCAAACCGCAGACTCATCGTTAAGCATTCCCCGCTATCTCGTAGGCTCCACGTGTAAAATCCACAACTAACGGCGCTTACGCTTTCTCGGAGAAATCAGACATTTTTTATCAAATCCAATTAAATCATTCCGCCCTGCCTTGAGCAGGGCCTCTTTTACTAAATCATAATTTCCAGGCTCCCTGTATTGAATTAATGCTCGCTGCATAGCCTTTTCATGGGAAGATTTCGGCACATAAATCGGCTCCATCGTACGAGGATCAAGTCCCGTATAATACATGCAGGTCGAAATCGTTGATGGCGTCGGATAAAAATCCTGCACCTGCTCCGGCATGTAGCCGAGGTCTCTAATATATTCCGCCAGTTCAATCGCATCCTTTAGCGTCGAACCCGGGTGAGAAGACATAAAATAAGGAACTACATACTGTTTCTTCCCCGTCCTTTTATTTACTTTTTCATAGCGTTTGCAAAACTTTTCATAGACCGCATGCGGTGGCTTTCCCATCGCCCGCAAAACATTATTAGAAACATGTTCCGGCGCCACTCTAAGCTGCCCGCTGATATGGTCTCTGCAAAGTTCACTAAGAAACGTATCATCCGTTTCCTGCATCACATAATCAAACCGGATTCCGGAACGGACAAATACTTTCTTAATTCCCGGCAAACGCTTCAGTTTCCGAAGCAGTGAAACATAATCCTTATGGTCAACTTTCAGATTCGGACACGGTTTGGGGAACAAACATTGCTTCATCTGGCAGACACCTTTTTCAAGCTGCTTGTCACACGAGGGTCTTCTGAAATTTGCTGTCGGTCCTCCCACATCGTGTATATATCCCTTAAATCCGGTTTTAACAGTCATCCCTTTTGCTTCTTCCAAAATCGACTCATGGCTTCTGACCTGAACAATTCTTCCCTGATGAAATGTGAGGGCACAGAAATTACAGCCGCCAAAACATCCACGGCAGCTTGTCAGACTAAACTGAATCTCGGAAATTGCCGGAACACCGCCTGCTGCCTCATAGGATGGATGATACGTTCCCACATAGGGATAGGCATAAATATCATCCATTTCCTGCGTAGTAAGTGGCTTTGCCGGTGGATTCTGCACAACCAACACTTTATTCGGATATGCTTCAACTAACGGTTTTGCCGTAAATGCATCAGTATTTTCATATTGCACATAAAAACTTTGTGCGTATTTTTTCTTATCCGTACTAACTTCTTCAAACGCAGGAAGAGAAATCGGCTCATACGCACTCAATTCCCCTTCTTTTGTACGGTACACAGTTCCCGCAACATACGTGATATCATGAATGGAAATACCGGCGTCTAACGCCTCTGCAATTTCAAGCATACTGTGTTCTCCCATGCCATACGAAATCATATCCGCACCGGAATCCAGTAAAATCGAGCGTTTCACCTTATCCGACCAGTAATCGTAATGCGCCAGCCGCCGTAAGCTCGCCTCGATTCCACCAAGAATAATCGGCGTATGTTTATACGTTCTGCGAATCAGATTCGAGTACACAACGGTTGCATAATCCGGGCGTTTCCCCATCACGCCGCCCGGCGTATACGCATCCGTTTTTCGTCTCTTTTTCGCCACCGTATAATGGTTTACCATGGAATCCATATTTCCTGCACACACTAAAAAAGCAAGGCGTGGCTCACCCAATTTTGTGATACTTGCATCGTCTTTCCAATCCGGCTGCGAAATAATTCCAACTTTATAACCATTTGCCTCCAAATGTCTGCTGATAATTGCCGGTCCGAAAGAAGAGTGGTCCACATAAGCGTCCCCAATGACAAATACAAAATCGCACCGGCTCCACCCCCGCCGTTTCATTGCTTTTTTACTCATTGGCAGAAAATCATCTGCCGCTTTTTTTTCATTCAGATTTGTCATCTCTTTCACCTTCTCTCTGTTTCGCTGCAAAAAACTGAACAACGGATTCCGCAGCCTGACGATTCATTTCCGGAATCTCCATCAGCTCTTCCACATCTGCTTTCTGAATCTCAGCTAATGACTGATAGGTCCGCATCAGCGCTTTACGCCTTGTGGCACCAATCATCGGAATATCATCAAGAATCGAATGAACCTGCGTCTTACTTCGAATCTGCTTATGATACTCAATCGCAAAACGGTGTGTTTCATCCTGCACTCTCGTAATCAGGCGAAATCCCTCACCGTGTGTATCAATCGGAATTTCTTCATTCTTAAAATACAGCCCGCGCGTCCTATGGTGGTCATCCTTTACCATGCCGCAGACCGGTATTGTTATATCTAATTTTAACAAAACTTCTTCTGCAATATTTACCTGACCTTTTCCACCATCCATAAAAATAATATCCGGCAGATTGCGAAAAGAATCCATCTCCGACAAACCTTCCCGTTTGCTGTGTTCAAAACGTCTCGTCAGCATTTCCCGCATAGCACCATAATCATCCGGCCCGCTCACGGAACGGATACGAAACTTACGGTAATCATTCTTTTTCGCTTTTCCCTCTTCAAACACAACCATTGAACCAACCGTCTCAAAACCATTGATATTTGAGATATCATACGATTCCACACGGCTGAGTCCGGAAATACCAAGCAAGCCTTCGATTTCCTCCATCGCACCTTTCGTCCTCGCCCGCTCTCTCTGTAACTTCTCAGCATCCTTTTGAAGCACCATCCGGGCATTTTTCTTCGCCAACTCAAGCATGCGCTCTTTCTGACCGCGCTGTGGATAGCGGAAATACACCTTATGTCCGCGTTTTGCCGAAAGCCACTCAAGGATAGCATCTGCATCTTCCACTTCCTGCTCTAACCAGATTTCTTTCGGAATATACGGCGTTCCGGCATACATCTGTTTAATGAAAGCAGACAAAACAGCCCCTTCTGTCTCCTCATTTGTTCCGGTCAGATAGTAATGCTCTCTCCCTAGCATTTTTCCGCCGCGGATAAAAAACACCTGTACTACTGCATCCTCTTTTCCGCGCGCCATCGCCACGATGTCACGATCTTCAAAATCCTCTGATGTAATTTTTTGCCGTTCTGTCACCTGACGGACACTTTGTATCAAATCACGGTATGTGGCAGCCTCCTCAAAATTCATCTCTGCTGCTGCACGCTGCATTTTCTCCTCAAGTTCCTTCAATACCGATTTGGTATCCCCCAGCAAAAACTTCAGGGCGCGCTCAAAATCTGCCCGGTACTCCTCCTTTTTCACATGTCCTTGGCACGGTGCCGGACACTGCCCAATCTGATGATACAGACAAGGTCTTTCTTTTCCTATATCACGTGGCAGCACACGGTGGCAGTTTCGCAGATGAAACAACTGATTCACCAGTTCAATTGTATCACGAATCGCCTTGCCACTTGTAAACGGTCCAAAATACTTACAGCCGTCCCGTTTCATCTGACGCGCAAAAAGAAGCCTTGGGTAGGCTTCTGAAACCGTCGCTTTTAAGAAAGGATAGCTCTTGCCATCCTTTAACATTGTATTATACCGTGGGGAATGTTCCTTAATCAGATTGCACTCTAACACCAATGCTTCCAGTTCACTGTCCGTCACAATATACTCAAACCACGCAATACGGTCAATCATCCGCTGTATTTTAGGCGTCACATGACGGCTCTTCTGAAAATACTGGCGTACTCTGTTTTTTAGACTAATTGCCTTTCCCACATAAATAATCTCATCCGTTTTGTCATGCATGAGATACACGCCCGGCTTACCGGGCAGTTTTTTCAATTCCTCTTCCAGATTAAACACATTTACCAGTCCTTTATAAAACGCGTAATCACATCCACCAGTCCATCTTCGTCACAGGACGGTGCAACATAATCCGCTTTTTCTTTCAATTGTTCCGGTGCATTTGCCATAGCCACGCCAAATCCGGCATATTCAATCATCGGCAAATCATTAAATCCATCCCCACAGCACACCATCTGGCTGCGGCGGTAGCCAAGACGTTCTAACAGTTTTGCCACACCGTATGCCTTATCCACGCCAAGAGGCATCATTTCCAGATAAAATCCTTCGGAGCGGTAAACCGAAAGACGGCCCTCAAAATCTTTTGCCGCCTTCTTCTCCAGTTTTTCCAAATGCGCAGGGTCCCCGGTCAAAATGCATTTATTACCCGCAAACTTCACATCCCGGTGAAAATCTTCCGGTACCCAAATAGGAATATCACAGCCTTTTGCATCAATTGTAATATACGGATCCGTGTCACTGTGCGCCACGATTTTCCCGGCATCATACGTTAATATTCCGGTATGCTCTTTTTTTGAATAATCATACAATTCATGAATCATCCCATCCGGCAGTGTAATATCATATATCACTTCACCGGTTACAAAATTTGTAATGCGTCCACCGTTAAACGAAATAACATAGCCGCCGAACCGGTCAAGTCCAATCGCTTTTGCCTGATGGCTGATGCCCTCTGTGCACCGCCCGGAAGCAATTGCAACCTTGATACCCTGTTCCTGACATTCCCACAAAGCCTCTTTTGTACGCTCTGTAATTTCTTTTTTTGTATTGACTAATGTTCCATCAACATCCAGCACTAACAATTCGTAAGCCATTACTCTTCCTCATTCTGCGGGAGTTCTTTTACTTCTTCTTTCTGTTTTTCCTCGCCGCTTCTCTTTAACTTTTCACCGGTAATTTCTTCGTAAATAGCAACGAACTCTTTTCCGGTAATCGTTTCTTTTTCAATCAAATGCTCTGCCAGTTTATCCATAACCGTCTGGTTTGTCTCGATACATTCCACTGCCTTTTTGTAACTGTCATTCAAAATTGCCATGACTTCTTCATCAATCTGGCTCTCCGTCACCTCGCCGCAGTTAAGCACCGGTCTGCCATCCAGATAACGGCTCTGAATCGTCTCTAAGCCCATCATGCCAAACTTACTGCTCATACCGTACTGCGTTACCATCGAACGTGCAATTGACGTTGCCTTCTCAATATCATTCGACGCTCCGGTCGTAATATCATCAAACTTAACCTGCTCCGCCGCACGGCCGCCCATGAGCGTAACAATCTCTGAAATCAGTTCTTCCTTCTTCATCAGATATTTTTCTTCCTCCGGCACCTGCATCACATAGCCGAGTGCTCCCATTGTACGCGGCACAATCGTAATTTTCTGTACCGGCTCCGCATGTTTCAAATTGGTTGCCACAAGCGCATGTCCAATCTCATGGTAAGCAACAATCTTCTTTTCTTCCTCGCCAAGAATACGGTCTTTTTTCTCTTTTCCGGCAAGCACCACTTCAACTGCCTCAAACAAATCCTTCTGGCTTACAACCTGTCTGCCATCTTTTACTGCCATAATAGCAGCCTCATTAACCATATTGGCAAGGTCCGCACCAACGGCACCGGAAGTTGCCAACGCAATTTCTTCCAAATCTACCGTATCATCCATAAGCACATCATGCGAATGAACCTTTAATACATCCACACGGCCTTTCAAATCCGGTTTTTCCACAATAATCCGGCGGTCAAAACGTCCCGGACGAAGTAATGCCTTATCAAGCACTTCCGGACGGTTTGTCGCACCAAGAATGATAATTCCTTTCGAGGAATCAAAACCATCCATCTCCGACAACAGCTGATTCAGCGTCTGCTCACGCTCATCATTGCCCCCGCCATATTGGCTGTCACGGCTTTTACCAATCGCATCAATCTCATCAATAAAAATAATACAAGGTGCCATCGATGTCGCCTGCTTAAACAAATCTCTTACACGTGACGCACCGACACCAACAAACATTTCCACAAAATCGGACCCGGACAGGGAAAAGAACGGAACACCTGCTTCTCCTGCAAGTGCCTTCGCAAGCAGTGTCTTACCGGTTCCCGGAGGTCCGACAAGCAGCGCACCTTTCGGAAGTCTCGCACCAATTTTTTTGTATTTATCCGGATTTTTCAAAAAGTCAACTAACTCCGTCAGTGACTCTTTTGCCTCTTCTTCACCGGCAACATCCTTAAATGTCACACCGGTCTTTTTTTCTACATACATCTTCGCATTTGACTTGCCGACGCCGCCCATAATGCCGCCGCCCTTAGTTGCTGAGCGCATAAAGAACCAAAGGAGAATCCAAAGTCCCGCAATCGGAAGAATATAAGAAAGCAAAAAGTCCATAATTCCCGAACTGCTCTGAATCTCCGCCGTAAACTCGACTCCGTATTTATTCAGCAAATCCTGCACCAATTTCTCGTCATTGACATACCCGGTATAATAAGTGACCGTAAGCATCGCCACTTTTTCCTTCGTCTTTGGCTCAATGACAATCATATTCGACTGAAATGTAACCTTTTTCACCTGGTCCTTTTTCAGCATTTCAATAAATTTTGTATACGTGATTTCCTTTTCCGTATTTCTTTGAATCTCGGAATTCAGGAAAAAAATCAAGCCAATTGCAAACAGCGCCGCCATTAAACAAATCAAGAGATTGGTCTTGTTTTTCTTGCGCTTGTTCGGATCCTGATTATTTCTTTCATTATTATTAAAATCCATTCTATCTTGTCCTTTCGTATCCTGAATCGTTACTTTAATAAGTATAAAAGATTTTAAATGATAAATCAATGGTTAGTATGTGAAAGATTGGTGAATTTGACACTTGAAACAAACTGGTAAAAAGGGTATACTAGAAATAAGTTTGTTTATTTTCATTAAATATAAAATTTGTAAAAAGATTAAGGAGCTGTTGGCTCCGGAATGGAGATTAAAATGGCTGTAAAGTACGTTTTTGTAACTGGCGGTGTTGTTTCCGGTTTAGGAAAAGGAATTACTGCCGCTTCTTTAGGTCGATTGTTGAAAATGCGTGGCTACAAAGTAACCATGCAGAAATTTGACCCGTATATCAATATTGACCCGGGTACGATGAATCCAATTCAGCATGGTGAAGTATTCGTCACCGATGACGGTGCGGAAACCGATTTGGACTTGGGACATTATGAGCGTTTCATTGACGAAAGTCTCACCAAACAGAGTAATGTCACAACCGGTAAAGTTTACTGGTCGGTTCTTTCCAAAGAGCGCCGTGGTGATTACGGTGGTGGAACCGTACAGGTAATCCCTCATATTACAAATGAATTGAAAAGCCGTTTTTACCGCAACGATGGTGTAAAAGAAACGCAGATTGCCATCATTGAAGTCGGAGGTACGGTTGGTGATATCGAGAGCCAGCCATTTTTAGAGGCAATTCGTCAGTTCCAGTTAGATGTCGGACATGAAAATGCGATTTTGATTCACGTTACATTAGTTCCTTATTTAAAGGCATCGCAGGAATTAAAATCCAAGCCAACACAGGCAAGTGTAAAAGAACTTCAAGGTATGGGAATCCAGCCGGATATCGTTGTATGCCGTACTGAGATTCCTCTCGATAAAGCAATCCGCGACAAAATTTCTTTGTTCTGTAATGTACCAAACAGTCAGGTTATCCAGAACTTAGATGTGGAAACACTTTATGAAGTACCTCTTGCCATGGAGAAAGAAAACCTTGCACAGACTGTCTGCAAATGTCTTCACTTGGATTGTCCGGAACCGGATATCAAAGGCTGGGAAGACATGGTAAATTCCATTAAGAACTTAAACAAAGAAGTAACCGTTGCCCTCGTCGGCAAATATACTGCTTTGCATGATGCTTATATCAGTGTTGTTGAATCCTTAAAGCACGGTGGTTTCGCCCACAATGCACAGGTAAACATCAAATGGGTAAATTCAGAAGATGTAACCCCTGAAAATGTCGCTGATTTTTTAGGCGATGTAAGTGGTGTTTTAGTACCGGGTGGTTTTGGTGACCGCGGTATTGATGGTAAAATTTATGCTATCCAGTATGCACGCGAAAATAACATTCCATTCCTTGGTCTCTGCCTTGGTATGCAGTTATCCATCGTAGAATTTGCACGTAATGTTGTCGGCTGGAATGACGCTCACAGTGCAGAATTAGATCCATCTACAACGCATCCGGTAATTCACCTGATGCCAGACCAGAATGGTGTTGAGGATATCGGCGGCACCTTACGTCTTGGTTCCTACCCTTGTGTACTCGCTAAAGACAGTAAAGCGTATGCACTATACGGCGAAGAAACAATTCATGAAAGACACCGCCACCGCTATGAGGTAAATAACTACTATCGTGATGACTTAGAGAAAAACGGCATGAAACTTTCCGGACTTTCACCGGATGGACGAATTGTTGAAATGTTAGAGATTCCGGAACATCCTTGGTTCGTTGCCACACAGGCTCATCCGGAGTTTAAATCCCGTCCAAACCATCCACATCCGTTATTTAAAGGATTTGTTGGTGCAGCACTTGAGTATCAGGATAAGTAAGAATATATCAAGAGAAGAGAGGATTTGTCACACAAATCCTCTCTTTTTTTAATAATAAACAAAGAAGTCTAGAGCTGGCACTCTAGACTTCTTTCGCACATTGAAAATGCACTTACTTTTCTTAGCTAATATTATTATATACTTTTATTCTCGCAAAATCAACTACCTAACATTCTGAGTTCCTTTTATTTATTTCCCCGCACTGCTCTCACAAAAGCCTCTATTCGCTCTTTACTCTTTCCGTTACCATCTGCGCGCTCTACTCCGGAACTGGTGTCCACACCATCAATTTTCCCCGCGCAGGCAGTCAAAGCCTCTCCCACATTGTCCGGATTAAGCCCACCGGCAAGTAATACTTGTTTCTCTGTCGAAGGAAGCTTTTGCAGCAAATCCCAGTCAAATGTTTTTCCGCTTCCCGGAACTGCAGCATCCATAACAAATCCAGCCACTTCATCCATTTCTTCGTAATGTGAAAAAGCATCCATATCACTTACATTAAAAGCTTTAAAAACCGGAATCCGACAGGACGTAATAACCGAATTCTCTATCTTGCCATGAATTTGAATTGCTAAAAAGCCGGCTTCCACAACCGCTTCCACCTGCTCTTTTGTCGGGCTTACCGTAACCGCAACCGAAACAACGCCTGCCGGAAGTTTCGCAATTAATTTCTTGGCACACTCTAGGGAAAGATTCCTTTTACTTTTCGGAAAAAACAACACAAAGCCGGCATAATCAATACCGGCTTTTGCAATATATCCAATTTCTTCTTCGGAAGTAATACCACAAATTTTTATCAAAGGGTTCTTCATCCTATCCACCTCATTTCATTCAACCGTCCATGTTCTTTCATTATACATACTGAATGATTTAATGGCAACCCTTACATTTACTGCAGTCACCGCCACAGCTTCCTTTTCCATTTTTACGGTCTTTTCTCATGCAAAACAGAATAGCGGCTACAATCACCACAAGAATACCTGCTACAATAATTGTTCCCCACATATTGACACACTCCTTTCGATTCAAAAGGCTAGACCTGCATTCCAAAAAATGCAGGTCATATCCAAATGGCTTATTTATGTTCAAAATGTTTTTTACAAATTTTTGAGATGATTACTTGGAGGCAGCAACACTCGTTTTGCCAACTTTTAATGTCTGGCTTTCTTTATAAGGACGAACCAGAAGGTAAATCATTCCAATAATTACCAAAATAGCAACTACTGTCCAGATACTGAATACGCCCTGTGCAAGCAAACCAATGTTATTTACAATCAAACCAATCAAGTAAGCAAATCCACACTGATAACCAACGGCTACGAAGAACCATTTACGGTTATTCATCTCACGTTTAATCGCACCCATTGCTGCGAAACATGGAGCACACAAAAGGTTAAATGCTAAGAAAGCATAACCACTAACTGCGGTAAAGTTTGCTGCCATGTTCTGATATACAGTACCATCACCGGCAGTGTACAGAATACCAAGAGTACCAACGATATTCTCTTTTGCCACAAGCCCTGTAATTGAAGCAACAGTTGCCTGCCAGTTGCCCCATCCAAGAGGAGCGAACAACCAAGCGATTGCTTTACCAATTACTGCCAGAATACTAGCATCAATTTCATCCTCTGAAAGCATACGGAATGTTCCGTCTACTACACCGAAATAGGTTGTAAACCATACAAAAATTGTGGAAAGAAGGATGATAGTACCTGCCTTCTTAATAAAGCTCCAGCCACGCTCCCACATGCTGCGAAGTACCGTACCAACGGTTGGCATATGGTAAGCAGGAAGCTCCATAACGAACGGTGCCGGGTCACCGGCAAACAATTTCGTTTTCTTCAAAATGATACCAGATACGATAACAGCTCCGATTCCAAGGAAGTATGCGGAAGGAGCAACCCATGAAGCACCACCGAAAATAGCTCCGGCAACCATTGCGATAAATGGAAGTTTTGCTCCACAAGGGATAAATGTTGTCGTCATAATTGTCATCTTACGGTCACGGTCACTCTCGATTGTACGAGAAGCCATGATACCGGGAACACCACATCCGGAACCAATCAACATTGGGATGAAGGATTTACCGGACAAACCGAAACGACGGAAAATACGGTCCATGATAAATGCGATACGTGCCATGTAACCACATGCTTCCAAAAATGCTAAGAAGATAAACAATACAAGCATCTGAGGAACAAATCCAAGTACAGCTCCAACACCGGCTACAATACCATCCATAATCAATCCGTACAAAGGTTCTGCGCAAACCGGATTTCCTTCGTCGTCCAAAAGTGCCTTATTAAGCAATGCCGGGATACCGGGAACCCAAACACCATAATCTGCAGAATCCGGCTCTTCCAAGCCTTTTTCATTGACATATTTTTCTGCATCTTTGAATGACATACCATTTACAGTTTCCTCATCTGCATCATCCGGTACCGCATCATAATATACATCAATTTCATTTGTTGCCAAAGTCTCTTCATCTTCTACTTCATATTTTACAGAAGCTTCAGAAGAACCCTTTGCATCTAACTCTGCCATCTTTTTCTTTGTTGCATCAACATCAATGGCATCTTCATCGTCTGTTACCAAAACGCCATAAGCATCCAATGCGTTGGTTGCCTGTGTATAGCTGTCAGCATCTTCTTCGTAAGCGGAAGTTCCGATACCGAACAAGTGCCAGCCATCACCGAACACACCATCATTTGCCCAGTCAGTAGCAATTGTACCAACTGTTGTAACAGAAACATAATATACGATAAACATAACAACCGCAAAGATTGGCAGCGCCAAAATTCGGTTTGTCACAATCTTATCAATCTTATCGGAAATCGTAAGTTTTCCGGATTTTGCTTTTTTCAGGCAGTCATCAATGACAGATGTTATATAGCTGTATCTCTCATTTGTAATAATACTTTCTACATCGTCATCAAATGCCTCTTCCAGAGAAGAAATCTCACTGCTGACATCCGGCACGGAAGCCATCAGCTCAACAATCTTATCGTCACTCTCCAAAAGTTTGATTGCATAGAAACGTTTCAACTCATCTTTAATCTGTCCGTCTAACATTGACTCGACAGAATGAATTGCCATCTCTACTCCTTCAGCAAATTCATGAACCGGTGCTTCATAACCTTTCTTTGCTGCAGCCAAAGCCTTTTTCGCAGCATCCTCAATACCGGTTCCTTTCAAGGCAGAAATCTCAACCACGTCGCATCCAAGAACTTTGCTCAGCTCTTTTATGTTGATGACATCGCCATTTTTCTTTACAATATCCATCATATTGACAGCCATAACAACCGGAATACCAAGTTCCAGAAGCTGTGTTGTCAAGTACAGGTTACGCTCAATGTTCGAACCATCTACAATATTTAAAATCGCATCCGGTCTCTCATTGATTAAGTAATTTCTAGCAACTACCTCTTCCAATGTATATGGGGAAAGAGAATAAATACCGGGCAAGTCGGTGATAACAACGTCTGAGCTGCCACCTGCCAAACTCTTCTTCAGCTTTCCTTCTTTTTTCTCTACTGTTACACCAGGCCAGTTACCAACAAACTGATTGGCACCGGTCAAAGCGTTAAACAATGTTGTCTTACCGCTATTCGGGTTACCCGCAAGCGCAATCGTAATAGCCATTTCTTTTTCTCCTTTTCTAAGTTTGATATTTCTATCTTATATTTGTTTTGACTTTCCCTTGTTAGTTTTTACTAACTATGACACAAAAAAATTACTGAACTTCAATCATTTCTGCATCCGCTTTACGCAAGGATAATTCATAACCACGTACGGTAACCTCAACTGGGTCTCCAAGCGGTGCTACTTTCCTTACAAAAATATCAACTCCTTTGGTAATACCCATGTCCATAATACGCCTTTTTACCGGACCTTCGCCTGTCAACTTTGTAACTTTTACTGTGCTGCCAGGTGTCACCTCTCTCAATGTCATTGTCTTTCCTCCTTAAATCATTATCTTATTTGCCATATCTTTTCCAAGTGCAACGCGGGAATCTTTGACATTCAAAATCATATTGCCACTGATTTCCGATACCACTGTCACAACCGAGCCGGTCACAAAGCCTAAGTTCTCCAGAAATTTCTTTGTTTCTTCACGACCGCCAATTCTTTTAATCGTGTTTTTCTCGCCCACTTTCGCCATCGTTAAAGGCATCATTCCATCATCCTTTCTGTATCGCGTCATAAATGACATGACGGTTGATAATGAATTCTATCACTTACGCAAGTTAGTATACACTAACGAACATTAGCTGTCAAGAACTTTATGAGTTTTTTTCGCGATAAAACAAATTGATTCATCTGCAAAAGAATGTTATACTATACAGTACAATGTAAATGGGAATACCCCCAGTATATATTTTTTGGAGAGGAGTTACTTATATATATGAAGAAAAAGTATAACGAATCCGCTGAGGATTATTTGGAAACTATCCTTATGTTAAGTAAAACACTGCCGGTCGTCCGTGCCGTAGACATTGCTACCGAATTGGATTTTAAAAAATCCAGCGTCAGTGTCGCCATGAAAAACCTGCGTGAAAAGGGACATATTACCGTAACCGATGCCGGTTACATCTATTTGACGGATTCTGGGAAAAAAATTGCAGAAATGGTCTATGAACGTCATGATGTTTTGACGCACTACTTAATTTCTCTTGGTGTTGCCGAAAAAACAGCAGAAGAAGACGCCTGCAAAATCGAGCATATTATCAGTGAAGAGAGTTTTCAGGCGATTAAAAAGTCTTTTTCAAAATAAAATTGATTTAGAATTGTAAAAAATAAAACCGCTTATAACAACTGTTATAAGCGGTTTTCACGTACGTGAGAGGATTCGAACCCCCGACACCTTGGTCCGTAGCCAAGTGCTCTATCCAGCTGAGCTACACGTACAACGCAAGTATTATAATAGCGCAGTCGTCATAAAAAGTCAAGCACTTTTTTTATTTTTTTTATCTTTATGATTGAAGCTCCAATCCCGGTTTTAGGAAGGAATAAAAACTAGCTTTCGGCACGCTATCACCGTAGATTAAAAATAATCAATATAAATGATTAAATTTAATCATTTCCTTTTTACTAAAAGTATGATAACATATCATATAGCAAAAGGCAATGACGAGGAATAGTAACTTCCTTTTATTCTTTCAGAGAGCTGTCGGCTGGTGAAAGGCAGTAGAAGAATGGTTGTGAACTCGCCTCCGAGCTGTACATTTGAACCTTTAGTAGAATGTACCGGTCACCCACCGTTATGAGGGAAAGGCATGTTAGTGCTGATGAGGGCATGTCCATCGGACATGAAGTAGAGTGGTACCGCGAAGGATTATCTCTTTCGTCTCTACAACCACATTGGTTGTGGGGCACGGAAGTTTTTTTATTTATACCACAAATCATCCAATCCCCTGCAGCAAAACAGTATTTTAATTAGGAAAAGAAATGGAGGATTTGAACATGAAAAATTTTGACAAATATGAAAAAGCCTATTTTATGCCACCGGAATGTACCTATGACTGGGTAAAAAAAGATTCCATCACAAAGCCGCCGATTTGGTGTTCCGTCGATTTGCGTGATGGTAACCAGGCGTTGATTGAACCAATGAGTTTAGACGAAAAATTACAGTTTTTCCAGATGTTAGTAGATATTGGATTCAAGGAAATCGAAGTTGGTTTCCCGGCTGCATCGGAAACTGAATACGAATTTATGCGTGCTTTGATTGAGAAAAATATGATTCCTGATGATGTTACCGTTCAGGTTCTGACTCAGGCAAGAGAGCACATTATCAAAAAAACATTTGAGGCTGTAAAAGGTGCTCCTCACGCAGTTATTCATCTGTACAACTCAACATCGGTTGCACAACGTGAACAGGTATTTAAAAAATCCAAGGAGCAGATTAAACAGATTGCCGTTGACGGTGCGGTGCTTTTGAAAAAATTGGCAGACGAAACCGAAGGAAACTTCTCTTTCCAGTACAGTCCGGAAAGTTTTCCGGGAACGGAAGTGGATTATGCCGTTGATGTGTGCAATGCTGTTTTGGATGTATGGCAGCCAAAGAAAGAAAACAAAGCAATCATTAACATCCCTGCTACCGTTGAGAATGCAATGCCTCATGTATTTGCCACTCAGGTAGAATACATCAACAAACATTTGAAATACCGTGATGCAGTTACCCTGTGTCTGCATCCGCACAACGACCGTGGCTGTGGCGTAGCAACCGCAGAACTTGGTATTTTAGCAGGAGCCGAGCGTATCGAAGGTACTCTGTTTGGAAACGGTGAGCGTACCGGTAACGTTGACATTGTTACTTTGGCAATGAATATGTTTACACACGGTGTTGACCCGAAACTGGATTTTTCCAACATGCCAAAAATCCGTGCAAATTATGAGAAATTTACAAGAATGCATGTTTGTGAGCGTCAGCCATATGCCGGTGATTTGGTATTTACCGCATTCTCCGGTTCCCATCAGGACGCAATTGCCAAAGGTATGCAGTGGCGTGAAGATAAGAAATTAAAAACATGGAGTGTTCCTTATCTGCCGGTTGACCCTAAAGATGTCGGACGTACCTATGACGGCGACGTAATCCGAATCAACAGCCAGTCAGGCAAGGGCGGTGTCAACTATATTCTGAAACAGAACTTCGGTATTTCTATGCCGGATGCGATGCGGGAAGAAGTTGGCTATCTGATGAAACACGTTTCCGACGAAGAGCATAAAGAACTGTCTCCACAGTGGGTTTATGAAATTTTCGAAGACAATTACATTAACCCGACACCTTACTTCCAGATTTCCGAATGCCACTTCAAACAGGTGGATGGCATCATGGCAGAAGCAACGATTACCTGCGGTGACAAATCTACTATTGTGGATGCAAACGGAAACGGACGTTTAGATGCCGTAAGTAACACCATCAAGCAGTTCTTTGGCATCAGTTACCAGTTGTCCACCTACGAAGAACATGCTTTGACTCAGGGCTCCTCTTCTAAGGCAATTGCCTATGTAAGCATCACCTGCCAGGGCAATGTATTCTGGGGCGTCGGCATTGACGAAGATATTATTTCGGCTTCCATTCACGCATTGTGTGTCTGCGTAAACAAACTGCCGGACATAAAAAAAAACGATAATTTGAGAGATGAGCGGCTGGTTGGCATGATTAATTTCATGCAGGCAAATTACCAGACCGTAACACTTGAAGACATGGCAGAACAGTTCCACTTGAGCGTGCCGTATTTAAGTAAATTCATCCATGAAAAATCCGGCAAGACATTTGGCGAGCAGGTCACAAATATCCGGATGAAGAAAGCAAGAACGCTTTTGAAAAACGGAAATATGACTGTAGAAAATATTGCCGCGGCAGTCGGCTACCCAAGTGTAGAACATTTTAGCCGGACATTTAAAAAACTTTATGATATGACACCGGTTGAATATCGAAATAGCGAAAAATAAAACATAACAAAAAGAACCACCCTGTAATTTGCAGAGTGGTTCTTTTTTGTTAAATCCAACTATTTTGCATAATTAAAGCAAACACCGTACTGGCCGGTCACTTTCTTACTATTACGTGAAATCTTAATATAATACGTTCCTTTTGTTTTCAACTTATATTTCACAATCTTCGTATCTGAGCTGGTATCTTTCATATGCTTACTATCAAAGCGGTATGTTTTCACTGCCTTTTTCGTTCCTTTCTTGTAAATCGATGCCGTGAAACCACCGGACGAAAGCATATTATTATAAATCGTAAGTGCACCCTGCTTTTTATTCGTCTTCACAAAACGATACCATCTTGTATTTGCTTTGTCCTCATTGAAATAATATCCAAAACGGTAATACATATCATTTGACTCAAGATCAAAATCGGTCTTATAAAGATTTACCGCTTTCTTTTTCGTCTTTCCATATGAATCCTTTGCCAAATGCTGATAATCCGATTCATATGCCGCAATCTGGCTCACACATCCGGCTTTTGCCATAATCTTTAACCGGTACTCACCTTTCTTTAGAGCAAACCGGATATCCTTTGCCGTCGTACCATTCATATGCGTGTACAAATCAAACTTCTTACCCTTCTTCACCGAAATCTGTTTGGAAACCGAAGTCCACTTAGAACCATTTTTCTTTTGAACTTCAATTTTCATGTTTGGCGCGGTAACAAGATTCAAATCAACAATTCGAACAATCACACCGCCATTTGTTTTCTTTGTAAATGGCAGATACTGTACTGTTCCATTTGCCATGAAATAATTTTCGTTGATATCCTCACCAAGTTTTAACGCCGTCAGTTCCGGACAGACAAATGCATTATGAATCTTAAACGTACCGGTTATTTTTTCCGGTGTTTTCAAATAAAGAACATCTCCCTTTTTCACCTGTTTACAGTTGTTTACTTCTTTTTTGTCTGCATCATAAAGTTTTGCTTCTTCACTGGCATAGTAGTAAAAGATGCCGGACTCTTTCATTGTTAAGGTAATAAACTGATTCTGCATCGATGAGTCATATGAATAAGCGCCACTCACTGCATCAAATGCCTCGCCGGTACAATCAATGGCTTTCGCATTCCTGTGCTTTGCCTGCTCTTCTTTCTGCTTTTTCTCATATTCCGTGAAAGAAGTATAAAATGTATCTTTTTTTGCCTGCCACTCTTTTGAAATGCAGTCACCAATTTCTGTCCAGTAAAATGCATCTTTACCAATTTCCTTTAACGAAGCCGGGAAATTTATTTTTACAAGTTTTTTGCAGTTAAAAAATGCACTTGCACCTATTGTCTTTATGGTCGAAGGCAGCTTAACTTCCTTCATATTAAAATTACGGAACATTTCATCCGGAATTGTCTCAACGCCTTCCGGAATTTCAAGCGTCTCCTCTTCTGCCTTTTTCTTAGCATCTGCTTTGTCGGCAAATTTGGCAAGATATGTTTTATCAATAACCACATAGTCACCGGCAAAGGAAATCCGCTCAGGCATCTGACGCATTGCCTCTTTTTCTCCTATCGTGCCAAATAAGACGGCAACGCTCTCCTTCGTCAAATCCTTTGACAAAACACTATATTGAATACCCGCCGGTAAAGGCACGCCATCTTTCACAATATTTTTTACACCGGCAGGAATTGTAAATTCTTTCAATTCTTTTACCGGTACATAGTTGTCATCCCCTAAATCATTCGTAAATGCACTCGTCAAAATACTCTCGCAGGAAGGCTTTACCTCCGCCTGCTTCGCATAAAGAGCAAGGTACATCAAAGTGTCACCTTTTTTGTTATAAATAGCACCTTTATATGAGCTAAAATTCTTATCGTTCTTATTTACCACATAAGCCCTCGTATCAAACTGATTCAAACTGATATCATTCAGTGATTTAATGGCAGATGTAAACGTCAGCTGCTCTAATGGCGTATCATTGATCACACCTTTCTCATCCACCCGGTTATAAGCATATAAATCAGCCGGTGTTGATACCTTCTTCAATTTTTTACATTTATAAAAAGAATAATTTCCAATATACTTAACGCTGTTTGGAATTGTGACATTTGCAAGCGCTGTATTGTAAAAGGCATACCCGGAAATCTTTTTCAGTGTCGATGGAAGTTGTACCCTTTTTAACTTTTTACAATTTTTAAAGGCATTCTTAGAAATGGTAGTGACACCTTTTTTTATCACAACCTTCTTAATATTTTTCGTTTTTGACTTCTTGCCAAACACCATGCTCTTTGGCATCTCACCTTTTCCGCTTATTGTAAGCGTTGTTCCCTTTACTTTGTAAGTCACCTTACCGGCTGCATCCACAGGGGCTGCCGGTACTGCCGGAGCAATCAGTGATAACACCAAAGCACCTGTCATCACTGAACCAATTATTTTTTTACTCATAGCCATTCCTCCTTTGTTTTTCATTCTAATAATAAAACGATTTCCATGACAGAAAAGTTGCATTTTTATTCTCTTTTTTCAAAAAAATCATCAAACAATATCCACATTGCCCGGAACAAACGCATAATCTGCCATACCGCCATGCCACGCAGGTTATATTCCTTAATCAAACTATATTTTGCAGATAAACTTCTCACATCCTCAAACCATACCTCATGCCGTACATTGTCTCTTTCATAGGTAAAATACGGAGACTGCGCCGTCCCATCAAATTCGATTACAGCACTGTTATTAATTGCAATCTGCACCGCTTCCACATGTCCAATCGTGACTGCCTGACTCTCACCTCTCATAAAAGGAAGAATCCAGTCATATCCGTAATTTGGCACCCCCAATAATATTTTTTCCGATGGAATTTCTGTCAGTGCATACTCCACAACCTGCCTTACCTTATTAAGCGGTGCAACAGCCATTGGCGGACCATAACGATACCCCCACTCATATGTCATAAGAAGCACCTGATTTGCCGCCTCACCAAGTCCTCCATAATCTTTTCCCTCATATAAAAGTCCCGGCTGCTCTGCCGATGTTTTTGGTGCTAACGCCACACTCACGAGATACCCTTCTTCATTCATACGAACCCGCAGTTCTCTTACAAACGCCGTGAATAAATCCCTATCTTCTTTCAAAATATACTCAAAATCAACATCGACACCACGGAAATTCTTCTCCCTGACTTCTCTTTGCAGTTCGCTTAGCAGCCGCTCCGTGCTCTCTTCGCTCGTAAGTACCGCATGAATTCGGCTGTTACTGAATTTTCCATCCGGACCAAGCGGCGTCAAAGTCAAATATGCATTTCTCCCGTATTCCTCCGCCATCCGGCGCATCGTATCATCGGATGGCACCGGTTGAATCAATTCTCCCTCCTCCGTAAAACCATAAGAAAATACGAGCAGTCCGCTCATATAGGGAAGTGTCTGGCGCAATACCCATGGACTGATATACGGATAGGCATAGCCATTTGCCGACGCCGTCATTTTTACTCCAGAAGACACACCATCCGGAATCAGAAGTGCTTCTCCAACCGCCAAACGATACGGATACGGAATCTGATTGATGTAGGCTATTTCTTCTACTGAAACATCATACAAACCTGCTATTTTATCAATCGTATCTTCTTCTTTGACAAGGTAAATTGACATATCCGTCCTCTCTCCAATATTCCTCATTCTCATCTATTGTATGCTTTTCCGAAAAAAAAGAGAACTACCATAATTGGTAATTCTCTTTTTTGAATGCTGGTAACCGGAATCGAACCGGTACGGGTGTCACCACCCACAGGATTTTAAGTCCTGGGCGTCTGCCAGTTCCGCCACACCAGCATAATAAGTATTTCATCCAGCAGACATGGTCTGCCGAAACGACCCAGATGGGACTCGAACCCACGACCTCCGCCGTGACAGGGCGGCGCTCTAACCAACTGAGCCACTAGGCCATATCAATGGACCCTCGGGGACTCGAACCCCGGACCGTCCGGTTATGAGCCGGATGCTCTAACCAACTGAGCTAAAGGTCCGCATATCCTCAAGGAATACAAAGTGACCCCTACGGGAATCGAACCCGTGTTACCGCCGTGAAAGGGCGATGTCTTAACCGCTTGACCAAGGGGCCGTATATATTAGATGTCAAACACGACTTAACGCGTCAACATCTAATATAATAGCACAATGGTATTCAGATTGCAAGCGTTTTCGTTATTTCAAATAATTTTTTTTATAAAGTAATCAAAGTTGCCGATGCATAGTATGCCATCCGACGAATCGGATAACTGCTTGGTCCTACAATCACTGCTAATTTCGGGCAGTCACCAACGGCATATTCCCCATTTTTCAATTTGGTTCCGCTCGCAAATACAATCGATTTTAAGTTCTTTACCTTGTATATGCAATTGTAAGGAAGAGATTTAATTCCTTTTTCAAAATACAGTTTTGTCAAATGACTTACACGGTCAAAGGCTTCCGAAGAAACATATTTTACACTGTGAGGCACCGTAAATGATTTTGTAGTCTTCTTCGGTGGATACTTCATTAATCTCGTCATCGGACCATTATAAAGCACACCATCTTTTACCGTAAATCTACCTCCGCCTCCGGTAAACGCTGATAGTTTATCGCATCGGCTAAATGCATTTGCGTTCATTTTTACCAGTCCGGAAGGAATGTGTGCCACCCTGATATTTGTCTCAGAAAATGCATAGTCACCAATTGTTTTCACGGAATCCGCAATATCAATCCGGGACAGTCTCCTACATCCCAAAAAAGCCTCTTTTCCAATTTTTTTGGTTCCCTGCGTAATCCGCACTGTACGTAGTTTTGTCATTCCCTGAAATGCATAATTGCCAATCGCACCAGCCGAAATCGTAAGATTTCTAAGGTAATTATTATCATTGAAGGAATTCGATCGAATCGTTCTTACGCTTGATGGTACATGGAATGAACGATTGGTCTTATGTAACGGATACTGGATTAGTTTCGTCATGCTCTTATTATACAAAACACCATCTTTTGCACAATAATTTTTGTTGCCTGCCGCCACACGGATTTCCCGCAGACTGGAGCAGTCATTAAACGCATTCGCATTGATTCCCTTTACATTTGCCGGAATATAAATCGTTTTTAAGGAAGTACAGCTTGCAAATACTTTATTTCCAATATAAAGGACATTCTCACCCATCTGAAGATTTTTAATATTAGTACCTGCAAAAGCACTGTTTCCAATAAACTGTACTTTCTTATTCAAATGAATACTTTTCAGACCACTATATTTAAAAGCCCCATCTCCAATCGCATAGACCTTATTGGTAAGATGAATTTTTTCCAGACTCTCACATCCTGCAAAAGATTTTGCTTTAATAAAAGATACCGGTTTTGGAAGTGTCACACTTTTAAGATTTGTGCATCCATAAAATGTTTTTTCCGGAATATACTTCATTTTTGCCGGCAGTTTTACCTTTTTTAAACCGGTACAATCCACAAAAACACCTTTTCCAAGCTTTGTCTTTTTCCCCTTAAAGATTACGCTTGCCAGCGAATCACATTTTTCAAATGCATTTTCGTGAACTTTTGTTACGCTTGAAGGAATCGTAATCTTTTTCAGCTCATAATTTTTATAAAAGGCTCTGCTTCCAATTGAAGTAAGCTTGTTTCCAAATTTTACATTTGTAAGTTTAAAACATTTGTAAAAGGCATTACTTTGAATCTTCTTAAGAGAAACCGGCAAATTTATCTTTTGCAATTTTACACAATTATAAAATGCACCTGTCTGTATCTTTTTTACGGATTTACCAAGCGTAACTTCCTGTAGTGACACACAATCCTGGAACATATAATAACTTATCTTGCTAAGTTTTGCCGGGAGTTTAATCTTTTTCAAATTACGGCACTTATGAAATGCCTGTCCCTCAATAACAGTCACTGAATCCGGTATCGAAATGGACTCACAAATATTTTTGCTAAATGCAAATCCCGCAATCTCTGTGACTTTAAAACCACCAAGTTTTTCCGGCACCTGAATATGCCCTTTAACATTCGGCACCTTTTCAATCACGGCTTCCTTTCCATATAAACTGTACTCATACCCATTTTCCTGATACTCTTTTGCACTTGCCGGAAAAACCGAAAAGCAAAACATCAGAAGCAGCAGGGCTGCTGCAAAACAAATTTTTTTCATAACATTTTCTCCTATCCTTTTTTATTCTACTCATATAACGATATTATAGCAGAAAATGTTGCAATTTTCCATTTTTTTTATTTTTTTTGCACTTTTGGTTTATGAAATGCCACCGAAAAAATACCAGCCAGCAAAAGTAAAGCAAATGCCATCCATAACACAAGTGTTTTTATTCCCATCCCCACAAATGTATCATAATATCCCTTCAAATAAATAACAACGATAATCAATGGCAGTACATATGTCATATACCCACGCAGCCAGAGCGGAAATTTCTTTCCTTCTCCCTGATTCACTTCATCGCAGAATGCATGCCATCCCCATCCATTTTTTCTTGTACAAAACAGCACAAATACCAAACCACCCAATGGCAGAATGTTATAAGATACAAGGAAATCCTCTAAGTCCATAATACTTGAGCCAGCCCCCATCGGCTGAAACCATTTCCATATATTATAGCCAAGAACTGCCGGCGTACTAAGTACTGTCATAAGCGGTATATTTACTAAAACAGTCTTTTTCCGGCTCCATCCCAACGTATCCATATAATAGGAAATAATACTTTCAAATACAGCAATTACCGTTGACAACGCCGCAAATGCCATAAATACAAAAAACATTCCTGCCCATATACTGCCTCCCGGCATATTACTAAATACATTCGGCAGCGTCAAAAACAGAAGCGACGGACCGGCCCCCGGTTCTACACCAAACGAAAAACATGCCGGGATAATAATGAATCCTGCCATCAAAGCAACAAAGGTATCGACACACATAATCCGAGTTCCCTCGCCCAATAAGCCACGCTCTTTTCCCAGATAACTACCGAAAATTTCCATATTACCCATACCGACACTAAGGGTAAAAAATGCGTGCGACATCGCAGCAAAAATCGTATTTCCAATGCCATTTTCCGCTACGGACGAAAAATCAGGTATCAAATAAAAGGCAACACCTTTCATCGCTCCCGGAGACAGCAGCGAATGAATGGCAAGGATTATCATAATGATAATCAACACACTCATCATCACTTTTGTTATTTTTTCAATACCATTCTGCAAACCAAGCGCACAGACAAAAAAGGATACAAGAATAGCAAGAACATTCCAAAACATCATCGTCTGTGGCGAAGACTGCATGGTATCAAATGCATTTTGAATAGCACTGCTATCCAGACCATGAAGCTGTCCGGTCAGAGAACGGTAGGCATAATACAAAATCCATCCTGCCACCATCGTATAGAACATCATCAGCATATAAAATCCAACAATACTCAGCCATTTCATATGATGAAAGCGACTCCCCTTCTGCTCCAGTTTCTCATAAGCCTGCGCCATACTTTTCTGGCTGGCACGTCCAACCGCAAATTCGCAAAGCAGAATCGGCAATCCCAAAATCACCAAAAACATTAAATATATTAAAATGAAAGCAGCCCCTCCATATTCTCCACAAATATAAGGGAACTTCCATACATTGCCAAGTCCTACCGCACACCCTGCCGATACCAGGATAAATCCTAAGCGACTTCCAAATTTTTCGCGTTCTTTCATCTTTTTTCCTTTCTAAGGTACGTTCGTTTTATTAAAAAAAGTCCTCAGACCTTCATCTGAGAACTTTTCATCAGCTCCCCGAGTAGGGCTCGAACCTACAACAACTCGGTTAACAGCCGAGTGCTCTACCATTGAGCTATCGAGGAATATATATTATTATACAGCAAAAGTCTCCAAAGAATTCCTCTTTGAAAACTTTTCCTAACATAATAGTTAGTACCTTCAAAACTACACATTGATGTTTCTCTCTTTGAACCAACAAGG
>NZ_QUDR01000040.1:0-238 GCF_003477605.1 Clostridium sp. AF37-5
TGTTTGGATAACAGGGCACGGTTGACAAGGATTTTGTGCTCTTTTTTGTCCTGCGTCCGGTATTTAACCCATACCGTGTCAATTTCGAGTTTGTCTAAATATTCAACGGTTGCATGTCCGAGATTGGCTTCGTTGCTGTCATAATAGCGGTTGAGTTCCAAGTCCATCCCGCCGGTTCCTTCTAAGGAAAGGTCGGTACGGGAAAGCATGAGCCGCCCGCTTGCCGTGTCGACACCGT
>NZ_QUDR01000040.1:248-7979 GCF_003477605.1 Clostridium sp. AF37-5
ACACCGTCCGGGTTCTCTGCCTCTAACGGAGAACCGGCAAGATAGTTCTCATAGACGCCACGGAAAGTATCTCCATAGGCTGCCTCCACTGCTGTCTGATAAGTTTCTCCGGCAGCTTTGCTGATGGTACTGCAGGAGAAAACTGCCATGCCACACAAAACTGCTGTTGTAATTCCGTGAATCACTGCTCTTAAGTCTCTCATAAATTTAAACTCCTCTTCTTCCTGTTATGTCTTTTTTATTTCGGAACCTCGGTCGTTTCTGCCGCCTGCAGTTCCTCTTTCTTTACCACATCGGACCACTTCCGATTGTCCGAGGCTTTTCCTTTTGCCCGAATCATTACTAATCGATATCGACGCATATAAGCACGTCGTGGTCACAAGAAAGCCATCATTACTATCTATCGTATGTTTCTGACCGCTATCAGGCACACACTTACCGATTTAGATTCTGATAATCGTAACATCCCTACTTGAATGACTTAGAAATAATTTGTATTTTCCCAATAGTTTTTTTGATACTATTTACCTTTTAATTCCGTCCATTCCACTTTATCATTTATATTTTTCCAATTTATTTTATCTGAACCAATAGACAAAAACGGGCTTGTTAGTTTCTCCCATTTTCGCTTTGATAACTTAATATAGTCCTCACCATTGGAAAATAAACAAATATTTCTTTGATTCTTAGCAAAGGCACAAGAAAAAACTTCCTCTCCTTTATTATCTAGAACAATATATTCATAATATGTTTCACTTGATTCTGTTTTTCCAAGTATAGCTTTATTATTAAGGGGTCTTCTATACCGATCCCCTTCATACCATGTAATTAATTTCTTGCCCTCAACCGTATGAACGGAATACGAAATATCCGTCAATACATGGAGTTCTGGTATTCCATCGTTTGTCATATCAAACAAAGCATATCGAACTCCATTCCCCGTTTTATCAAGTTTATTAAAATTATTACAGTAATCTTTCAGAAAATAACTTTCCCCTTTCTTATTATTTGATCCAACCTCATTTTTTAAAAAAAGATTATACAGCCTTAGAATGTCACTTAATTCATTCATCTCTGTAATTGTATTATTTCTATCATCAGATATACTTTTCTGTAATTTCTTTTCTGCCAATGGCAACATAAGCATCAATGAAAAAATCACTCCCATAGCAAAAGAAATTAGTATCAACACTGTATACTTTTTTTTCATATCGTACATTACTCCTTTACTTTTTTACAGTTTTTTTCAATCAATCACAATTTGAACCATCATACTACTAAATGCTATTCTATTGTAAATTTTTTACTTTGAATCCATTTGATTTTATATTTCCCTTTTGACAGTTTTTTTCCAAAAAGTTTTTTGCACACTAGCTTCTCCACCTTACTGTCATTTTTTTTTATAAGATATAAACTTTTCGGTGTTTTTGAAATTTTCTTTATTTTTTTATACTTCCCATCCTTATACTTATACAGCGTAAAACTTTCCGAATATCGTGCTATATTTTCACTTTTATTAAAAATTTTTATTTTAATTGTCTTTGGTGTTGCAGAAATAATTTTCATGTATACATTTCTACTTTTAGATCTATTTACTTTAATATTTGGCGTTGATTCGCATGCAGTAGCATAACTAAACATACACATTTGAAAATTTACTATACAAACTGTTATTAGCAAGCACTTTTTGACTCCTTTTTTCATTTTAATCCTCCATTCCGAAGCGCAGCGGAGGAGGCACGAGCAAAAAGCAGCGTAGCTGTTTTTGCTCTGTGCATCAATACTATTTGTGGCGCTTCAACACAAATAGTGGTGTGAAAAATAAGTGCATCGGCATTATTTTTCACACTATCACTCCTTCAAACTTCAATACAACAAATAAAAATTTAATACCTAAAACACACTTACTAAACACCTATTTCCTCACACAACCTTCCAATAAAGATTGCCACTTATTCCCTTTCTTACGCAATCATTAACTTTCAAATTATATTCTTCGTATTGTGTGATTTAATAAATAGTTATTTCTATATACTCCCTCCACAATTATAATGATTACGTCTTTTAGATATACGTCAGATAGTTCATACATTTAAATTTCTTATTGCAATATAAATGTATCTGAACGATTCAACTTTCCATCCTTTGTATCCCATAAAGTAACAATGTCATATGACAAATCAATATTAATAATTGTATCATTTTCAAATACTTTACTTACTTTATGCGTGGGAATATTTTCAACAAACAGTTCTTTTCCTTTCCGATATATCATCCAGGTTTCATCCCAATACGCCAGTTCCTTTCCCTCATAGGTATTGTCCAAATGAAGAGAATCCGTGTCCGGATCATATTGGAAAATCAAACTACGCTCTATGTCTTTTGTAAAATGCTGCAAAAGACCTCCCGACCGACTATAAACACGACAAATAACAACTAACTTGTCCTCCAATTGCCAGGAGGATACTTCAAAATTTTTCTTTGCCCCCATGAGTTTCCGCATTTGCTTTATGTACTTTTTAGATTGTACTTTCACATCCCAATCCAACCCCGAAGATTCTCTCCCGTCCACATAATTTAACCACTCCAAAACGTAATAAGTATCACAATATACCGTATCCGTATAATAATTTTGGGAGTGTTCGTAATCCTTTTTTTGACGAAACCATTCTTTCCCATCCACCGACAAACTCTCGCCAGTCATTGGCGTCCATTCCTCTATATTATTGTGTGCACTGTTCAGAAATTCTTCCTCATCCTGATAATGTGTTACCTCCATACGTGTTGCCTCCCACGCAAGCACTTTTTCGGATTCATCGCGACATTTGTAATAACCAAAAATGGTACTTCCGCTGGCATAAATCCAGTCGCAACAGCATTCCTTTGCTGCAATAATTTTTCCATTTACATCCATAACCAGTACATTTGTCTTGCCTCCCCATACATCCGAAATCTCCCTGCCAGACAGATAAAAATATTGATTGGAACTGGATATTTTATCGATAGCAAAGTTTTGTGATACATCGTCTAATTTTCTTGAGACATCACTGTTTTCCAATTTTATATAAGTACCATAATCTTCACTGCAATCATAAAGTACCGTATTCCCAATGCGGGCTGAACGTCCATTCTGAAGCACGCATATACTTTTTTCATCAGACGTAAATCCATCTGAAGTTCTAAGAGTACACCCTGACAATATCATCATAATAACAGATATCAAAAACAGATATAAATATTTATTTTTCATAAAACCTCTCATTCTGAGAACGTCTGCATTCGAGAAACCACACGAGAAAGCTGCGAATACGGCACTCTTGCCGCATTGCAGTTCTCCCGTGTCGGATTAAGGCTTATTTGTGACGTTCTCGGCACAAATAGCCGTGTGAAAAATAATCAAATCAGCATTATTTTTCAATCTAATTCCTCTTTCACTAATAGTTCCATTTTAAAGTCGCCTTGTTTCCTTCAACGTTCCACCTCTTTGATTTTTCAAGTCGTCTTTCCAATGCTTTTCGAGCATAAGCTTTTAATACAGATAGATCTGCTACACATCGGAATCCAATCTTTGAAGGATTGACATTATTTTGCATACCAGCATTAAATGTTGTAATCCACCATGAATGCCCCACTTTTTCTCCTTTGGATTTCGGCGGCCTATAGTTATTAATTAAATTTCCATTGTACCGCATCTCTAATTCTGTAAATATTTTTTTTACAAAAAAGTAATGTTTCGTACTTCCATAAGTGTTATAGAAACCCACTTCACATCCTGCCCCCAAATTCAAATAATCACCTTTCCATGCCCATATGACATACTTTCTCTTCATACTAAATTTATAATCTTTTCTATCTATAAATTTATATTTTAACGGTTTAGATATGTTTGTCGCTGAATCAAAAACAAAATCATAAAAATTATTATACCCTCCTAATTTCTGTATACAAATATCCCTTGCATGAAATATACTTTTGCCTTTTTCCCTTTCAAAACCACCCAACTTTAAAAGTAAATTCACTTTCCAGTCGCTCCCTGATTTTGTTCTTTTATAAAATTCTTTCCCAAGCCAAGTTTTTTTCCAATAATTAACTCCTCCCCGTATTACTTTAGCCGCTGTTTTCTTAACATTACTTGCAATTTTTTTTACATAAGTTTTTGCACCATTATAACATTTTTGGGCTGTATCACAAAATGCATTCCACTTATTCTTTATCCACGTCCATGCATTACCATCAGCATCGCATTTATTCATCCCATCATTGCCACAATAAGTATACAAATGCAAACTTAGCGGATCACCGCTTTCTCCTGTATAGGTGTCTCTTGTAAGAAATCTCCCCACTGTCGGTTGATAATACCTTGCCCGGAGATAAATTTCCTCCGTCTCTTTATCATAGTACTCCCCACAATAACGGAACGGATTATCATCCTTTTTATCCAGATTCACTTCATTTCCAAAGGAATCGTACTCATAAGTCTTGATAATTTTTCCATCTACATTGGTCAATTGCACCACATTACCGTGTGAATCTGTTACATAATACTGCTTATCCTCAAATTTGCCAGAATCTTTGTCCGCTTCCTTGTCTACATAAACCAAATCATTTCCACGGATATATCGCTTCTTCACTATACCACTCTCAGACAACTCCATCACTAACTGATTTCCATCCCATATAAAGACAGTTTTCTTCCCATTTACTGTCTTGCTGGTACGCAGTCCCTCGGCATCATAAGTAAAGCTTACCTTATAGTTCTTTGTTAGCGTTTTAGTAAGCTGATCCAAAGCATTATAATGGTTGACTACATTTTCATTTAACCGATTATCTCCCAGTGTAACATCTACATCCACATAGGTGTCTTCTTTCCTGTCATTAGGAATTTCATATCTGTTAACTGTTGCCAACTGATTTCCGTTTTTATCATATTTGTATATAACAACAAAATCCTTCTCCGTATCGGTATTTAACGTATCAGTACGGAGCAGTTCATTATTTTTGTTGTATTCATAAGCAGTTACTTTATTTCCAACCTTCATTTCCTTTCGGTTGTTGTTGCTGTCATAGGTGTAGGAAATGTCCTCACTGCCTGTTTTGGTTTCTCTCTTAATACGTCCTAAAAGATCATATGTATAGGTTGCAGTCTTTTGGGACTTCTTGCCATCTTTGCCCATCACATCAGAAGTTTCTTTCGACTTCTGCCCATTGGCAAGATATTCAGAAGTATACTGGGATATAACCCCTGCACTGCCTGTCTGGTTTTTCATTGCCGTAAGGTGGTTCTGGTAATCATAAGTATAAGTAGTAGTCATGTTGTTCCCTGGCACGGTTCTCTCGGACAAATTTCCATCCATATCATAGGAATATCCCACTACCTGATTGCCCTTTTCATCGGTAACGGAGACCAGTTTGGATTCCCCATCATAGGCATAGCGGAGGGAAAGTTTTGTTTCCCCACCCACTGTCACATCAAAGGTGGACTTATTGTCGGCACTGTCATAAGCATAATTCTTAACAACGTCCTTATTCTTGGTGAGTTTGGTTGTCTCACTGGTAATCTGCCCGGATACGTCTCCATAAGTAAATCTAGTGCCGTCCTGGGTTTCCACATCCCCATAGGCATTGTAAGTATATGTATGGGCGGTCTCTTTCCCGGTCTTCTTTTCCTTTGCCACCATCTCCGTCAGACGGTTCTGATAGTCATAGGTGTTTTTCAGAGTATTGCCGTTCTTGTCTACTGTTTTCGTCAGGTTGCTGTTCACATCATAGGTATAGGTTTCCCTCCTGCCTTCCGGGTCAGTATAAGCAACCAACTGATTTTTTCCATCATACTCATACCTTGTCTCGGCAATGGTATCAGACTTTTTCTTTCCACTGACAGTGAGCTGATAGGTTTTTCCCGCATAGGAAAATGTATCTGCATCGTCAGCGGCATTCTCCACTTCCGATACCGCAAGCGTCAGCGGTTCGGTCATTCCGGTAAACTGGCGCACTTTGTTCCCCTGGATGTCATAGACATACTGGACATACTGTGCTTTCTCCCCCTCCATGTGGCTTTTGACCATGACAAGGTTACCACATTTATCATAAGTATACTCGGTTTTTGCCGTCCTGTCACTGTCAATCTGTTCGTTTTGTTCCGTCACATTTCCCGAATTATCATACTCTGTCGTGGTTTTCTGGTAACTAGTGCTTCCATCTTTCTTTTCCTGTGGGATCTCAGACTGAATCATCCGTCCAAGAATGTCGTACTCATACTTGGATGCCACATTCTCCTTGGTTCCTCTAGGGGTGTATTGCTTTGTCACCTGCCCCTGCTCGTCATAGTCTGTCTTGACAGTCTGGGTCTGCCATTCCGTCTCTCCCTCTTTCCGGCTCTTTGTCTCCGTCTGGCTGACGTTTCCGTTATCATCATAAGTGGAGAGGGTCTGTGTCTCATAGGCAGGAAGCCACTTCCCGTCCTGCTGTTTTCTGGTTATCGTGTTTTCTTTAGTGGTTCTGCCAAAATCATCACTTTCATAGGTCGTCACTACTTCTATCATACTTTCGCCACGGATATCGATGCTTGTCTCTGACAGGGTAATGCCTTCGGCATCCGTTACAGTTTTTGTAATGTTCTCGCTTAAAACAACATCATTGAACTGGTCATAATACCCCTCTGCATCTGCCCTTGGCTGATATTTAGCAGGATTTAGGGTTTTGCTGTAACTGGTGGAAATGGTCTGTGCCTCGTCGTCTTCCCCAGTTACCTCTGTCTCGCTCTTGCTAAAACTCCATGAAGTGCAGTGGGCAGCGTCCAGTTTCCCATTGCTGAACTCGGCGCTGCCAATTTCATTGCCCAGATCATCATAAAAATGTTTGCTACCAGAAAGGATGTCTTTTCCTTTTCCAGTAATATAATAATTCGGTACGGTCTCCCCATTTTCATTGATGATGAACCTCTTTTCATCCGGCTCAAAAGTATATGTTCGTTCTTCAATCAGACGTGCCGTCTCCTCTTTTTCCTCATCCGATTCACTGTCTTCGTCCTCATCGGAAGCGTTGTCCTCATCTTTCTCACTACCATAATCATAGATACTCTCCGTCCATATGCCTGCAGCTTCATCCTTGCTGATGACCGTATTACCAAAGGCATCCTGTATCTCGATGGATACCCGCCCATACTCATCTACGGTCATGGTTTTTAAACCATCCGCCGACTGGTATTCCTTATCCTTAGATTCATACTCTGTTCCCACAGCGTTAATAGTTTCGGTTTCTTTTCCTGTCTCCGGGTCATAGGAGGTTTTTGATATCAGACCATTTTCATCGGTGCGAGAAATCTCATTACCGAAAGAATCATAGTTTACTTCTTCAGTGTAAGTACGGTTATCTTCCGGACGTCTTGCAGAAGTAATGGTTACGGTCTTCTTAGTCTGCTGTCCGAGGCTGTTATATGTATAGTCATTTAGAATAACTTCTTTTTCTTCTGATGTATTATAAAAAGGATATGTTTTTTCTTGAATTTCATTGCCTAAATTATCATACTTATAATCAGACTTCGTAATTATTTTATATGCTCCACCACTTACACTTTTTTGCTTGATAATACTGGCATAATCCATATGATCCGCTATCACTTTGCCTGTTACCTTAATTTTTGTCTTTGCAGAATCATAGAATTCCTGCTTGGTCAGCGTACACAAACAGAATGGCCTGTCATCGGCAGGATAACCGGCATCCGTATTATGG
>NZ_QUDR01000041.1 GCF_003477605.1 Clostridium sp. AF37-5
TCTTTTGCGTGTTCTCCATCCTATCGTCTCCCTCCACTGGCAGACAGGAGAAGCATCATTATGATTGGTATTATATAACACATGTAAGTATGTGCCAAGAGTTTTTAACTATTTGGCGAAATTTAATTGAAAATTCAACAACAAAGTGATAGCATTCTAAAAATTTGTACTCTACAATATAAGTAGGAGGTGTGAAGGTTGGAAATTGGTTCAATTATTATGAAAAAAAGGAAAGAACTTGGTATCACGCAGCAAGTATTGGCAAAAAAATTGCATGTGTCAAATCAGGCGGTATCAAAATGGGAAAATGGGATGACATGTCCTGAAATTAGTTTGTTACCTGCAATTGCAAAGGTATTTGGGATGAGTGTGGATTCTCTTCTTGGATATCAGTCTCCAATATTGAGCGATTATGAAAAACGATATCAGGAGAAAGGGTATTATTGGGGAATAAAGCCGAATGACTTATGCTATGAAATTTTAAAATTAAAGCCGCCAATAAAGCCGTTAAAGGTTCTTGATGTAGGGTGCGGGGAAGGAAAAGATGCTGTTTTTTTAGCACGAAATGGATACCATGTATCTGCTTTTGATTTGGCAGAGACAGGAGTTGAAAAGGGAAGGGCGTTAGCTTCACAGCATGGTGTTTATGTAGATTTTTTTACAGCAAATATTGAGGATATGCAGCTTTGCGAAGATTATGATATTGTTTTATGTAGTGGAGTGTTTCATTTTTTGAAACCGGAGAAAAGGAAAGATGTTGTAAATGAGTTGAAGCAACATACCAAGCCGGATGGAATTCATGTTATGAATGTATTTGTGGATAAACCATTTGTTGAAATTTTACCAGGGAAGGAAAAAAATCGTTTTCGATGGAAATCAGGACAAATTTTTACCTTGTATCATGATTGGTATTTCCACAAAATTGAAGAAGTTGTATTTGATTGTAACAGCGGCGGTGTGCCACACCAGCATTGTATGGATATTATGATTGCTCGAAATAAAAGTAAGGAGTCATAATTATTATTAAAAAATCTCCGCCCTGCTGGCTTAGCCAGTAAGGCGGGGGATATCCTGCCAAGAACATAATTATATGCAGTTAAATTCGTTTGTTCCACTTTTTTCATTTTGCCAGAGACTTTGAGTGTTTCGTAGCAAAGTTTCTTTTTCTTGGCAAAAGAGGCGGCTTTGGCGGAAGGGTATGTGTGAATTACTTTTACTTTTTTGTATGATTTAACATCACCCTTTAATGCTGTTAAGCGGCCGCAGACATAAAGATGTTCAACTGATGTGCTGCCAGGAAAATAAAAGGAAGTCAGGGCACTGTCGACAAACATTTTTTTGACTGTACGGGTGCCGAATGGATAAATGCCGGTGGAAGTTTCACATTCGTTTATTTCATAAAAATCAACGTTAAATAATGAGACCGATGCAAGCGGAGACACACCGCTGAACGCATAAGGACCAATTCGCATATTATTTAAATCCAGATCCTGCAAATGGTCACAGTCTGCAAACGCATACTGTTGAATGTGCAGTCTTTCTGTATGATTAAAATCAATCCGGGATAAGGAAGAGCAACCGGCAAAGGCGTAACTTCCAATTGTGGTAATTGTTTTTGGTAAAATAAGATGGCGGAGTGCTGCCTCCTTTTTTTGTATAAGTTTAATTGTTCCTTTGAGTTATACAAATATTACGAATGAGAATTAAAAAAAGTTGCAAAAATTAAAAGCTCACCATAAATCATGAATTTTGTCATAAAATATTTAAGCGCTTACTTGACCAATATCCGCTGAATATTGTATCATAAAGCAGAAAATGCAAAGAAGGGATGAAAATGATGCCACAGGAAGAGAAAAAGCACAAGAGACGGGTACATTACAGTGGAAAATATCCGAAGAAATTTGAGGAAAAATATAAGGAACACCAGCCGGAGAAGTATCAGGATATGATTGAGCATGTGATTCGCAAGGGAAATACACCGGCAGGGATGCATCTTTCGATTATGGTACAGGAAATTCTGGATTTTCTGCAGATTCAGCCGGGGCAGATTGGATTTGATGCGACGCTTGGCTATGGCGGGCACACAAAAGCAATGCTTGCCTGTTTAGAGGGCAGAGGACATATCTATGCGACAGATGTGGATCCGGAAGAATCAGTTAAGACGAAGAAACGCCTTTTGGAGCAGGGATACGGCGAAGAAATTCTCACAATAAAACTGCAGAATTTCTGTACGATTGACGAAATCGCAAAGGAGGCAGGCGGATTTGATTTTGTGCTTGCCGATTTGGGTGTTTCTTCCATGCAGATTGATAATCCGGAGCGTGGATTTTCCTTTAAAGTAGAAGGTCCTCTTGATTTGAGGTTAAACCAAAAGGAAGGAATCAGTGCCGCAGAGCGGCTTGACACGATTACCAAAGAGGAGCTTGCCGGGATGCTGTATGAAAACTCAGATGAACCTTACAGTGAGGAGTTGGCAAAGGCCATTACCGATGAAATCCGCAGAGGAAACCGGATGGACACGACGAAGAAACTGCGTGATGTCATTGAAAAGACGTTAATGTTTCTTCCGGAAAAGGAGCGCAAAGATACCGTCAAAAAAACGTGTCAGCGGGTCTTTCAGGCGCTGCGCATTGATGTAAATAATGAATTTGAAGTATTGTATGAATTTATGGAAAAATTACCGGAATGCATAAAACCCGGCGGAAGGGCAGCAATTCTTACCTTCCACTCCGGCGAAGACCGTCTAGTAAAAAAGGCGCTAAAGTCCGGCTACAAAGCTGGTATTTACAGCGATTATGCAAAAGATGTGATACGCCCTTCAGCGAAAGAATGTGCACAAAATGGGCGAGCACGTTCTACGAAGATGCGGTGGGCGATTAAGAAGTAACCGAAAAAAACGACAAAGAAAGGAAGTACTATGACATTTGCAATTCTTTTCGTATCAATTGTGATTCTGGCGTGTTTAGTAGGGAACCGAATATCGAACCGCATTGGTGTTCCGATGCTTTTGATTTTTATTGTGCTTGGTATGTTTTTCGGCTCGGATGGTGTCATTCGGATTTCGTTTGAAAACTTTGAACTGGCAGAACAAATCTGCTCCATTGCCCTGATTTTTATTATGTTTTATGGTGGTTTTGGAACAAAATGGAGCGCTGCAAAACCAATTGCTCTGCGCGCGGTTATTTTATCGACTGCCGGTGTTGTTCTTACGGCGGGGCTGACGGCATTGTTTTGTTACTATGCACTTCACATCGGACTGCTTGAGAGTCTTTTGATTGGCTCGCTGATAAGCTCGACCGATGCGGCGTCGGTGTTTTCGATTCTGCGTTCTAAACGGTTGAACTTAAAGTACCGGACTGCCTCTCTTTTAGAGGTGGAAAGTGGTAGTAATGACCCATGCTCCTATATGCTTACTACGATTATGCTTGGTTTGATTAGTGGTGGCAAAATCAGTGCGGGAGCCATTACCTATACGGTGTTTGCGCAGATTATTTATGGTGTGGCAATCGGTGCCTTGATGGCGGGAATTACGATTTTTGTTTTGAAAAAATTTCAGGTTACGACAGAAGGCTTTGATACCATTTTAGTATTTGCCTTCGTGCTTTTGGCGTATGCGGTTCCTTCCGCAGTTGGCGGCAATGGATACCTAAGTGCGTATTTGTTTGGTATTGTACTGGGAAATGCGGATTTGGACAATAAAAAGTCGCTGGTACATTTCTTTGACGGTGTGACCGGATTGATGCAGATGTTAGTCTTTTTCCTTGTTGGGCTGTTGGCATTTCCATCGTCATTGCCGGCGGTTGTCTTTCCGTCACTGATGATTGCGTTGTTTTTGACGTTTGTTGCCAGACCTGCGGTTGTGTGTTTGCTGTTAACGCCTTTCCGAAGTAAATGGCGGCAGCAGATATTAGTTTCGTGGGCGGGGCTTCGCGGGGCGGCGTCCATTGTGTTTGCGATAATGGCAAGGAGCAGCGGCACGTTGTTTGAACACGACATTTTTCACATGATATTTTTCATCGTGCTTTTTTCCATTCTTTTGCAAGGAACACTGCTTCCGTATGTGGCGAAAATGCTCCATATGATTGATGATAAAGAAGACGTATTAAAGACCTTTACCGACTACACCGAAGAAGTGCCGGTTCAATTTATCCAGTTTACGGTTGAAGAAAATCATCCGTGGGCAGGCAGTAAGATTAAAGATATTTTGCTGCCGCCGGAAACACTTCTCGTTCAGATTCAGCGGGATGAAAAAGATGTGACGCCAAACGGAGACACCGTGCTTGTGCCGGGCGACACATTGATTCTCAGTGCAAAGGCACCGAGTGATGTGGATGGTGTGCGGCTAATTGAAATTGAGTTAGACGGCAGTCACAAATGGGTAGGCAAAAGTTTATCGCGGATTCATCTCGGAAAAGGAAAGTTAGTCGTGATGATTCAGCGGGGGGAAGAATTGATTATTCCAAATGGAAACACGGTGTTTGCACCGGGTGATACAATTGTGATAAAGGAGCGATAGAAATGAAAAAAATAGCAAAGCAGATGTCAGAGTCCATCGAGTTAGGAATCGTGTTAGCGGCATCCGGTGGATTTATGGATGCCTATTCGTACATCATGCGCGACCGTGTATTTGCAAATGCACAGACGGGAAATATGCTGTTGCTTGGCGTAAGCATATCCGAGAGAAACTGGCCGGAGGTTGTGCGGTATTTGTTTCCGGTACTTGCATTTGCGGCTGGAATTATGCTGGCTGATTTGGTGCGTTTTCGGATGGATGAAAAAAAAAGGCTTCACTGGCGGCAGATTTCTGTATTGTTAGAGGCGATTGTCCTTGCCGGCGTGTGCTTTATTCCGGTTTCTCTTAATCTCTTAGCAAACAGTTTAACGTCACTTGCCTGCGGAATTCAGGTAGAGAGTTTCCGTAAGATTCACGGAAACGGAATTGCGACTACGATGTGTATCGGAAATCTTCGCAGTGGTACACAGAATTTGTGCGATTATATACATACGAAAGAGAAAAAGTGTTTGTCAAAAAGCATCCTTTATTACGGTGTGATTTTGTGCTTTATTATTGGTGCCGTACTTGGAAATGTATGCATTTCTTATATGAAGGAAAAGGCAATTTTAGTGTGTGCATTCTTTTTGCTTGCTGCTTTTATTATGATGTTTATTGACAGGGAGAAGGAAGAACATGAAAGCCGTTCGTAGAGGATTTATCAAGTCCATTCCGATTTTATGCAGTTACTTGTTTGTCGGAATGGCGTATGGAATGGGAGTGGTTGGATGAGATTTGATGAATTTATTATGGAGCGGATGGGGTATCCATGGGGAGAAAATGAACCGGATAAACAGACGAGGCGTCAGGCATTTTTAGTATTCCGCCAGCGAACCGGCCGTGTGGATTTTGCCTCTCTTCCCACGATGCACCGCTGGTTTGGTTTGGAAAAGTATCATAAGCCGAGCCGTCAGGCGGTTTTTCAAATGGCATTTGCCATGGGGCTTGACAGGGAGGAGACGAAGCAGTATTTGATGGTGGGAATCGGTGAACCGTCTTTTTATGTCAATGATTATCAGGAAATGATTTATCTTTACGGCATTGACCATAAGAAATCGATGGAGCAGTGCGAGAAAATGATTGCTTTCTATGAGGAAAATTTAGAAGACAATGTGGTGATTTCCCACACACGGAGTACGAGAGAACTGATGAATGCGTATGAGGGAACGCTTGATTTTTCCACGGAGGAATTTCTGTGGTGGATGGGCGGACGTGTTGACTGGTTCAAAGGGTACAGCCAGACGGCACTTAATTATGTGAAACAATACAGAGACAGTATTCTTTCGTGGGTAAGAGATGAGGAGAAAAAACGCTTAGATGAACTTCTCGATGAAGTGAATTTCCCTGCATGGCAGCAAAAGCACGGAAAACGCAGGGAAACTCCGCGCAAACAAATTGACCGTTTTTTACATAAAAACCGGTATGCGCGCCAGTACACGGTGGCACAGCATATGCAGGAGGTTATCTGGGAACTTGCAAAGTCGGTTTATGCGACAAAACCGTCCAATGCAAAGTTTTTGTCAGAGGTCTTTGGAGACAGTTCACGTTATGCGAAGCGTTATTCGGATTTGTTTCGTGGTCCGATTCAGAAGGAACAGTTAATTCATGCGGCACAGGCGAAAAGACAGTTAAAGCACTTGCCTGGCGGTGCACAGGTTCCGGAGTGGATTTTAAAATTTATTGCTGAAAATATCCATACAGAGGAGGCGTGCCGGGATGTAAAGACTGCGCGTGCCTGTTTAGAGACATGGAGTGCCGATAAAAAACAGCGGTGCCCGCAGATTCAGCGGGAAGACTTGCTGCCGTTAATTTATACGGTTTGTTTACAGCGTGCTCCTGCCGGTGAGGCAAAGGAAATGTTTTTGCGCCTTTCCGAGGCGACACTGACCGCATGCAATATGAGCAGACTGGATGAAAGGTTTGAATTGGATGCTGTTTTGCTCCATTATATTGAGCAGGATGAAGTGTATTGGTATGGGGATATCTGTGAGGAAATGGGACTTTAAGAAAATATGAATAATCGAAGTGGCAGTTGTTGCAAAATCAGCGGCAGCTGTCTTTTTTGTATTGGCAATAAAAATAAACCACCTGCTATGCAGGTGTGTTCCCAA
>NZ_QUDR01000042.1 GCF_003477605.1 Clostridium sp. AF37-5
CTGCCCAGTTCCCCAGAATATAATTCTTTGCGGATTCTACTGCCTTTGCTTTTATTTCACTCTCTATTACATGCGGAATCTTATCAAATGCTTCTTCTGCCGCCCATTTCCGCTTTCCGTTAATAGCTCTGTATATTTCACTTCTCGCATCCTGTGCGGAATCTTTCAAGTGGCTTGTTGCTGATATGATATATTTATGCATGTGAAAACGGTCCAAAACAAAACGTGCCTTGGCATGCATTCCTGCTCCCGTTCTAATCCAATCCGCTCCGTCTCCGTTTATATATATTTTCTCCAGCACTTCCTCGTCATAGCTCTCTGTAATAAAATCAAACACTTCCTGCCATAGTTCTTTCGTTCCTTCCGTCCCGGCATAATCCCCTCCGAAATAATGGCAGTTTACCAGTTCATGCTTACTCCCATCGAAATTTACATCCTCGTAGACGTAGATAAGCTCAAAACATGGCAGTCCCATAGCAGATCAGAGCCTGTTTTTCATGAGAAACAGCGCAGTCAATGATACCACGACACAGCAAAGCAAATGCCACGCTGAAAAAAGCATAAATACCGTTGATTAAAGTAACGATGATCAATGCCGGTATCTGTGATTTAGATTGCTTGATGATCCACTTAAATGCCATTGTAATATCCTTTCCTTCTAATCCTGAAGTCCACTGTCAATCCAGATTTCTTTTATGTGGTTCCGTTCCTGCTCATCAATCGTACGGATGGAGTGTAATTCGTTTTTAAACTTATCAGTACGTAAAAAGATGTATATGCAATCGTACAGGCGGCAGATATTGCAAAAGTGGTTATTGGATACCGCATGATAAAAAAGGGAGTATGGATCAGTAATATTGTTGAGTAGTTAGCGGGCAGACTACGTCAGTCACTATTGCGGAAGATCGGATGGTGGCTGTTCCGGTATTGTGTTGGTGTCATGCCGGTATGATGTTTGAAGGCATAAGAAAAGGCATGCCCATCACAAAAACCCAGGCTTAGTGCGATAGACAAAATACTCCGGTTTGTGTTATATAATTCTACTTTGGCATATTCCATTGTCTCATTGATGAGATACTGCTTTAATGTCATGCCGGTTTCTTTGTGAAAGAGCGACGAAAGATATTTGGGATGATAGCCAAAGTAGTTTGCCAGACCGGCTACGGTAAGGTGATAGGCCTGATTCCATTTAATATAATTCTTTACATTCTGTAATAAATAATCCTTAAAGGAATGTTGTGATAACAGACTTTCCTGTATCTGATTATATAGTTCCAGTAAAATATTCATTGCGTAGAAGTTGTTTGTCCGTTTGTCCCGGTAGGTAAAGTTGACATCATTAAGCTGGGAGAATACGGCAGTGATGCGGTTCATAGAGGATAGAGAACCGCAACGGGGGAGTGTGATAACGGCTTCATCCTTAATGTGCAACATCGGACATTCAAAATGAAGCCAGTAGAAAGAACAAAGGGAGGGTGCCGTTCCATATTGATGTCCTGGTTTCATAATTAAATATTCATTTTGGTTTACCGTATAGTCTTTTTCTGAATCTGCTATGTGTAAAGTACCTTCTGTTACGATAATGAGCTGGTATTCTTTCAGTGTCCGAGACATATGGATCCAGTCGGGTGAGCTGGATTCAAACAGACCATTATATTTATAAGATACCTGGGCAGCAGTAGAAATTATAATATTTTCCATTTTCAAACATCCTCCTTTTAGCTTATGGAAGCGTTTAATGCAACTGTAAGCAGGTAATGTATAAAAATAGTATAGTATAATAATCTTACTTTTTCAAACCAAATGTATCACTTTTTTTATTTACTTATCACTTACTATATGCAATAGTAAGATTACTAAGTTTTTAAAAAAATGTATGGAGGTTTGAACGTATGAATGTCAGAAGATATCAAAAATGGGCAAAGAGCGGTCTGGCTATCATGTTGGCAGGCGCCATGATGGTAGGAACAGCGGCATCCGGTGGAGGGATGACTGCACAGGCAGCAGAAACAGAAAGCAGTGACACGGTTAGTACACAGAAGGCGGTAACGTCTGATGCAGCATCCCTTCTTTTTACGGAGAAGCATATTACATCGGATCTTACATTACCAACGATAGGAGCTTCAGGAACTACGATTTCTTGGAAATCCTCTAATCCGTCAGTTCTTTCTAATGAAGGAAAGGTTACAAGACCGAAAAAAGGAGCAGCGGATGAAGAAGTTACATTGAAGGGAACAGTGAAGATGGGAGATTATGCAAAGGCGAGAAAGTTTGCGTTTGTTGTTCTGGCAGAGTCTGAGATGGGACCAACCAAAGAATTTGCGCTAGATCAGGTGGAACTTCTGGATGATTATTATCTTACAGCACAAAATTCGGATATTGAGTTTTTGAAGAAATTTGATAATGATCGTCTGTTATCAAGATTCCGTGAGACAGCAGGACTTGACACGAAAAAAATTGCTCCTTACGGTGGCTGGGAAGATGGCTGGCTTGGCGGTCATAGTGTCGGACATTATCTTACGGCGATAGCGCAGGCTGTGAAAGCGACCGGAAATGCTGATCTGAAAGAAAAATCCAAACAACTGATTAAAGGACTGGCAGAGTGCCAGAATAAATTAGGAACAGGATTTATCTTTGGTGCCAAGATAGAGACGGAAGGATATGTGGAAAAACAATTTGATATTCTGGAAGGTAAAACAACCGGAAAAACATGGGTACCGTGGTATAACATGCATAAGATGCTTACAGGACTTGTTGATACTTACAAATACACAGGTAATAAGCAGGCACTTGAAGTTGCAAAGAAGTTAGGCGACTGGATTTATAATCGTGTTAGCAAATGGGATGCCGGTACACAAGGTAGGGTTCTTGGTACAGAGTATGGCGGAATGAATGATTGCCTGTATGAGTTGTATTTATGCACCAGAGACAGTAAGCATCTGGAAGCTGCGCACAAGTTTGATGAACCTAATCTTTATAAGACTGTAGCCAAAGGTGGTAAAAACTGCTTAAATGGTAAACATGCCAATACAACGATTCCTAAGTTCCTTGGTGCTTTAAAACGATATGTTGTTTTGGAACAGACAGGTGAATTAACAAAGGATGATGAAGCTTATCTGACAAATGTAGAGAAGTTCTTTGACATAGCGGTTACAAGACATGCCTATATAACAGGTGGCGTCAGTGTTATGGAACATTTCCGCAAAGACAATAATCAGGACGGAACAAGAACACAGACGAACTGCGAAAGCTGTTGTGCACATAATATGCTGAAAATGGCAAAAGAGTTATATAAAGTAACAGGTGATAAGAAATATGCGGATTATTATGAGACAACTCTTCGCAACTCTATCATGGGTGCTGTAAAATCCGAGAGTGGAGCCGCTGCTTATTTCATTCCGATGGCTACCGGTTACTTTAAGACATTTGGCAATGAAGATCCGGCCAAAAACATGTTCTGGTGCTGTACCGGAAGTGGCATGGAGAACTTTACGAAATTGGGGGATAGTATTTATTTTCATGCTAATGATACCTTGATCGTAAATCAGTATGTTTCTTCTAAAGTAACATGGGAAGAGAAAAATCTTGTTGTGACTCAGAAGTCAGATGTAACGAAATCAGACAAAGCGACATTTACAGTTAATGCAAAAGATGGCAGTACAATTCCTTCCGCAGCATTGGCACTGCGCGTTCCGGACTGGATGCATGGCAAAGCTGTTGTTACGGTAAATGGTCAGGAAGAGAAAGCGGCATTCAGCTCAGGTGGTTACATTCTTCTTGATCGTGAGTGGAAAGATGGGGATGTTGTTACAATGGAATATCCGATGTCAGTAGATGCTTTCGGGCTTCCGGATAACAATACGGTATTTGCGTTCCGTTATGGTCCGACTGTTCTTGCAGCCAGATTAGGAAAAGAAAAGATGGCTTCAACTACCTGGGCAGGTGCTAATCTGACAGCCCCATTATATAAAGTAGTTGGTGATCAGAATCAGAAGATTACGATCAAGTATGGTGAGTCAAAAGCGGCAACACCATTGGGAAATGAAACATTAACCATTCAGGAAGATATGTCGACGATTGAATTTATCGATCATATTGACAATTATCTTGTGAAAGATACAACGAGTGGTACCTTAGCATTTAAATTGAAGGGAACCAATGCGGACACAACATTTAATGGTGGATTGCAGTTCGTTCCATTTAACAAATTAAATGATGAGCGTTATGGAATCTACTGGTATTTTGATACAAAGTATACAGAGAGTGACGAAAAACAGATCCTTACAGCAAAAGAAAACGGACGTCTTGATGCCAGTATTCTTGATTCTACGCAGCCGGGATATGGACAGTACGAAAGAGATGTCATTCATCAGTTACAGGAAAAAGACTCAGTTGCCGGCACGATTACGGATGGCGGAAGTACACGGTATGCAAAAGCAGGTGGATATTTCACTTATAACTTTATTGTAAATCCGGATAAAGGTAACGCTTTGTTATGCCAGTTTGCGAAAGAAGACAATGGAAAAACAATTAAGGTCATGGTCGGTGATAAGCAGATCGCCAGCAAAAAACTGGCATATGACGGAACGGCAGCCTTCTATACCGAATATATTAATATTCCGGATGATGTATTGAAGAAAAATGTGAAGAAGATCGTGCCGGAAGGAGATACAAAAGAATATACCGTAGTGTCGGTACGATTTGAAAGTGGTTCTGACGCAGAAGACAGCGCACGTCTGGTAGGCGGTTTATATATGACACAGAGTTTTAGTGATCAGGCTGTCCTGAATACTTTGACAAGCTCGGCTGGTGAAGTAAGCAGTGCCAATGACACATTTACGATCGTTGTGCCGAAGGGAACAACTTCGGTAGCTTTGAAATATGGTATTGCCGATCAGTTTGGTCTGCTGTATGTTAATGATAAACTTGTAGATGATACAAAACAGCAGACATATGAGCTTACGGCTGCTCCGCTTTCACTGAAAGTAAAAGTATATGCAGAAGATCATAAGACAGTAAGGGACTACTCGGTTGTCATCAAAGTAAAAGAAGATGATGTGAAAAAGGACGATACGCCAAAGAATAATTCCGGTTCTTCACAGAATACTGCGACACCAAAATCGTCAAACACTTCAAAGAAAAAGGTATCTATTTCAATCACGGGTAAGAAATCGGTGAAAAAGGGCAAGACGATCACATTGAAAGTAAAGAAAAAGAATGTGAAAGGAAAAGCAAAATGGAGTGTTAATAAGAAGAAACTGGCAAAACTGAAAAAGAAATCAGCAACAAAGGTTGTATTGAAAGCACGTAAGAAGGGTAAAGTAAAGGTAACAGTTAAAGTTGGTAAGTTAAAAGCGACTAAGACGATTACAATTAAATAAATCGAGTAGGAGGGAAATTTAACTAAATTTCCCGACCTCTCACACCACCGTGCGTACCGTTCGGTACACGGCGGTTCAATCAACTTAACAAGTAACACACCTTTCGGTGTAGTAATCTAACATTGAGACTAATCCAAATGAGGTTAGTCTCTTTGTACTTATAGCCTTTTGTATCCATCCATTGTGGGCGAGTCTTGTATATCTGTCTCCACAATACGCTATTTTAAATGCTGCCCATCTTGGTACATCAAGCTTCATAAGGTTCTTTGCTCTATTTTGTGGAGTTTTCCAATGTTTCCAAATGCACATACGAAGTCTGTATCTGATGCTACCATCTAGTTCTCGACAAAGTGTTTTCATACTTCCAATTTTAAAGTAATTTATCCAACCTCTGATGAGTTGATTTAATTTCTCCACCTTGTAGCTGCTGCCATTTCTGCAATACGAGACATACTCAAACTTATTGATTGTTCGCCCCTTTGCTCCATTTCCATTACAGAAACTTCTTCACTACTATGGGCTCGGCTGACTTCTCACAGTTCGTTGTTACTAGGCTAATGGAACCTCTGTGAGACCTCCACGCTTAAGGTGCACGCTCTTTCTCTCCATATATCCGCCACATTTACTCTGCTACTACAAAAGTGATAGTTATTAGACTTCGTTGCTTTTAGCCAACTTATCTCTCATAGCCTAGCCTTATATGTGATTTCTGTCCGTTGGACCAGAGATTTGCTTACAGCTTCCTTCAGATTCCATCTCACGATGGACACCCTTGCTG
>NZ_QUDR01000043.1 GCF_003477605.1 Clostridium sp. AF37-5
AGAAAGGAGAATAATCCATTACCCTCAAAAGAGGATAATTGGATTATACGTGAAAGAATGTATTCTATGAAGATTTACAGAGAAATGATTGAAAAAGCGTTCTTTTCTTAATTTTACACACTACATAAGAAAAGAACGCAAAAAAATAACTACAAATATATTTTAACTAAAAAAAAGGAGAAATTCAATATGTTTAATAAGGTTAAAAAAATTATTGCAGGATCAATGTTATTATCAGTAGTAGTTGGAAGCACAGCTTTGGCTGCCTATCCTAATATGTATGGGAAAAACTATACAAAAACAAAGCCTGGCGACATTTGCTCTATGACGGCTGAAGGAAACCAAGAGAGCGCAAAAACTAAAATTAAAAACACAGCTAACAGTAAAAGATACTATTCAGTATACGTTGATCGCCGCCACAATAACGGTAAAATAATTGAAAAGGATAGTAAAGAAAACGTAGTTGGTAGTGGAAATTGGTTGATTGCATTGGTATCTCGTTATCGCAGTACAGCGGATCGTCAGCATTATCATAAGGCATTGTCGTGGAACTGCTCTATGAAACCAAGCGGTGCTGGATATACAAATTTCTTAGACGATAAATTTGAATATACAGTGAGTCAGAACAAGTAAATTTAATAAGGTTAAAGGGAAAGTGATTTTAATTCATTTTCCCTTATAGCCTTTAATCGAAAGGAGACAGAACTATGAGACGGGTTCGAATTCTTGTATTAGCAGTTATCTTAATTGCAATTGTATGTGCTGGTATTTCATTGTATGCTTATCAGCATAATAAAAGAGCAGAGGAAAACACAATTGATATAATTAAGGACTTCACTGGAAAGGAAGAAGTTGATGTGTCGGGGCAGTCAAGAAAACCAATTGACAGTATGACTTTGTATGATGGAGGAGTATTAGAGATTTATACAGAGACGCAGTTTAAGGGAAAAGATACGCTTAATATTCCGGCAAAATACGAAAAAAAGAAAGTTAAAACGGTTCAAATGTTAAGTCAATTGGAGCAGACCTCTTATTATCTGAAACATATTGTTTTGGAAGATGGGATTGAAGAATTGGAGTTTCAGGGGTGTCCAAACTTAGAAACGGTTGTTTTTCCGCCATCAATAAAGAAAATAGATACGCGCCATTTCAAGAATTTGAAGAAGCAAATTACAATATATGTTACTAAAGATTCCTATGCGGAAAAATGGGCAAAAAAACATCATTTTTCCTATCGTTATGGGACAACGGGAAAGGAGTAGAAATGATTCTAAAAAATTGGATAGATTTTATTCGGAAACACACGTCAATATTTATAATACTTCTTGTTTCGCAAATTTTAGCGCTATTATGTATTTTTTTTGTTTTTGGCGTGTTTCAAAACAACCTATATGAAATTAATGATTATGACGACACACGGTCGCTGAATGCTTCCATTAAAAAGGCGGATATTACGTCAAAGCAGTTAGATGAGTTTTTCAGGGCAATGGTGAATGACAGTGATAATGTGGATTATTTTTATGTGACAGCTCAAAGCAAGTCAGGAAAATATTCTTATATTGACCATGCGCAGCTTAAAAATGGAAAATATGGATTCAGTGATACCGTTTATTCTTATATGAAGTATGGCATTGATGGTTTTTATTACACAAATGAAGATTATGTCAATAAAAACAAAGTGCTTGTTTCAACGGAAGATAGACTTAAAAAGTATGGCGATGAGGTAAAATTGGAGGGGGATACATATAAAATTGTAGCTACAAATTCATTTTGTGGAGATATTGATACATTTTATGTTCCATATACTTCATTTCCTAAAAAATGTGTCTGGCAGAATCTTTCTTTCGGACTTACCTCACTTCCGACACGAAAGCAGTATGAGTTGTTTAGAAGTTATGTAAAAAAATTAGGTGGAGAACCAGATGATTTTTATGTAGCAAATAATCAGGATTTGAAGCAGAAATATTCTATGCTTGTTGTAAGTGCAATATTGGCTTTTTTGGCAGCATGCAATATGTACATGATTTATAGTTATATTTTCCGTAAAAGAAGAAAGAATCTGGGTGTATTTCTTTTATGTGGATGCAGCAAGAAAAGGGCACGTATGATGTATTTTATGGAAATTCTATGTAATATGATTTGTGTGGTTGTTGTATCAATCGGGATTTTCCGTTTCCTTCTTTATCCACAGATGCTTTCATGGTTTCGTTATGTTGACCGTGTTTACGGTGTCGGAGAATATGGATGTATTATTGGAATCTTTTTGATGATAACGTTTATATTTGGGTATCTTTTATCATGCTCGGTAACGCGTAAAAGTATACTCCAATTTAGAAGGGGGGAAGCATGATGGGAATTTTAGCAATTAGCGAATACATACGGCATGGAAAGCGTAATGTGTTTATCGTGTTTCAAATGGCAGCACTTTTGTTTGTACTGTGTGTGTCTGCGTCAACACTTTTGGCGGAATACCGCCTGTATCGACCATTTGCGCAATTGAATCACAAGGAGGGGCTTTATTTATCTGCATCGGGATACCATGGTGCAAATCCGGATGCTATTGCAAAGGGCATGGAAAAGGTTGATTATGTTTTTGCAATTGGTACGCAGAATTTGCTTTCCAAAGAAGCTGCGAATGGTATTAATGTTGCGGTATATCCGAATCAAATGATAGAAGATTATCAGCCGGATTTGGCAGAGGGGGATTGGCTTTCGGACGAGCCTTTGGAGAAAGACTGTATGCCGGTTGTGGTTTCTCAAAACCCATACGGATGGAAAAAAGGTTCTAGGATATCGCTTGATTATGGAGATGAGCAGGGAAAGCCGCATACAATTTCCATAAAAGTAGTTGGTGTATTAGATGAAGGAGCGCAAATCCTTGGACATGATTTTGGACAGGGAAATCGTTTATATTATGATTACCGTGATATTTTTTCTACCTATCGGTATGAGCAGGAACAAACGGTATTGTTTCTAACATCAGAAACAGGGGCTAAATCAGTGAATATGCCGGTTACATATGACAGGGAACATTTTATTGTCTATAAAGACGGCATCAGTCGTACAGAGAAAAATAGAAATAACATGGTATTAAAGGATAATCTTGGTGAGTTATCTCAAGATTCAGCGTTAGATGCAAATTTGGAAACATTTATGGCGAGTTCAAATCATGAAATGATTCGCAAGGTCATGATGTATTTGCCGGTTTTACTGAGTGTATTGATTATTACTATTGTAAGTTTAATTAATGTATGTACCTTGAATATGGCAGATGATTTATATCATAATGCTGTGTTTAGTCTGCTTGGACTGCCATGGAAAAAGTGCAGTTGTTTTTCCTTAGTACAGAGTTTGTTTAGTGCGTTTTTGTCAATTGTTATGTTTTTCTTTTTCTTAGCAGTTACAGCTAAACTGCATCTGGAAAATTACGTGTATGTGAATTTTTCAGTTCCGGTACTTGTACTTTTAGGTGGTGTAATTCTGTTGCTTTGTGCCGTCCATTTTATTGTACCGTATCAGATTTTAAGAAAAAAACAACCTGCGGATGTATTACGAAATCGAAAGGAGTAATGTTATGATTCAAATTAAAAATTTAGTGAAAGTATACAACAAGGGAAAGACAAATGAATTTTGTGCCTTGAAAGGGATTGACCTTTCAATTGATGAAGGAGAAATGGTGGCAATTATCGGAAAGTCCGGTGCCGGAAAATCCACGTTACTGCATATTTTGGCGGCAATTGATTCTTACGATAAGGGAAGTTATCTTGTAGATGGGGTGTCGGTAGGAGATTTGAAGGAAAAAGACCGTGCCAGATTTCGCAATCAAAAAATTGGTATTGTCATGCAGGACTATGCTTTGATTGATGAATACACCATCGAGGAAAATGTTCAGATTCCTTTGATTTTTGGAAAAGTAAAAGGAAATGATGTACGAAGGGAAAAAATTATGACTGCATTAAAAAACGTCGGTCTTGATGAATTAGCGAAAAAGCCGGTTCGCCAGCTTTCCGGCGGACAAAAGCAGCGTGTGGCGATTGCTCGTGCATTAGTAAATAATCCGGCATTTTTACTTGCAGATGAACCGACCGGTGCGCTGGATTCTAAGACATCCGGGGAAATCATGGACGTGTTTGAAAAGTTGAATCAAGGCGGGAAAACTGTTATTATTGTAACACACGATATGGAAGTCGCCGCGCGGTGCGGGCGTGTAATTGAAATTAGTGATGGGGAGATTGTATAAAGAACAATATTGAAAAACGGAATAGCACGCCGCAAAACTCGCTGGACGGAAAATTGAAGAATCCCGAAATGGTGTACCAGACAGTTGATGGAAAGTTGTATTTTAGAGAAGGGGGAAAACTTGATGTTTATGAGAAAAATTCAACAGAAAAGGAAATCCATTGAAAAAAGCGTTCTTTTCATATGGTAGTGGAATACCGAAAAGAACGCCCATAAAAAAACACAAATCAATTATAACATACTCATTTCTTTTTGAAAAGGATATGTTGGTAAAATGCCCACATGATTTAATATTCAAAATTTAAAAATAATGAAAGGAGAACATAATCTATGTTCAAGAAAATTTTATCAATTACTTTATGCAGTATATGCATTTTCATGGCGGGGGGAGCAGTATCTGCCCAAGCCGCCGAAACGACGATTTCAAACACAATACCAGAGCAGATGGAAGCGAATACTCTTATTGAATATATCGGAGACTCTAATTGGCGTCTAGTTCCGGATTCTGCTTCGATAGAATCTGTGATGGAAAAAGTTGCTCTTTCCCCTGATTATTATAAAGAAGAAGTTGCTAAGTTGCCGAGAAAAATAAGTCTTTTACCTGTCTATGAGGAAGTAAACCCATCACCGGAAGTCGGCATGAGAGTTCAGTATGACAACTGGGGAGAGAAAGAAGCAATATATGTTTTGAGAGATGGGGAGTATAAAGAAGTTGAGATGCTGATGACACAGGTGTCATCAAGGTTGCAATTCTCTGAAACTTTTGCATATAATCCCCTCCCTCGGGGTAAAAGAAAACCGGTTGGCACATATACATATGGAAAAGTCGTACCAGAAACAACAAAAAAAGCAGGATACAAAAAAAATAAAATTGTCATAAAGAAAAATACAGTTACTGGAACAGGAGATTTTACTGTGTATACGGGTGGTAAAACTGAAGAGGGTAAAACACTCAAGAAAGGAGATTGTGCAACAAAAGGAGAAATAGACAATCCCAACACTGGTAAAAAAATAAAAGTTACCAATAAAATGAATGGAACAACTGCGACATTTTATAAAAGGGATAATGGAAAACTGTATAATGCAGTAATTGATATATGGAAAACGGGAGTGGAAAAACTAGGAGTCAAATCGAAAAAGTATGATGATATAAAAAAAGCAGCTAAATACACCTATACATATTAAGAGAAAGGATATCCATGAAAAAAATGAAAAAAATTAAAATAATTTCAATGATATTAATTTTATGTATGTTATGTTC
>NZ_QUDR01000044.1 GCF_003477605.1 Clostridium sp. AF37-5
CCTTCTTCCCTTTTTAATTACTTATTTTTGCCAATGAAAATTATACACTAACTTGAGTAGTTTGTGTCAATTGTTCGTTAGCACTTTTTTGTTTTCCGTAATTCCGCAGAAAAGCTTTGCGTCTCGTGGGCACTCAAACCCATCATTTCAAACTCAGTTTTGTATCAAATAATAAGGTGTATAAAAAAGCAATTGTTGATTACTATACACATGTGTGTTAAACTATCATTAGTGCTACCCTATTCGGTAGGCGGTTCGCCTTCGTCGCAGGAGTATTAGCCTGCGTTTACATAGAAATCCTTTATGGAAATCTCATGAGGAGGATTTGTGCTTATGCTTACAACGGAATTGTTTATAGCCATCATCAGCTTATGTATTACATGCTTTGCTCTTGGTTATACCGTTGGTTCTAAGAGCAATGATAAAACACAAAAATGACCGCCCAGTCCTGAGAAACTTAGCGATCATTTTGCAAAAAAACAATCAGGCTAACCGTCTATCGGTAGCACTTTTTCTATCACTATATTAACATCAAACTAGAATTATGTCAAACATCTATTATCCATCGATATTTTTATTTCAAAATTCCGAATATCATCATACATATAAATTTTTCTACAATAACAATCTTCCTGTTGACCTGATTTCAAAAAACTCCATTTACAGTCATCCCTATTTACGTTTTTATTTGACCTGTTTTCGTTTTTTTCTCATTTAGGTCAACCTTTTCAATTTATTTATTGACTGAAATTAACATTATTACAAAAACAGTCATTTATTTTCATTATTTTTTTGACCTATTTTATTAAAACTCTTTTTACGGTCAACACTTACTCGGAAAATGGTTGACTGCATTTGTAACTTTTTCAAATCCAGTCAACAAATTAGCATCATCATTTTCTTTTTCCCGCAACACGGTCAGTTATAAATACTCATCCTCTTTTCATATACAAAAGCGGATATGGATTTCCCTGCTCATCAAGGTCTGTTCTTTTATAAGCTGCAAATCCCATATGCTCATAAAATCCTACTGCCTGTGGGTTCTGCTCATTCACTGCCACTTCTCGAATTTCATAATTATGAATTCCATATTGCAGCAATTGTCTGCCAATTCCTTTTCCTCTTTCCTTTGGGAAAAGAAAAAGATGCGTTGCACGAACCGACTGCTCCCAAACTTTTATAATATTTGTCAACAATTTAGTTGTTCTTTCGGAAACTTCGTATATTTTCATATTCCGTAACGATACTCCTTTTCGTCTTTTTCATTTGCAGCAATGTGATATCTCTCAATCACCATATCTGCTACTTCATCTGGCGAAAGATTTGTGTTATCAATTTTTATATGATTATCAAATAAGATTTCTCCATCTTTCGTATTCAGTTGATGTCTTTGTGCATCCCTAAGTAAATTCTCTCTACTCCATTTTACATCACGTTTGGATGCCTTTCTTTCCATTCTGTGCGGTGTCAGATTGCGCTCTAAACGAGTCTCTAAATCTGCACTAAGCTCCACAAAATAAAATTTTCCACCGCTTTTTATAAATTGGTTTTCCAAATTTTTTAGATAATCAATTTCTTTCTGTAATTCAAACGCGGCAACATAAGTAAATATCATATCCACATTATGTTTAACTGCCAGCTGAAATGCTTTTTCTCTAATATAATAATTAAATTCCTTCTGTGCAGGTGTAGCAAATCCAAATATCTTATCTGATATTTCAATACTGTCATGATTCATCATCATGTTGTATTTCAGTTTATCTCTCAGACTCTCTGCTACCGTCATTTTTCCAACTGCCTGCGGTCCACATACTATAATTAAGTTCGCCATATTCTTTCCTTTCATCCGGTTATGCTGTTGACCTGATTCCAAAAAACTCCATTTACAGCCACCCATATTTCAATTTTTATATGACCTATTTGATTAAAACCCTTTTTACAGTCAACGCTTATCCATAAAATGATTGACTGTATTTGTTATATTAGCAAATACAGTCAACATTTTCTTTTTCCACAACATGGCTAGCTATAAATACCTATCTTTTCTTATAAAGAATCAGCTCTGGATTTTTTCCTTCTGCCTCATATGTGCAAACCATTATAAAATCCATATTTGCTAAAATACCATAACATCTGGCATCACCAAACTCGGATTCTAACTGATTTCCCAAATATGTTGTCTGGTCGTTTAGGAACTTAACACTTGCACCACTTGGTAATGGGTATGCCAAGTTCACATAGGACCCAACTAATGCATTCAGCCTTTCAACCTTTGGCATCCCTTCAATAGGAAGCTCATTGATTTCTTTAATCAGCTGTTCCTTGAACATTTCAAACTGCCCATCATCGCTAAGCTGTTCATACTTCTTCCAATAATCCAATGTCGGAAGAGTTGCTTTCATATGAGCACGCGCCTGTTCTTCTGTAAAGCCTTGATTTATCATATGCTTTACACACACATCAATCAAATCGTCCATATTGCTGTAGGTATAAGTTCCATCGGCATAACACCACTTACAGTAATTCTCATTCAAAGAGCCATCCCTATCATGACTAACAATTTCATCTTCCAAAGGCATTCCACAGCACTGACAAATCAGTTGTCTGGGAGCACCTAAAAGCGTATTAATTGTAACATTGAATTCCTTTGATAAAAGCTTTAGCGTTTCTGTATTGGGGACAGTTTCACCATTTTCCCAGCGTGAAACTGCCTGTCTTGTAACCATTACCTTCTCAGCTAATTCATCCTGAGATAATCCCTTTTTCGTACGAAGTTCTAATATCACATTTTTTGTTTCCATTGTTTTCACCTCCAATACTAATATCATATCAGCATATTAGCATTTAGAAAAGCAACTTGCTGTTTCCTCACTTCCAAAGTCAACAGACTTTAGCAAAAAACATCAGCGTTTGATATTTCCCTTCTCAATATTTTCTTCGATAATCTGTTTCGTAATTTCATATAGTTTCTCCGAACCAAGGCGTGTTTTATTTTGTCTGCCGTACACCTGCTCTGCGCAGACCTCATGCCTTCGCCAGTCTCCACCATCGTTGCTGTTATTTAACATAAGTGGCTGCAAATTATCCATCGCATGGGCAAACTTCGACTCCGGCGTGGCAAACTCTTCAAATTCGTCGAAAAGTGCCATAAACTCTTCTTTTTGCTCCTCCGGCAAAATAGAAAAAATTCGTTCTTTCGCTGCATCTTCACGGGCTTTCTGCGTCTTTAACGCTTCCTCATCATACGCATAGGTATCCCCCGCATCAATTTCGACAATATCGTGAATCAGACACATAAGCATTACTTTCGCAATATCAACCGGTTCGTTCGCATACTCTTTTAAAAGATACGCCATAATCGCCATATGCCAGGCATGCTCCGCATCATTTTCGTTGCGTCCGTGCCCGGAAAGGTGAGTCTGTCTGAAAATATTTTTTTCTTTGTCAATTTCCAAAGCAAAATCAAGCTGGCGCTTTAATCGTTCCTCCATTACTTAATCCTCCGTTAAATCTTTTATTTTGATACGAAAATAGTACCACTCATTTTTGCTTTCGTCAATTTGGTATAATTTCCTATTTATTTACACTGAAAAATAACTTTCCGGTGGTGCCAAATACAAATGCAGTTCATATTCTCCGCCCTCCTCGGAATAAAAATTATATTCCACATAGGGTCTATTTTTTTCTTTCTCCCAGTTTTTTGTAACCGGAAAAGATTTAATGGCATCTGATGTACGCCCCAGTCGTTTTATCACCTCAAAACTGCCGCCTTTAACACCTGCTTTCTTCGTAAAATGGCTGGCATCCATACAAATACAGCCCTCATTTTCCATGAACATACCTGTTCTTTCCAGCGCAGAATTTCCCCGGAAACTAACTACGATTTTCCCTCGTGGAATCGGATTTACCATTCTTATCTGAGGATATGTCCAGTCATTATCATCCCAGTTACGAAATCCGATATGTGCTGAATCCATCATATGAACCCATTTGCCATTTTCCATGCCATGAAACTGCCTAACATACTGCCAGTCTGCTTGTATTTTCTTTTATAATTGATTATAATTCAAAATATACAAAAAAACTTTCGGTATATTGTTAAAAAACTTTGTAATATTGCTATTTAAGGAGAATATAAAATGATACAAGAATATTCTGACGAAATCACATTTAACTTGATTTCATCCAAACAAAATTATGTAGGTGATTTTTCTAGCAGAAAACGAACAGATGTATTTTACCGGGCAATTTCAGTCAATGGCGCACGCTATGCAGAAAAAACAGGCAGGATATCATTTGCTTGTTGATACTTATTTAATTCAATTACTTTTTTCGTCAATAACCTTTTTTGTTCTTCCGTTTCTGCTCAAACATTCCAGAGCGAACCGATTGTAAAAGAAATTATGGAATACATCAAAACACATTTGCAGGAAGAGATTTCGCTCACCTCACTTTCCGATGCCTTGTCATTGAGCAAATATCACTTATGCCATATTTTCAAAGAGCAAACCGGAACCACCATATACAATCATTTCATTACTACATTTAAAAAACTAACCGGATTCACCCAAAAAAAATACGCTTCTCTTTTTTCGCTAATCATGACCACCAGCTCAGCTGGTGGTTTCCTCTGCGGCTATAAGCCTGTG
>NZ_QUDR01000045.1 GCF_003477605.1 Clostridium sp. AF37-5
ACATCGCCATACACAAACTGTGTATCATCCTGTACTGCCACATCTCCATAGGCGTTGTAGCGGTAGGTATGTACGGTTTCTTTTCCGGTCTTTTTCTCCTTTGCTGTCCTCTCGGTCAGCCGGTTTTGGTTATCATATGTGTTTTTCAAAGTATTTCCGTTTTTATCTACGGTTTTCGTCAGGTTGCTGTTGCAGTCGTAAGTATACGTTTCCGTTCTTCCTTCCGGGTCGGTATAAGAAACCAGACGGTTTTTCGTGTCATACACATACTTTGTTTCCCGGATGGTATCGGATTTCTTTTTCCCGGTTACCAAAACGGCATACGTTTTACCGCCATAGGTAAAGGTATCCTTACCGGCATCGTCTTTGGCATTTTCAACTGCCGCTACCGTTACTGTCAAAGGACCGGTCATACCGGTAAACCGGCGCACCTTGTTGCCCTGTTCGTCATAGACGTACTGGACATACTGTGCTTTTTCATTTTCCAGACTGCTTTTAATCTGAACGAGATTTCCCTGTTTATCATAAGTATACTCGATTTCTTTGTTCTTGTCACCCTCGATTTGCTCTTTTGTTTCCACAAGGTTACCGGATTTATCATATTCGTTTACTACGGTCTGGTAACCGGCACTTCCGTCTGTCTTGTTCTGCGGAAGTTCTTCTTTGATCTTACGTCCCAAAAGGTCATAAGTGTATGCTGCCGCCACGTTCTCTTTGACACCGCGCGGACTGTATTCTTTTGTAACCTGTCCCTTACTGTCATAGACAGCTTTTGTTTTCTGTATCTGCCAGTCGGTTTCCCCTTCTTTTCGACTCTTTGTCTCGGTTTCGGTTACATTTCCATTTTCATCGTAAGTATAAGAAACCTCTGTCTCATAAGACGGAAGCCATCTGCCATCCTGATATTTTTTCTGAACCGTGTTTTCTTTGACCGTTCTGCCAAAGTCATCATTTTCATACGTGGTAACGGTTTCCGTTTTATTTTTTCCCCGAAGATAGGTAGTCGTCTGGGAAAGGTTGTTGCCTTCGGCATCCGTTACGGTTTTTGTAATTGTTTCACTTAACACCGAATCGTTAAACTGGTCGTAAAAATTTGCCGGGTCAACTTCTTCGGTATAAGAAGACGGATTGATTTCCTTTTCATAACCGGTGGTAATCGTCTGTGCCTCGTCTTCTTCGCCGGTTACTTCGGTCTCACTTTTACTGAAATGGAAGGAAGTGCAGTGGGCTTTATCCAGTTCTCCATTCATAAATTCGGCACTTCCAATCTCATTGCCGAGGTCGTCATAAAAGTTTTTGCTGCCGCTTAACAGTTCACTGCCTTTTCCGGTCATGTAAAAGTTTGCCACGGTTTCTCCGTTTTCATTGACAATAAATTTCTTTTCGTCTGGCTCAAATGTGTATGTTTTTTCTTCCAAAAGACGGGATGTTTCTTCTTTTTCTTCGTCGACATCGTCTTCTGTCTCTTCGGTTTCGCTTCCGCCGTTGCCCTCGCTGCCATACTCATAGGTGCTTTCCGTCCAGGTGCCGGCCGCCTCATCTTTGCTTATCAGCGTGTTGCCAAAGCCGTCCTGAATACTGATATTGACCTGTCCGTAAGCATCGACCGTCATGGTTTTTAAGCCGTCCGCGGAGGTATATTCCTTGTCTTTCGATTCATACGCGGTTCCCACGGCACGGATGGTTTCGGTTTCCTCGCCGGTTTCTTCATCATAGGAAGTTTTGGAGGTCTGTCCGTTTTCATCGGTGTAGGAAATCTCGTTGCCAAAAGAATCATACGTTGTCTTTTCTTCCACATAACTCCGGTTATTGGATGGATTTTTCGCAGAAGTAAGCGTGACCTTCGTCTGGGTCTGCTGGCCCAGTGTATTGAAGGTGTAGTCATTCTGAATTACTTCTTTTTCGCCGTCCGTATCGTAGGAAGGATAAACTCTGCCCCGTGTTTCGTTGCCATGTTCATCGTAGGTAAAATCCGTTTTGGTAAGTGTCCGGTATGCACCGCCGTTTACACTTTTCTGCTCGGATATGCTGGCATAATCCACACCGTTTGCCGCCATCGTGCTTACCATGCGGTTTTTGGTCTTTGCCCCGCTGTATGATTCTTGAGTAAGCACCGGGCAGACAAAAGCACCGTCCGAATCCGGATATGTTCCTGCCGGATATGTATAGTTTGTCGTGTAAAGGTGTTCTTTTCCCTGATTCTTTTTCTGATAAGCGGCATTTGCTTTTTCAGTTAAAACGTTTCGGCAGCGGTCATAGGTATACCCTTGTTTTGTCGTAACCGCTTTGCCGCTCTTTCCATACGATTTGTCGGTTTCAAGCACCACAAGAGAACCATTGCCGTTATTATCATAAGAGGTTATGGTTTCTTCTTTTTCTTTGCCATAGTGAATCTCATTGGTAAGAAGTTTATTTTCATTATATACATAAAGGCTGACGTTTTTCTTGGTATCCTTTTTAAGCCTTAAAGTATCCGGGTTGATTTTGGATTTCTTATAGGTATAATCATAATACTTTTTGTTGGTTTTATATTTATTCGGATTAAAGCTGCTGACAACCGTTACCGTGCGGAGTCCGTCATTTCCGTACTGCCAGACTTCATAAGCGGTTTTCCAGTTGCCTTTATCGTCTTTTTCCCGCTCCCTGAAATCATCATAGGAACGGAGTCCGTCGGTTCCTTTTTTCTGGAAATAGTCATACTTTGTACCGTTTGATTTCTTTCCGGTTTTATTGTCTTTTTCATACTCTCTGGTGACATAAAACTGCTCCGTCACCACGTCTCTCTTCTGTCCGGTTCCCCCTTCTTTTTCACCGCGCAGCGAGCAGGCACGGTACTCATAGTTGGTCTCGCTGCCGTTTGCCTTACATTTTGTCAGAAGATAGCTCTGGTTGGTAGAAACACGCTGGGATGCGATTCCCGCTCCGGAGGTATTCATCAGCCGTTCCACGGTCCGGTAGGTATAGGTTTCCCGGCTTCCATCGACGGTTGCCGCCGTAAGCACAAAGCCGTTTAACACATCTCCGTGATGCGGGGTATATGTTTTTTCTTCCGTTTCATAAGTAATCGTTTTCTTGGTTACGCCACCTGCCGCTTCTTTTCCCTGCACGGTAACGGTTTTCAGCACTTTGTCATCGCCCTCACCCTCGTAATGAAATACAATCTTTCGTCCGACGGAATCGGTAATGGCTGCCAGATGAATGGCATCGGTGTATGTATAGGTAATGGCATTGTCATGGGCGTCTTTTTGCAGCACAACAACACCGTCTTCGTTAAAATAGGTGCGAAGTCCGGTTTTATCACGAAGCAGGTAGGTACAGGAAATGCCATCCACGGTCTGCTTAAAATCCTCCAGTTTCAAATCTTCGTAAGAGTAGCCACTCAGTCCTTGGATTGCGTAAGTTTTTGCTGCTGTATCGGCGCTCGTTTCAATCCCAATCACACCGGCACTTCCATAGTGAAGATACGCGGGATTTTTTCCCCAGCCCTCTTCTTCTGCCAGTGTTACGGTTTCAATCCACGGAAGGTCATAGCGCCATCCGCTGGCAATCCCGTATACGTCATGCCCTTCCCGGCTGACAATCTTTGTCCGCTGGGTTTTGGTTTCAATCGCATCCTCCCCATCCTGTTCTACATTGCGGTGAGCCTCACCCACTTCATAAGAAACTAAGAGGTCTTTTAACGCTTTTTTATGTTTGGATAACAGGGC
>NZ_QUDR01000046.1 GCF_003477605.1 Clostridium sp. AF37-5
GATCATCTGGATCCACCGGCTTTTCTGTTCCCCGTCCGGGGTATACAGATACAGCAGTCCATTGTGGGTATAATTATTCCACAGTCCCGGCGTATCATATGCAAACCAGGACGGATCTAACAGCGTGTGGTCTGCCATAGCCAGTGTCTCTCCTACTGAGATGGTCAAGCATTTTGGTAAGTATCGTGACGAAAAGAAACTAGCAGGTGAATCTGCTGAAAAGCACTTATGACATCGCCAGCTTATTATTAAGCCAATGGTTGATGCCTGTTTTGCGTGGGTCTTATCCATTTGCATGGCTTCATCCAGCAGATAGACATATGCCGTTTCTCCCTGTTTGGTTTTTGTGCGATATACCGTTCGTCTGTACTCCACTTCGCCGTACACGGTTTTGATACTGGTTTTCCGCTTTCCTTTTCCTCGATAGGTCTTTTTGTCACGGCTTTCTGCCAACTTGGCATCATAGGATTCAAGGACCTGCTGGGTGATCAGGCGACCAAATTCACAAACATAATCATATATTTTTTGCTCCAACATCTTGAAAGATACTAAGTTTTCGTCTACAATAGATTTCATCATACAGTCTCCTTTATCTGTTTTTTTCGCAACTAACATAATAAAGAAAAACTGTATGATTGGGAAGAGGGAATTTCCTTCTTCCCTTTTTAATTACTTATTTTTGCCAATGAAAATTATACACTAACAAATGTTTGATATCAGCAAAGACTCCACCTCCAAAAGAGCAATGGCCGGATGAACATTTGTCCACCCGGCCATTTTGCACCATATATTGGTTTTTTGTATAAAGATCTTCTTTCTATGGTCTATCTTAGCATTTTTCGAAAATCCACTGCTGATTAGCATTTCCATAGTATGACCACTGACATACATTTGCTCCATCGGATTTGCTCCAGTTATATACATCTAATGCTTTCTTACCACTGGAAATCTTTGTAACGATACCATATGCATTGGAATTACCAATCTTAACTGCTTTGAATCTCTGTGCATTTGCATTGTTTGCAGAATATGTCTGAATATTCTGGCCATCGTTGTTTGCACCATACTGTACATCCAACATGTAGCCATTACCATTCTTCAATGTGAAGTAACCATCACTGGTATTAGTCACATACCATTTCTGTCCCCGAACACCTGTTCCAGTTCCGATTTCAACGTTAACGCTGTTTCCTCCCTGATTATTCTTAACCTGAAGATATTTTTGTGCATTAACATTCTTGATGTAGTACCAGCCATTGCTGATAGTAGAACTTGAACTGCTTGGTGTTACAGTTGCCTGAGTCACTCCCGAATCCTTATACGCCTGAAGAACAGACCAATATGCAGTTTTTGGATTTCCAATGGTAGAGAACAACAATGGTTTTTGTCCTTTAATCCAGGTTACATCATCTGCTAGTCCCCAAATAGTAAGACCTGTAATCTTTCCTCCGGCTTTCTTAATACTAATCACATTCTTCATCAGACTGTACAAATAATTTGCCAAATCCTGATCTCCTTTGTTGGTTGCATCCAACTCGGTAATCTGTACTTCAAAACCTGCATTTACAAAGGACTGAACTGCCTGTGTATAATAAGCCACACTTGGATATGATGTTGACAGGTGAGACTGCATACCCACACCATTACAAATCTTGCCATCTGAGTTGATGTAATTAATCATTGTGATTACATCATTTACTTCCATGTATGTATTGAAGTCGTTATAGAAAAGACTTACTTTATTTGTTAAACCGAAGTATTTGATACAATCATATGCATACTGGAACGCACGTTTTACAAAAGCTGGTCTTGTTGTACGCGCACCATAAATCTTCTCCCAACCGGATGTTGTTGCATGAAGATACTCATTTACTACATCCCAAGCATATACACAACTACCATACTTGCTTGTGTATACGTGGTTCATAACAGTCTTAATGTAGTACTCCATACGTTTGTTCATCTGATCCTGTGATACATAACCATATTTGGTAGAATATCCTACACGGAAAAACCAATCTGGTGTCTGGCTATGCCATACAAGTGTATGAGCACGAACCCCAATTCCGTTCTCATAGCAAATTTTCAAAACTTTGTCTACCGTGTCAAAATTGATTTTTGGCACATAGGATTCTGTAAAGGAACCGGATACATAGTATCCAAGATTCTTTGCGGAGTCTCTTGTAATCAAGGATGGAGAATAACCCAACAATGCGTCTGGTTTCATCTCATTCTCCAATGTAATACTGTTGTACTGTGACTTAATGTGTGCCAATGTACTCGAATTCTGCAACTGGCTTAATGATACGCAGTTTCCTGATCTTCCAAATAAAGAACCATACGTACTTAATAAACTGCTCGAAGCTGCCGAACTCCTCTTATCACTACTACTTGGCACTAAAATTGACCCCAACATCAATATGCATAGCAATACACTACATGCCACACGGTAAATCCTGTTTTTGCTCATTGCAAAAAACCTCCTTCTTATTTATTTTACTCTAGTATAAAATAATTTGAACAAATCAAAAATATACTATTCTTTTCTTTTACTGTACTATTCCCGTCTTTAGTATTTAGCACTATATTTTTTCTTATTCAAAAAAACTTGACAAATTTTTTATTTTATACTTGCTTTTATAGTGCTATGGTGTTGTACTATAAGAGGGTGCATTTTTATGGCATATTTCTTAAAAAAAACAAAGAACCCATCGTTGGTCTTGGACTTCTTCTTGATGCAAATCAGATTCCTATAGGCATGAAACTGTTTCCGGGAAATCAAAGTGAAAAGCCAGTGATTCGAAATGTCATTGATGAGCTCAAAACAAGAAATTCTGTATCAGGAAGAACCATACAGATTGCAGATAAGGGGCTTAACTGCTCTGAAAACATTTTTCATGCGGTTAAAAATGGTGATAGGTATATCTTTTCAAAGTCCGTAAAGCAACTTCCGGAAAAAGAAAAAACATGGGTACTCCTGCCAAATGATTATAGAGATGTTAAAAATGCCAAGGGCGATGTTCTGTATCGAATCAAGGAATGCATTGATGACTTTGAATGAAGAACTCATAAAAAAATCTCTTGAACTTGCAGGATATAACATGCTGGTCACGTCAGAACTTTCCATGTCTGATAAAGACATATATGAAGCCTACCACAACCTTTGGAGAATTGAGGAATCATTCCGGATTATGAAATCCCAGCTTGATGCAAGGCCTGTATATTTGCAAAAAGAAAATACAATAATCTCACCAGAGGTTCGTCATTTATTAAAGAGTTTGCAAAACTCACAAACTTACCATTAACGTCATATTTTTTGAACGATGGGGAGATTAATCATGACCACCAGCTCAGCTGGTGGTTTCCTCTGCGGCTATAAGCCTGTG
>NZ_QUDR01000047.1 GCF_003477605.1 Clostridium sp. AF37-5
CATATATGGGGATTGTAAGAAAAGAAGAAATCGGATATAGTAAAAACAGTTATAAAATTTAGGCACTTTGGGATTTAATAGAAATTGAAATCCATTAAGACAATGACAACCCAATTTTACCACGATTGCAGAAAGGACGAGAGATTCCATGCGATTACTATATCGGAAGTGAATAAACACTCCGAAAATGCTGTGCCACTAAAATAATGCCTCGCTACTAATAGCAATCTCGTTAGCAAGGCATTTGTGTGACTATAGAACTAGGTTTGAATTTCCTGACCATCTTTAAAAATATAATGGTTATTGTCTGAAAACATAAACAGTCAGATCATCTATATGGTTTTCTTATAGTATTTTTTGTATTCGCTCTACACGATGCTGTGGATATCTCCCCATATTACATATCGTAATATATCATATAATAGACATCAATACATCATCAGTTATTCATCAGAATTGTTTATTAGCAAACCACTTTCATTATCATCTGAAGAATACCAAAAATGATATGATATACCATTCCGGGTATCATTACAAAAAGCCTTCCCCCATAAAATGTTTTTTTCTGCTTTCTTCACCAATTCCATATAATAATCATTCGCATCCTGTGCAGTTAACGAACAATCGGCTAAAAGGATTGAATAAATATAGGTTGCTGTTCCAAAATTTTCTTCACTTTTAGAAACATTCGTCCAACGTATATCAAATCCCTCACACATTCCATTCTTGTCATACTTTGCCAGAGAAAGATAGACACCCGTAAATTTTTCTTTATTGTACACATAAATAACAGGAGTGTCTGTTATGTTATCATCATCAATTTTTGCAGAAAAATTTTCATTTTCTTCTTGTAGTAAGGAATTTAATTTGTCTTCAAATTCTTCGGCATAATAGTAAAATTTGTGATTGTGATATCTATTAGTGTCGAATTGGACATATAACGATGCTAATTCCTTACTATCATTGTAATCTATTTTTTTAAATTGTTTTGCTGCATTAATATAATCCCACTTTGCAACAAGTTGTTTACCATATTCGTAAGTTGTAGATGTATATTTTCTCATTGCATCACCATATTTTCCGGCGGAATAATAATTTTCTGCTGCTGCTTTTAAATCCCCCTCTTTATATCTCGTTTCAGCCAATTTGTAATATGATTCGTTTAATTTTTCTTGAGAATCTTTGTATGTATCTATTTCGCGCAAAATATTAATAGCATCTTGATACTTATTGTTTTCTATATAAGTTAATGCACTACTATATTTATTTTTCTTTTCAACTGTAGATTTTATTTTAGGAAACAAAATAAATATGAGAGCCATAGTAACAACGCATATAACTGCTAAAATAATAATTATTTTTTTCTTCTGAAAATTTGGTTTTTTAGCATTAGAAACAGACTCACTACTTTTATCCAGTTCTTCAAAACGATATCCGCACTTACCACAAAAATTGTTCGAAGCATCCATTTCAACATTGCATTTGGGACATTTTTTCTTTTCCATCGTTTTTACTCCTCCTCGACTTTCTTTAATTGATTTATACTAACATCAATATTTTTGTGTTAGCACAAAGCACTTTTTTCATCCCCTCGTTTATTTGTCAATTATTCCACCTATACCAACACCGACAGATACGGTTGGCGAATTATTAGTTGTTGTTATACCATATCCTGACACTTCTAGTTCACCCGATCCTCTATTCAGCCTAACAATAATTTCCATATCTTCCTTGATTTCAATATTTGCCATCGTTTTTCTTGGTCCCAAAGAGAAAAGTATATTATGCATTCCTGTTGTCGCAGGAATTGTTATTTCCTCACCACTTTTCAATTTATAATCCTCGCTAGAATCCACTTGGATATTTACAGGTGGGTTTATCAGAAACCATTGCTTTTCGCGTTTGATGTGGATATTATAAGTTCCTCTATCTTCTCGTCTTAAAGGTAATCCACAATTTGGACATGATATAGCTTTATCCGATATCTCTTTGCCGCATTCAGGACATTTGATAAGCGCCATTTTTATTCCCTCCTCTTCGGTTATTTTTATAATTTTTTAATATAATTATAGCATAACGCCGTTACAAATACTATAATTAATTTTAATAAGTTTGTGTAGTAGCGTTCGTTTGTACAGAAAATCAAACTTGTCTTTATCTGTGTGGGAAAAATACTTGAAATTTTGAAAAAGTAAGTGTAAAATTATCATATGTAATTTGTCAAATGAGGAGGAAAATCAATGGCTAGAAAAGTGAGTATAACGTGTGAATACTATTATGTAAAAAAGTATATCGATAATAAAGAATGTGATGAGTTGTTTGATTTGCGTCATTGGTTTACAAAAATAAGTGCCTACGATTTGGAGAAGAGGGTTAAGCCATTAGGGACGGAGCAAGGACGTATGGAAGATATAAAAAAGCATGATGAAATATATTCTATGAATTTTGTCAAGATGGAAACATATAGTTCCACGTATATTGTAAAAAAAGACGAGAAAGCAAAACATGTAGATATAGATATTGATGAAGATGAATATATTGGAAAAAATACGGTTGCACTATACGATGCAACTAAAGGGATTACTATGTTAATGAAAAATAGAGGTGGATACTCTGCGTATACAATAACAAATTATATAAACTCCTTTTATGAACAGCCTGTATGTTATCTTGAGCCTGTTAAATTTGAAACAGATTTCTATAATCCGCATAGTAAATTTGGCAAAGTTGAAATAAAAATTTCTAACGCCAAACAATTTGTACCAACACAAGGGGCACCTTATGAGGAAGCGCTAATCAAAGCAGCTGAAATGGATGCACAAACATTTGCTTTTGAGTTTTCTGCAGGAAGAAAAAAAAATGCAGAATTAGATCCCAAAATGGTAAGAACAATTATTACAGATGCGTTTAATAATATGGGAATAGTTTCGATTGCAAAAGTTAGGATGACTGATGAACACGGAACTGCACTGTATAGTTTATTTAATAATATCAAAAATGATATTATTAAGATGGTAGCGGATTCAAAGGGAGAAGTGTCATATATTGATTTATCTAAGGAAATGATGAAGGTATACTATAAGTCAATGTTGGGGCAAGATATAGAAATATAGGTGACAAACTATAAATAGTCAAGAGGTTTTTGAAAAAAATTATACTTGTAA
>NZ_QUDR01000048.1:0-2649 GCF_003477605.1 Clostridium sp. AF37-5
ACGTATTATGTCACAGATATGCACGGCAATGTGGTGCAGCTTTTGGATGAATCCGGAAATGTCACAAAGACATATGAGTATGATTCCTTTGGAAACGAAGTAAAACCGGAGAAAAAGGATGAGAACCCGTACCGTTATTGTGGGGAATACTACGATAAAGAGACGGAGGAAGTCTATCTGCGGGCAAGATACTATGAGCCGGGAGTAGGAAGATTTATCACAAGAGATACCTATACCGGGGAAAGTGATGAGCCACTGAGTCTGCATTTGTATACCTATTGTGCGAATGACGGGGTGAATATGGTGGACCCGAGTGGGCATGGATGGCTTGAATGGATTGGCAAACAATATATGAGAATATCTGGATATAAAGGAATAATGAATGGACAAGATGTGATAGCAAAATTTAATTATGAGGAAAATGAGAAGTTAGAAAAAAAACTAAGAGGCAATTTTATTTATAACCAAAAGGATTATCCGGTAGGTAATATGCTTTATGGAGATAGCAAAATAGCAAATACTGGTTGTGAATTAGTGGCTATTTATAATGCAATTTCGCTTAAAAAAAATCGTGGTATTTCATTTTCAGGTTTAATTAAATATAGTGAGTTAAAAGGATATAGTATGAGAAATGGTGTATGGGGAACAACACCTTATAAAATTGGGAATATTCTTGAACATTATGGTATAAAGTATACAGTGTGTGCAAATTCCAAAAATATAAAAATAAAAAAGGGAAAAATATACATTGTATCAGTATACAATAAGGGGGGCCTTTTTAGTGGAGTACATACTTTTGCAGTTTTAGCAAAAGATCGTAGGCGAGGATATTATGTATACAATGACGGGACAGATAGTATAGCATCTAAATTTAGAATGGCACGAAATAATAAGCAATTGTTTCGTGGCAGGCAATATATAATAGGCTACAGATTAAAGGGGCGGTTTTAATATGAAAAAATATATTATGATACTAATAATAATTTTGGGGGGTATTTGTTGTGATTTGGATTTTTGTCAATTGGATAAATCAGTTTTAATTATACATTATGGAGACGTGAATTATTATGCTGAAAATGAAAATTATTGGGCAGAAATAAATGGAAGAAATGTAGAATTTACAGATAAGAAAAGTGAGAATAAAAAAATAATTAAACTGGATTTTGTTCCAAACCAGATTGCGCTTGGTATGAACCATGTGTTTATATTAAAATGTGGAGATAATTATTCAAGTGATGATGCAGTAATATATAGTTACGATTTTGAGGGGCATTACATAGAGGCAAGGCATGAGAAAAAGTGTAATTACATGGCAATGGATAAAGATATTCTTTATTTACAATACTGGCAGGATGAAGAGCAAAATATGCCGTATGTAAATTATAATGGAATTATGGCAAATGCATGGATTAAGGAAGATAAGTTTGCTGGTAAGGTAAATACTATGAAAGAAGACAAAAAAGGAGTATGTAAGGTCGGAGAACGAACTTTTTATGCTAATTCCAATGGTTGTTTTTCTACTGAAAAAGAGTATTCCAATATTCCGGCTATGAGTGCATACATATGGGATGAAATGAAAACTGAAAAACAAAAAAATGCTAACTATCAGAAGGTGTTAGAAAAGAAAATCGGATATGACAGCGACTTTCTTTATGGTTTTAACGAGTACCAAAAAGGTAAATATATCTACGGAGTTGTTAATATATGGGAAGAAGATGTACGATTGCGTAATATGGAAATACCTATAAATAATGTTGTTAAGTCATATGTCTATAAAGTAAATCTGCTAACAAATGATGTGGAAATTCTTTTTCAGAGGGATAAGGGATGTGTGCAAATTGCATCCAATGAAAAGAATGCGATTTGCTATGAAAAAAATATGATTAAACGAATAAACTTAAAAACGGAAAAGAGCGATATATTATATAATGGGCTCCGAAATAAGACTGAGAATATTAATTTACAAGGACCATATTTGCTTGTGGCTGGGGAAAATAAATATATCCAATACGATGCAACATATTGAGGGCTAGAATGTTGTATTTTGCATGAATGAAAACATAAATTGATAAAATCTGTGCTTGTTAATGTAATAAATATAGTTTTTATATTGCTAAAGCGTTATATCAAATGATATGAAGAAAAGCAGCTACATAAAGTGGACATAGAAGGAGGTAGATTGTTGTCAATGAAAACAATGAGAATGTGGCGGAAACGTATACTTACGACTGCAACAGCAACCTGACGAAAACCGTAGATAAAAACGGAAATACTTTGAAAAACACATATGATAACCAGAACCGGCTGACCGAGAGGACAGCGAAGGAGAAAAAGACCGGAAAAGAAACCGTACATACTTACCGCTACAATGCCTATGGAGATGTGGCAGTACAGGATGATACACAGTTTGTGTATGGCGATGTATCCGGCCAGGTCACAAAAGAAACGACCAAACTGACAAAAAATAAGGATGTCGTAAAGAATTATACCTATGACAGTAAGGGGAACAAATCCACTTTTTCCGTAAAAGCAGGGGAGGATACCAAACTTTCTCTGTCGTATGAGTATGATGGCAGTTCCCGACTGATTTCCGTCAAAGACAGCGAAGGAAACCAGGCTGTTTCTTACACCTATGATACGGAGGGAAGC
>NZ_QUDR01000048.1:2659-2968 GCF_003477605.1 Clostridium sp. AF37-5
GAGGGAAGCCTTAGCGAAAGACAGGCGGCAAACGGACTGAAAACCACGTATGGCTATGATTACCAGAACCGTTTAACTTCTATGACAAACGAGACGGGAAAAGGTGTGGTTTCCAAGTACAGCAGTACCTATCTCAAAAACGGACAGAAAGCAGAAGAAGTTTCTACCGTTATGGATAAGAAGGGAAAGAGCACGAAAAAAACAGCAGCCTACACCTATGATATGCTTGGCCGTATTACCAGAGAAACAAAAACAGGAAGGGAAGATATTTCCTATACCTATGACGCCAACAATAACCGGAAACAGATG
>NZ_QUDR01000005.1 GCF_003477605.1 Clostridium sp. AF37-5
CAAGTATAATTTTTTTCAAAAACCTCTTGACTATTTATAGTTTGTCACCTCCTTTTGTACAGACATATCTAGAAACGTTTCATCTTATACCCTTTTTTATTGCCAATAAGTGCTTTTAATTTTTTCTTATAAACTTTATAACTAACTTTTACACCATTAATTTCTGTATGTCTCTTATTATTCTCATCTACAGTTGATGTATATGAGACACCTTTTGAAGAAAGTTTTCCATTTTTGTACTTGTAAAACATCCGGTCCAAAGAGCCATGACTAAAACCTCTGTCAATATAATTGCTTTTTTTGTATATTGCACAATAATCATCATGTTCATATGGATTGAAATATTGTGGCATCTTAATAACCGGTTTCACTTTTCCCTTTACAATGGAATATACTGCTGTTGTTTCACCAAAACTATATATGTCTGCCGTATTGCATTTGGATGCATCAACATAGCGCAAAATGCACTCATCCACACCATTCTTATCAATATCTGCAAACACATAAAATGTACGTGGTTTTTCCGTATAATTCTCCACTTTGGAACTTAATTTCTTCATACGTGTATCATACTTTTTGATAAGACTTTGATACATTTTGTGCTGCTTTTTCTTGCTTATTTTTGCACTTGACGCAGGACTATATAACTGACCTGCTATCACGCCAAAAATCAACATAAATACACATAGGATTTTTTTGTATTGTTTCATAAAATAAAACTCCTTTTTCAGAATTGATATCATGATGAAATATCTAATTTTGTTACTTTTCCATTTTTATCTACCACTATGCTCAACCCTAATCCATTGTAGAGTTTTGCCAGTTTTAAGAAACTTTTTTTAGTCAATTTATCTGGACGCCCTTCTCCTCCGCTGGATATCATTTTACATTTTTTCTTTAAAGGAAAAACTGTTTTTTTGTATTTGAGGTTAACTCTTTTACCTGCCCAAAAATTCTTCATTGACTTTGAATACTGAAACTTACCATATACAATTAAGCGATTTGCCTTCATTGAAAGTTTCTTAATATTAATATCGGAATATAAGTCTTTTCTTTTCCCAGTTAAACCACTAAAATATATGCCCTTCTTTAATTTAGCATGAACACCTTGTGGATACAATATTCCAGCTAATAAAACAACCATTAACAATACCATCATTGTTTTTTTCATTGCCATCTTAATTCACCGTCCCCTGATTTTGTTGTGAATATTTCATGTAATCAATACATTGCTGAATCATTTGATGTGCCGTTTCTGCCATCTGATTATTTTTTACCGCAATTCTTTGCTGGGTTCCCACCATATGAATAATCAAAACATTTTGATTTCTAGTAATTCCAGCAATATCTTGATATTTTACATAATAATCTCGACGGATTGTTAAACCTAATATCGGTATATAATAACTTCCTTCTAAATGATAATCATATACCATAAGTCTGGTTTTTGCAATTCCAAACAAACTACACAAAGATGCTATTGCCGCTAAAATACTAACGACACCAAATACAATAAGCATCGTCCTTGCCCCTTCACCAACTAAATATCCGCCTCCATAACTGCCGGAGTATGACATCGCACCACCATAAACTCCACTATACACCGAATGTGTTGCATGTTTCATCTGTGAAATCACAATAATAACAATTCCCAAAACAGCAAGTATTCCACCACCTACACCTGACATAACAACTGCCTTTGTCGGCGCACCTTTTGATTCAAATAATAATCTCTCCATTTTTTTTGCTCCTCATATTTTTAGTTTCTATTTTACCTTTGCACTTCTCTTTTTAGACCATTTGCCATACACTATTTTCCCATGTTCCTTTCTATATCCTCTTACCTGAACATAGTATTTTTTTCCCTTCTTAAGTTTCTTAACCGTTTTTCTTGTTGTATTTTTTCCTACTTTTATAACCTTAACAGACTTTTTAAATTTGGGGTTTGTTGAATAGCGGATTTGGTATCCACTTACATCATTAATCCTATAGTAACTAATCGAAAATCGTTTCTTTCCAGAAATCACTCCCCCAAAAGTACTGATTTTTCCTTTTGCCAACTTCTTTTTTGCTGTATAATTGCTCTTATACTTTTTCCCACACTCTCTGCATACATTAAGTGTATACCCTTTTTTTGTATAGGATGATTGAACTATGGTCTGTTCATAATCGTGTTGACAATACTTATACAAACTTTCTTTCGGAAACACACTAAATGAATATTTTCCTACTGGTATTGATGCGCCATTTCCATCACACCCTACCCACGCTGCCATTCCTGAATGCAACACAATGAAGTACTGTGTATTTTGTTCCAACTTAATATTCCCTGACATTTCTACATTATTGCTATACAGCGTGGCAATGCTTTCTCCCAGGTTACTGTACAAATGCATATGTACATAATATGGATGTCCTCCAATGCTGCCCGGGTTCAGTCCCATGCTCTTTGCATACATCCTATAGATACTTTTATTGCCAGTATTAAAACTATACCAATCATCATCACCAGTTCCATCTAAAGTATTAGTAATAATCTGGTCTGTTCCTATTTGTGTTGATGAATCTTTACTATCACTCACATTATCCTTATTACAATCAATCCGTAATCTGATAAATCCTACCGATGAGCTTTCACAAGACAAACTACTACCTGCGTGAACATTAACATAATACTTTGTATTCTTTTCTAATTTCACACTTTCGTTGTTCTCTCCATTTTCGTATATTCCATATACCTGTATTATCTCTTCTCCTAATTGAGAATACAAATGAACATGTGCTCCTTGCGTATGACCTCCTATTGTTACCGGTAACAAAGACACATTTTTTACATAAAAATTATAATATGCATCCTCATTAGGTGTAATGATATAAAACCACGAATCACTGTTTGCCGATGTTATCTGGTTAGCGTATGATTTATTATATTCTGTCAATTGAACTGCACTCTGTTTGGTCCTGCCTCCAGTCACTATCATATCTGCAGCTTTACTAATTATTGGACTTCCCAAACCTTCCCAAAGCACAACACATAACACAAATATAATTGCCATTCCCCTAATTTCTCGTATCACATTTTTTTGATTTTTCATAGTCAATTCCTCCATCGTTTTTTTAGGTAGTGTTAAAAAACCACCTCTTTTTTTGTTCTAAAATAACCATGGGCAAAACTCCACACATTAAGTATTTATACAGGTTTGCGAAGCATGGCAACCTCTTTTATCACTACAAATTTATAGTAACAACCCACTCCAAATGGTATAATTAAGTTGTCAAAATCAATTCACCGAAAGGAGCTGATTGTTATCTACCGTCAAGAAATTTTGAAAGACATCTGTCTTTTCACTTCACAACCAGTTGCAAAGTTTTACGATTCACTTTTTCTGAATCTTGATTTATCCTTTGTTCCGGAATATCCCCAAAATGGACGAAAAGGTTTTTCTAAGCACACCATGCCGGACTTGGAATTTTAAACTCAAAGCATCTCCATTTTCTTCTGTTTCAGAAAGGTCTTTATTATATATCCAAAAATTTGTGTACGGAGCTACATAGGACGAAAGTGAAAACACATAGTAAGCATTTTTCGGAATCACTACCTTAAACCAATCCTGGTCATCTGTTGCCGTAATTGCGCCCGTAATCGTAGTTCCCAAAGTATACGTTTGCGGCGAATCATAAGAGTGCGCATTATTATCGTTTACTCCATAACTGGTAAACGATGCATTTAAACGATATTTACCTATATATGACCCATTATCAACTTTTAAATAATAGGTTCCCTTTGATAATGAATAATTTGCTACCGCTGTATCCGGTTGTGTTATATTTCCATCATATGCATTATCCCTGTATAATTCTTCGGAAAAATCAGATGTATACAACTGAAAATATGTAAATCCATCAATATATGACATCACTTTTAACTCAACACGTCCATCTGATGAAATAACCAGTTTATACCAGTCCTCCTGTTCCTCTGACATAAGCCACTTATCACTGCTCCAAGTTCCTGTAAAACTCAAATTCTGTGCCAAACTGGCCGCATCCTGCTGAGCTTTACTTGTTGTCGGTTTATTTGTTATCTGATGTGATACTAGCAACACCATTGCTAAAACGATAGCAACTATTTTCTTTTTCATTTTTCCAACTTCCTTTCAGTTTCTAATTCTACTTTTATTACATACAATTTGTTTTTACTATCCCCACAAATATTTTTGTTCTTCCAGCCAGTGCATATGTTCCATGCGATTCGCAATTTGACTTTGATTGTACTGCATAATCTGATTGCTTTTTCGTATATCGCATAAAACCTGACCATTGATAACTTGCTGCTCAAACATACTTTTAGTCATTTTTTGAGATTCTGACACAACATCATACAACATTCTTTGATTCTGTTTTATTTCTTTTATGTCACTCGAAATGGAATCTAATGTGCTAATAATATGTCCCAAACGAAGTTCATTTTCATATAAATTGTATGCCCCCTCATGTCCTGTCAACCCATAACACCTTTCCGATAGCATATATTCAAACAACGATGCTATAGCTGGTAAAGAACGATATTTGGGATATATTACATTGGTGGAATAAAATTTATTAAGTACTGCTTTTGTCTTCTTTCTTTCATCTGCCAAAAGAGCATATTCATCGTTTAGTGTCTTTCCCTTTTCCAGTAAATTTTTTCTATAACGCTGAATTTCCTCAATATTTTCCTGATTTGTAATACGCACCTGCTGATTATATGATTGCGTCTGAACCACATTAGACACAACCAAAATAATTCCACCTACCACAAAACAAACAAATATACCAATAATTCCAAGCATAATGTTTAAAAACCATCCTGGAGCTCCACCTTCTGGTGATTTCAAAAAAACATAACCAAAATAAACTAAAATTGCAAAAAAAGCACATACAATTGCTGTTATAATTCCTCCCACCACACTTGGTCTTTTTTCTTGATAAATTTCTGGTTCCAACTTCATTTGATAATTCACACTACCAATAGAATCTCGTAAATGTTCTAAAATCTCATTCTGTTGGTATAACATTTTTTCTAAATCAAATACATGCTTAAGGTAATTCGTTATGTCTTTTGATGTTGCTAATTCATTCGCCATATTTTTTCCTCCATACTTTATTCTTTCCGTTCCACCATATCTAACAAACGGCTTTCATCCTTTTCATCCGAATTAATACTTACACTTTTATTCGTTTGATAATATGTAGTTCCATCTTTCTCAACCAATTCATCATCCTTCAGTTCAAGAGAATGACTTGTTACATCATTCTTCAAATTAATGGTATTTCCATCTATTTCATACTCAAATATTTGTTTTCCTTCTACACTCATCTCACCACCTTCTACAATTCCGATGTACGCTTTTCCTGATGAGGAAATACAACAGTATTTACGACTTTGACCTTGCCATGCACCAATAAATTTATTATTCTGCTCCGCATTGGTCTGATTGCTATTGTCACTACTTCCACACCCCACTAACACCAGAAAACACATACTAAATAACACAAATAATTTCTTTTTCATTTCTCCAACTTCCTTTCATTTAACATTTTGTTCCATTTTATCACTCCTGCCCCCAAACTTTTTTCCTAATTTTCAACAAAAAAAAGAAAATGTGAGATGTCCGCTATTTCATTAATAGACAACAATCTCACATTACCTTCAATCTCTTAAATCATTTTCCTAAATTTTAACACAGTGAAATTATTCTATTTATCCCCCCAACAACATATTTCGGTCATACGTTTCATCTCATTTTGTCCAAAAAGTATGCTCACAAAACTGAATACTTGGCACCAATTTACATTCTATGCAACTTTCCACCTCCCCCCTCGAACATTACTAAACAACAAAAAAACACCTCGTGGGAGACTATAACGCTCTGCGTTATCCCGTCTCACACGAGGTGTTTCTTTGTTGTTACTTACTGCTCTGTTTTTTCTTAGAAATTACATCAAAGGCAACGGTTGCTACTGCGGTAATGATAACACATTTTGCGATATCACCGTAAAGGTTACTCTGCTGATAACCATTTTTCTTTGCTTTGATTCGTTTCCAAATCACGGAAGCAATAAATCCTGCACAAATCAGGACACCGGCAATTCGTTTTTTGGCGTTTGAGCCTTTATGCTACGGCTTGTTTACAGCAATCTGGTCGCCACTTACACCGCAGGCAGTTAATAAAAATGTCATGATAACTGCCAACAGACAAACTAGCAGTGCTTTATGATAAAAAACACATTTTTGTTATTCTGTTAAATCGACACAAAAAAATACGAATCTACTTGATTTGTACCATCCTGTCCTAAGACATACACTTTTCCCAAAATTCATCTTCCGGGTTTTCTACAATAAACGCATAGTGTTTTTGATATACTTTTTTCTTCATCACCTAAACACCCTCAAATGAAAAGAAAACAATAAACCACAAACTGTAATTTATTGTTTTCTTTTTTATCAAATGATTTCTCGCCTAAAGATTAGTTTTTCTCAGCCAATTCTGCTTTCAGCATCTCTGTCAACTGAGGAACAATCTTATTCAAATCGCCTACCAAACCATAGTCAGCTACATCAAAGATTGGAGCTGTCTCATCTTTGTTAATAGCAACGATAATGTCAGATTCTTCCATACCTGCAACGTGCTGAATAGCACCGGAAATACCAATTGCGAAGTATACGTTAGGACGAACGGTTTTACCGGTCTGTCCTACCTGACGCTCAACCGGAAGCCAGCCATTCTCTACAACAGCACGGGAACAACTTACTGTTCCGCCAAGTACATCTGCCAAATCCTGAAGAAGTTTGAAGTTTTCTTCGCTTCCAACACCACGACCGCCGGATACCAAAATCTTAGCATCTGCGATATCTACTGTGTCAGCTACAGACTTCACAACATCAAGAATCTCAACATATTTATTGTCCGGAGTGAATCCCGGATTGTACTCGATTACTTCAGCTTTTGCACCCTTAATTGGGTCAATCTTCTGCATAACACCGGCACGAACGGTAGCCATCTGTGGACGGTTGTATGGACATGCAATCGTAGCGATTGTATTACCACCAAACGCAGGACGTGTCATAAGAAGCTGATTTGGAATGGTCTCCTTTGTCATGTTATCGGTGAAATCACCAATCTCAAGTACTGTACAGTCAGCAGTCAGACCAGTTGCTACACGTGCCGATACACGAGGACCTAAGTCACGGCCGATTGCTGTTGCACCAACCAACATAATTTCAGGTTTGTACTCATTGATTACAGAAGCAAGTGCATGAGCATATGGCTCTGTACGATATACTTCAAGTTCTTTGTCATCCACTACGATTACTTTGTCTGCACCATACTCAGCCAAAGAATCTGCAAGGTCTTTAACACCGTAACCAAGCAAAACAGCGGTAACTTCTGCGTTCAAATCTTTTGCCAGATCTTTTGCTTTACCAAGCAGCTCGTAAGCGATTCCGCTTACTTCTCCGTCTACCTGCTGTGCAAAGACATATACACCTTTATATTCTTCTAAACTCATTTTTTTCACCACTTTTCCTTTATAATAATTAGATTACATGTTTCTCTTTAAACTTATCTACAATATACTGAGCAGCTTCTGTTGGGTCAAGAGTAACGACTTCGCCGGCACCTTTACGAACCTTATCGGAAGCTCTAGCAATCTTTGTTGGAGATCCTTTCAAACCAAGGTTAGAATCATCTACATCCTTAAGGTCTGCACGTCCCCAAACGGTAATCTCTTTGTCAAATGCGTCCATGATTCCGCCCGGAGTCATATAACGTGGCTCATTCAACTCAGAAAGAGCAGTGATCAGGCAAGGCATTTTAGCCTTTACTACATGGTAGCGGTCCTCATACTGACGCTCAACGATTACGCTGTCACCTTCCACTTTGATATTCTGTGCATAAGAGATAACCGGAATATCCAAGTGCTCGGAAATCTGTGGACCAACCTGTGCAGTATCACCATCGATAGCCTGACGGCCTGTGATAATCAAATCGTAATCAATGTTACGAAGTGCACCGGCAATTGTTGTAGAAGTAGCCCAAGTATCAGCACCACCGAGTACACGGTCTGTTACAAGGATACCATTGTCAGCGCCCATTGCCATTGCCTCACGAAGAACTTCTTCTGCTTTTGGAAGTCCCATGGTAAGAACAGTAACTTCTGCACCTGTTTCTTCTTTAATTCTCAGTGCTGCTTCCAAACCGGCTTTATCATCCGGGTTCATGATGGTAAGCATCGCACCTCTATTCAATGTACCGTCCGGGTTAAATACAACACCGCCCTTAGTATCCGGCACCTGTTTAATACATACTACTATTTTCACGAGAGCACCTCCTATTTCAATAAGCTGCCAGAGATAACCATACGCTGAACTTCTGAAGTTCCTTCGTAGATTTCTGTGATTTTTGCATCACGCATCATACGCTCAACGTCATATTCTCTGATGTAGCCATAACCACCGTGTAACTGAACTGCTTTTGTTGTTACTTCCATAGCAACTTCTGCTGCGTACAATTTTGCCATAGCAGCTTCTACGCTGTAAACTTTCTGCGTAGCTTTTGCCATTGCTGCACGATACACAAGCATCTTAGCAGCTTCCACTTTTGTTGCCATATCAGCAAGCTGGAACTGTGTATTCTGGAACTGTGCAATCGAACGACCGAACTGTTTTCTTTCTTTTACATAATCGATTGTTGCCTGCAAAGCACCTTCTGCCAGACCAAGTGCCTGAGCAGCGATACCAATACGTCCACCATCCAGTGTATGCATGGCAATTCCGAAACCTTTGCCCTGTGCACCAAGAAGATTTTCTTTTGGAATACGGCAGTCCTCGAAGATTAACTCGTATGTGGATGAACCACGGATACCCATCTTCTTCTCCTTTGTACCAAAAGTAAATCCAGGAGTATCTTTCTCAACGATGAAAGCAGAAATTTCTTTTACTTTTCTACCACGTTTTTCGATGATACCGGTTACAGCAATGATAATATAAATATCTGCTTCTTTACCATTTGTGATGAAGCATTTAGAACCATTGAGTACCCATTCGTCACCATCTAAAACAGCCTTTGTCTGCTGTCCCTGTGCATCCGTACCTGCACCCGGCTCAGTCAAACCGAAAGCGCCTAATTTCTCACCACTTGCAAGTGGTACAAGATATTTCTTTTTCTGCTCTTCTGTACCGTACATCATAATTGGGTCAGCACCAAGAGAAGAATGAGCGGATACAATAACGCTTGTTGTACCACAAACTTTAGCTAACTCCTCAACGCACATTGTGTACATCAATGGGTCACAGCCCTGTCCGCCGTACTCTTTAGGAATCGCAATTCCCATGAAACCAAGTTTCATCATTTTGTCAACAGTCTCACGAGGGAATACTTCTGTTTCATCGGTTTCCTGCGCAAGTGGCTTTACTTCGTTCTCAGCAAAATCTTTGAACAACTGTCTCGCCATTTCATGCTGTTTGTCTAATTTAAAATCCATGATAACATGAACTCCTTTCTATAATATTATTTGGAATAATCAAAGAATCCAACACCAGTTTTACGTCCGAGTTTGCCGGCACGTACCATTTTACGAAGCAATGGATGTGGACGGTATTTCGGGTCACCAGTCTCTGCCTGAAGAACTTCCATAATAGCAAGGCAGATATCAAGACCAACCAAATCACCAAGTGCAAGAGGTCCCATTGGGTGGTTTGCACCAAGCTGCATAGCAGCATCGATACCCTCAGCAGAAGCAACACCATCAGCAAGGATGCCAACTGCTTCGTTAATCATAGGAATCAAGATACGGTTTACAACAAATCCGGCAGCTTCTTTTACCTCAACCGGTGTTTTACCAATTTCTTTTGCAATAGCAACTACTTTATCGTTTACTTCATCTGTTGTGTTCTCGCCGCGGATAACTTCAACAAGCTTCATAACAGGAGCCGGGTTAAAGAAGTGCATTCCGATAACCGGATGAGAAATGCCTGCACCGATTTCTGTAATGGACAAAGAAGAAGTATTCGTAGCGAAAATGCAGTCTTCTTTCTTTACGATATCCTGCAGTTCTTTGAATGTCTGTTTTTTAACATCCATAACTTCCAAAGCTGCCTCAACAATCAAATCACAATCAGTACAAATGTCTTTTACGCCAGTTGTAATCTTAGCTAAGATTGCATCAACATCTTCCTGTGTTTTCTTTCCTTTTGTAACCAGTCTCTGAAGACCTTTTGCAATCTTGTTTTTACCGTTTGCAGCAAACTCTTCATTGATGTCACACAAATATACTTCATAACCTTCTGTCTGCGCAAATGCCTGCGCAATTCCGGAACCCATTGTTCCAGCTCCAATAATACCAACTTTCATTGTATTTACCTCCATTGTATTTGATTCAAATCCCAGACGGGATGTCGTCACGAATTAACAGTTTTTGAATGGTACCACTTTTAATTTTTTCTCTTTATCTTTCTCTAAGAAGTTACCCATTCCGGCTTTCTGGTCTTCTGTCTCGAAGCAGTCACCGAACAATTTCTCTTCGATTACAATTGCCTCATCCATATTTACCTGAAGACCTTCATTAATTGCCTTTTTACAGTTGCGGACAGCAATCGGTGCATTCTTAGCAATACCGGATGCCATCTTCTTTGCTGCATCCATCAGTTCTTCCTGTGGATATACAGCATTTACAAGACCAATGCGGTAAGCTTCGTCTGCTTTAATATTTCTTGCTGTATAAATCATCTGTTTTGCCATACCAGGGCTTACTAAACGAGCAAGTCTCTGTGTACCGCCAAATCCAGGAGTAATACCAAGACCTGCTTCCGGCTGGCCAAATACGGCATTGTCAGAGCAGATACGGATATCACAGCTCATGGAAATCTCGCATCCACCACCAAGAGCAAATCCGTTTACTGCAGCAATTACAGGAATCGGAAATGTCTCTAACTTACGGAATACATCGTTTCCTTTTTTACCAAAGGCTTCGCCTTCTGCTTTTGTCAATGTGCTCATCTCTCCGATGTCTGCACCTGCAACAAAAGATTTCTCTCCGGCACCTGTCAAAATCAGGCAGCGGATTTCGTTCTGGTCAACTGCATCCAAAGTCTGATTCAGTTCATCCAAAACAGCACTGTTTAACGCATTCAATGCTTTTGGGCGGTTGATGGTAATAATACCAACTGCACCTTCTACTTCATATGTTACAAATTCCATTGAAAGTATCCTCCATTTAAAATTTCTTTTTTACATCACAGGAACGAACCGATAGAATACCGGCTCGTCCCAAAAGTAAAATTAGTCTCTCTCAACAATTGTGGAACATCCCATTCCACCACCGATACAAAGTGTTGCAAGACCTTTCTTTGCATCGCGTTTCTGCATCTCATGAAGCAATGTAACAAGGATACGGCATCCACTTGCTCCAACCGGATGTCCAAGTGCAATTGCACCACCGTTTACATTCAATTTGCTAAGGTCAAATCCAAGGTCACGACCTACTGCTACAGACTGTGCTGCAAATGCCTCGTTTGCCTCAATCAAATCAAAGTCATCAATGCTCATGCCTGTTTTAGCAAGAACCTTCTTTGTAGAAGCGACCGGTCCAATACCCATGATTTTTGGATCCACACCGCCAAGAGCACCGGCTACAAATGTTGCCATTGGTGTTACACCAAGCTCTTTTGCTTTTTCTTCGCTCATTACTACGATAGCAGCTGCACCATCATTAATACCGGAAGCGTTACCAGCTGTTACCACGCCGCCTTCTTTACCGGAGCAGCATCTAAGACCGCTAAGGCTCTCAACTGTTGTACCAGGACGTGGTCCCTCATCGGTATCAAATACGATTGTTTTCTTTTTAGACTTGATTTCAACAGGAACAATCTCATCTTTGAATTTACCTGCAGCAATAGCAGCTTCACATTTCTGCTGGCTGTTTGCAGAAAACTCATCCAACTCTTCGCGAGTAATTCCGTACTGCTCTGCTACGTTCTCAGCAGTAATCATCATGTGATACTGATTGAAAGCATCCCACAATGCATCGTTTACCATGGTATCCACAAATTTACCATTGTTCATACGGTAACCAAAACGAGCATTCATAGCTGCGTAAGGAGCCATGGACATGTTCTCCATACCACCGGCAACAACAATATCAGCATCTCCTGTCTGAATCATCTGAGCTGCCATATTTACACAGTTCAAACCGGAACCACAAACAACGTTTACAGTAACTGCTGTTGTCTCGATTGGAAGACCAGCACCGATGGATGCCTGACGAGCTACGTTCTGACCAAGACCTGCCTGGATTACACATCCCATGTAAACATGGTCAACGGCATCCTTTGGCACGCCTGCTCTCTTAAGAGCCTCCTCAATAACGATAGAACCTAATTTTGGTGCTGGAGTTGTGCTTAATGCACCACCCATTTTACCAATTGCCGTACGGCAAGCACCTGCTAATACAACTTTCTTAGACATGAATATATCCTCCTTATAAATTTTTTACTAATACTACTTAATTTATCATCACTGCTTTCGCAGTTTCTGATCATACTTTTCTCTGAATGCCTTCTGAACAACTTCCGGCACCAGTTTCGATACATCCGAGCCATAAAAAGCAACTTCTTTCGCAATGGTGGAACTTAGGAAAGCATACTCAAGACTCGTAGTAAAAAACATCGTATCAATCTCCGGCTCAATGCTGTGATTAGTCTGTGCAATCTGCATCTCGGATTCAAAATCCGTCACGGCACGGAGACCGCGGATAATCAGCTTTGCATCATTTTGTTTGGCAAAATCAATTGTCAATCCGGTAAATGTTAAAACCCTCACATTTGGAAATTCTTTCGTGGTCTGCTTTAACAGTTCTACACGCTCTTCCCTTGTAAATAAAGGCGTTTTTTCCTGATTCACAAGCACTCCTATAATCAATTCATCCACTACTTTGGATGCTCTCTTAATAACATCTAAGTGCCCATATGTAACGGGATCAAAACTACCCGGATATATTGCTTTTATCATATCTTTTTCCTATCTGTAAATCAAACTACAATTTACCACTTTTTATGATTCAATCCTTACTCATAATAACAAACGAAAACGATATTGTCAACAATTTAACAAACTTTTTCCATGAACATTTTGTGAACCGACTGGCTACTTGACCACACCATGCGATAATGCTAAAATAAACGTATTGCAAATATAGTTACCAGAATGGAGGTTTTACCAGATATGAACGAATTATATAAGAGTAAACTTGTGACTGCCAAAGAGGCAGCCGAAGTGGTAAAGTCAGGAAACTGGGTGGATTACGGCTGGACCGTGACAACACCTGTGGATTTCGACAAAGAACTTGCCAAACGTCTGCCGGAGCTTCACGATGTGAACTTCCGTGGCGGTATCCTGATGTGGGAACCGGAGATTTTCAAAATTGAAGATCCGGCTGCACACATGACATGGAACTCCTGGCACATGAGCGGAATCGAAAGAAAAGCTGTTGCAAAAGGATTTTCTTTCTACTCTCCAATCCGCTATTCGGAACTGCCACGTTATTACCGTGATTTAGAAAATCCTGTGGATATTGCTGTTATGCAGGTAGCACCGATGGATGAACACGGATACTTTAACTTTGGACCAAGTGCTTCCCATTTGGGAGCTGCCTGCGAGCGCGCGAAAACCATTATCGTTGAGGTAAACAAAAACATGCCACGCTGTCTTGGCGGATTTGAAAATGGAATTCATATTTCTAAAGTAGATATGATTATCGAAGGATCAAACCCACCAATCGCAGAAATGGGCGGCGGTGCTGCTGCAACAGAAGTTGACCACGCAGTAGCAAGACAGATCGTTGCGCAGATTCCAAACGGTGCCTGCCTTCAGTTGGGAATTGGCGGTATGCCAAACGCTGTCGGCTCACTGATTGCTGAATCCGATTTAAAAGATCTTGGTGTTCACACCGAAATGTATGTCGATGCTTTTGTTGACATTGCCAAAGCCGGAAAAATCAATGGTTCTAAGAAAAACTTAAACAAAGGCCGTCAGGTATACGCTTTTGCTGCCGGCACAAAGAAATTGTATGACTATTTGGATAACAATCCTGAATGCATGAGTGTTCCTGTCGATTATGCCAATGAAATTGATGTCATTTCCGCACATGATAACTTCATTTCAATTAACAATGCTGTTGACATTGATTTGTTTGGACAGGTTAATGCTGAATCCGCCGGCATAAAAAATATCAGTGGAGCAGGTGGCCAGCTTGATTTCGTATTAGGTGCTTATAAATCAAAAGGCGGAAAGAGCTTTATCTGTCTCTCTTCTACCTTTAAAAATAAGCAGGGCGAAGTACAGTCCCGTATCCGCCCAACTTTAGCAAACGGTTCCATCGTTACCGATACCCGTGCAAACACAATGTATGTCGTAACCGAATACGGTATGGTAAACTTAAAAGGACTCTCCGGCTGGCAGAGAGCTGAATCATTAATCGGCATCGCTCATCCGGATTTCCGTGATGAATTGATTAAAGAAGCTGAGAAGATGCATATATGGCGTAGAAGTAATCGATGATTAATCTTTTTGGGATCCGTAATTAAAAAGAAAAGTTTGTGATTCGTGGGCACTCCCGTTAAACAAACGCGTAAGGGTATCGGCGTGCAAAACACGCACGCCTGATACCCACGTGTTTGTACCCACTCATCGCAAATCTTTTCTTTTTTAATTACCGGAAACCAAATAGATTAGCATCGAATACATTCTTACAAACAGAATCACTTAGTTACTTGAGGGTATCGCATAATGGCAAGTTTACTCTGTAAACAAACAAAAGCTGTTTCATACGAACTAAGCATAAAACAACAAAAAAGAGGGTTCCTTTGTGGAGACTATAACGCAAAGCGTTATCCCGTCTCTCACAAAGGAACCCTCTTTTTTGTTGTTTTATTTAGTTAATGACTAACCGCTTTTTGTTATTTTACAAAGTAAACTTATCAGCAATCTTCTCAAGCTGCTCTACAGAATCCATACAGGTATCAACAAGTTCTGCATTCTGTGCTGCCTCAGTTACGACACTTCCGGTCTTTTCTGCAATATCTGTCACACCAACGGTTGCTTCGTCAATCGTTGTGTTAATACCGGTAATTGCGTCAGCAATCACACCAATCGAATCGGTAAGTGAAAGAATAGCATGCTCTACATTTTCCATGCTTGTCTTTACAACATCTGCATCATTATTATACTGGTTGCTGATAGCTCTGAACTGGTCATAATCTTTTAATACCACTTCGTCTAAGAACTTCGTTGTTCCCTCCATACTCTGAACCATTTCATCCACAGAAGAGTTTACTTCAAGTACAATCTCATTAATGCTTGTTACCGAATCTGATGTCTCGTTCGCAAGTTTACTGATTTCCGAAGCAACGACAGCAAATCCTTTTCCTGCCTCACCGGCACGGGCTGCCTCAATTGAAGCATTCAATGCCAAAAGGCTTGTCTGAGAAGAAATCTGCATAATGGATTCCGTCATCTCATTAATCTGTTTTACACAATCTGCAGCACTTACTGCTTTTTCTACCTGTGTCTTAATTGTATCGTACATAGAACCAGCACGATCCATCGCTGAATTTGCAGACTCACCAAGTGCGGTTGCTCTCTCCGAAATCTCATCGGAAAGTCTCACACCATCTTTGGAAAGCTTTGCGATATCGGATGCACCTTGTCGCATGTCTCCGATGTTCTGTGTAATTGTTCCCATCGTTGCAGAAGTTTCCTGCATGCCGGCTGCTAACTGCTCCGTAGTTGCAGAGTTATCCATACACTGCTCACGAATCTGTTCACTGACATCATTTACTTTACTTACTTCTTCGCAAATCTTCTGACTGGAATCCTTCAAATTCACAATACTCTGTCGAAGACTTTCTCTCATATCAGCCACGGATTTACCCATCAAACCAACTTCATCACGGCGAAGTGCAATCTTCTTCACTTTATCATCATTTGTAAAATCCAGTCTAGCCGTCTCATCAATAACATCCGTAAGCCTTACCAGCGGACGAACAATCAAAACAACTGCAAATAAACCAACTAAAACACTTAAGATAATTCCAATGCCAGCAACTGAAATTCCACGTACCCACATGGAATTTGCAACTGACATCACATCTCCCTTGTCTGCTGTGATAACCAAAATACTTTTGTCATTAAGTACATGATATGCAGCATATTTCGTTTCGCCCTTAAATTCATACATCACAAAATCGTTTGTGACTTTCTCCCCCTTTTTCATGCGGCTTACTGCGTCTTTTACAACAGCATTTTCTACTGACTTACCAACCTTTGATTCCGTTGGGTGAAAACGCATAATGCCTTCTTTATCAACCAGATACGCATAAGAAGTATCTAACCCGGAAATTTTAACATTTCTTAAAATATTAGCATAACCATCATAAGATAAGACACGTTTTTCCATCAACTTGTCATTTAAATCTGTTGAATACGCTTGTGCCAAATTTGTCATCTCATTCTTTGTCAAAATTTCAATCTGTTTGGTGCTGCGTGGAACAATCATTAACATTGTAACAGCTGAAATTACTGCTCCTGCCAAAGCAATAATTAGTACCATTTTAAAACCGATTTTGTTAAAGAAACCTACCTTTTTTCTGCTTGCCTTTTCCATGCTCAATTCCTCCATATTATTTAATAATCTGTTTTTCCATTACAGTTTTTGCACACGCAAGTGCTTCCGGAATCTTTTCCGGTAACTTTCCACCAGCCTGTGCCATATTCGGACGGCCACCACCGCCACCGCCTACAATGGATGCAACTTCTTTAATTAAATTGCCAGCATGGGCACCCTTTTTCATCGCACCATCAGTTGCCATGGCAATTAAATTCACTTTTTCCCCAATCTGGCTTGCAAATACAATAAATGCCTCACCAAGCTTCTGTTTTGCCTCATCGCCCAAATCACGCATGCCGTTCATATCAACATCCGTAAGCTGCTTTGTCAGAATATGGATTCCATCTACTTCTTTGGCCTCGGACAACAAGTCTCCTGCGGCTTCTTTCGCAAGTTTTGCTTTTAATTTATCATTTTCTTTCTGAAGTTGTTTTACTTCATCCTGCAATGAAACTATTTTTGCACTTACCTCTAACGGCACTGCTTTCAAAAGTTTTGCTGCCTTTTGCAGTTCACTCTCCATCGTATTGTAATACTCAAAAAGAGCTTTTCCTGTCAGTGCTTCAATTCGACGTACACCTGCTGCAACACCGCTTTCTGAAATAATCTTGAAAGCAGAAATATTTCTGGTGTTACTTACATGAGTACCACCACAAAGTTCAGAACTAAATGTTCCCATCTGAACAACGCGGACAACCTCGCCATATTTTTCACCAAACAGAGCCATAGCACCGGTCTTCTTCGCATCTTCTATTGACATTTCATTTGTCACAACATCAAGTCCTGCCGCAATTTCACGATTTACAATTTCTTCTACTTTTGCAATTTCCTCCTCCGTCATTGGCGAGAAATGCGTAAAATCAAAACGAAGCTTATCCTTGTCCACTAACGAACCTTTCTGCTCTACATGGCTGCCAAGCACCTCACGCAATGCCTGCTGCATCAAATGGGTCGCACTGTGGTTGTTTGCTGTCAGATTTCTCTGTTCTTCATCCACCGTAAGTTTTACGGTTTCACCTTTTTTGATAACACCTTTTGTCACACGTCCAACATGTCCAATCTTCGTTCCCTGAAGTTTGATGACATCTTCAACAACAAATGTACCATCTGCTCCTTCAATCACACCGGCATCTGCTACCTGACCACCCATCGTTGCATACATCGGGGTCTCTTCTACAAGAATCGTTCCCTCTTCGCCTTCTTTCAGCTCATCAACAATGGCATCTTGGGTTGTCAAAACTGTAACCTTCGACTCATGTGTCAAACGATCATAGCCGACAAATTTACTTTCGACAGAAGCATCAATGGACTGATAAATCGTAACATCTTTTCCCATGTAATTGGTTGTCTCTCTGGCATCACGTGCTGTCTGACGCTGGTTCTCCATCGCTTTCTTGAACCCATCTTCATCAACAGAAAATCCTTTTTCCTCTAAAATCTCAATCGTCAAATCAATTGGGAAACCATAAGTATCATACAGCTTAAATGTATTTTCACCGGAAAGAACTTTTTCACCGCTCTTTTGCAAATCTTCCATCATCGTATTCAAAATAGCGAGTCCCTGATCGATGGTCTTATTAAAGTTCTGTTCTTCCACGGTAATTAACTTAATAATATAATCTTTACGGTCTAACAATTCCGGATATCCTGTGTGAGACTCTGCCATCACTGTCTCGCTTAATTTAGCAAGAAACTCGCCCTGAATACCAAGCAGTCTTCCATGACGTGCGGCACGGCGGAGAAGTCTTCGAAGCACATAGCCGCGTCCCTCATTAGATGGCGTAATACCATCGGAAACCATAAAGGTTACAGAACGAATATGGTCGGTAATAACACGAATGGAAACATCTGTCTTGTATTCCTCTCCATAAGATACACCAGCAAACTCACAAATCTTATCACGGATTGCTTTTATGGTATCGACATCAAAAATCGAGTCTACATCCTGCATTACCGTAGCCAGACGCTCTAATCCCATACCGGTATCAATGTTTTTATTTTCCAATTCTGTGTAGTGGCCTTCCCCGTCATTTTCAAACTGAGTAAATACATTATTCCAAATCTCGATGTAGCGGTCACACTCACAGCCAACCGTACAACCGGGCTTTCCACAGCCGTATTTTTCTCCACGGTCGTAATAAATCTCAGAACAAGGACCACAAGGACCGGCTCCATGCTCCCAGAAATTATCTTCTTTTCCAAAACGGAAAATACGGTCTTTTGCCACACCAATTTCCTTATTCCAGATATCAAACGCCTCATCATCTTCTAAATATACAGACGGATACAGACGGTCTTCCGGGATTTCCAAAACCTTCGTCAAAAATTCCCATGACCAGGCAATCGCTTCATGCTTGAAATAATCACCAAAGGAGAAGTTACCAAGCATTTCAAAAAAAGTACCATGTCTAGCCGTCTTTCCTACATTTTCAATATCTCCGGTACGGATACACTTCTGACAAGTTGTCACACGTGTTCTCGGAGGAATCTCCTGTCCGGTAAAATATGGTTTCAGCGGTGCCATGCCGGCGTTAATTAACAACAAACTTTTGTCATTCTCCGGCACAAGTGAAAAACTTGGCAACGCCAAATGTCCTTTACTTTCAAAGAATTCTAAATATTTTTTTCTTAATTCATTCAATCCATATGGTTTCACGCCACTAGCCTCCTAAATGTGTCTTCAATAGCACAATTATAAGTTTTTTATAGTAAAATGTCAACCTTCTGACATTTGCCTGAGCGCAAGAATTTCGTCTCTTGCCATATCTGCAATTTTGGCGGCTGTCGGGGTTCCTTTTTCAACCTCGGACGGTGTAAAGAACGAGCCGATAAAAACAGCCACTCTCCCCTTTGGGACAATCCATCTTCCAATACTTGAGAGTCGTTCCGGTTTCATATAAACCGGAACGATTGGCTGCTTTGCATCCAGCCCGATAAAACCACCCTTTCGGAACTTATGCATCTGCTCATCATAATAGCTGCATTCTCCCTCCGGAAATAAGACCAGATTTCCCTTGGCAAGTGCCTGATGCATGGAAACAATATTGTTTTTTATCGTTTCCGGTTTTTTTGCTCCCCGTTCGAGCGCCACACAACCAATCGAATCCAAATAACGGGATAAAATTGGATAATGCCAAAGTTCTTTCGCCGCCACAAAACTAATCGTATCTTCAATTGCTGCCAGTAGAAAAACCACATCAAAAAAACAACGATGGTTTGACACGAGCAAAAAGTTTTCCAATTTTGGAAGTGCCTCTTTTTGAACAATCTCTAATTGAATTTTGGCAGATTCTACAATCTTTTGACAAATTTCTTTGCATATTAGGAAATTGTGGTCCGGGTCATTATTCAACTTCTTATAATTCCGTATCATTTCAAAAACAAGTCGAAAAAAAACACGAATTAACCGCAAGCCATTTCCTATCATCTTCATACGTCACCTCAAAAACTCATTTTTTTACTGCCTGATTTGTCCATCTCCTAAAATAATATATTTAGTCGTTGTCAGTGCCTTAAGTCCCATTGGTCCCCTCGCATGGAGTTTCTGGGTGCTGATTCCGATTTCCGCACCAAAGCCAAACTCAAAACCATCGGTAAATCTTGTCGAGGCATTGACATAAACCGCCGCTGCGTCTACATCATTCAAAAATGTCATCGCATTGTGATAGTCGGATGTGACAATTGCTTCCGAATGTCCGGTATTATAGTGATTGATGTGCTCAATCGCTTCCCCCAGGGAACCTACCGTTTTGATGGAAATAATGGCATCCAGATATTCGGTTCCATAATCTTCTTCTGACGCTTTAATAATTCTACGATCACACTGCATCGAGTATTCATCACCACGCATTTCCACACCATGTTCTGCTAAACGGTCAGCAATTTTTGGCAATACGTCCTTTGCAATTTTTTTATGTATAACCAGCGATTCACAGGCATTACACACACCATAACGCTGCGTCTTTGCATTTTCAATAATATTTACTGCCATATCAATGTCTGCACTCTCATCGACATACACATGACAATTTCCGGTTCCGGTTTCAATGACCGGTACGGTACTTTTTTCCACAACCGTCTTAATAAGTCCTGCACCGCCTCTTGGAATCAGCACATCAATGTACTCATTCAGACGCATAAACTTCTCTGCTGTCTCATGGGAAGTATCCGTCAAAAGTTGAATACTGTCTGCCGGCAAATTACACGCAGAAAGTGCCTCTGCAATCACTTTTGTAATCGCAAGATTTGAATTTAGGGCATCACTTCCTCCCCGCAGAATGACAGCATTTCCTGTTTTAAAACAAAGCCCAAACGCATCCGCTGTTACATTTGGTCTGGATTCATAAATAATACCAATCACACCAAGAGGCACCCTCTTTTGTCCAATCTGCATACCAAGCGGTGATGTCTTCATCTCCGACACCTCGCCAACCGGGTCTTCGAGTGCCACAATCTGGGTAAGTCCCTCTGCCATTGCCTCGATTCTCTCTTCTGTCAAAGAAAGTCTGTCCACTAACGATTCCTTCATCTGATTCTCTTTTGCCTTTTTCACATCTTTCTCGTTTGCAGCAAGGATTTTATCCTGATGTAAAATAAGTGCTTTCGCTACCGCTTCGAGCCCCTCATTTTTTCTCTTTACACCAAGTCTATTTAACTCACGGGACGCTTTTTTTGCCCGCACTCCAAGCTCTTTTAACATCTTTTCAGCTGATTCCATGATTTACCTCCTGTCTGTCAAAATCCGGTTTACCCGAATATCACATGCTTCTGCATCAATTTCTTTCACCCGCTGCATTTCAAATGCCAGCATAAAACGGCTTCCAATATATCCCCCCATCTGAGTTAAAAAGCGGTCATAATAACCGCCCCCATAGCCAATGCGGTTTCCCTTATCATCAAAGGCAGCCCCCGGCATCAACATCAGAACTTTCTCCGGTTTCAAAGACGCAAGTTTTTCTGTAAAGGGCTCTTTTTCCTGCGGCTCCAAAATCCCCTGATAGCCCGGTATTAAATCCGCATCCGAATATACCCGGTAAAATGCCATCTCTTTTCTGTCCGCATACGTTTTTGGCAGATAAAGAGATTTGCCGCTCTCACGGATTTTCCGATTCATTTCCGTCGTTTCCACTTCTGAACGGAATGATTGATATGACAAAACCACCTCTGCTTTTTGAAATTCTTCCAATGTAAATAGTCGTTTTGCAATCTCTCTGCTTTTTTCCCTGCGCTCCTTCTCCGATAAAGAATCCCGCAGAGAAAGCATCTTTTTTCGCATTTCTTTTTTTGTCATCAATGTGTTTCCTTTTTTCTCAATTTATGAATGGTGCCATCGGGCTCCTGAATCGAGGTATGCTCTAATGTATTTCGCAGATTATTGCGAATTGCAGCAAGATACTCTGCACGCAGAAGGGACTGCTCGTCTTTTTCCTCCGGCGTAATTGTCCCTGCCTTCTGCTTTTTATACAATTCATTAATACGGTTAATTTTTTCCTGATTCATTCTGTCTCTCCTATTTTCTATCGGTCTAAATAATTTTTCAAATGAAAATGTGTTGTCTTATGAGCCTTAAATAATGTACCAATTTCCTCACCGGCAAGAAGCTGATTGATGTGCTCCATGTCATCGCCATTGATAATTACCATATCCGCTCCGGCATCATTTGCAATACCGGCCGCTCCGACTTTGGAACTCATACCGCCGGTTCCCATATCGGTCGACGGTCCTTTTGCCATGCCTAACATTTCATCCGTAATCCGCTCTACATAAGGAATCAATTTGGCATCCTTATTTTTATTCGGGTCATCGGTATACAGTCCGTCAATATCACTTAATAAAACAAGCAAATCTGCGCCAATAATTGCCGCCACAATCGCAGACAAAAAATCGTTATCACTAAAACTTAAATCAATCTCATCGGTTGCCACGGTATCATTTTCATTCACAATCGGAATGACTCCTAAGTTTAATAATTCACGGAATGTATTTTGCGCATTGTGTCTGCTGATATCATTGGCAATCGTAATTTTAGTCATCAAAATCTGTGCGGTATTTTGATTGTATTCCGAAAAAAGTTTTTGATACACTGTCATCAGGCGGCACTGTCCAACCGCTGCACAGGCCTGTTTCACCGAACGCTCTGTCGGTCTTTCCATATTGCCAAGTGCCTTTCTTCCTACCAAAATTGCACCGGAAGAAACGACAACAATTTCTTTGCCCTGATTATGTAAATCGGTAAGAATCCGCACAAATTTCTCCATCTTGACAAGGTCAAGTGCTCCTGTCTCTTTATGCGTCAATGTGGAAGAACCCACTTTGAATACAATTCTTTTTTTATCCTTTAAATTCTCACGCATGATTTGATTCCTCTTTCTTTTTTTCCTGTATTTTCATTGCAATCCGTAATCCATCCATTGCCGCCGACATAATTCCTCCGGCATATCCGGCGCCCTCCCCGCAGGGATAAAGGCCTGCCAGAGAAACACTTTCAAAATCCTCATCTCTTTCAATACGAACCGGTGATGAGGTGCGTGATTCCAAACCAAGCAACAATGTATCCGGATGGTCAAATTCATGAATTTTCTCTGCAAACTGCCCCATTCCGTCAATTATACCATTGATTATAAAATTTGGCAACGCTAAGCGGATATTTGAAAACTGCCATTTTCCCTCAACACATGGCACAACTTTTCCAAGTGCTTTCGTCGGCTGATTGTTACAAAAATCTTCATAGCGCTGTACCGGAATTTCCCCATCAGCAAGTTCATACGCAAGTTTTTCATACTTTCTCTGCAATGCAACACCTGCCAGACAATCGTCTCCTTCAAAATCTTCTTCCGAAACAGAAACAACAATCGCACTGTTTGCAAATCCGGATGCTCTGTCAGCATTACTCATTCCATTCACGACAAGTCCGCCCTCTTCGGAGGATGCGTTTACTACATAACCGCCCGGGCACATGCAAAAAGAATAGACACCTCTTCCATCTGTTGTCTTTCCCGTCAGTTTATACGGCGATGCCGGCAGTTTTTCATCATTAAATCCATACTGTGCGCAGTCAATATCTTCCTGCCTGTGCTGCACACGAACGCCCATGGCAAATGGTTTCTGCGACATCGTAATATGTTCTTTCTTTAAGAGTTCAAACGTATCTCTGGCACTGTGTCCGATGGCAAGAATCACACGGTCACACAAAATAGGCTCTTCTTTTTCTCCATTCTGTGTAAGCACGCCACGCACACGTCCATTTTCTTCTAAAATCTTTATCATTTTCGTGTGAAACAAAAATTCACAGCCCTTTTGTTCCATTGCAAGTCTCATATTCGTAATCACCGTCTGCAAAACATCCGTACCGATATGTGGCTTTGCATCATACAGAATCTCTTCCGGCGCACCAAAATTCACAAAACTCTGTAAAACAAACTGTTTTCTTCCGGTTTTGTCTTTCACTCCGGTATTTAATTTTCCATCCGAAAATGTACCGGCACCTCCCTCGCCAAATGCCACATTGGAGTCCGGTTTTAAGACACCCTCCTGCCAGAATTTCAAAATATCATCATGGCGTTCTTCCATCTTTGCTCCCCGCTCAATGACAATCGGGGAATAACCGCACAGACTCAGATAGTAGGCACTAAAAAGTCCTGCCGGACCTGCCCCCACAACAACAACACGCTCGGGATTTTTAATTTCTTCTATCTGTCGCCACAAAGAAGGTTCTTTTTTGGCAATGGTTAAATTTTTATTCTTTCGATTTCTTTTCAGAACTTCCGATTCCCTGCGGCACAAAAATCTCACAGTATATAATACAAAAAGATTCGGCTTTTTTCTGGCATCCAGACTGCGTTTTACAATTGTAAACTGCGTAAAATCCTCCACCGAAATTCCAAGCAGTTTAGCTGCCTTTTTTTGCAGTTTAGAAAAAGAATCTTCCTGCCACGACAATTTACACTGAGATAATTGAAGCATTATTTTTCATTCTCCTTCCTCAACTGCAAAATATGTTTTGCTGCTATCATTGCGGTACTCCATGCAAAATGCAGGTTATAGCCGCCACAAATTCCATCCACATCCAAAAGTTCACCCAAAAGATACAACTGTTTTTCTTTTTTTGATTCCATGGAATCCTGCACCACTTCTTCTACCGGCACACCGCCTGCGGTAACCTGTGCACGCTCCATGCCAAAGGTATCACGGATTACAAACCGGAAGAATTTTACAAATTCCACCGGATTTTTTGCCCGTTTGCAAAGTGGCACCCATTTTTGTGGCAGTAAACCATCCACACCATGTTTCTTAATCCAGTTTTTTACCTCTTCCTTAGAAAGGGAAGGAACAAAATCAATCACACCTTCCACCAACCGGTTTTCATCCAGTGCTTTTGCTGCGATACGGCACATTTGAAAAACCGGGATGCCGGATACACCGTTTTTTACAATCTGGATTTCTCCGGTTTCAAAAGCCTCTGTCTTCCCATCAATCATCAACGAAATTGTTCCCTGAACCCTCGTTCCCGCCGTCTTATTCCATACCACACCATCGCATACAAGACCGGTTAATCCGGGATATAACTTAGTAACTGTATGGTGGAAACTTTCTGCCAGCGAATAACCGCTTTCACTTCCTCCGCTCTCTTTCCCTGCTTTTCCTCCGGTTGCTAAAACAACATAGGTACTATTAAAATCTCCTTTTGATGTATGGACAAGAAACTCTTTTTTCTTTGTAATCTGCTCTACTTCACAGTCTTCATAAATTGTTACACCAAACTGTGTGCAGGCATGATACAGCCCATTCACAACAGTCGCAGCCTGATTCGTATGCGGATAAACATAGCCATCTTTTTCCCGGTGCAAAATACCATACTTTTCAAACTCTGCAATCACGCATTTTGCTGACACCTCTGTCAAAAGATGAGAAATAAATTTCGAATTCCCATAATAACAATTCTCATTCATATGTAAATTGGTAAAATTGCATCTGCCATTTCCGGTTGCCGATAGTTTTTTACCAATTCGATGATTCTTTTCTAAAACTGTCACCTGCACGCCTTTCCTAGCAAGCATGACAGCACACAATAAACCAGAAGCTCCCCCTCCTACAACAATCACATCACACTGTGTCTTCATGACATCCTCCGTCTCTTCCTTTTATCTTCTCTATTATACCTTAACTGGAAAAGTTTTCAAGGACGGAATACAGCTCTTTTTCTGTCCGCACGGCGTATCCTCCCTGCAGTATCTTTTTATCCTGCTTGGATAAATTTTCTTCTTTCAGACCGGTTTTCTCAAACGGTTCTTTCTCGTCCTTTCGGTAGATAACCACTTCGCCATCCTTCAATCGTAAAATATATCCCTGCTCACTCGATTTGTTATATACCTTGCGAATAACAATTTTATCCTCCGAAAATGACTCCAGTGTAATTTTTACAAGACCTTCTTTTTCTTCCTCCCATGACTTATCTTTAATTTCTACAGTCAGCTGCTTTTCCAGTTCTTCCCTTGTAAGACCGGCATACTCCGGTGGCATGTCTCTTTCTTCTTTTACCAGTTCTTCGGATTCTTCTTCCCACTTTTCAATCACTAATTTTGTCTCGCTTGTAACCCGCTGCTCCTGCTTGGTGCTTGTCTGAGCTGCATTTTGCTGCGCCAGTTTTTTCTGTTCCTGCTTTTTTGCATACTCAAAACTTCCGTAACACAATAACGACAATACAAAAAACGCCACAAAAAAACTGCATATCACAATATATTTTCGATTCATGTTGTCCACCATCCATTCTTTTCAATCAGTCGTTGCTCTTAGGGACAGTATCGTCAAAAATATCTGCCTTTATACAAAAAAGCACAAAACAACTGCGCGAACGCCTTTGCTTTGTGCTTTTAACATTTACTGTTTTATAGAACTAATTCATAACTCGTCCGATTTTAGCCGGATGACGATAATAAGCATTACTAATCTTAATACCATCACGAGGGTTGCTGGCATGAATTACCATACCGCCGCCAATATACATCGCAACGTGGTTAATACGGCTTCCGTTGCTGTAGAAGAACAAATCGCCCGGTTTTGGTGACGAAACTTTTCTTGTGCAGCCAGCCTGTGCTGCAGCGTTATGCGGCAGGGAATGTCCATACTTCGCATACAGACTCATTGTAAATCCAGAACAGTCTGTTCCGTTTGTAAGACTTGCGCCTCCCCAAACATAACGGTTACCTAAGAACTGTTTTGCATATTCCACAATCGATGCCTGACTTGACGATACACCGCTTGATGAAGATGCTTTCACAGTGCTTACCTTTGTCGCACGTTTCAGCGTATACTGCTCTTTCACAAAATCTTTTGCAACAAATGCATAATCATCATCCACATAAATGCAGATAAAGTCTTTCAACTGTTCCTGCATTGCCTCATATCCGCCGGCTCTCTTAATTGCATCTTTGGATATTTTCTGTTTTTTCACAATCTTTTTCACATAATCTAAAGTTAGTTCGCCCTCTTTCATGGTGAACTCCTCGCCTTCCGATACAACGGAATAAATCGGAGCAGATGTCGATGGAAGGGCACGTACACGGAGTGAATCTGTCTGGATTTCTACACACTCACGGCCTACTTTCGTCGCCAGTTTTTCTGCTTTCTCATCCGTTGTCAGATAAGACGCCTTTACATAGCCTTTTACCTTACCGGAAACAATCTTAGCCCAGCCTTTTTTGATGTGGTATACATGACATCCGGCATTCTTTGTCATCTTGCCTACTACTTTACCACTTTCCGATGGCTTCTTTCTAACATTCAAATAGGTATCCACTTTATTGGCAACACCTAGTCTTGAATAATTTAAATTCAGTTCTACATGTGTATCCTTGTCCGTTTTCTTTGCTGTATCCGCTGTCTGCTCTGATGCTGGTGCTGCAGTCGGTACAGCTGTCGCATTTGGCTCCGATGCTACCAATACTTCAGATGTCTTTACATCTACAGTACCATTTGCCACATTGCTGCAATACTGCTCCAGCAATACGGTAGCACCCTCTACCTGCTCTTCTGAACCTACCATGGCAGCCTGCACGGAACATACACTGCCTACAATCAAACCACTCGCTAATGCAAGTGCAAAAAGTTTCTTTCCATATTTTTTCATCTTATTACCTTCTTCTTTACAAATTGTAATTGTTACAAAATTGTTACATTTGTTAAGAATTATAGCAACATCTATGTAATCTGTCAACCTTTCTTTCGCATTATTTCCTCATGTACTTCTTCCAACTCCATACGCATCATGGAAAACAAATCAATCAGACGCGGATTAAACACACCGCAATCACCTTCAATAATCATTTCAAATGCTTCTTCCGGTTTGTATGCCGGCTTGTAAATTCTCTCACTGATAAGTGCATCATAGGCATCTGCCACCCCCACAATCTGAGCTGCAATCGGAATTTCGTCTCCCTTTAATCCCAGCGGATAGCCATCACCATCATAGCGCTCGTGATGATACATACAAACCTCTGCACAACATTTATACAGTGCATAATCCGCACTGTCTTCTCTTGTAAGTTTCATCAGACGCTCAAAAATCTGTCTGCCCTTTCTCGTGTGATTTTTCATAATTTCCAATTCATTAAAATCAAGTCTTCCTGCCTTATGTAAAATCCGATCCGGAATAACAGTTTTTCCGACATCATGTAACATTGCCGCAAAGCAGATTGTATCCACATCCTCTTCCGATATTTTATAATCCGGACAGAACCGAATCACTTTTTCAAGCAAAATCCTCGTAAAACGCTGCACTTTTTCACAATGATACTCTGCATAAAAATCTCTATTTTCGATAACAGAAATCACATAACTAAACAACATATCTTTTCCCTGTATCATATCTTCACCCCCTAATGAGCCAATGTATCAATGCGGTTATCATGTTTTACAAATTCCACATTGTTGTATATTTCCTTAATTGCAAATGGATCCTCATTCAAAAACAGTAACGTACCCGGATAAGCCCGCCCGGACACCTGAATCCTTGCCTCTTTTTGCTTTGTCATCTGTTCCATCTGGGCATTCCGTTCTGAAAAAAGCTCCTTACGGCTGCTCTTTAACGTATATACTGCTCGTGTCAGCCGCTGTATCATCATCGAAACTTTTTCATCATGCACCGGTTTCGCCATTAATTTATTCAATCCATTTTCACACGTCTGCAATTCCGCCTGTGTCTGCTCAATCTTTTTCTGTAGTTCCTGATAAGCCGTCATATCTTCTTTGTCAATTCCCACACTGACAACGGTTGCAATTTCTGCTATATTTCCAATTCCATTACATGAAACACCTAATTTTGCACAGGTTTTGCCACCAATAATCACACCTTTTCTTCCTTCCACCAGAAGTTTTCCGTTTGCTTTTAATTGGCAGTTCAGCAAATATGTTGCTTGCACATCTTTTCCCGCCGTCAGAACTGCCGACTCAAAAAACTGGCCCACAATACTTTTTCCTGCGATAATCTTTCCAAGCCCCTTTCCCTGACAGCCCTTTCGGATAATTACATCGCCACCGGCTTCAATCTGGCTCGCTTCACAGTGTCCGTCAATTACAATGTTTCCAGCCGCCTGCACAGAAAATCCGGACGTCACATTCCCCATGATATTTACATCACCATTAAAACGAATGTTTCCGGTTGCGGCATCGACATTACCGGGAACCGTATATAAATTTCGTATTTCTAACTTATTTTCACCCTCGTGCCACTCAATAATTCCATCAATATCCGCATAATATTTCTTTTTATCTTCCGATACGCGCACGCCAATCACACGAAGTGCCGGAAGCTCTTTCCCTGGTTTTGGACTAATCATCTGTCCTGTTACATTATAACCAAAAGTCCCCGCCGTCGCCGGAAAATATTCCGCAACCAATGTATCTTTTTTAATAAATTCAAATAATTCCATATTTTTGTAATCCACAGTTCCATCCGCAAGCACTTTCGGTTTCGGATTCACTTCTTTTTTAAAATAATAGGAAAAATGTGCATCCTCACCATCAACCGGCTCTTTTCCTTTGGCTACAACAACTTCTTTATCAAACTGTTTTTCTCTTAGCATCGCAATAATTGACTCTCGCAAAATTCCCTGCTTGACATCCTTGTGTTTGAGAAGTTTTAAAACATCTCCCACATCCATTTTCGAAAGTTCTTCTTTCAATACTTCACTTGCAAGCGAAAAATTAATACTTGCCTGCATCTTATCTTCTGATACAAACACACAGGATTCCAGCAAATAATCATCTGTCTGTTTCTCCGGTACTTCCTCCTCTTGTTCTACTACTTCTGCTTTTGTTTCACTTAGGAATTTACCCACTTCATCATCTAATAGAAGTTCACTCTGGCGTTTTTTTTCAATTTTCTCAAGCATCTGCTCCGGCTCAAAATATTCTTTGGCAAATTCGGTAACATCAATTCCTTCTAGTAATCCTTTGCGAAGAATTTCCATCTGTTTTTGTGAAAAACACGGTTTTGCATAGACTTTTACATCAAGCCCCTGCTCTAAACCGTACCGGATTTCCCGCATCTGAAACCAATTTAACTCCGGGTCTGCATACACTGCCACATTCAGATTCTTCTGTAAACCAAGAATAATTTCATGAAGCTGAACCCCATGAAAACTTTTTCGTATGTATGGAAGCAGATTCACTCCCGCTTCAAACGCATCATTAATTTCTTTTAACTGTTCCTCATCATAACCATCTTTCAAATATGGGGTAATGTCATGGTTCATCCGGATACCACGTCCAATTTCAAACAAGAGTTTTCCGGCATATCCCTGTTTAGCAAAAGGTGCCAGTAAAATTCCCTCTTCCATGCCTTTACGCACTGCACGCATCGTCGTATATTTGTAGGATGGGTCCGCATAACAGGAAATATCCATTTTACTTTCTAATCCCTTGCGGATTTCCCGCATCTGGTACCAGTCATAACGAGTATCACAATAACTATCTACCACAATGCCCCGCTCTAATCCCTTGCGGATTTCTTTCATCTGTGGTGCCAGAAAATGCACATTCAAATATTTTTTTACATCCAGTTTTTCCTCCACACCTTTTACAATTTCCTGACACTGAAGCCAGCTAAATCCCTGCTCGATATATTTTTCAATGTCAATTCCAGCCTCTAAGGACGTACGGATTAGTTCCATCTCTAGCCAGCTTTTTGCCGGATCCATAAATAGTTCAACATCAACTTTACTCTCCAATCCCTTACGAATCTGCTCTAACTGCAGGGCATTAAAAGAAAGACGGCGATATCTTTCAATATCACCGCCTGCTTTTTTGCACAACAATAACTCCTTCTCATAATTCTTCTTTTGAATTTCCGCATCAATCTGTCGTTTCATGTACACCCCTTCTTCCCATGTAATTCTTCCATCGAACCTCAAATCATTCTCTTTTATAAGAATACCATGATTTTATGCTCTTTGTCAATTTATCATATGATAATGCAGACTAATCCGCCGTTTGAATCGTTTACCACTTTTTGTATGGTATCCTGCAACTTCACCTGACTTTCTTCTGTCAAGCGGTTTACCTTGGAATGGATTCCTTCATCCACTAATTGGCGGATTGTTTTTCCGAAAATATTAGTATCAAAAATGCCATCCGGATTTTCTTTTGCATTCTGACTGATGTAATCAATCAAATCCTTCGCCTGTTCTTCGCTGCCGACAATCGGTGCAATCTCCGTCTCAATGTTTGCCTGAATGATGTGCATGGACGGGCAGCTTGCTTTGATTTTTACACCATATTTATTGCCATGACGAATCAGTTCCGGGTCAGCAATCTGGATTTCCTTCTCCTCCGGCGGTACAATGCCATATCCTTTTCCCCTTACCTGATTGCAGGCAACTGCAAGAGATTCATAATTGTTTCTCATGCCTGATAGTTCTTTCAACAGCGAAATCAAATCGTATTCTCCCTCTATATTGGTTCCCACCATTTCACTCAAAATTTCATAATAATAACGGTCTTCAAAATCCACCGATAGATTGACAACACCATTTTCCAATTGTTTATCGCGGATGTACACGTCTTTGATATAAGGTGCCTGCATCTGAATGGAATCGTCCTGAATATCCTTCATGGTATGCACCTTCTGTATGACATTTCTGCACTTTTCAATCAAATCCTGTTTCAGCCAGTTATCCGGCTGCAAAAATTCAACCCACTTAGGAAGCAGGAAATTGAGCCTTGTAATCGGAAAATCCGCCAACAGCTGCTCCATGATACGAAACACATCCTCTCTATCCATTGTCTTACAATTTACCGCCATCACGGTTTTTCCATACTGTGCCTCCAGCCGTTTTGTAAACTGTATAGTTTCCTGCGGATCCGGACGACTTGTGTTTACAAGAATCAAAAAAGGCTTTCCTGCTTTTTCGCACTCCATCACCGTTTTCTGCAGTGCCTCTTCAAAGTTTACTGCAGGAATATCACCAAAAGAACCATCTGTTGTAATAATCAATCCCAGATTGGAATGTTCCCTGATTACTTTACTCGTGCCAATTTCTGCCGCCTTTGAAAAAGGAATTTCTTCTTCCGACCACGGTGTTTTTACCATGCGCTCTTTTTCTTCCTCAATGGCACCAACGGCTTCCGGAACCAAATATCCCACACAGTCAATCAGTCTTATTTTCCCGGTTTCCTGATTGGAAAAATGAATCACTGCCGCCTCTTTTGGAATAAATTTCGGTTCTGTTGTCATAATCGTTTTTCCGTCTGCCGACTGTGGCAGCTCATCAATTGTTCTCACTTTTTCGTTGTCATCCGACATTTCCGGAATCACAACAAGCTCCATAAAACGTTTGATAAAAGTCGATTTACCGGTGCGAACCGGTCCGACTATTCCCAGATAGATTTCGCCTCCTGTACGCCGGCTCATATCCTGGTAGACATTGTATTTGTCCATAAAAAAATCCCCCTTGCATTGCTGGAGACACACTCGTATCTGCCTTCTGCTAAACTATATGCAAGGGGAATCTTAGTTATTCTAAGGTTTTATTTTTTCACCAAAGTTTTTTGTACTAAATCAGAAAAATATTCATATTTCATCATGTAAACAATGTAGTCTTCCAAAGAAGCATTATCGCTTGTTGCCGATTTGAAATTCTTGCGGTAATCGGCTTCTGTGATATTATTGCTCTTGCAGATTTCTGCAATTTTATCTTCAAAATCCTGCTTTGTCACACGATAGCCTTCTGCCTGTGCTACCGCTTCAGCCAAAAGTCTTTCTTTGGCAATGCTTTCATAGTAGCTGTCCTCAGTCATACCATACATGCTAAGAAGTGTGCTCACATCCGTTCCGGACTGTGTTGCCTGACTCTCCAATGATTTTGACTGAATTGCCTTAATCTTTTTAATGAGTTCATCCGGCACTTTACTAATCTTTGCTTCGCTCGTAATCTTACTCATCGCCGTTGAAAGCATCTGCTGCTCGTTCTGGCTCTCTAATTCTTTCTTTGCTGCCTCTTTAAAAGCTTTCACGGTTTTCGTATTATAAGTAGAATCCAGTTTGGCAACTAAAGCATCCGTTGCTTCTTTGTAAATGTAATTTACTTTCAGTGTAAATACGGCTTCTTTTCCTGCCAGTGATGTCTCACGGTAATCTTTCGGGAAAGTCACTTTGGCATCTTTTTTCTCGCCAACTTTCATACCAACTAAGGCATCTTCAAAGCCGTCAATCATTTTACCGGAACCAACACGTAAAAACTGTGACTCAGCCGTTCCACCGTCAAAAGCTTTGCCATTCACTTTTCCTTCATAATCAAAGTTAATCAGCTGATTCTTCTTTACCAGCGTATCCGAACTTTTCACTTCTTTTTCATCACCGGCCGCAATCATAGAATCCAGTGCGGACTGAACATCACCATCGGAAACGCTCTTCTCAACTTCGATGTTTTTGTATTTGCCAAGAGTTACATAATCCGACGGGTCATACCCGAGAGATACATATTCCTCTTCACCAAATAACATCGCATGGAAACTTGGGATACTGTCAGTCGAGCATCCGGTCAGCATACAGGTCATAAGACCAAGTAAAATTGCTACAATATATTTCTTCTTCAATTTTCTTTCCTCCTTAGATAACGATAATCTTTTATCAGTATAGCACAAGATGGGAAGTATGAAAAGTGATTTTTTAGTGTCCTTATTGTGTCCTTTTATGCTCTCTCAACTGCTTGTTTCATAGACTGCACATATTCTTTCACATAAGGAACGCAGTTTTTACCGTATTTAGCTACAATTTTTACGATTGCGCTGCCAACAATTGCTCCATCCGATATCTTTGCCATTGCTTCTGCCTGTTCCGGTGTTGAAATTCCAAAACCAATCGCACATGGAATGGAACACTCTTCTTTCACTGTTTGAATCAAATCTCCAATTGCTGTTCCGATTTCCGTTCGGACACCGGTTACACCAAGTGAGGAAACACAGTATAAAAAGCCTTTTGCCTCTTTTGCAATCATCCGCACACGGTCTGCCGAAGTCGGTGCCACCATTGAGATAACCACCAGTCCTTCTGCTTCAAAACTGCCACGGATTTCTTCTTTTTCTTCAAACGGCACATCCGGTACAATAACGCCGGCAGCACCGCATGCTTTCGCGCGTTTTGCAAATTTCTCCACGCCGTATACATAAATCGGATTAATATATGTCATAAAAACAATAGGCACATGGATTTTGTCTGCGATACCATCCACCATATCGAAAATTTTATCCGTTGTTACCCCGGCGGATAAGGCACGGTCATCTGCTTCCTGAATGACCGGTCCCTCTGCTACCGGATCCGAAAACGGAATTCCGATTTCAATTAAGTCAGCGCCAGCTTCCTGCATCGCCAAAACCAATTCACGGGTAACATCAAGAGATGGGTCCCCTGCCGTAACAAACGGTATAAATGCTTTTTTATTTTTGAATGCGTCTTCTATCTTATTCATCGATTTCAATCCCCCTGTATCTGGCAATCGCTGCCACATCTTTGTCTCCTCGTCCGGAGATATTAACTACAATTATTTTATCCTTATCCATCTGCGGTGCTAATTTTCTTGCATAAGCCAAGGCATGAGAACTCTCAATCGCAGGAATAATTCCTTCAATCCGGGATAAATACTCAAATGCTTCCACTGCCTCATCATCGGTAATCGGTACATATTCTGCTCTTTTTGTGTCATACAAATAAGCGTGTTCCGGTCCGATTCCCGGATAATCAAGTCCGGCAGAAATCGAGTAAACCGGTGCAATCTGTCCGTATTCATCCTGACAGAAATAGGATTTCATGCCGTGGAAAACACCCATTGTTCCGGTTGCAATTGTCGCTGCTGTTTCCGCTGTATGGATTCCTCGTCCCGCAGCCTCACATCCAATCAAACGGACACTTTCATCCGGAATGAATTCATAAAATGCACCCATCGCATTACTTCCGCCACCTACACAGGCAAGCACGGCATCCGGAAGTCGTCCCTCTTTTTCCATTAACTGCTGTTTAATCTCGCGTCCAATCACACTCTGGAAATCGCGCACCATCATCGGAAATGGATGCGGTCCCATAACGGACCCAATTACATAGTGGGTATCCTCAATGCGTTTTGTCCACTCTCTGAGTGTTTCGTTGACGGCATCTTTTAATGTCTGTGTGCCGCTTGTCACAGCATGTACTTTCGCCCCTAATAATTCCATGCGGTATACATTCAAAGCCTGCCTGTCTGTATCCACTTTTCCCATGAAAACTTCACATTCCATTCCGAGAAGTGCTGCTACAGTCGCTGTTGCCACACCATGCTGGCCGGCACCGGTTTCCGCAATCAGACGGGTCTTTCCCATCTTTTTTGCTAACAAGGCCTGACCCAGTGCATTATTCAATTTGTGGGAACCGGTATGGTTTAAGTCCTCACGCTTTAAATAAATTTTCGCACCGCCCAAATCCTCGGTCATATGTGCCGCATAGTAAAGCCCTGACGGTCTTCCTACATATTCATGAAGCAGTGTATCTAACTCCTTAATAAATTCCGGATCTTTCTTATAATGTTCGTATGCTTCTTCCAATTCAATGACTGCATTCATTAAGGTTTCCGGTATATACTGTCCACCGTGAATGCCAAATCTTCCTTTTGCCATAATCTCTATTCTCCTTTTAATTGTTGTAACATTTGTTCTTTGTTTTCGCTTCGCATAAAGGTCTCACCAATCAATACCGCATTGACACATCCCTTTTCCAGTTCGACAATATTTTCTCTTGTCTTAATACCGCTTTCTGCCACAAAAAGGATTTCTTTTGGCACCTTTTCGCGAAGTCGGATTCCGTTATGAATATCCACCGTGAAATCTTTTAAGTTCCGGTTATTTACACCGATAATTCTTGCTCCTGCCCGGACTGCCATCTGAATTTCTTCTTCATCATGTGCTTCCACCAATGCAGACAATCCCAGTTCATCACAGTGCTTGTGGTAATGGGTCAGTGTCTCTTCATCTAACAGAGCACAAATGAGTAATACAGCACTGGCTCCTGCCGCCTTTGCCTCATCAATCATGTATTCATCCACGACAAAATCTTTACGAAGAAGCGGCGTCTGTACGTGCTCCGCAATTTCTGCCAGATAATCAATACTGCCTAAAAAGTAATCGGGCTCCGTCAAAACAGAAATTGCATCGGCACCTGCTTTTTCATAGTCTTTGGCTATTGCCAGATAATCAAAATCCTCGGCAATTACACCTTTGGACGGTGACGCCTTTTTCACTTCGCAGATAAAAGAAACGCCATCCTTTGCCAGTGCTTTTTCAAAACGAAACGGCTCTGTCGCTTTTGCTTTTTGTTTCGCTTTTTCTGCCATCACATCCGGAGAAATTCTCTTTTTTGATTCTGCTACACGCACTCTTGCTTTTTCTGCAATTTCATCCAGTATCATGTCGTCCTCCTTTATTGCTGTGTTGCTTTTACAAACTCTTCCATCTTCTCATATGCCTTGCCGCTGTTAATGAGCTCTTCTGCCTTTTTAATTCCCTCTTCCATCGTCAAATTTTCAGAGCCATGATAAATACCGATACCGGCATTCATAAGAACAACGTCACGTTTCGCGCCTTTTAATGTTCCGGAAAGAATATCCTTTGTAATCTGTGCATTTTCTTCCGGTGTGCCGCCAACTAACTCAGCCAATGGGTACGTAGAAAGTCCAAACTGCTCCGGTGTAATCTCATATGAAGTCAGTTCTCCATCCTTAATCTCACAGCAGTATGTAGGACCCGTTACCGTAATCTCATCAAGTCCATCGCTGCCGCATACCGACATTCCTCTTGTGACACCAAGATTTGCTAAAACTTCTGCCAGTTTTTCCACCAGTTCTTTATCATAGACACCAAGAAGCTGACGGGAAGCATTTGCCGGATTCGTAAGTGGTCCAAGAATATTAAAAATCGTTCTCTCTCCCATTTCTTTACGAACCGGTCCGACATTTTTCATTGCCGAATGATATTTCTGTGCGAACAAAAAAGCCATATCCGTCTCTTCGAGCACTTCTTCTGCCCGGTCTGTCTCAAGCATTAAATTCACTCCTAATTTTTCAAGAATATCTGCGGCACCGCTTTTACTGGAAACACTACGGTTTCCGTGTTTTGCTACCGGGATTCCCGCTGCTGCGATAACAAAGGCTGATGTTGTGGAAATATTAAAGGTTCCGACTTCGTCACCACCGGTTCCAACAATTTCAAGAACTTCTTTCTTTGGCTGCAAATGAGTTCCAACAGCTCTCATTCCTTTGGCACATGCCGTTATTTCCGTAATGGTTTCACCTTTCATACGAAGTGCCGTCAAAAACGCTGCCATCTGAATCTGAGAAGCCTCTCCGGTCATAATTTCTTTCATCGTCTCAAGTGCTTCCTCGTAAGTTAAATCCTCATTGTTAATTACTTTGTGTAATGCTTCTTTAATCATAACAGTCACTCCAATCTAATGTATTTTCAAAAAATTATTTACCAGTGTCATCCCCTGCGGGGTAAGAATTGATTCCGGATGGAACTGAAGTCCGTATACCGGATATTTTTTATGGCAGACTGCCATGACTTCATCATTTTCGTCTTTGGCAATCACCTGTAACTCATCCGGCATGGAAGCAAGGTCAGCAATCAGTGAATGATATCTTGCCACCGGAATCTGTTTGTCCAATCCCATAAAAATAGGGTTTTCGTTATCAATCGTTACCACACTTTGTTTTCCATGCATTAACTGTTTCGCATGACAGATTGTAGCGCCAAACACTTCACAAATTGCCTGGTGTCCAAGACACACACCAAGAATTGGAAATTCACCTTTTAACTGCCCGATTACTTCCTCACAGATACCGGCATCTTTCGGATATCCGGGACCCGGTGACAAAATAATGTGCGTTGGCTTCATCGCCCGAATTTCATCAATGGTGCATTCATCGTTGCGGACCACTTTGATATCCGGCTCAACTGTTCCAAAAAACTGCACCAGATTATACGAAAAGCTATCGTAATTATCAATTAGAAGTATCATGGTTTCAGCGCCTCCTTTGCATTTTCAATCGCAAGCATCACAGCCTTTGCTTTGTTGGCTGACTCTTCGTATTCCATCCGTGGTTTGCTGTCTGCCACGATACCGCCGCCTGCCTGAACATAAACTTTACCATTCTTTTTCACTGCCATACGGATGGCAATGCAGGTGTCTAAGTTTCCACTGAAATCAATATATCCAAGCGCTCCACCGTAAATGCCGCGCGGTTCTTTTTCCAGTTCATCAATAATTTCACAGGCGCGGATTTTCGGTGCTCCCGATAAAGTTCCCGCCGGCAATACGGAAGCGATGGCATCCAGCGCATCCTTATCTTTGCGGATATTGCCTTCCACCTGTGAGCAGATGTGCATGATTTTGGAATACTTGTGAATCATTTTGTATTTGGTCACTTCCACCGAACCAAACTCAGAGATTCTTCCCAAATCATTTCTTCCCAAATCCACTAACATGTTGTGCTCCGACAATTCTTTTTCATCGGATAACAAATCTTCAACAAGTGCTTCATCTTCTTTTTCATCATTTCCTCGCGGTCTTGAACCGGCAACCGGGAATGTGATTAAACGCCCATTCTCTAAACGAACCAAAGTTTCCGGTGAGGTACTCATGATTTCTACATCTTCCAAATTCATATATACCATGTATGGTGACGGATTCGTTGTCCGTAGCACACGGTATGGATGAATCAGACTTCCCTCATAATCACTGGAAAAGCGTCTTGATAAAACTGCCTGAAAAATATCACCATCGTAAATATATTCTTTTGTCTTTTCAACAATCTTCGTATATTCATCTTCTGTGACATTGCACTCAAATTTCACTTTGTCATAAATTGGCTCTTCCGGAATCCTCGACTCATCGCGAATCAAAGCAATCATTCCTTTGATATCCGCTTTTGCCTTTGCATAGTTGGCGGCAATATCACCATCCGCCCGGACATTTACAATGAGGACAATTTTTTGTTTCAAATGGTCATAGGCAATCACCTTATCAAACATCATCAAATCATAATCCTCAAATTCGCCCCGCTTAACCGAGAGTTTCTTTTCCGCCTGAGCAATCATCGCATAGGCAAAATATCCGACAAACCCACCGGCAAATGGTGGCATTCCTTCAATCTTAGGAGCTTTATGCTCTGCTAAGATATCTCTTAATATCCGGAAACAATCGTCTGTCTCAACCGTTTTTGTCTCCTGTCTTTGTTTTATCGTTACTGTATTTTCCCTGCAGGAAACCCGCATAACAGGGTCATATCCGAGGAACGAATACCGTCCCCATTTCTCTCCTCCCTCAACACTCTCTAACAAGTAATAATTCTTTTTTCCTGCCGCGATTTTTCTTAATAACTGAATCGGCGTAACCAAATCGGCAAAAATTTCTTCCTGAATCGGTACTAAATCGTACCCTTTTGCCAGTTCTTTCACTTCTTCTAACGTTTTTGTTGTCATACTTACCTCCATTCTAAAGCATTTATCGCTTTTTGGAACGGTGTGATTGAATCAGAAGTATAATCAGTAATCTTAGGAAATAAAAAAGCTCTTATCCCTATCCTTCTTCGGATATAGGGACAAGAGCTGTAAATTCTCCTGCGGTACCACCCACATTGATTACAAAGTAATCCACTCAATCATGCACCATCATGCATTCCTGTAGATAACGGTCCAGGTTTCCGTCAGCGTCTACTCTCAGACTTGATTTCAAGCTGCCCTCCCGAGTCCATTCACTGTCCACTGGCTATTGCCTCGCACCTGCCGGCAACTCTCTGAAAACGACATAGACACCTACTATTCTCGGTCAACGGTTTTTCCATCTGCTACTAATATACTCTCATTTTTTTTTGATGTCAACATTTTTTATAAATTTTTCACTTTAAACTCCCGTTCTGCCGCTCGGCGCTGATCTTTTTTAGCAATATCCTGACGTTTGTCATATAATTTTTTACCTTTTGCCAAAGCAATCTCGACTTTTATCAAACTTCCCTTAAAATATACACTGAGCGGAACTAACGTATAACCTTTTTGATTCATCTTTCCAATCAGTTTACGAATCTCATATTTGTGAAGCAGAAGTTTTCTTACACGCAGCGGATCTTTGTTAAAAATATTTCCTTTTTCGTACGGATTGATATGCATACCGTAAATCTGCACTTCATTATTTTTGTCAATCCGGATAAATGCCTCCTTAATGCTGCAATGCCCCTGCCTGACGGATTTCACCTCCGTGCCAACAAGTTCTATACCTGCTTCATACTTTTCTTCTATAAAATAATCATGCCATGCTTTTTTATTATTTGCAATTAATTTGCGTGTTTCTTTTCCCATGCTTTTTTCTCCTTTATTCACTGTCTTTTGGCGAATTATCGGCAATCGCAAAATCAATCGTTCTGGTCAGCCGGTCCGCTCCAATCACACGAATCTTTACGGTTTGCCCCATACTATATTCTTTTCCGGAATAATGCCCAATCACGCGGTACTTTTCCTCCTGATATTCGTACTGGTCATCATCCATATCCGCAAGGCGAATCATTCCTTCCACCGTGTTGTCAAGTTCTACATAAATTCCCCACGACGTGACACCGCTGATAATTCCCTCATACATTTCTCCGATATGAGCCTGCATATATTCTACCTTTTTCATTTTATCCACTTCACGCTCTGCCTCATCAGCAAGACGCTCACGGTCGCTGCATCGCTTTGCAACTCCCGGCAAAATGGATTCATAATGGGCAATTCTCTTTGGGGAATGTCCATACCGCAAATTCTCTTTAATAATTCGATGAATCTGCAAATCCGGATAACGGCGGATTGGCGAAGTAAAGTGACAGTAATACTGCGTCGCCAGACCAAAATGTCCGGTGTTTACCGTTGTATATTGTGCCCGCTTCATTGCCCGCAAAGTCAGACGGCTCAAAAAAGCCTCTTCCTTAGTTCCTTCTATTTCCTCAATTAATTTTTGAATTTCCCACGGATGAATCTCTCCCTGGCTCAGTTTGATATGATGTCCAAAGCCAGCCGTCATGCGCGCTAAATCCTGAATCTTCTCCGCATCCGGATATTCATGTGTACGATATAAAAACGGAATGTCCATCCAGAAATATTCTTCTGCCACAACCTGATTTGCCGCCAGCATAAATTCTTCAATTATTTTGGTTGCAATATTTCTGTCGTATGGCTCAATAGCAACCGGATGCCCTTTGTCATCTAATTTTATTTTACACTCCGGAAAGTCAAAGTCAATGGAACCTTTCTTTTTTCTCTTTTTGCGAAGAATCAAAGCCAGTTCTTTCATTGACTCAAACATCGGCACAAGTTTCTCGTACCGCTCGCAGGTTTCTTTTTTATGGTTGGTAACGATGTCATTCACATCCGTATAACTCATCCGCTCATTCACACGAATCACCGTCTCCGCAATACGGTGGGATTTCACCTGTCCCTTTTTATCAATTGTCATCATACAACTTAACGCCAGACGATCAACACCCGCATTTAACGAGCAAATTCCGTTGCTAAGTGCCAACGGAAGCATTGGTATTACGCGGTCGACTAAATAAACACTTGTCCCACGATTGAGTGCTTCTTTATCAAGCGGCGAATGTTCCGTGACATAATGGGATACATCCGCAATGTGAACACCAAGTTCATACTCACCCTCTGCCGTCTTATTTAGCGTAATCGCATCATCCAAATCTTTGGCATCTTCCCCGTCAATGGTGACGGTGTCCTGATTTCTTAAATCCACACGTCCACCAATCTCAGACGGCTCCACAACAAGTGGAATTTTTGCCACCTGTGCCATCACTTCATCCGAAAATGAATCCGGCAGACCAAACCCTTTTACAATCGACATAATATCTACGCCCGGATCACTTGGCCGTCCTAATATCTGTGTCACATAACCTTCCGGACTTTTTTTGTCATCTCCGTAATCCGTAATTTCAACAACTACCTTATGTCCATTTTCTGCCTCTAAAGTCGCTCCCTTTGGAATATAAATATCCTGATTCCATTTCAAATTATCCGGTAAAACAAATGTGATTTTTCCTTTTCTCTGAAACGTTCCAACAACTGTATGAATGGCACGTTTCACAATCTGGATTACCTCGCCTTCCGGCCGTCTTCCAGACATCCAGGCACTCTTTTTCAAAAGAACTTTTACTAAATCACCATGAAAGGCATGGTTGCAATAAGGTTCCGGAATGAAGATATCTTCTTTCTGTCCTTCCACTCTTACAAAGCCAAATCCTTTCTGGGTTGCCATAAATTCTCCAACAACAATATTTTCCTCCGGCATTCCGACAAGCCCCCTGCGGTTTATTGCAATTTTTCCTTTTGCAATAAGGCGGTCAAGAACCTCATGAAATTCTCCTCTCTGTTTTTTCGGAACATTCATAAGTGCTGCCATTTCTTTTATTTTCATCGGGCGGTAATGTTCATCTTCCACAAAAGATAAAATCATGTGTTCCCGCTCGTGCATTCTTTCTTCCTGCATTTTATTTCTCCTCATATCTCTATTTCCAAAGATAAAACAAAACACCTCCTCAAACTGCTGTGAGGAAGTGTCTTACTTTGTTATCGTATGCCTGATTCACAAACAAATCTTTTTTAGTCTAACCATGAAGTACAAAGAACTACCGATAATACAACAAATAATACGGCAAGTACTCTGGTGATTTTAACAAGCATTCCCTCCTGGGAACGACCTTTGTTCTTTGACCAATAACTGTCTGCAGCACCGCTCAAAGCGCCAAGACCTGATGTTTTACCTTCCTGCATTAATACTACAATTACGAGTGCAATACAAATAATAATATATGCTACTGTCGCAATCATCTTCAATGTTGACATTTTTTAGTCCTCCTGTTTCTTATTAGTAAGGAATGTAGGAATCTTAATATCATCCATTCCCTGTTTGTCATTTGACATTGGATTTGCAATTCCACGGCTCACTACCGGCATCTCTTCTTTTACCGCTTGACGTTCTGTGGCTCTTGTCGGAGAAACTCCGGAAACCTGGCTTTTCTTTGCCTGACTGTTAAATCCATCTAAAAAGCTCAAACCGCTTTTCTGTGGAGTCGTTTGACGATTTTTCAAAAAACTTGGTGTACCAGATGCACCAAAATTGGAACTGAAAGCGGAAGCAGGTTTTGATTCCTGATCAAGTCCGGTTGCAATTACTGTAATCATAACAGAATCCGAACTTGTCTCATCATACATGGCACCGAAAATAATTGTTGCATCTTCTCCTGCCAGTTCCTGAACATAAGTAGCAGCCTCATTGGCTTCAATCAGACTAACCTCACCGGACACATTAATAATAACATGTGTTGCGCCGTCAATGGATGTCTCCAGAAGCGGACTAGTGATTGCCTGTTTCACAGCATCGATGCACTTCTCATCGCCCTTACCTTCACCGATACCAATATGTGCAATTCCTTTATCTTTCATTACTGTTACAACATCGGCAAAGTCAAGATTAATCAGTGCCGGTGTGTTAATCAAATCGGTAATACCCTGAACACCCTGCTGTAATACTTCATCTGCTTTTTTCAATGCCTCAGGCATCGTCGTTCTTCGGTCGCAGATTGCAAGCAGTTTATCGTTTGGAATTACAATCAGTGTATCCACGCACTCTTTGAGTTTCTCAATTCCACCGAGTGCATTTTTCATACGTATTTTACCTTCAAAATTAAATGGCTTTGTGACGATACCTACCGTCAATTTACCCATATCTTTTGCAATTTTAGCAACAACAGGTGCTGCACCGGTTCCGGTTCCACCACCCATACCGCAGGTAACGAATACCATATCGGCATCTTTTACAATCTCAGCTAATTCATCACGGCTCTCTTCTGCAGCCTTCTCACCGATTTCAGGCTTTGCTCCGGCACCAAGTCCCTTTGTCAGTTTTTCCCCAATCTGCATACAAATCGGTGCCTTGCAGCGTTTCAAAACCTGCTTGTCCGTGTTAATACATACAAACTCGACACCTTTGATGCCCTCATCTATCATTCGATTCACGGCATTATTCCCAGCTCCACCAACACCAATTACAAGTAGATTCGCTGTTTCATTCTCTGCCTCACTCGTCATAATCTCTAACACAACAGTTCCTCCTTCTATATTCAATAGAAATCATTATGCACAGTCACATATAATTATATAATACGTTTTTTTGCATGAATAATCAAGTACAAATTTACAAAAATAGCAACTTATTCATTTTTGGGGCTGTTTTAAAATGACATCACCGCCAACTTTATAATTTCTCAAATCAATTTCGCCGGTCTGTCCGTTTTTCTCAACCTTGGCAAGCACGCTCGACAGCGCAGAAATTTCTTCATCATAATTCTCTTTTTTACCAAGAGACACCTGAATTTCACCGGCGTACAGATAAGCTTCGTTCTTACTGTCAAATACAACTTTATCCCAGTTCACGTTATAGTGCTTAAAAAGATTTGCCAAATTTAAAATCTGGTTTAAAAGGGAATCATCTTCCATCTGCACTTTTGAATATAACGTAAAAGTCGTCAGATTCTTCGTCTCAAACAAAGGAATCTCCTTTACGGCTTTGTCCGAGCTTTGCAGTACAATACCATCTTTATCAAAGTAAATATACTGGTTCGAATACGCAATTCCTGCCACAATGCTTTTCTCATACAGTTTAATATGAATCTCATTCGTAGACGGATAATTCACTTCATATTCACGTACAAATGGCAAATCCGGGGTTAACGATAACTTCTGCATAAGCCAGAATGTCAAAATATTTTTCTCAAATATATTTGACTGGAATTTTTCTTTCATTTCACGGCTGCTGTAATAGGTGTTTCCCTCAATCGATACTTTTTTCACACGAAAGAAAAAAGCACAGAATAAGAGTATCACAACAACCGCTCCGATTACCCACAGTCCTTTATGACTTTTCCTTTGTTCTTCCATTGAAGCCATCCTTTCTCACAAACATTTTTTTGCTCGGATTCCAATCTCACTGACACGGGAAACTAAATTTTCATAACCGCGCTCAATCAGATTTTCCTGCTCAATCCGGGTTTTTCCATCTGCCATTGCTGCCGCAACCACAAGTCCCGCTCCGCTTCGCAAATCCCATGCTACAACATTTGCCCCGTGAAGCTTTGTCACGCCAATAATTCTTGCACGGTTACTTACAAAATCAATGTTAGCCCCCATTTTATGAAGCTGCCCAATCAGACGGAAACGGTTTTCAAACACTTTTTCCTCTATCGTACTTACCCCGTTTGCTTTTGCCAAAACCGGAAGAAGCAATGACTGGTCATCCGTAGGAAATGCGGGATATGGCCCGGTAGCAACGTAAGAAATAGCTTTTGCCGGTCTTTTTTTCTCTAACCGGACATAGTGCTTTTCTCTTGTCTCCTCGCCACCCAGACAATGCCAGATTTCTCTTTCCTTTTCGCCAAACAAATCCTCAGACCTTAAGGTAAGACTGCCGCCGCAGCCCGCCACTAACATGGCAAAGGTAAAAAACACAATCCGGTCACCGCATACAGTCCACGGAACACCGCAGAGTTTCTTCTGTCCCACAATTCGGATTCGTCTGGTTCCCTCACCAAAAATCTTTGCTCCTGCCACTTTTAAAAAGCGGCACAGTTCTACAATTTCCGGTTCACGTGCAGCATTTCCAATGATGGTTTCTCCCTCTGCCAAAGAAGCTGCTAAAATAATATTTTCCGTTGCTCCTACACTCGGAAATGGAAGTTGAATATGTGCACCATGAAGTGGTGTTATACACCGGCAAATCATCTTATCTTCCTCTTCCACAATCTCTGCTCCCATTTTCTGAAAGGCGTGAATGTGAAAATCAATCGGACGCTTTCCAATCGAACAGCCTCCCGGATAAGAAATTGTCACCTCACCAAATTTTGCAAGACATGCCCCCATTAACAAGACAGAAGCTCGCAGTTCTTTTACGGCATCCTGACAAATCACCGTCTTGTCGAACGTATGCGAATCAATCATCACCTGGTGTCCTTCAACCAAAACGCTGCCCCCTAATTCTTCCACTAGAGACAGCATCACTTCTACATCATGAATTTGGGGACAATTTGTGAGCATCGTCTGTTCACCGCATAAAAGCGCAGCCGCAATCAGCGGCAGGGCTGCATTTTTACTACCCTGTACCACGCTTTCTCCATGTACGCATTGTCCGCCCCATATTTCAATCGCCATAAAGTCACCACATCAATACGTTCTCAAACTTATTGTATGCCTGCTCGTGCCTTACGTGCTTTTACATTTTGTGGAAATTCCGAGAACCAGGCCCATTTCCGCCATCAAAATCATGACTGATGTACCACCATAACTAATAAACGGAAGCGGAATTCCGGTTGATGGCATAGAGTTCGTAACAACGGCAATATTAATGACAACCTGGGCCGCAATGTGAATCATGACGCCGGTGCAGATAAGACCGGAGAACAAATCCGGTGATGTCATGGCAGAATTCAAAATACGCCACATCATAATGACAAACATTATGATGACAATTCCGGCACCAATCATGCCAAGTTCCTCACATATAATAGAAAAAATCATATCGTTATGCGATTCCGGAATAAATCCGAGTTTCTGCATACTTTCACCAAGTCCGGTTCCAAATAAACCGCCGGAAGCAATGGCGTATAATCCCTGTAAAATCTGATATCCTTTTTCGGTTCCTTCTACATTCCGCCACACTTCAATACGGTCGGAACGAAATCCCGCACCAAAGGATATGTAAATCGCCACCAGTGCGGCAGCGGCAAGAAATACACCAACATACCACCATTTTTTCTTTGCTGAAACAAAACACATCCCAAACCAGATAATAAAAATAACAATCGCGGTACTTAGGTTTTCCATGGCTACTAAAACTGCCAAAAATCCAATCGGAAGAAATACGCGGATAATTCCAATTGGTTTACTCATATCCTGTGGTCTCTTTTGAATCAAATAAGCCGTTATCAAAATAACAACAATCTTCGTTATCTCGGATGGCTGAATGGAAATTGGTCCGATAAACAGCCATCGTTTCGCACCATTTAATTCTGCCCCTACAAACAATACTGCCAATTGAAGGACAACGGCAACCAGATACAAAAAAGTCACAAACCGCATCCGCAGTAAAGGCAGTCGTTTCGTAAACAGCCGGTAATCAAATTTCGCAACAATTAACATCGCCACGACACCAACAATAACACCAACTGCCTGTTTTTTAAGAAAATAAGCAGAATCCCCATATTTTACCTGCGACGTATAGGAACTGGCACTGTAAATCATCAGCATACCAAATCCAACCAGACACAGCGTAATCAACAGCAGACTGTAATCAAATGAACTCTGTTCTGTTTTGCCGGCTCTTGCCCTTTTCTTATTCACAGCAGTCCCTCCTGACTCCCTTTATAAATTTCGAACATACTCTTTAAACAAAGTTCCTCTCTGCTCGTACGAATCAAACATATCCCAGCTCGCACAAGCCGGAGATAACAGCACCGCATCACCTTCGGATGCAAGTTCTGCACCACGTGATACCGCCTCCTGCAAAGATTCAACAAACTCGTAATCGGTAAATCCAAGTTTCTCAGCAGTCTTTGCAATTTTATCTTTGGTTTCACCCATAAGCAAAAGTTTTTTTACTCTGCCGCCAAAACTTTGAATCCACTCATCGAATTCGCCGCCTTTATCATAGCCGCCGCCAATCAGGACCGTCGGTTTGCTCATCGACTGAATTCCCTTAATCGCAGCATCCGGATTCGTTCCTTTCGAATCGTTATAATAATCAACACCTCTTACCGTTTTGACAAATTCAACACGGTGCTCCACCGCCTGAAATTTCTTTACAACAGAAAGAATCGTATCCATCGGAACGCCTAATTTTCTTGTAATTAAAATAGCCGCCATAATATTTTCGCAATTGTGGTCACCCGGCAGATTGCACTCCGACATATTCATCAGAACCTCACCTGTTTTGGCGTCCACAATATCTTTATTGTCATTCTGGTACAAACCATTTGCAATCTTTTGTTTACTGCTAAAGAATGTCACTTCACAAGGCATTTCTTTCGCACTGTCACGTAAAACGTCATCCTCATAATTAAGTACACACAAATCCTCTTTTGTCTGATTTTTCGTAATGGATAATTTTACCCGTATGTACTCTTCCATTGTTTTATGCCGGTTTAAGTGGTCCGGTGTAATATTCAAAACCGCACTCACAACCGGATGGAACGTATCAATCGTCTCCAACTGGAAACTACTGATTTCTGCCACCGTAACCGAATCGGCAGCGCTTTTCTCCACTTCTTTCGTATACGGATTACCAATATTTCCGACAACAAAAACTTTTTCTTTGTAAGCTTTCATAATCTCACCAACAAGCGTTGTTGTCGTTGTTTTACCATTTGTTCCGGTAATTCCTGCCACAACTCCTTTTTCACAGAGAAAAGCAAGTTCAATCTCACCAATGATTGGAATGTTTAATTCACGCAGTTCACTTGCCAAATCAATATCCAACGGAACACCCGGACTAAACACCGCACAGGCAAAACCGGCAAGTTCCTCTTTTGTCATTTTGCCAAGAAAAACCGGTGCGTCATAACCGGACACATCCAAATCTTTTTTTCCGTCAAACAAACTGACCTTAGCGCCCATATTTTTCAGCAGTTCATATGCTGCCATGCCACTTTTTCCTAGTCCGGCAACTAATACTTTTTGATTCTCTAAATCCATTTTATTCATCCCTTCTCCGGTAAATTACAATGCCATAATACCAACCAGACATAATAATGCTGTAACAATACTAAATGCTGCTACAACCTGTGTCTCTGAATAACCGCACAACTCAAAATGATGATGAATTGGCGCCATTTTGAAAATTCTCTTTCCGTGAGTCAGTTTAAAATAACCAACCTGCAAAATAACAGAAAGGACTTCTACCAGATAAATCAAGCCGATAATCACAATAAATAACGGCATATGAAGCATCAGCGCAGTGGAGGACACAAAACCACCAAGGGCTAACGAACCGGTATCACCCATGAAAACTCTCGCGGGATATGTGTTAAACAGTAAAAATCCCAAAAGACTTCCTACCACGGCTCCTGTAATCGGTGTCATTGATGGATTCAGACTCAGTGCAGCAATCGTAAAGAATGTTGCTACAATTACGGTTACACCGGATGCCAGACCATCTAAGCCATCGGTAAAGTTTACACCATTTACCGTACCAAGTACGACAATAAAAACAAAAATGATAAACAGCCATGTTGGCATAACGAATCCATCTCCGCTTACAAACGGAATTTTAATGGATGTATCCAAACCGGCAATTTTGAAGTAATAGTAAATAAATACACCGGTCACAACAAACTGCAATGCCATCTTCTGCAAAGGAGTCAACCCAAGCGAACGTTTTTTTACCACCTTGATGTAGTCATCCAGAAAACCAATCAGACCAAAACCAAGTGTCATAAATAAAACGGGAAGAATTTCCGTAAATTTGCCAATATAAATTAAGGAGGTCAGCAAAATACTTGCCAAAATCACAAGACCACCCATTGTCGGTGTTCCATTCTTTTTCAAATGAGACTGCGGTCCTTCTTCACGCTCGGTCTGTCCAAACTTTAATTTCCTCAGAAAAGGAATCAAAATCGGGCAAAATACCACGCTGATTAAAAAAGAAATTATAACCGGCATAAACACACTAAGACTTAGATTATTCATTCATATCCACCTCTTCTTATCTTATTAAGTACGTCAACGCACGTGTCTATTTTATACCATTACGAGCCTTACCGCAAGCACTTATTCAGCAAATCAGTTTTTGCATAAATAAGGGAGAATGTTTTCAAACAGCGCAGCAATTGCCGGTGCTGCCACAGTACCTCCATAGTATAGGCCCTGCGGTTCATCAATCCGCACAAGTGCAATAACTTTTGGATTCTCGACCGGAGCAAAACCAATGGTTGACGCAATATATTTTCCATTGCCGCGCGGAAGTTTCTCACTTGTTCCGGTTTTTGCGCCAACGGAAAACCCTTTCACAGAAGCCTTATGTCCGGTTCCTTCTGAAACAACCTTGCCAAGTGCCATCCGAATCAAATCCGAAGTTTCTTTTGAGACAACACGCTCTTTCTTTCCGTATGAAAAATGTTTCATATGACTGCCATCGGCACTAACTGCGCTGACACCGAAATGCGGTGTAATGGAATACCCTCCGTTTATCATGGAACCTGCAAGGCTTACAAGTCTGATCGGTGAGAGCTGGAAGGACTGCCCAAAAGACATCGTTGCCAGTTCAACTGCTCCAACATTTTTCTCTTTATGTATAATGGTCGACGCCTCCCCCGGCACATCAATCCCCGTCCGATTCATCAAACCAAAATCCGACATCTTGCGAAAAAAGTCAGACACACCAACTCGTGCACCCACTTCAATAAAAACCGGGTTGCACGAATTCATAATACCATCTAAAAAAGTCTCGCTGCCGTGTCCGCCTTTTTTATGACAGCGTATCCGTCTGTCTTCCACTATTTTATAACCGGGACAGTGAAAGCGGTCTGTCATCTTTACAACACCTTTTTCGAGTGCTGCCGCCGTTGTCAGTATCTTAAATGTGGAACCCGGTTCGTAAGTATCCGACACACAAGGGTTCCGCCACATGGCATTTCTCTTTTCGCTTTTTTCCTTTGCCGGCATTTTATTCAAATCCCCGGGAATCCGGTATGGGTCATTTAAGTTAAATTCCGGTGCCGATGCCATTGCATAAATCTCTCCATTCTGAGGATTCATAACAATAATATCCACGCTTTTCGCCTGTTTCTTTTTCAGCAGATAATTGGCTAACTGGTCCGTGTATTCCATCACCGGTAAATCAAGACTGGTATTTAATGTCCAGCCCGCCACCGGCTCAATGCGGTCTTCGGCTCCATTTTCAATTTCCGTACCATAAGCGGTCGTCATTGTCAAAATCGATCCATCCAATCCTTTTAAATATTTTTCATAAGATACTTCCAAACCGATAATTCCCTGATTATCACCGCCGGTAAAACCAAGCACCTTTGATGCCAGCGAGTCATAGCGGTACTCTCTTTTATAGTCCTCATCGACGGTAACACCCGCCAATTTGTAATTTCGTATCCGATCCGAAGTTTCCTTATCCACGTTCGATTTGATTTTTTCACGCAGAGAAACCTTCTCCACTTTTTTCCGAACCTCTTTCTCGTCTAACATCAATTCCTTCGACAAAAGGGTTATCACCCGTTCCGGCTCTTTCATCTGACTGTGGATTACGGATATAGTCGATACGGACCGATTTGCCGCTAATACATTGCCGTGACAGTCCTTGATTTCTCCTCGTTCCGCCTTAATCTTTCGCTCACGCTCATGAAGTTCCTTCGCCTGTACTCCATAATAATCCGCTTTTCCTATCATGAGATAAAAAAGCCTGCCAAGCAGTGTTAAAAGTACAAGCACAAAGAGAAAAAATACCAACCCCATTGACTGACGTTGGTATGTTCGATGTCGGTTTTCCATAAACAAGCTCCCGATTTTCTCATTATTACAGTGTATTGTATGGAGAACTCAGATATGCCCCATCATCATTCCTATTCTTGTTTCGCATCCTGCTTTGTTTGAGACGAAGAAGCATATTGTCCCAAAAACGGAAGAACACGTTTCATCACCTTCGACGAAAATTCGGTCGCATAGGTAGAGTGCGCCTGGTCTTTTACATGAGGCTCATCAATAATCACATAATAAGCCACTTCCGGGTCTTCTGCCGGCTCACAGCCAATAAAGGAAACTAAGTACTTCTTTGCCGATACCGGTCGTTTTTCCGCCGTACCGGTCTTTCCGCCAATGGAATATCCTTTTACCTGTGCCGGTGCCGCAGTTCCTTCTTCTACCGTTGATTTTAGGTAACTTCTTAATTTCGAACTGGTATCCTCACTCGTTGTTCGTTTCACAACAACCGGATCAATCGTTTTTACCACATCACCATTACTGTTCTGAATTTCTTTTACCAAATGCGGCTGATAATAATTTCCGCCATTAATCAGGGATGAAAAACCACTGAGCATCTGAACCATCGTAACCGTCTGCGTCTGTCCAAAACTACTTGTCGCCAATTCTACCGGATTCAATTCTTCTTTCGTGTGAATCAAACCGGAAGTTTCACCCGGCAGATCTACACCGGTGCGCTGTCCAAATCCATACAATTTGTTATACTTACTAAATTTATTTCGTCCCAATCCAAGTCCGATATCCATAAGGGCTGCATTGCAGGATTCCATCAGAGCATGACGCAAATCTAGCATGCCATGTCCATTTCGGTTGCTGCAGTGAATTTCTCTGTCAGCCACTTTCTTTACACCGTTACACTGAAATGTGGATTTTCCGGAGATAATATTTTCATCTAACGCCGCAGCAATTGTAAACGGCTTAAATGTAGAACCCGGCTCATAGGCAGAGCCAACGCAAAAATTCGACCACATAGACAGAAGATTTTCGTTTTTCTCTTTGTCTGTCATCGCTGCAATCTTCTGTTCCGAATACATGGACGCCAGATTCTGTGGGTCATTCAAATCAAATGTGGAGTTGGATGCCATAGCAAGAATTTCTCCATTTTTCGGATTCATGACCATCATCGCAATCGTCTTCGCACCGGTTCCGTTCTTTTGGAAATCCGCAATTTCATCCTCTATAATTTTCTGCACATTGGCATCAATCGTGAGAACAACCGAATTGCCGTCTTTTGCTTCTTTAATGGTTCGCTGTAAATTCATATTGGAATCAAAATAACCATACTCTCTTCCTGTCGTTCCATTCAAAACGGAATTGTACTGTTCTTCCACACCGTAAGTTCCCTGATTATTTGAATTCATAAAACCAATAATACTTGCACCAACGGTTTTCAGCGGATAATTTCTTTTGTACACTTCCTCAAACCAAACGCCCTCTAAACGCTCTTTTTTTATCTGCTTTTTGAACTTGTCCACCTTTTTTGCAGGCAGTTCCTTTAAACCATCAATATGCTCGTACATCGAGTTTGGCTTTTTCTGAATTACTTCTTCCACAACAGACGATGCCACGCCAAATGTTTTTGCAATTGCATCTACCGTTGCCTGTTTTTTCTTTTCATCTTTGCCAAGTGTCCGTGGCTCTAACACCAAATCATATTTGCGCACGCTGACTGCCAATGTAGTATTGTTACGGTCCTTAACATCACCGCGCTGGTAATTCAACACCGTATTTGTATATGACTGCTGCGAAAGTGCCTCTTTGCGGTAACGGTCTCCATCCTTACTGTTGATGCGGTAAATCTTAAACAACAACACCCCAAAAGTAAACAAACAAACGCAAAAGACGAGAAATACCGTAATACACATTTTTCTGCTAAAACGTTTCGGCTTTCCTCTTCTTCTGCGTCTTCGATAGGAGTATCGTCCTTGATTATACTGTGTAGCCATATCTTACTCTCCATTCCGGTTGTGCTTTTCACAATTATTCTGCCGGAATATCCCCATGAGTGCGAACCTGCGTACTCTTCCGGCTCTCATAAGTATCCATCTGGTTTTCACTTGCTGCCACCATACCAAGCTGTTTCGTTGCTTTATTATAAATGGCAGTCAAATCAACCGAGTCGTCCAATTCTTTCTCGGCAGTTGCATTTTTCTTTTCCATTTCAACTACTTCACTTTGCAATTTTACCACACTTTTATTCAAATAGGTAGACTGAAATTGCAAACGCAGATAAAAGATACCGGCAGCCATTACAACAAAAAAAGTAAGTGCTGTCAGTAACACAGCAACTTTATCAATTTTTGCCTTCCGTTTTGGTCTTGGTCTGGAAACGGGTCTTGTCTGTCTCCTTCTCTCGTAATCATCCTCCCTGCGCGGCATTACCTCAATGTTCGGTGCCGCACTCCCATATACGTATGGCGTTCTCTGTGTTGCCATGTAACTTCCTCCTAACTTTCTATTTTTTCAAACACTCTTAATTTCGCACTTTTTGAGCGTGTATTTCGTTCTAATTCCTCTTCTGATGGAAGAATCGGTTTTCTTGTAACAACTTTTCCTTTTGGTTTCTTTCCACAGACACATACCGGGAAATCCGGCGGGCAGGTACATGGATTTTCCTGCTTCTTAAAGCTTGTCTTTACCATGCGGTCTTCCAATGAATGAAAGGTGATGATGCTAAGTCTTCCTCCATCACAAAGCAAATCAATCATGTCGTCAAGCGCCTGTCTTAACACATCCAATTCGCGGTTGCATTCAATTCGGATTGCCTGAAAGGTTCTCTTTGCCGGATGGCTTTTTCCGTTTCTTGCTTTCGCCGGCATAGAAGTGCGTATTAAATCGACTAATTCCAAAGTCGTCTCAATCGGTTTTTCTTTTCTTTGTCTGCAAATGTTTCTCGCAATATTTCTTGCAAACCGCTCCTCGCCATATTCTTTGATAATACGGAAAAGTTCGGATTCCGGGTATTCATTTACAATGTCTTTGGCAGTTGTGCTCTGCTCTCTGTCCATCCGCATATCAAGCGGTGCATCTTCCCGATAGGAAAATCCCCTCTCGGCATTGTCTAATTGATAAGAAGAAACACCTAAATCTAAAACGATGCCATTTACTTTTGGTATCGACAACTCCGAAAGCACTTCTTTCATATGTACGTAGTTGCTTTTTACAAAAGTTATTTTTTCCTCAAAAGGTGCCAGTCGCACGCGTGCCGCAGCAAGTGCCTCCGCATCCTGGTCGATGCAGATTAAACGCCCCTTGTCTCCTAATCGCTTTGCAATTTCATACGAATGACCGCCGCCACCGGTTGTACCATCAACATAGATTCCATCCGGACAAATATTCAGACTGTCTATGGTTTCTTCTAACAGAACCGACACATGCTTAAATTCCATAACTGCCTCCTTGCCTGCACCGACTAAAAACTAAGGCCAAACTCTGACATATGTTCGGCAATGTCATCGATGTTGTCATAATCATCATTTTCATCCCAGCGCTCTTTACTCCAAATTTCAATTTTAGAAAGGACGCCGACAAAAACGGTTTCTTTGGCAAGTCCGGCATATTCACGTAATTTTGCCGGTATCAAAGCACGTCCCTGCTTGTCCAGTTCACATGGTGCCGCATTTGCCAAGAAATGTCTCTGAAGCATTCTGGCCTCTTTCGTGCCGGGAAGTTCTTTTAATTTTTCGATGAAACCCTCCCATTCGTTCATTGGATACGCAAACAGACAACCGTCTAATCCAAGCGTCACAACAAAAGACTCCCCTAAGTCTTCTCTTAATTTCGCCGGAATAATCACACGTCCTTTCGCATCAAGGCCATGCTCATACGTTCCCATAAACATCGTGCTTCACCAACTTCCCATCATGGCTTTGTGAACCTGCCACATAAGTCATAAAATTTACCACTTCGTGACACTTTACTCCACTTCTCACCACTTTTATATTAATAATACACCACTTAGTGGGAATTGGCAAGCCTAATTCCAATTTTTTTCCTGTTTGTACGCAAAAAAAGGCCCCGCTTATCTACTTTATATCGTAGATAAACAGAACCTTTTTCCTGTTTTGTTATTTTTCTTTCTTTTTCAACCGTCTCATCCGATAAATCCAGACAACCACGCCAGCCACTACAAGAACCGCCGAAAATACCTGTGATACAGCAATTCCGGTTGTTCCAATCTGTAACTGGTCGGTACGCAGTCCCTCAACCCATGCTCTGCCAAGACCATATCCGATGAGATAAATGAGAAAAATCTCTCCATCAAATTTCTTTTTCTTCGTATAAAGAAGCATTGCCGTCAACACCAACACATTCCATGCCGCTTCATACAAGAACGTCGGATGCACCTGAATATAACGAATGCCATCTTGTATGCTGATATGCTCTCTCATCGTAGAAGTAATATTTGCCGATGTGACATCACTAACCTTTAGGCGCATGGCAAACAACGAATCTGTATATTCTCCAAATGCCTCCCGGTTCATAAAATTACCAAACCGTCCGATAATCTGTCCAAGCACCAGTCCCGGCACAGCCGTATCGGCAAACAAAAAGAAACTGTATTTTTTCTTTTTACAATAGACAATTGCAGTAAGTACAGCAGCAATTACACCACCATAAATCGCAAGTCCGCCGCCTCGTGTGTTAAAAATCTGCAATAAATTGTTCTTATAGGCATCCCAGCTAAACGCTACATAATATAAGCGTGCTCCGATAATCGCAAAAATAATTCCCCAAATCGCATAATCGGAGTAAACATCCGGCTCCTGCCCGGTTCTCTTTGCCTGCCATCTCGCCAGCATAAGCCCGGCAAGCATACCACAGGCAATGATAATACCATAAAAAGCAATCGTGAATCCACCGATGGTAATTCCTTTTGGCAAATGTCCAATGGTAATTCCCAAATGTGGAAATGCAATATCTGCCCCTTGACTCATCCCAAATACCCCTCTTTCATTTTATAATCGATTTTATACATTAAAGCGGAACAATACAACATCGCCATCCTGTACAACATACTCTTTTCCTTCGGAGCGCACAAGACCTTTTTCTTTTGCTCCGTTATATCCATTGTACTCTACCAGATTATCATAGCTTACCACTTCCGCACGAATAAATCCGCGTTCAAAATCCGTATGAATTTTACCAGCTGCCTGTGGTGCCTTCGTTCCTTCTGTAATCGTCCATGCACGCGTCTCATCCGGACCGGTTGTCAAGAAACTAATCAAACCAAGAATGCGGTAGCTGGCGCGAATCAGTTTCTCAAGACCGGACTCAGTAAGTCCCAAATCTTCCAAGAACATCTTCTTCTCATCATCATCCAGTTCCGCAATCTCCTGCTCAATCTGTGCACAGATAACAAACACTTCTGATTTTTCCTCTTTTGCAAACTCACGCACCTTTGCTACCTGTTCATTGGATGCACCATCGTCAGCCAAATCATCTTCTGATACATTTGCCGCATAAATAACCGGTTTTGCTGTCAAAAGATTATATTCCTTAAACCACTCTTCTTCCTCTTCATCCAAAAGTTCAAAATTCTTTGCCAAATGTCCTTCTTCCAAAAAATCTTTCAAACGCTTCATCATTTCTACTTCTTTGGCAAGTTTCTTATCATTATTCGCACCGCGTGCTGTCTTAGCAATACGGCGGTCCAAGATTTCAACATCCGAAAAAATAAGTTCCAGATTAATTGTCTCAATATCACGCAGCGGATCAATACTTCCGTCTACATGAACAATATTCGTATCTTCAAAGCAGCGGACAACATGTACAATGGCATCCACCTCTCGAATATTTGACAAGAACTGGTTTCCTAATCCTTCTCCTTTGGATGCTCCTTTTACCAATCCTGCAATATCTACAAATTCAATAACTGCCGGTACGGTCTTCTTCGACTCATGCATCTTAGTCAATACATCCAGTCTTTCATCCGGCACCGGTACGACTCCGACATTCGGGTCAATGGTACAAAATGGGTAGTTTGCCGATTCTGCTCCTGCTTTTGTTAATGAATTAAATAATGTACTTTTTCCTACGTTGGGAAGCCCCACGATTCCGAGTTTCATGCTATCAAGTTCCTTTCTTACAAACCGTAATCCGGTCGATTTCTTTATAAATGAGTTATAAAACTCAGAATTTATCATACCATAAAGAAAGTAAAAAGTAAAATCTTATGTTAAATAGGTTTGTGTCAAGTGTTCGTTGGCACTTTTTGTTTTCCGTAATTCCGTAGAAACGGCAGCGAACATTTGGCACAACTCCATCATTCCAAGCTCAGTTTTTCTTTCCAATATATAAAATTTGGAACTTTTATCATTTCTTCAAACAAGAAAACAAATTAAAAACAATACTACTGGAACAACCAAAACTAATGAATACCAAATAAACTCAAAAAAAATCTTACATTGCTGCACAAACGGGAAAATCTCACTTAGATAATTATTTATTTTTTATACTCCATAGAATCCTTCATTTCCTTGCATTCCTTTTTGTATTTATACCATCTAATCCCCAATTCACTACACTTTTGTTTTACTGTTCGAAAGAAATCAACATCATCTCTATATTCAGCCTTTTCCATTAATTTATCATAATTTCCTTTTAAGCTTGAACAATTCTTCTCTGTTAATTTGCGCTTTAACGTTTTTACCGAATTCAAAACTTTTTCTGCCCCTTCTATTCTTTCTGCATACTTTGCACTTCCATTAACTAATGAATAAGCTAAAGTTACTATTGATAAAATTATCCCAAAATAATTGGAAAGTTTTGCATCAAACCAACAAGGAAAGAATTCACCAGTCAAGGGATAAACAATCAACGAAATACTGTAAAATACAACAACAAATTCTGAAAATTTCTTTTTTCTTGATAACCTTTTCATCATATTTGAATAATTGCACTGTGTTGTTTCCATAATATCAAATATTTTATCTTTGTTATATTCTTTCATAAAATCACACCTTTCATCGTTATTATACGACAAAAAATGCAATATTAAAAGATTATTCTACGACATTTAATCGAATCCTAAAATAAAAAATAGATTTATGTTACCATTCCTCCTGCTTGATATTGCAATCCTTGTGTCTGTCGAATAACAGTCTCAAGCAACTCCTACCCCCGTTATCTTATCTTCCACCTTATCACTAAAATTTTTCCCTAACTGTGCAATTAAATAAGCCGCCAGATTATATGTCTGATCCTCTTTATCTATTCTACTAAATCTTGCCAGTTTCCTTTTAACCTTATTGCTAAATGGTTCTGAGTTAACAACAAGCGGTTTTATTGTGATAGAAAAATATCCCAGTAACGCTGCATCTTTAGCGACAAAACCAAATATGTAACCGCCTGATGCTTCTTAGTAAATAGTATTGCCTGTTCTTTTAAAAATCGCTCCACAGCCGGATTTAATGGACAAGAAAACTCAGAAAGAATCTGATTCAATTTATCCTCTCCGACCCTCTGGTCATCATTGTTTAAAAATTCACGAATGTTTAGCACAATGTAATTATTTGCTGATTCCATTCGTTTTTTCCCTTTTCTCCATAAACTTTATAATATCATCTGCTCCCTATAAATAGGTAACATTAATCGGTACACGAGGCGTTTTATCGTTGGCAGATGCTTCAATCGCATCAGCAAACATCTCCACCTGTCTCTTCCCTGATAGTATAAAATTCTTTGTGATACTTGAAGTTGCCATGTAAACACCTCCTTTATTAATATAGTACATTTATATACTTTTCTATATTTATTATATTAGCTAAGAAGAAATTTTGCACTCCTCAACAGAGTACAGATACGAATAGGCGATATATCTAAAAAATCACATGGTAATTTTTTATCCCATACTCTTATTCGACCCCTAATGCCTTAAACACAGCATCCTCTGCACTCTGATACGGAATCAACTGAAATGCACTCATCAGATCCGCAGGAACACTTGCAAAATCAACAAAAGAGGTACTTGGAATCAGCACCTTCTTTGCACCACTGTCCAAACACACTTGAAGTGTATTGGCGAGCTCATCCACCTTTATCATCGTACCGCTAATCGTAATATCACCCAGAATTGCCAAATTGCTGACTACCGGCTTTCCCAGTGCAATCGAACAAAGGGCGACTAAAGTAGGAAGTGCCAGCTTCTCCGTCATTCCAATCCCCTGCAAATCCTGATAATTGATGATATAATCTTTGGTCGAAGTACTGATGGAACCACTGATACGGTTGCCATTTGCCTTCAAATAGTTAAATGCTGTATTCACCGCTTCTTTACACTTAGAATCGCTTCCTAAACCGGTTCGTTCAATCTTGCCATTTCCGGGAAGCATCTGGCTTTCCAGACGGAATACTCCAAGCATACCGCTTTTCCCTCTGGATACGGTATAAACCTGTCCCGGATTGCACATTCCATCCGGTATCAGTTTTCCACCTCCCTGCTCCGGAACAGAAACATAATGTTCTGACATATCCTCCAGATCAATATAAGAGAAGTTCACATCGTAGAATTCCATACCTCCCAGTTTTTTCAGCTGTTCTTTGACTCGGCGACGCATTTCCAAGGCAATCTGAATAACTTCTTCCAGTTCTTCTTTGGTAAACTCGCCATTCGGGTATATCAATTTCAAATAACCGTCTACCATACGTCGGACCGCAATCGTATCACGTTGGTTCAGGTTTCTTCCCAGCCGGAAATAGTGGTCAAGTGCATCACCATATTGTTCCTTACGAAGTTCCCGAATAAATTCTGCCAGATAATCACTAATAAAACCATAATCATCGGTAAAATGCTCCGGTCTGAACTTCGGAATCTCCCATCCTGGAAGATAGCAGTGCATGCGATCAAGAAATGCTGTATCCGTTCCCATTTCCGACGGAAATGGAGCAAACAAACTTGATGTTTTCAACAGAACATCTACACTCTGATTGATGTTCCCCACAAAGACCATGGAAGCTGTAGCAGCCTTTTCTTCTTTGCCACGGGCAAAAGAGCCAGATGCCATATAATCTTTCATAATCTGGATACCATCTTTATCTTTGAACTTAATACCCGCTACTTCATCAAAAGCAATGCAGTCCCACAAGCCAACCAATCCGACCGTCTTACGTCCCATATTGTAAAACAAGTTTGCAACTGTTGTCTGTCCACCGGAAATCAAAATACTGTTTGGAGAAATTTCTTTGTAGAGATGGGACTTACCTGTGCTTCTCGGTCCCAGCTCACAAAGATTAAAGTTATTCTCCACTAATGGAATCATCCGAGTCAAAAGCAGCCATTTCTCACGATATGTAAATTCATCCGGTTCCATACCGATTGAACGGAGAAGAATATCCAGCCATTCATCTTTCGTAAAAGCCTTTCGTCCCTTCTTCAGCTCGTCAATATCAATGTGCGGCATCTGGATTGGTGTCAGCTTACGGATACTGATCGGCGAAATATCTTTTTGCTTTTTTTGTTTAGAACGAAGTGGATTTCCATCAATATCCTCAATTCCGAAATTATTGTCGCCCTCAACCTCATAGTCCAACTGAACAATGCACCAAATACCGCCGCAAAGTAAGCGGTCAAACTTTTCCGGGTATTCATCGGCAATCGGTACATTGCCAACTCCCAAATTGGAAAACTCTGCAAAAAAGCAGTCCTTTTTCATATCCAAACGGACTGTCACCATATCAATGATTGTGTGGCTGCCTTTCTTACGCAGCTGTGATAAAATCTTCTGTGATTCATCCGGGCGTACAAAATTATCGGCAAGAATACGCTTCACATTCTGTACGCCTTTTTCAATAACATTTTCATCATCTGAACTGCAATACTGCCCCAACAGGAACTCAAGAACATAAACCGGAACATTTGCTCCTTCCTTGATTTTCTTTGTCAGATCTTTCCGGACAATCTTACCGTCAAAATTCTGACGAAGCTTGTCCTTTATTTCTTCACGAGTGCTTTCGCCCTCTGTAAATTGCTCCATCTTTCTATCCTCCCGCAATATCAACTAAAAAAATCAAACTCATCTACCGCAAAGGCAATGTCAATCTGGAACGGCTCGCGCTGCGGCATCTGCAATCCCTGTTCATCTGCAATCACCAAATAGTAAGTAGCAGTATTGCTATATTTCAAAGATTTCAGATTAAACTGGCAACGGAAGGTTCTCTCTGCACCATTGTCACTTGTCTTATCCGCAATAATTTTCTGAACATCACTAATCAGCTTGCCATTTTCATCCGTAAAGTATACCTGATAACTAGCTGCTTCACGGTTTGCACTGACTGCATCCTTCTGATAGAAATTCAGTGAGAAAATCATATTACTGATTTTACGGTTTGCGGACAACAAATTGACAGTTACCGGCTTGGTATCATATTTCTGTTTATTACGCCTATATTCCATAGAATCATTGCGGAGATAATGGTACTCAATTACCGGGACAACTATTTCCTGCAAACTGATACCGCCATGCACAAAGTTCATTCCTCCACCATTCATCTTGATTCGGATACTTCCTCTAGGTGCAAATCCATCAAACTCCGTGTTGCCGCCCAGAAATTTCACAGGCAATAGATAGTTCGGCTGTGCGCCTTTCTGCATGATCGCATAGCGTCTGCCATATTCCACATCCATACCGTTAAAGTTAGTCTTGTCCGCTTTATCATCCTCAGTCAGCGGACTGTATGTATAAAGGAATCCATGATCGGCCGTAATCAGAATATTCGTGCCGCCAAATTCATTTACAATAATTCGCACAAGGTTCTTCAATTCTGAAATTGCCTTATCACAAGCAGAGAAAACAGCGGTATCAGAAGTATGGCTGGCTTCATCAATGGTATCGTGATAAATATAGACCACATCCATACCTTTCACCAAGGCACTCCGTTCTGCTCTCTTCATAGCAATAATGTCATTGTATTTTAATGCCACACTTGCCGGATCTTCTGATTTCAGAACCTTATCCCGGTAAGTGCTTGCCGTAGACTGACCATCTGCCAAAACTGTCAAAATATCATTCCGAACCTCTACTGTCAGTTCTTTGTGCGGCAGCAATGCTGCCATACCGAACTTTGTGATAGAAGGAAAGACGCTCTGCATACTGCTAATGGAAACCTTGCTCTGTGTTTCTCTCTGAAGCTGGTCTGCCATCGCAGCTGCCACTTCATACCGCATCGCATCCGAAATAATCACAAATATCTTAGTATCCGAAGTTTTAATACGGGAACGATAAAATTCTTCCTGCTGCGGCACTTCCAAAACCTTACCATAAGTTGCCATTTCATCTGCGCACACATCCGACCAGTTATTCCCCAACTCACCTAAGAACCAATGAGTATAGAGCCCTTCCACTTTATCGACAACGTGCTTGAATAAATCATCCAGCAGAATATTGGAAATCTCCAGACTCTTTTGGAAACTCAGATGGAACAAACGGTAATAGGTATCCATCTGATAGTAACTTTCCGTATACTCTTTCCAGATGCCTTTTGCTTCTGCAGTGTGAAATCCAGCAGAATGTTCCTTAAAAAAACTCTGCATATTCGCCACTTGTAAAATACCGTCATAGAAATTCTCAAATGACTCATACCATGCACAAGTTCTGCGTTTTTCGACCGTAGAAGTTATGGCATCTACATCAATGATCTGGTCACTAATCTCCGTCATAAGCTTGATCAGAATCACTTCGTTGATACACGGGAAACACTCGGTTCCTGCCAGATCATCCACAGACAACTTTTCAAAACGCTGATGGAGATGTGCTTTCTCCTCAACATACCGTGCCACATCGTATAGCTGCCCCACATCCTCACTATGAAGCCATTCAGAAATAAAATCATAACAATATGCCTGATGCGGCATAGAAATAAAGCTGTCCAATCCAGCAAGATACTCCTGCCGCATGGTACGGGTAGCAGCGGTCAACAGTAAATGAATCGCCAGCCGTCCAAGGTCCGGTTCTTCCTCAGCAAATCCACTTCCCTGACGAACCATCGCCCAGAAAGCACTGTCTGCATGATATTTTATGAAATCCTGATAAATGGTATTGTTGTTCAAATCCAATCCTGCACGGAACGTACTGCGAATAATCATATCCGGCTGTGCATCTTTCAATCCACATATTGCTGCCATAACAGCCATGTGTAACTGCGCCGGGGTTGCCGGCACCTTATTCTGTGTGCCAACTTTCAAGCGACGATCTTTTGCATTGAAATAGGCACGATAATTCTTGATCTGCTTCCGCATGGCCGGATTCGATACAAGCCCCATCTCATCCATCCAAATGGAAATCAAATCTGCCCGGAACTCTTCACTGTAAAGTTCCACATCTAGAAGCCAGTTATCATCTGGGCGGTTATATGCTAACGGACTGTAAACCAGATAGTTTGTGGTCAGATCGTCTACTGAAAGCAGTTTCTTAACAGAAAATGCGTTATTACCCGTCAGAGCAATTACCTTTGCATTTTCTAAAACCACTTCGTCCAGCTTATCCTCAAATTCTTTATCTTCATCATACCAAAAGATAATACGACGCTGATAAAACTCCGGCAGAGGTGCAGAAAATCTGCGATTCAAGTCCTGTATTACTTTGTCTGTGTCCATGCTGCATTATCTCCTTTTCGTATTTTTTTCATAAATTGTGCTTCGTGCTGCACCTTCTTTTTTCAAATAACTTTCCCTAACCATATTTAATAAAACAGCTCTGGCTCTACGAGGTTTGACCTCTAAAAGCTCTGCCGTCTCAGCAGCAGTAATAGGGCCATTTTCCGATACATATTTGTAAATTTGTTGTTCCTGTTCATTATCCGGCATTTTTTCTGTCTTATCTGGCATTCCATCAGAACTATCCGGTATTTTCTTCATAGTATTTGGCACTATTTCTGCTTTATCTGGCACTTTATTGTCACTATCCGGCATTTTATCAATGGTATTCGGCACTTTAATGGCGTTATTGAGGTCATTGAGATCAACAGTGCCGCCAACCTGACGTTCAATCAATATCCCCCAGGAACGCAGCTGCTGTCTGCCCTCCGAAACTTCTACCACAATAACGGTTTTACCCTCAACCGTCTGTAAAGTAATATCCGGGATGATTGCCGGTTCACAACTGTCTAATACGGCATTGGCAATGGCATCCATTTTCTTGAACACATCTTCCTTGTCAAAACCAATGACTTCTCTGGTTTTATCAGCAATTCCGAAAATGATCTTACCTCTGGTTCCATTGGCAAAGGCAACCACAGACTTCATATATTTGATACTTTTCTCCGGCAGGTTTTCCTTGAATTCTACATTCTTGGATTCTCCAGCAAGAATTTCTTCTATGGTCATTGTAACACCTCGCTCTCTTTGGCAGCATTCGCCACCCAATTATTTTAAGTCACTTTCTGTTTCCGAAGAATCCGCTTTTTCTACTATTGCTGATAATGCTGATTTAGCAGAAATGATTGCTGTAATACCACTAATATCACCAATATCCAATTCGATATGATCTATATTTTCATCACCTGGCGTAAATACAAATCTTACTTCCTGCTGATAGGTATACGAATCACGTTTCCAAAAAGCAATATTCCACATTCCTGCAAGTAATGAAATTAACATATTCCCTCCATCAATAGTTGGATCATAGTATTGAACTGGCTCGAAATAAACTTTATAACCAGCTTTTTGAGCCGCTACTTTTACTCTACGAATAAATTCATCATGATCTAAAACGATCAATGCCGTATCACCAAATGAAAGCATTTTTTCTTTTTGTTTATCTGTAAATCTAAATTTTTCTTCTGTTGGATTCACTCCAAACATACAGAAAACAAAATCGTTTGATTCAGATGTTTTTAGCAAATCATCATTAACTGCAACTGTTTCTCCAGTATCAGGAAAATAAATCGTAGCTTCGTTAATATGAATCATAGCTTCATATTTATCTCCAACTTCACAATCTCCAGTTTCTTCTTCTCTTTTACGATAATATCCAAGGGTTTTCGCATAAATCTTCCCTGATTGCAAACTTTTAATTTTATCTGCATCTTGGAATTTTATTAATGGCATCCCTTTTGCTTGAAAATGAAGTTTTTTTCCCATTGAATCCTTCCTTTCGTCGTTAATTGATATATCTTCCTGCCTGCATATGAAATTCAACAAATCAAACTAATTTAACTTTTCAACTCATCATAAAACCCCTTATAATCAGGATATTTTTCTTGCATCTGTATATAATCTTTTATTTCCTCGATGCTTAAAATATTTTGCGGCGGAACATCTCCCACTGTCATTCCTGTAAATTCAAATTCATAACCAAAGCCAAAAATATCTTTCGTTATATTGTATTTGACTATTTCAGCAATTAAACGATTGCGATATATCTCATGAATATCACCTAATTTAATCTTAAATGTTATTACAGAGGGTCTTCCCATAATCCATAAACGTTTATAAGGTTCTTTTCTATACAATTTTCTGTCAACCGCCTCCAAAGACCATCGCAAAATTTCGCCACCTAAATTAATAGCAAAATGGTTTAATTGATCGTCCTTATATACTTGACTTTTATCAACAAAAAAATGTACCGATTTTGTTCTGGATTGTTTATCACGATTCCACAAAAAATATACATGTGAAAAAACTTCCTCTATCTTACCATTATCTAAGCCTATATCAACAAGGAGTTTTCGCAATCGTTTCTCTCCAGCATTATTTTTCCCTCCCGCAGTCACAAGACCATGTTTCCAAAATTCATTTTCATCTAAAATACGTGTACAATGGCATACTGCAATTTCTATGTCCATATTATCTTTAACAAAATCAGTAACCAACTTCGATTCACCGATTCTAATATCTTGTAACTGGTGTTCAATTTGCCGCCATTCTTCAATACTATCTGTATTTACTCTTCTTAAAATCATCTTTTCAAATTCAGTTCCCCAATTTTTCAATTCTTTTGGGAACGTATTCGGATTGTCAAAATCAATCATTTTGTTGCACCTCATCACGAATAAATATCAAACTTAAATTTCAGTTATTGGCAATTTTCCAGAACCTTCTCTGTATATTCCTGTTTCAATTCCTCTGCCAGATACGCATCGCTCATACAGTGCATATCAGAAACACCATCACGGATCAGCTGATAGATCTGGGAATGATAAAAGAAATCCAATGCCGCATCCAGTGAAATCCCCTGCTGTCTAGCAAAGTATTCGATAACACGGCTATATTTTTTCTGAAGCAAAATCGAGTTCGCTGTCATAGTGTTTCACTCCCTTCAAAATGCAACAGAGACAGTGCTTGCTCTGTGCGGAAACATATTTGCAGATTCGGTTTTTCATAACGCAGGCGGTTGATGGCTTCTGTTTTATCAATCAGACCGTCAAAGAACAGCTCCACGGTATTGAACACTTTATCATTGGCAACACCGCCTACAACAAGGTCGTAATCTGTCGAATCTTTTCCACTGCGGCAATTCAGAATGAAATCAAGCCATTCTTCGGAATAAGAATCGAATTTCAACGTTTTTAATTCAGATTCCCGGCTTTCATCATATTCATATAGGGAGATAATAACGTCTTTCCCACGGCGTTTGAACTTGCCGCACCACTTCGCTGCCTGTTCATACAGCGGCGTGACATAGAAGCCACGCCCGAAGTCTACATTGAGGCGGGAATGAACCAAATCCGGCTTTGCAATCTCTAAGAAAGAACCATGATAGAGAATCATACTTCCACACCCCTTTCTTTCATCACATCAAGGAGATCATCAACAATATATTCCCGGCTCTGGGTATGCAGCACTTCATATTCCGGTACGATATATCCGTTCAAAATGTCGCTCTTTTCGGTAAATGCCTGATAAACACGTTCTGCATCCACGCCCAGCTTTGCCGCCACATTTTCAATACAAAATACAGCAAACTCCAATTCACTGGAATTTTTAATTTTTACATCCGTCATCATACGCAAACCCTCCTTTAGAATCACTGTTCTCCATTTGAACGCTTTTCTCCGTGATATATAAAAGTTTCATAAGTTATACCTTTTTCAGCTCTTTGTTCAGTAGTAATTCCGGTCTGATGATTTGAGCCTTCAACACTTGAAAGTGGTGGAAGACCTTTTCCACTTTTAATATCATCCATTGTTTTATCTCTATTAGGCACTTCAAAATCCTCCTTTTCTTAATAGCACAGCAGCCACATACATCATTATTCCAACAATAATTGCAAACATTGCATTATCAAATGCCTTTTGCTTCTTTTGTACAATTGGACGAACTTCATTTACAATTCTTGTATATTTGTCAATCAACCATAATGCTGCATGTGATTCTTTGTTTCGATATATTTCTTCATTTCTAATGTCTTCACTTTTAAAAACGGCAATTTTTCTTCCTCTTAATAAAAACAACAAGTATATTGTAGCTCCAACACTTACTATTAAACTACCACCAAGACATGTCAATTCAATGGAGGTCAAAATCACTTCCCATATTTTCATATTACTTACACTGAATTTTGCCGGTGAAAAATCAAACGCTCCAAGCATAATTGTTAAAATAACGCTGCAAAACGCCAAAGCAATACTGATTTTTTCATATATCTTATTATAATTATCCTGTATTCTCTGATAATCCTGAAAGCAGTTGTCTAAAAGAAAATATGCTGATGGATAATCTTCACACTCAGTTTGTAGTGTATTCTCAACATCACTATTGTCCATATATTTGTCCCCCTTACTTTATTTTAGCCAAAACATCCTTGAAAATTGAATAATTCTTCTTCACGCCATCATCCAGATCAATAGAAATCATCTGATCTGCAAGATGATGAATCTTTTCTTCATAGTTCCTAAGTTCAGTGTCCTGTGCCTGCAGTTTGCTCAGCTTTTTGTTCAGCTTAACACGCTCGCCAGCGGAAGCATTAGCAATCCGCTGTTCTAGATCGGCAATAGCAGTACGATAACGAGCCTGCTGTTCATGCACATAATCGGTACGAATACGTGCAATCATATCTGGCTGATAGCGGTGCATATAAATCAGAGCCTTAAAGCCATTCTTCTTACCACTGTCAAACAGCCAGTAAATCGGACGTTTCTGATAAATCTTACAATGGTCAGAATAGAAGTCACTTAAGAAATAATTCCGAATCACATCCTTCGGCTGACCTTTACCGCCCAGAACATCGGCAATGAACTTCAGATTTTCGTCCAGCGTATCTGCACCGTAAATAGTTTTCACAAACTCTACAAACAAACCGACAATATCATCCTCAAAGTATTCATCGTCACAGACTGGGATAATGTTATCCTTATCCGCAGCGAAAGAAGCATACTTGCTGGCATCCCATTCGCCGCCTGCATAGGCAAGACCATCCACATCCAGAGAATAGCGACCAAACATACAGCCAACTGCATAGGAAATGAAAGAACGAATATCTCTGCCAAGGTCAGCCTTGCGGACTGTGACATCCTTATCCTCAACTTCCGGTGTTAGCTCATCCTGTAAACCGTAAATGTCGATGAAGATACGGTTCAGTTCTTCCTCATTGGCTTTCAGCTGATTGAAACGGTTATCACATTCAGTCTGCCACTGGTCAAAGGCTTCGGCAATGGTCGGAACTTTACAAAGCAGAGGATGGTGCTGGAAGTCCCATGAAATTTCAGAAGAATCATATATATTTTTTGAAATTTCAACACATTTTTTTGCACTGGTTTTAATTGCCATTTTTTCTTCCTGCGTTGGTTCAAGAACTGGCATTCTTTTCAAATCACCAACCTGGGTTGTTGTTGTCGGATTAAGTGAATCAATATACTTGGGGGTTAATTTACTATTCAAAAAAGCAATCGCCAGCCAATAGTTAGCTTCACTTGGAAATCCACATGAACCTTTAACATCAAACACTGCCCCATTGTTACAGTACCTTGCAGCAAAGGATCGTCCAGATATATCTGACCACGTTATGCATTTTTGACAATAATATTGTCTTGACGGTAAATGATTGCCTTGATTAGCTAAAACATTGTAATAATATGAATCAAACATCAGTACATAATCATTATTTCCATACCACCGAACTTGCTTTCCACCCTTGTTATATGGAATATACAATTTTTCAGAAGCATGAAAATCTTCAACAGAATTAAATCCAATACCAATCTTGTTAAAAGCAACTTCGGTCCAAGCTCGCATGAAACGGTCATTTTCGCCAGTTGTAATACCTGCTTTGGGGTTTCCATAATTTTCAAATGGTATTCCCACAAGAAAACTTTTTCTCATTTTTTCACTGAGCCAATAAGAAAATGGCGTTGCTTTAATGCCTGCAAAATCTTCGCTACATGAATAATAGTGATTTGTCTTATCAGTAAATTCAGTAATCTTATCCTCGCAAGCATAATCTACAAGCCTAACAAACTTTGCATAATATTTTGTTAAAGCAGCTTTACTGAAAAACACAAAGGCACTTGTCTGTACCACTTCTCCATTTATTTCTGGAAATGCATCAGCACCTAAATGAACCATGTTAGTAAAAGTATTATTTTTTATTAACTTGGCACGCAATTCTTTGTAATCATCGGTAAACATAAATGATTGCTGTGTGACCAATCCAATAAATCTGTCTGAACCAGCTAAATCCAAACTTTTTTCTATAAAACAAGTATAAAGATCTGATTTTGAGTCTGGATAATTCTTTTCAACAAATTTTTTAAGTTTTGGATTCATTCCCTTACGACTTCCCATATACGGTGGATTTGTCACAACTACATCATACTTCTGTGCCAGTGCTTCTGCCACCTGTACCAACGGAAGCACTTCTTTCAATGCTACTTCACGGAACATATTTATATCTTCCGTAATCTCAGCAAAACGGTCATACAGGGCAAACCAGTCCTGCGGTGTTACAGTCAGAATCGAACCATATTCCTTTGCATCATGCAGTTCTTTGATGATGGTATCCATAGCCACTGTGAACTTCATATCACCATTACAGAAATAGTCCACCGCAAATTTATCTACATGATTGCTCTCCACAATGGCATATACATGGGGCTGAATGCCACGGCTAAAGAAACGGCGGTCATACTGACGGGCTTTCATCATTACCGCAAAGTAAGCCAGCTGTGCCGCACGGTCATCAATATCCAAACCATAAAGATTGTTCTCTACAATGCTTGACACTGCTTCACGGGTGGTATAGCCGTAGGATTCATAAATCTTCATCAGTACATCAAACATATATGCAAGAACATGACCGGAACCGGAGCAAGGGTCAATGACTTTCAGCTGATCCGGTGTCAGTGCGGCGTATTCCTTGTGAATCTCTGCAAGCTGTGCCTGCACTTCCGACTCCTGCTCGGCTTCTTCCAGATAGTAGTGCCATTTGGTATCTTCCGGCTCACGTTTTCCGGCAGCATAGGCAGACTGTTCTTCCTCTGTCGGGAGAAGTTGCTCTTTGACATCTGGGTGTCCCTCCAGCCATAAACGACCAAGGCTGTTCTCTACCATGTAGCGAACAATCCAGTCCGGTGTAAAAAGCTGGGTCGCTGCAGGGATGTTTTCTTTTGTGATTTTTACATTCTTTTTCAGTGCTGCGAAAACATCGTCTTTTTTCTCGCTGTTATAATACTGATACAGCCAGCCGATGATCTGAACAGCATCCTTCCAGTCATCCTCCGGTATCAGCTCAATCATCTGTTGAATGACACTGCCTTCACGGAGTAGATTGTCCGGCAGAAGAAGCTCTGTGTAGTCCGCAATCTTCTGGAACATTCCCGGCAGAATCTTATTCAGAGCGTTACACTGCACGATCAGCAGATATTTATACAGTTCTTCGGTCTTTTCTGCATCTTTCAGCTCATAGACCTTTTCCATATCCAATCCATCCAAATTCAGATGAATGGCTTCGGTTATAATCTGCGGCTTAAAATTGTTTTCCTCATCCGTGAATACACGCACATGGGAAGAAAGATAGCCGTTGACTTCCATGAATCGCAGAGCAGAGAAGCGGTTAAACCAAGTGTAGGCAACCCCCTCCATGACCTGCTTATATCCTTTATCGTTAATCTCGGCAATCAGAGCCTGACGCTGTTTCTTTTCATCGGCAGTGAGGACTTTGCCGTCAACGCTGTCTGCATTGACATCCTCCATGTTATCCTCTGTGATACCGTATTCTACACCTTTCAGGGAAACACGGGTGATCAGCTCTGTTCTTGCCCAGACTGCAAATTTTTTAATCGCATTCTTATCCATAATTTTCTCCATCTTCTATTCGAACAGACAATTTCTTAATATCTTTATCAATATTCTCCATTGATTTTTTCAAATTATCAACACTATTCTTAAACTCATCCACTTCTGAAATATAGTTTAAAAATCCACTGTACTCTGAAAAATCGATTGCAATTTTTTCAGTATAAGATTTGTTTTTCCCATACTTACAATATTCGTAACCAATCCTTACTGTTTTTTCTTCAAAATCGTTTATGATATTAAAAACATTTGTATCAAATGAAATAACCCATTTCTGATTTGGAAAAATCACAATACTCGTCAATTCTTTCTTTTTTAATCGTTCCTGCGTTTTCGTTTGCAACTGTTTGGTAAAAGTTTCATTAAACGTCAAACTTTTAACTTCCAATGGAACAGTGCCAACATTTCTCAAAACAATGCACGCCAACGTTGAGCGAACAAGTTCAAACGATATTTGCATATAAGGGCGATTTTTCTCACTTCGTTCCTTGAGCAAAAAGAAAATTGTAACCCATGAAGCAATTAGTGCTAATATTGAAATTACACTATCCCAAGGAAAAGCTGAATTTTGCTGTTCAACTGCAATAACCAGTCTTTTAAGTAATTCTTCCATAGGTACACTCCTTAGTTCAGCTTAATTTCGTCGCAATTCTTCAGCAACTGTTTCAGCTGAGAACGAATCTTTTCTACATAATCATCAATGTCCGCATCCGTCTGTAAAGTCTTTGCCTGGAATACAACCTGTCGGTTATAGGCACGGACAACCTTTTTCTTTACCGGAGCTATTTCTTTTCCCGGCTGTGTCGGCTGTACCTGTGGCCTCGGTGCAGGCGGAGCCAGAACAGTCTCGATATTGCTGACGGTATCATCCTTATACTGGCACATTGGCAGGAACATAGCATCCAAAAGGGCAAGACTCTTTAATTCTGCGATTTTCTCCTTGCACTGGCTGAAATACCGGTCTGATTTCTCAATCAGATGGGATGCCTTGGAATCACTGTTTGCGGCAGTATGAGTTGCTTCCATACATTGACGAACGGTTTCCAGAACCTCGGCACGTTTTTCTTCCAGCATCTTATCATGGGCGGCACGAACCGTATCCATCAACGGATTCAGTTCACGAATCCGGTTATAGTTAAACTTGCTTCCAGTCTGAACCATCGTAATCAAACGAATGGTATTCAGTGCCTTATGTGCTTCCTCATTTTCTGCAATTCGGTCAAGATCGTCGTGCAGAGATTTTTCAAACTGCACTGCCTGGTCGAATACTGTTACCTGGGTCTTGAAGAAATTTTCAATGCCGTTGCTCATGGCTTCTTTATTATCAAACAACTCATCTTCTTTTTTCAGCACACGCTCAATCAAGGCAATGTTATCCTTCTTCTGTGAAAGTACATCGTCCATCAGATGAATAGCTTTCTGAACCAATACACGATCCGGATATTTGTGTCCATCATAGCGATCATCTAGAGAAGCATAATAATCACGCTGTTCTGTGAACTTCTCAGTCACAAAACGAATCAGGCCATCTTCATCGTCCGGCACATCCATGATATCGAAATATTCACGAAGCATGGCTTTTACATCACGCATCATCGTAGCTGAAATAGTTTTTCGCTTGCTGATAGAAGTCTTTCCGATCTCACTCTTTTTTCGAAGCATATCCGGCAGTTTCGGGTCATCCGGCTGAATGGTATTGCCTGCATACCTAATCGTTACTTTCTGAGAATAAATTAACTGTGCCGCAACCGCAGCAATGTCAATTTCTTTCCAGCCATACGGAATTGCACTATATTTACTCTGAACATCTGCCATAGAAGTCGGCAGTTTCTTTGCATCCTGCATTTCCAGATATTCTTCCATAGCAGAAACTGCATCACGATTTAGTTCCACACCCGGAAGCAATGATACTGCCCCAGTCAAAATGGCAATAATGTCTGCATCACTGTCTGCATTTTCTGTGATCAGGTCGAGTTTGCTATAAACGTGCGCAACCAGATATTCAAGAGACTGTTCAATCCTGCTCTTGGCATTTCCCGTTTTAATTTCCAAATGTTCACCATCTACATAGAACTGTGCTCCTTCGATAGCATTTTGCAATTCAGCCATAGCACTCAACTCATATTTTCCAGCCTCATCTTGCTGGTCACCGATGATTTTCTGCACACTCTTAGGAAGCTGGCTTACATTCCGTTGCTTTACATACTTGCGAATTTTCATGGCGGATTCCAAAGATTCATAGTAAGGAGTATCAGCCAGAACAACAATTGCTTCTTTTCCTTTAGATTTTGCCATCAAACGAAAATCTGTTTTCTCGACAGCATCTGCTGCAACCGTCAAAAAGCGTAAACACATGCCACCTGTAGCTGCCCCAACTGTAATACCATCTACCATCTGGTCAAATGCAAAATCATATTTTCCATAACGAAACTTTTTAGTTGTGAAAATATCACCATAAATCATTTGAGCAATACGCTCTACAATAGAAGCCGTATCCACATTAGTATCTCTGATTTCACGCTGAATGTCCTGTTCTTCATCAGTCAAGAAATTATAAGTGTCGCCTGTTCTGCCAATATAGTTCTGGCTCATCAAACGGTCAAGGCAGCCCCGGACAGCTTCACGCATGATAATCTTATCGACTCGAATATCGTCCGCCATAAGGATAACGATATTGTCCAGATTTGATGGAATATCATCAATATACCGAATCAGATACAAAAGTTTCAGCACATCCACATCCTGCTGTTCAATACCATCGCCGTTATCGGCAGCTTTCTGGCAACGCTCGATCACTCGTCGGATCGAACCATCAAGGAAAGTATGTACAGTATCATAAAAACGGAAAAACGGAACAAGTGCATACTCGTCTTTCTCCTGAATTTTCTGTACAGCTTCCTGAAAACCGGAAAGCATAGACCGCTCACCACCAGACAGGTGCTTACCTGAATTTCCATGTTTACGGATTTCGGCAAATACTTTCTGCATGATGATGAACTGGTACGGCACGAACGGGAAGTTCTCAGTAAACTCTCTCGGACCGGAATAACCTTTAATATCCAGAATCGAACCGCTAAAGCTGAACAGGTTACGCAGAACAGAGTCATTTTGCTCATAAACACCTTCCAGTTCTTTAGCTGCTTCCGATTTCTTTTTCAGGATACGTTTCTGAATAACTTCATCCACAGAGGAAGAAGATAAACTCAATCTTGTTTTAAAACGAGCCTGGATACGGGAAAACTCATCAGCACGAACTTTGATAATTTCATCAATCGCTTCCTGTCCAGTACAGATCACCCAAATCTTTCCTTCGCACTCACTTCCGATCTTCTCGGTCAGTGACTGAAGATTCAAAAGCATATCGGTATCTGTGCCGACATACTGCCCAACCTCGTCAATCATAAACAGCAGACGGAAGTTCGATGGCTTTGTATCCACATAAACTTTCATATCTTCCACAAGTTGTGCGATAGAAATTTCTGTTGCAGTTTTATCACTAAACCATGCCTTGGCATCATCCTCGCTCATATCCAAAACTTCCATCAATGTCGGGATAATAAACTTTCCATTAAAGGCAAAGGCACGGCGCATTTCCATCCATGTCTTGCCTTTCTTTTCTTCAAATACTCTGCGGAATTCCTCGGTCTTGCCCTGTTGGTCAATATAACGCTCCATCATGGCAACTTTCAGATTTTCACCGTAAAATCCCAAATGGTTATAAAACATCTTTGCAAAAACACGAAGAACAGCAGTCTTATCCTTATTGCTGAATCCCTCAATATCAATATTGAACAGAATTGTCTCAGTCGGTCCCTTTGTGGCACGGTCGATCAGCATAAAAGTTGCCGGATCATCCTCAAACTTTTTACGGAAACGCTCTACACTGCGGATGCCTTTTACCTCTTTATTTTCCAGAAGGTAAGAAAGCATTTTCAGAAAGTGAGATTTACCACTTCCAAAGAAACCGGAAATCCAAACACCCATATCGGCAGTCGGCTGGTCAAAGGCATCTCCATAATAGTTGAAGAAAGTAATGAAGTGTTTCTTCAATTCTCTGGTGATGACATATTCATTTAATTCCTGCTCGATTACATCATCAGCAGCCTGGTCAACTTTAATAACACCATTGATTTTGCGGTTGATGTCATCCGCAAACATATCTCGAATCATCATGGCTTTATCCCCCTTAATCTACGACATTGAATGCCCGGTAATAATCATTTGGTGTCAGACGATTGAACAGTTTTACATGACGACCATCAAACTCACCCGGATACATAACCAAAATCGGAACATCCGAAAAATACGGTTGCAAGGCTTCCAGTAAAGTATGGACTCTCATAAACGGGAACACCTCGCCTACACCTGTCAGCATCAGCACATCCCCCGGTTCGTGCGGCTCATACTGGATTTTATCAATGAACTCCCCATTGCCAATTGCGGAGTTAAGCTGCTCCAGAAGATAAGCACTTCCGTCAGCTTTCTCCATATCGGGAATCGCATCTGTGATGTCCATATCATCGCAGATAGAGAGAAATGTTTTATATAAATTACAAACAATCAAATGGCAATCTAAGGACTGATCGGTTTCCAACTGATTCACAAAATGCCGGACAACCATTTCATACTCTGGTTCATAACAAAAGATTCTTATATTTACCTCATTGCTAAGTCCCTTTCCTTCCAAAAACTCCGGTTCCTGAATTAATGCCCGAACTTTATCCAGACGTTCTTTTATATCACTCATCAGACCACCTCCTATGAAAAGCAATTAAATGCCGGCAATATCGCCGCGTCGCCATTGCTTCTGATGGCATTCTCCAAAACAGGATGCAGCCATACTGGATTCAAATGATCTGCCCTGAGATTGTCGAGATATTCTGTTTCGACAAGAACTCTGGCAATGATCTGTTTCAACTTTATTATTGTAGTATCGCTCCATGAAGCTACGGTATCATTCTGCTCCTGTAAACGCATAAAAAACGTATTCAACTCTATCTTACCAAAAGACATATCCCTTAATCGGTACTTCTCTCCAATAACTGTCAGCATAAATTCCCAGACTAGTCGACTCTGCTTCATCAATGCATACAAACAAATCTGCTTTGAGACATCTGTCGGCTGTGTGGCAATTGCAGAAATCAGCGAATCATCTTCCAGTGCATGAAGCCGTTTAATACAGGCTTTTGCCATACGTGTGATGGATTTCTCCGTTGGATACTGGAAAAGATTCTTCTCTACAATTTCCTTTATAACCGTTTCATCTGACTTCTTTTCCTCCATTAACCTTGCCGTAGCGCGCATTTCATAAAAAAGAAATGCTTCCCGAGTTAAAGATGCAACATACGGATATGAATTATCCATTTTCTACACCTCCTGCTTGTCTTTCCTGTCAGGAACAAACTCCATAATATCTCCAACGTCACAGTTTAAAGCCGCACATATCTTTGACAAGATTTCTGTACTTACATTTTCATCCTTTGACAGTCTCGACATTGTAGTAGTACTAACACCTGTCATTGTTCGCAAATCTTTCTTCAACATATCTTTATCAATTAATAATTTCCACAATTTTTTATAACTAACAGACATAATTTCAGTCTCCTTCCAGGCGAATTACATATTTCAAAAAACTATAGTTAAAATAATATTTTTATCAAACACAGATATAATATAGATTATATCATTTATATTCGTTATACACAATATATTTTCACAAAAAACAAATTAAAAATGCGAAATATCGCATTTTAACTCACGAATCACTTCTTATGTCCTTTATAATTCACCGCAATTGGTCATACAAGATAAATATCTTTTCCGGACTGGACTTTGACATGGGAAATGACGCACTTGTGTATAAAACTGTGGAAACTCAAGCAGTATATCCATTGACAGCATAGCAAAACTTGTGCATAATTTTGTTATGGAGTAAGGAGGTATTTTTATGCCAACAATTAAATCAAGTGATGATTTACGGAATAATTACAATGAAATTTCTACATTTTGTCATAATTATCCTGAACCAGTCTTCGACAGGGATTTTCCCTCATTTAAGGAACCTGTTTTTATGCAGGTTCCTTTTGTTCATGCCGTATAACCCCAAAGGTTATATGTCCTATTTTTCGTCATTTTCATTCAGCAAATCCTTCATGCTCTTAACACTGATTGCCAAGGTTGATGTATTATGCAAAAGTGCTGACGTTGCCGGCTGCATAACACCACCAATCCCGCACAAAATCAATCCGGTATTAAAACCGACAATCTGTCGGTAATTTCCATGAATCCGCTTTACTAACGCATTGCTTAACCGTTTTAAGGTAACTAATTCTTCCAGATTGTCGCCTGCAATGGTAATATCGGCAATCTCCCGTGCCATCTCTGCACCATCACAAATTGCAATTCCGACATCTGCTGCAGAAAGTGCCGGAGAATCATTCACACCATCACCAATCATGATAACTTTACGCCCTGCCTGATGTTCTTTTTCCACGTAAGATGCTTTGTCTTCCGGCAAAACCTCTGAATAATATTCATCCACACCAACTTTAGCAGCAACCACTTTAGCAGTCCGCTCGCTGTCTCCTGTCATCATAACAATTTTAGAAAGCCCGCACTTGCGAAGCATGGAAACAACCTGCGGTGCCTCCTCGCGGATTGGATCCGTAATCGCAATGACAGCAGCTAAAACACCATCAATTGCCAGATACAAATGTGAACATTCACCCGAAAGGGATTCAAACAATTCTTCCTTGCCCTGTGGAATCACACATTGTTCATCTTCAAATACAAAATGATAACTTCCGATGATTACTTTCTTGTCCTGAATCCGCGAAGAAATACCATGTGCTACGATATATTCCACTTTGGAATGATTTTCTTCGTGAACAAGTCCTTTGTCCATCGCCGCGCGTACAACAGCTTTTGCCATCGAATGAGGAAAATGTTCCTCTAAACATGCGGCAATTCTTAAAAGTTCATCCGGCTCTTCATCACAGAACGAAATCACATCGGATACAACCGGCTGTGCTTTTGTAATCGTTCCTGTCTTATCAAACACAATTGTATCTGCCTCTGCTATTGCCTCTAAGAACTTTCCACCTTTGACGGTAATGCCATGTGACTGTGCTTCGCGCATCGCCGACAAAACAGAAATTGGCATAGATAATTTCAGCGCACAGGAAAAATCCACCATCAGTACAGAAAGTGCTTTGGTAACATTTCTCATCAAAAGATAAACAAGACCGGTTCCTGCCAATGTATACGGAACCAAACGGTCTGCCAGATGCTCTGCCCGGCTTTCTACCGTTGATTTTAATTTTTCCGTTTCCTCTATCATGGCAACAATTTTTTCATATTTGGTTGTGCCGGAATTCTCTTTAACCTCAATCAGAAGTTCTCCCTCTTCAAGCACCGTTCCGGCATAAACATAACCTCCCGGTTTCTTCGCAACCGGAATTGCCTCGCCGGTAAGAGAGGCCTGATTCACCATGCCCTCTCCTTCTTTGATTACGCCATCAAGCGGAATGACATTTCCCATATGCACGGTCACACAATCACCTGTCTCTATCTTCGAAACATCCGTAAGAACCTCTCTGCCATCCACATTAAGCCATACTTTACTTACATTTAATGACATTTTCTTTGCCAAATCATCCACTGATTTTTTGTGAGTCCACTCCTCCATGATTTCTCCTAAATCAAGAAGGAACATAACAGAACCTGCCGTTCCATAATCGCCTCTTACAATTGACGTTGTAATCGCGATACCATCAAGCAGCGGAACTTCAATCTTTCTCCTGCCTACACAAGACAGAGCCTTCTTAATGTAAGAAAGCGATTTTGCCAAAACAAGTCCGGTTCGTATCGGAGCCGGAACAAAAAGTTTACTTCCCATACGAAGCACAACACGGTTCACTAATTTGTCCCAATATTTCCGGTTCATCGCACGGCCGGATCGGGCAAGTGTCTCATCTTCTTCTACCTTCCGTCTATAATAGTAAGTTTGCAGATAAGAGAGAAGGAGCTGTCTTTCTCCTGCATAGGTAATTACTACATCACTTGTTCTCTCATAAACTTTAGCAGTCAAAATCATATCCTGTGCTGCCAAATCATACTCCAGTTTATCCGCCTGCAAATCCGTCATTTCATTTGTCATTACATGAATACGCATTCTGCCACGCATATTATGCAAAACTTTAAATTTCATATCTATCACCTCTCAGATATACAAAAAACACCCGTGCAAACCGACAGGTGTTTTTTGATAAGCATCTTATTCTTCTGTCTGACTTTCATCTGCATATGAAGTTTCCTGTGCTTTACGATCTTCATTAATCTGCTGTGCTTCTGCATAAATGTCACCAGCATTTTCCTGAACCGTCGTAACCGTCTTCATAACAGATTCTTTTGCACGGAGAACAGCAGCGGTACATTTTGTATATACATTCTTTGCGTCTTTGCTGGAAAGAATTTTCACTCCTGCTGTACCAAGGAGCAGACCTGCTGCAAATAATCCCGTATGTTTTCCGTTAATTTTTTTCAATAATTTCATCTTAACGACACCTCCGTTTTATCCATTTCTTGAAAAATATTATAGTCCTCTTTCAAAAAATGTCCACCCCGTTTTTTCTTATTGATAATTTTTATTAGCAAGAAAACTATTCTTTTTACTCCACTCTCTTTAATGCTTCATCAAGAGGAATCTTTCGGATTCTTCTAAAGTCAAAGAACATGACAACCAAATAGCCAACAAAAATAAACGCAAACATCTTGAAATAATCCAAAGGTCCCATAATAAAAGTGAACCATCCGCTCATGCTTTGCAGCATAACCGCCCATACACTCCGCATCACAAGGGTTCCAACCAAAACACTCAGTGCCGCACAAATGATCACAACAATCGTTGTTGCAAGAAGATATAATTTTGCTATTTCTCCGTCTGTATAACCGAGAATTTTTGTCATAGATATCGCTACCTCATTTTTCTCAATGATGATTTTTGTCAACAAATAAATCAGTACGGCCGACAAAACCACACATAAGAACTGGAAGTACAGCATATAAGAGCCCATCGTATGGTCAAGCTGGTTACTCATCTTCGTAATCTCTCTCTCCGTAATTACCGTTGCAATATAATCCTTTTTCACATCTTTTATTTTGGTATTTGTAAAAAATCCATCAAATGCATCCTCGTCTTTGTCAAATACCGTCCGATACTGCTCAATCGGCATAAAGACCGCAATACTCTGTGAGTGTTCAAAAAAGCCTTTTACTTTGAACAAATATTTCTTTTTCTCGTATTTCGCATTGAGTGTAACCGTATCACCAACAGCTACATCATACTTATCACTAAACGGCTTGGAAATGTAAACTTCTTTCTCTTTTAAATTCTTTGCATCCGGCAGAGAAATATACTTACTCGTATCTTCTACACCGTATATCGACACTTCTTCATCCATGGCATCCGTCTTATACAGCAGAGAATCCATACTGAATTTTTCTGCATCGGAATTTTTCGTTGTAATTTCTTTTCCCGTTTCATCTTTATAATTTTTCAGAACATACTGGTAGTCGGCAAACATCATATCCTTTGTATTGTCTTTGTAATACTGCAGAGTAGACGGCATTCCGATTGCCATTGCTAACATAATGGAAATAAAGGCAATTCCCACAAACAATATTAAATAGTTCGGTATGTTCTGGAAAATAATACGCAGACGAAAACGACTCAAAAAGTTCCATCTCGGCAGACGCATTGCTTTCTTTCGTTTGTTCTTTTTCAAATCACAGCGTAAAAACTGCAATGGTGTATGACGCAGCATCCGTATAAGAACCAATAAATTAATAACAAACATAAGAACAACCGGAATAATCGTTGTCTTTATAAATGCATCCGGATTCCATAAAGTCACATATGTCGGCAGACTGTAGTTACTGTAATACATATAGACAATTAATTCTTTAAACACCGTGTAACCTAAAATATTACCGATAATGGCAGACACAAATGTCACAATGACAGGAGCCGCCAAGTAATGCCTCACAAGTTCTCCCTTTGTGTAACCGGACGCACGAAGCGTACCAACCGTCATCGACTCTTTCTTAATCGTGTTACTAATTGTCACGGCAAAAATAAAGGCAATAATTACAATGAGCACATCCAAAATCACACCGCCCATTGCTAAATCCGAACCCATATCGTCTGTTGCAAAGGTAATTGCCGGATTCGCATAAGCCGGTGTGTAATCCTCCACCTGATTGCCGGAAGTAATCACCTCTTTGTATAAATCATCCAGAAAATCGTCTGACATTTCTTTCTCATCTACATCATCTGCCGGTCTTTTATCATAACGCCATGCGTAGTTATAATGGCATGTACCATTTAACCGTTCCCATCCCTCTTTTGTCACCATTGCCACATCAAATGTTATGGCATCAAACATCAAATCTGTGCTTTTTTCATGCAGCGTCGCATAATTGACATACGCAATCAGACCTGAAACTTCATATTTCTCACCACCGGCACTAATCGTATCGCCAACCTTTATTCCTGCATTGTCCGCATGCATACGGTCAATCGCAATTTCATTTTTATTTTCCGGAAGTCTTCCATCTAAAACACTTGCCAGATTGACCTCATTATTTTTTTGAAAAATGCGGATGGTTCCCTCTTTTTTTCCATCGCCATCTTTATCCTCATCTAAATTGTAATAAAAATCCTCGTATATTGTGGCAGAAAGCGAATCAAAAACTCCTTTTTTAGCCTTTTGTAAGAGTTCAAAATGTCCATCTTCGCAAATTGACTTTTTCGTATTCTCGGTTGCCGCTGTCAGCATACTCTCATTTGCCACATACATACCGGAAATAAACCCGATAACAAAAATCATAAACAGACTGACTAAGAGATATTTGCTCCAATCCCCTTTTAATTCTCTCGGCACACGTTTAATTAATGGATTTTTCGTCTTGTTTTTCTTCATCCCATTCATCCTCCTACCATTCCAAATCCATTGCCGAAATCTTCTGCTCATTGATATCATTGTGTCTGACGCTTCCATCACGCAGCTTAATGACATGGTCTGCCATATGACGAATTGCCTCATTATGTGTTACCATAATAACGGTATTTCCGTATTTTTTGTTTACATCTTCAATCAATTTCAAAATTTCTTTTGACGTGTTGTAATCAAGTGCTCCGGTTGGCTCATCACAAAGTAAGATATCCGGATTTTTTACAATCGCACGCCCAATGGAAACTCTCTGCTGCTGACCACCGGAAAGCTGATTTGGCAGTTTATAGCGGTGCTCATACAGTCCCAGTGTATGTAAAAGATCATCAATATCCAAAGAATCATCAGACAAATAAGCTCCTACTTCAATATTCTCTTTCACATTCAGATTGGCAATCAAATTATACATCTGAAATACATATCCAAGATGTGTTCTGCGGTACCTGGTTAATTCTTTTTCCCCTAAATCCTCCAATTTATCACCATGAATTGCGATATAGCCTGAATCGGCAGAATCAATTCCCCCAATAATGTTTAACAAAGTAGACTTTCCCGAACCGGATGGTCCTAACAATACACAGAACTCCCCTTTGGCAACGGAAAAATTCATTCCACGAAGTACCTCCTGTCTGGTTTCTCCGCTTCCGAAGCCTTTCTTTAAGTCCACAATCTCCAAAAACTTACTCTCCTGATTTGACATAATTACTCCTTTCATGCAACAATCTCTTTCTCAGTTAGACACTACTAACTATTATGACATATTTTGCTATTATTGCAAGCAGGTTATTGATAACATTTATCGTCAGAAATAGCAATAAAGGCTGTAAATATGTCAATTCATATTGACTATTTACAGCCTGTGTATTCCTTATTTTGTATTTACTTCAATAATTCTTTAAAGTTCCTAATATTCTCCAGAACATTGCCTTTAAATATTTTTGTGCCGGCAACAAATATATTGGCCCCTGCCTTTTTAATCTCCTCAACATTCTGAAGATTGACGCCGCCATCAACTTCGATATCAACGGAAAGATTTCTCTCATCAATAATTGAGCGAAGCTTTGCAATCTTTGAAAATGTTCTTGTGACAATTTTTTGTCCACCATACCCCGGATATACTGTCATAACCAAAACCATGGATAACTTGTCCAAAAACGGAAGAACCACATCAATATCCGTATCCGGGCTAAGTGCCACCGCCGCTTTGGCACCACATCGACGTATCTCGTCAATTGTTGCTTCCAAGTCATCACAGGCTTCTGCATGAACCGTGATTCCATCCGCACCAATTCCCGCAAACCGCTCCACATGCTTAATCGGATTTACAATCATTAAATGCACATCAAAAAACAGGTCCGTACACTCACGAAGCCCTCTTACTATTGTTGTACCAAATGACAAGTTTGGTACAAACACCCCGTCCATTACATCAATATGAATATAGTCTGCTCCGGCGCTTTGCGCGGTCTTCACTTCCTGACCTAAACAAGTAATGTCCGCCGCCAGAATTGATGGTGACAATTTATATGTCATTTCTTATTCCTCCAATTCCCTCGTCGTTCGCATTCAGCAAGCTCGTTAAATATCTGCACGTAGTTCTCATAACGAGTCTCACCGATTTCACCTCGTCCCCTGGCCTCTTTTACCATACATCCAGGTTCATGAATGTGAGTACAACCCCAATATTTGCACTGCCCCTCATAGGGCAGAAACTCGGTAAAATACCTTCGCAGTTCCTCTTTTTCCACCTCCGGCGGCTTTAAGGAACTAAATCCCGGAGTATCAAACAAAAACGTCTGATTCCCCAGAGAATAAATTTCAGAATGTCTTGTGGTATGCCGGCCTCTGCCGATTTTCTCACTCACAGAACCGGTCACAGAAGCCGCCTGCGGGCATAAACGGTTTAAAAGGCTGGACTTTCCCACGCCGGACGGTCCTGCCAAAACCGTTGTTTTCCCTTCCAGACATTGTTTTACTTTATCAATTCCCATATTTTCGGTATTGCTGATTGTCAATACCTGATTTGCACATTTTTCATAAATTGACAAAAAATGCTTTTCTTCCTCCTCAGACACTATATCCTGTTTACTGAAACAGATAATGGTCTCTACATTCTGCCATTCCATCATAAGTAAAAAACGGTCTAGCAGATTAAGATTCGGCATCGGGTTTGCCATCGCAAAAACGATAAGTGCCTGATCAACGTTTGCCACCGCCGGACGAATCAACTCATTTTTTCTCGGTAAAATCTCCTCCAGATTTCCAAGATGCTTCTCTTCATCCAGCACACAAACCGTAACATTATCTCCAACTAAAGGTTTAATTCCCTCTTTTCGGAAACTTCCTTTTGCCTTACATTCATACAGTTTGTCATCTTCACACCAGACATAATAAAATCCGGCAATTCCTTTTACGATTTTCCCTCTCATTAATCCGCAACTTTCTTAAAGGTTACGTTGTAGGAATCCACTCGCTTGGAATCCTTGTATACAATCAGTTCGCCCTGAGAGCCGCTAAAGCCGGTGACTTCATCGCCGGAAAGTGACAATGGAAAATCCATATGTGTCAAACTGCGGTTCAAAATAGTCTTTGTCTGACCATCCTGATTTAAAACAATTTTAATCGTTGCTGCCGGGTCAGTCTCGTAATCAAACGGACTGTCAATGCGGATTGTCCCCGACATCTTATAGGTATAGGTCTGCTCCTGCCCAAGGCTTATCGTCACATTAACCGTTGTTCCTTTTTTCACTTTTTTGCCACTGGATTTACTCTGTACACAAATTCTGTTCTTGGCAAAATTGTCTGAATAACTACTTGATGTCGTACCTAACTTTAATCCTACCTTCTCAAGTGCGGTTTTCGCCTGACTCTTTGTTTTACCTAATAAATCCGGCACGCTAACCGTCTCTGCTCCTTTACTTACATAATACGTAATCGTAGAACCAGCAGCCACATCCTCGCCCTGTTTTGGACTTGTATAAACAACCTTGCCTTCTTCTGTTTTATCACTGTAAACATCCGCACCACGTTTTGGAACAAATCCAGCCGATTTAAGTGCCTCCTCCGCAGCTTCCGGCGTCATTCCCCATACACTTGGAAGCTGGGACGCACGAAGGTATACCGTAATGGTGTCACCTTCTGATACTTCAGATCCAATTGCAGGTGTAGTACTGATTACCTGTCCCGGTTCTACATCACTAGATTCTGCTGTCTCAAATTTATAATCTAATCCTGCACTATCGAGCATGCTCTGTGCCTGTTCCTGTGTCAGACCTTTAATCTGCGGAACCTGTGTTTTATTGCTCTCCGGCGTGCTGACCGGTTCTTTACTTGCCTGTGTTGTCTGTGAAGTCGGCTCCGGTGTCGCTTCATTGGAGGATGAACTTCCTCCCCAGAAACCTACAAATCGACCTAACAGATAAATAATAATTACACCAATAATAATAGCAACGGTTATGCTTCCGATAATCAATGCCTTCTCTAATTTCGGGTCAACTTCACCGTTTGATTCTTCGTCTGCCTCTTCTTCCGTCTTTTCATCTAATGCCTGTTTCGTAGAAGCTGCCTTTAACGAATTCACGTCATTACTCGGAATAAAAATGGTATCCGCATTTTCATACAAATTACGAATCACACCGTACTCACCGGTCGGATCCTGTAAAAACATCTTCAAATCCGCAATCAAATCCATCACCGTCGGATAGCGAAGTTCCGTTTTCTTCTGCATACATTTTGCAACAATATTACTAAGTCCGTGTGGAATTGTCGCATCAATGGCATCTAACGGAGTCGCATCTTCCTGAATATGCGCTAAGGCAATTGCCACTGCACTCTCACCGGTAAACGGAAGAGAACCGCTTAACATCTCATACATCGATACACCCAGTGAATAGATATCACTCTTCTCATCACTGAATCCTCCCCTTGCCTGTTCCGGAGAAATGTAATGTACCGAGCCCATGGCATTTGCTGTAATTGTATTCGAACTTGCTGCCTTGGCAATTCCAAAGTCACTTACCTTTGCCGTACCATCTTTCGAAATCAATATATTCTGAGGTTTAATATCACGGTGAATAATATGATTGGCATGCGCAGCCTCCAAACCATTTGCAATCTGGAGTCCAATTCCAACTGCCTCTCTCACCGAGAGTTTGCCCTTCTGCTCAATGTATTTTTTCAAAGTGATGCCGTCTACAAATTCCATCACAATATAGTGCATATCCTGTTCCTGTCCTACATCATAGACTCCTACAATATTCGGATGGGATAAACACGCAATTGCCTGTGCCTCCTGACGGAATTTTGTAACAAATTTCGCATCCTCGCTATACTCATTTTTTAATATTTTAACCGCCACATAACGATTTAACCGATGGTCTTTGGCACGATATACATCTGCCATACCGCCGGTTCCGACTTTTTCGATTATTTCATATCTTCCACTAATTACTGCACCAATATTAATCATTCTTTCACTCCTTTACAGTCGAACTAAAATCACGCTGATGTTATCTTTGCCACCGGCTTCGTTCGCCTGTTGAACCAATTTTTCCCCTGCCAGTTTCATATCTTCTTTATTTTCTTTTACAATCTTCTCTATCTGGCTGTCTTCAACCATATTTGTCAGTCCATCCGAGCACAGTAATAGTACATCCCCCGGCTCTACTTTCACCTCAAAACAATCCGGTCTGACGGTATCATCCGTCCCCAGCGCTCTTGTAATAATATTCTTATTTGGATGGGTCCGCATCTCTTCCTTTTGGATTTCACCTGACTGAACCATCTCCTCCACAAGCGAATGATCCACAGTAATCTGCTCCAAATGTTCATGCAGACGATAAAAACGTGAGTCCCCAATATTTGCAATATAGGCAACATCATCTTCTACCATGGCACCAACCACCGTAGTTCCCATGCCGGCAAGGTCGAAATCTTCTTTCGCACACTGATAAACCTTCTGATTTGCCGCTTCAATCGCTTGTTCAAAAGCACTAACCGGAGTCCTTGCTGTTGAACTCTGTATCTGCTTAACCATCTCTGCAATGCATAATCTGGAAGCTAAATCTCCTGCCTTATGTCCCCCCATACCATCTGCAACAAGAAACAGATTCGGAAATCTGCCAATGGGATTCTCTTCACAGAAAACACTATCCTGATTGCTGTTTCTAAGAAGTCCCATATCTGTCATAGAAAATGTATCCACTGTCTGACCTCCTCTAGTTTCTACCATTCTTCGTCAGAAATTTCTTTCGTAACTGACCACAGGCAGCATCAATATCGCTCCCCATCTCTCTTCTTATTGTAACAGTTTTTCTATATTTTTCAAGAATTGTTTTGAACTTCTCAATATCCTCCTTCGTTGAGCGGTAACAATTTCTCTCTTTCACTTCATTTAACGGAATTAAATTAATGTGACAATTTAAACCGGATAACCTGCCCGCCAGTTCCTTTGCATGTTCTTCTTTATCGTTTACACCGCGAATCATACTGTATTCGAACGTAATACGGCGCCCGGTTTTGTCAAAATAATATTTGCAAGCCTGTATGATTTCACCAATGGTATAACGATTGGCTATCGGCATCGTCTGACGCCTGATTTCATCATTTGGTGCATGCAGGCTGATTGCTAACGTAATCTGCAGTTTTTCATCCGCAAGCATTCTGATTTTATCCACCAAACCACACGTTGATACGGTAATATTACGCTGGCTGATTCCAATTCCTTTCTCACAAGAAACCAGTTTTATAAAACGTAGAAGTTCCTCATAATTATCAAGGGGCTCGCCCATTCCCATCACAATGATATTCGATACTCTCTCTTTTGTATCTTTCTGAATTTGATAAATCTGTGAGAGCATTTCCCCGGCAGTCAGATTCCTCGTGAGTCCGGTAAGTGTAGACGCACAGAATGTACATCCCATCCGGCATCCCACCTGCGACGAAATGCACACGCTGTTGCCATGATGATACTTCATCCACACGCTTTCGATTACATGGTCATCTTCCAGTGCAAATAAATACTTTGCCGTATCTTCTTTTTTCGACACCTGTTTTTCCACCTGCCTTACACCGGATATGCAGTAATTCTCTTTTAATTTTTCCCGAAAAGCGGCACTCAGATTCGTCATTTCATCAAAATCATCTGCCTGTTTTTCATGCACCCACTGGAACAATTGTTTTCCACGGAATGCTTTTTCTCCAAGAGAAATGGCAAGTGCTTCCATTTCCTCTAAATTCATGCTCCGAATATCCATCTGTTTCCTCTCTGTTATCTATCCGTTTTCCGCAGTCTCGCCACGAAAAATCCATCACTTTGCTGAAGTCCCGGTATCATCGTAAGCATCCCTTCTGCCGTCATGCGGTTACATAATATCGGTGGCAAAAAAGAATTTAATGACTCGAGTTTTAATCCTAAGTGTTCTACAAAATAGCGAACATTTTCTTCGTTTTCTGCCTGATTCACTGTGCATGTACTGTAAATCAAAACACCTCCCGGTTTTACCATTTTCTCAGCATTTTCTACAATCTTTCGCTGAATTGGAACAAGTTCTTTGGCATATTGCAATGCATGGTATTTGATTTCCGGTTTGCGTCCGATAATTCCAATTCCGGAACATGGCACATCGCAGAGAACAACATCTGCCTGCGAAAAAAATGCTTCATCACTCTTTGTCGCATCCCACACTTTACAGGAGACATTTTGGAATTTTAGGCGTCCAAAATTTTCCTCAATTTTTTTAACCTTTGATACCGTTTTATCTCTGGCACTCAAAGATCCCTCACCCTTTAAGCATAAAAGTGCATGCATTGCTTTCCCGCCGGGTGCACTGCACACATCCACAACTTTATACCCCGGCCGGATTCCGGCACACAAAACCGGGAGCATCGAGCTTTCATCCTGTACGAAAAACACCCCTTCTTCGTAACCCGGTATTTTTTTTATGTCTTCCACACCGGAAATAATCACCGTATCATCCATATAATAGGCTTTTTTGACAGCGACACCGGCTTTCCTTAATTCCTCGCAAAACATTTTTTTCGTCCATTTAGACGTATCAATATGTAACGTAATGTCCTTTGTATTCTCCAAAAAAGCCATGCCGATTTTTTTTGTTGTTTTTTTGCCGTACTGTTCACATAAATGGTCATATAAATCCCGTGGCAGAGATAAACTTTCCCACGGTTTCAAAGAAATTGAATCCCCGTTTCTCAGTATTGTCCTAAGCACACCATTTACAAAAGCAGTATGTTTTTGTCCTTCTTTCTTTTTTAAAAGTTCCACTGCCTCGTGACAGCTCACTGCCTCCGGCACTTTCTCCATATAGCGGATTTCATAGAGTGCCATGCGAAGAACCGTGCGAACCGGTGCTGTCATTTTTAAGACCTGAATCTTTGCAAATTGATTCAGAATTGCATCTAGTTCAACACTGCGCTCAATTGTTCCGTAAGAAAGACGTTTCAAAAATCGTTTGTCTCTCGTCAAAAAATCATTCTGTTCCACAATCCGGTGGAAAACAGAGTCGCTGTGCTCCCCCTTTTCCATCGTTTGATAAACAACTTCATATGCCTGTAATCTCATCAGTCACGATTGTTCCTTCCAAATAATAAAATCAGTCTTAACAACTGTAAAATTGCAGCAGCCGCAGAAGCCACATAGGTCAGTGCCGCCGCACGCAGAACCTTTTTTGCGCCATCGGTTTCCATTGTTCCAAGAATTCCCGTATCCTGTAAAATCACAAGTGCACGTCTCGATGCATTAAACTCAACCGGAAGGGTCACAACCTGAAACAATACTGCTGCACTAAAAAAAACAATTCCTGCCGTAATTAACACCGGCATACTAAACAAAATGCCGGCAAGAATGAAAAACCACGAAACTCCGGAACCAAAATTTGCAACCGGAACTAATACGGTACGAATGGATAATGGTACATACGAATTGGCATGCTGTATCACATGTCCGCACTCATGTGCCGCCACCGCAATTGCCGCTACTGAATTGCTGCCATACACAGAATCCGAAAGCCCGATCTGCTTCGTTCTCGGATTATAATGGTCCGTCAGATTTCCACTAATATGGCATACCGTCACATCGTTAATTCCCGCATAGGATAAAATGCGCTGTGCTACCTGAGCCCCTGTAAGACCGGACGCACTTCTTACCACACTGTACCTTGCAAAATTTCTCCGAACCATCGCAGAAGCAATCAATGATAAAACAACGCCAATTAAAATCAATACATATGTTGGGTCCCAGAACATATAAAAGGGACTTCCATATCCATATCCGTAACCTAGCATAAACAATCACCCTTTTCTATTTTTACACCGCGCAAGAAACTTCCGGCATCCATTCGTTTCTTTCCTTCTAACTGCACTTCTAAAAGTTCCAGACAGCCGTCACCGGTCTGAACGATGAAACTATTTTTTAATACATCCACAACAGTACCCGGTTTTTCTCCCGTATTTTCAGCAAGCACGTTCGCACGCCAGAGTTTTAATGTTTTTCCCCGGAATGTGGTATACGCACTCGGCCATGAATTCATTCCACGAATATATCGTTCCACTTTCGCAGCATCCCAATTCATGTCAATTTTACCCATATCTTTTTTGAGCATTTTCGCATAGCAGCTTAAACTGTCATCCTGCTTTTGTGGTACAATCTCACCTTTTTCCACTTTCTCCAAAGTTTCTAACAAAAGGTCTTTTCCCATTTCCGAAAGCCTATCATGAATCGTTTCTGCTGTATCCTCTTTTTCAATCACCGTTTCTGCTTTTAACAGCATATCACCGGTATCAAGTCCTTCTGCCATCTGCATCGTCGTTACACCGGTTTTTTCATCCCCTTCAAGGATTGCCCACTGCATCGGTGCCGCACCGCGCCAGCGCGGAAGTAACGACGCATGAACGTTAATACAGCCGAACTTTGGATAATCTAAAATCTCTTTGGATAAAATCTGTCCAAAAGCAACAACTACAATCACATCACATGGAATCTTTCGAAGCTGTTCCACAAATTCTGCATCTTTTACACGTGCCGGTGTATAGACCGGAATGTCATTTTCAACTGCCACTTCTTTCACCGGAGTAAAAACCAGTTTTCCGCTGCGTCCTCTCGCCTTATCCGGCTGTGTCACAACTGCTGTAACCGTATGCTCTTTTGAGGCAATCAGACCTTCTAATACAGGAACGGAAAAATCCGGTGTACCCATAAAAATTACATTCATGTGCTGTCTCCTATTCTCCAAATTCTTTTTCAAATTCCTCAATGGTATACAATCTCCCTTCCACTTTATTTACATACAAACCGCCATCTAAATGCTCGATTTCATGTACCAAAGCGCGGGCAAGCAATTCTTCTCCCTCAATCTCAAAAGGCTCCATCTCTTCATTGTATGCCTTTACGACAACATGATTCGGTCTTGTTACTATACCAACTTTGTCCGGTACGCTTAAACAGCCTTCACTGCCTCTCTGCTCACCATCGGCCGAAATAATTTCCGGATTAATCAAAACAATCGGATTACTTCTGTCTTCCGTAATATCAATTACGGCAATCCGTTTCAAAATACCGACCTGAGGTGCTGCTAAACCAACACCATCTGCGTCATACATCGTATCAAACATATCCGCAATTAACTCTTTATTTTTTTCTGTCATCTCTTTTACTACTTTACATTTTTTGGTGAGAATATCATCACCAATCATACGAATGTTACGAATTGCCATTTTTTCCTACCTGCCTTTTCTTTTCTTAGATTTAGTAACCATTTACCGGGTCTCTGTCATACTGCACACTGCATGTTTTTTGATTTACGACACGGCGGTTTGCTTCTTCTGCAATTTCTCTGACACAAGCCATTGCTTCTTCGTCCATGCTCTTTACATATAGAACATACCGGTACCTGTCTTTGGCACGGCTTAACCCGGCTTTTGACGGACCAATAAGCGTAACTGCATCACCGCACACAGAATGTATGTTTTCTGCCAGTTTTTCGCTCAATGTTTTCGCTTCGTTCTCTTCTTCCGATAGAATGAGAATCGCCGCCATCTGCGAATATGGCGGATACTTCATAAGCCGCCTGAATGCCAGTTCATTTTCGTAAAAATATTCGGCATCCTGCCCGGCAACCGCCTGAATTGAGTATTCCTCCGGATTATAAGTCTGAATCACAACTTCCCCGGCTTTTTCTGCCCTCCCGGCGCGGCCGCTTGCCTGCATAAGCAGTTCAAATGTGCGCTCACTGCTTCGGTAATCCCCCGCATATAAACTCATGTCAGCCGCTAATGCTGCCACGAGCGTAACATTAGGGAAATCATGCCCCTTTACAATCATCTGGGTGCCAATTAAAATATCTGCCTCGCCATTACGAAAGGGTGTCAGGACACTTTCATGTCCGTGTTTTCCCGTTGTTGTATCTCCATCCATCCGAAGAACTCTTGCCGTGGGAAATCGCTTATTCAGCATTTCCTCGACTTTCTGCGTGCCAAGCCCAAATGCTGCAATATATGGCGAACCGCACGATGGGCATGTCTTTGGCATAGCGATTGCATGTCCACAATAATGACAGACCAATGTATCTACATCACCGACATGATTTTTGTGTGCCGTCATAGAAACTTCACAATGACTACATTTTAACACAAAACCACAACTGCGACAAGAAACAAAGCCTGCATATCCACGCCGGTTTAAAAATAGTATGGTCTGCTCCCCTCGTTTTAACCGTTCCTCGATTTTCTCCTGCAGCACACGGCTGAAAATTGAGCGGTTTCCTTCTTCTAATTCTTTCCTTAAATCCGCCACATAAACCTTTGGCATACTGACATGGTTTACTCGGTGCGGTAACGTAAGAAGTGTATACTCTCCCGTTTTCGCCTTCTCATAGCTCTCAACTGACGGTGTCGCGGAGCCTAATACAACACTTGCCCCGCTCTGCCTTGCTCTCTCAATCGCCACATCTCTTGCATGATATTTGGGCGGCTTTTCACTTTTATAACTCATCTCATGTTCTTCATCAATGAGAATAAGTCCCAGATTTGAAAATGGAATAAACAAAGCGGAGCGTGGTCCGACAACGATATCCACTTCTCCTTGTTTTGCCCTCTCATACTGGTCGTATTTTTCTCCTTCTGACATTCTGGAATTTAATACCGTTACCCGATCTCCAAACCGCTTTTGAAAACGAACTACCGTCTGGTAAGTAAGTGCAATTTCAGGAATCAGCATAATAACTTGTTTGTTCTCCTGTAAAACTGCCTGTATCATTTCCATATAGACTTCCGTTTTTCCACTGCCGGTAACACCATATAGTAGATACGTCGTCCGCCTTCCCTGCCGGTAGTCTCCGGTAAATGCATCCACTGCCGTCTGCTGTTCTTCATTCAACATCTTTTTTTCGAAAGATGCCTTTCCATCAAAGACCGGATTCCTATATTTCTTTTGGTTTGTAACAGTAATCCATCCCGCCTTCGCCATGCTGTCAATCACGGGTTTCGTAATCTTATATTTTTTTGCCGCCAGCTTGCTTGTCATCTGTCCACCTTCTGCAAACATTCCCTGCAGGAGGCGCGCTTTTGCTTTATAATGCTTTAACAGACAGCGGTTTAATTCCTTCTTCATTTCATCTTCGGGCAAAGCAAAATTAAGCCAGTGTTCTTCCACTGACTTAATCTGCCTCCGAATCGGAAGCACCGTTTTTAATGCTTCATTCATTGTTGTTCCATATCTTTGTCGAATCCATGCTGCCAACTGAATCAACTTAGATTCTACCGGAAGTTCCTTTTTCTCAATCTCAGAAATTTCCTTCATCCGTTCAATCGGCCATGCCGCCTGATCCGTTATATTCATTACATAACCGCGAATCAGACGATTTCCCCTTCCAAAGGGGATTTTGACACAGCACCCGGCAAACACTTCACCTTCCCATTGTTTCGGAATTATATACTGAAATGTCCGGTCGAGTGCTTCCACCGACAAATCTACGATAATATCTGCAAACAACCTGTCACTCCTTTATCAGTCGTTTCACAACTTCATCCATTTTCATTCCACGGGAACCTTTTACCAGTACCCAGTCTTCTTTTTGAAGTTTTGTTTCCAATTCATTCATTACTTCATCTTTAGACTCTGCAGAAAAAACCGGGATATCGCTATGTGCCTTTACATAATCACTGATGTGAGCCGCTTCTTTTCCAACCGTAAAGAGGTAGTCAAGCCTGCGTCCCTTATTTTGTTCCTCTATGATAAACTGTCCGATTCCCTCGTGAAGTTTTCCGGAATCTTTTCCCAGTTCCAGTACATCCGCAAGAACGGCAATTCGTCTGCCATTTCCCGGATAATCAAACAGCGCATGAAGATTACTCGTAATCGAATCCGGGCTTGCATTGTAAGTATCATCAACAACGTGAATCCCATTTATATCATGCACAACACCACGCATCGCAATCGGCTTGTAATTTTTCAAAGCCTTAATGGCATCCTTTACCGGCACGCCATACTTGCGGCCAATTGCTATCGCAATCACGGCATTATTTACATTATGGGTTCCCATCACAGACAGCAAAACTTTTTCTTTTCCCTCGCTGTCATGATACACAAAACTCTGTCCGTCCTCATTTGCACTCATTTCATCCGCAAAATACTCACAGCCGGACTCTGTTCCATAGTAAGAAACCTTATAGTTCCCTTTGCAGCGGGTGGACGGAACCTGTGTCTCAACTAATTGTCTCACATCTCCGTTGCCGCTGGCAAACAGCGTACCGCCATCCGGAAGATAACTAACAATCTTTCCTTTTTCTTTGCAGATGTTTTCTCTTGAACCCAAATTCCCAATATGAGAAACACCAATATTTGTCAAAACCGCACATTCCGGTTTTACCATCTCGACTAACCGATCCATTTCACCCGGCATACTGATTCCCATTTCAATCACGGCAAGTTCTGTATCTTCATCCAGTTCAAACATCATCAGTGCCACACCAATCTGGCTGTTTAAATTCTTGTAAGTTTTAACCGTGCGGTACTTCGTTTCCAGTACGGCAGCAATCATTTCCTTCGTCGTTGTCTTTCCAACGCTTCCGGTAATACCAATGATTCTTACCGGAAGTTTACTGCGGTACCAGGCAGCAAATTTCTGCATTGCCAAAAGTGTATTGGAAACGTATATTCCGGCACCCTTCTTTTCCTTCTCTCTGTCATCCGAAAAAAATACACAAGAAGCCCCTGCCTCCAACACATCCGGAATAAAACGGTGCGCATCCACACGCTCTCCTATAATTGGCACAAATAAGGTTCCAGTCTTTACTTCTCTTGAATCGGTTGAAACATTTGTCACGGCAGCATTTTCATCGCCCCAAACAAGTTTACCACCGACTGCTTTCACAATATCCTTTATCTGAACCTGTCTCATCTTGTCACCCCTATCAGTTTGCCGCAATGACATCTGCCATCTCGTAACGGCCCACTGTCTTTCCTTTTAAGAATTTTGCCGCTGCCACAGCGCCTTTTCCAAATACAGCTTTACTGTAGGCAGTATGGGAAAATGTAATCACTTCATCTTTACCGGCAAAAATCACATCGTGGTCGCCGACAATCGTACCACCACGCACTGCGGAAATGCCAAGTTCTTTTTTATCACGTTTCTGTCTTCTCTGCGAGCGGTCATAAACATACTCGTATGGATTTCCCATTGCCTCATTAATGGAATCCGCTAATGCAAGTGCCGTACCGGATGGAGCATCCAGTTTCTGGTTGTGATGTTTTTCTACGATTTCCACATCAAATCCTTCTGTAGCAAATACTTTTGCCGCATCCTGCACCAGCTTCAAAAGTGTGTTGATACCAAGTGACATATTCGCAGATTTCAAAACGGCTGTCTGTGTTGCTGCTTCTTCAATTTTAGCAAGCTGCTCATCGTCATATCCGGTTGTGCAAAGTACTACCGGCACTTTTTTCTCTTTGCTGAATGTAAGAATATCATCCAAAATTTTTGGTGTCGAGAAATCAATCAAAGCATCTGCCTCTACATCACAGTCTGCTAATTTCTGAAAAACAGGATAACAATGTTCTTTCGTATCCACCATATCAATTCCTGCTACAATTTCTGCCTCAGCATCTTCATTTACAATTCCGGTAATCATGCGCCCCATTGCACCATTACATCCGCACATAATAATTCGAGTCATCGTCTTCCTCCTAATTCTTTTTCAATCGTAACTAATTATTTGATAACGCCGGCTTTTCTCATTTCCTCTTCCAGTCTCTTTGCATTTGCATCTTCCATTTCTGTAAGAGGCAGACGCAAACTGCCCACTTCCATTCCCATCAGATTCAATGCCTTCTTTACAGGAATCGGATTTACTTCGCAGAACAAAGCCTTTACCAAATCAAAATATTTCAACTGCATCTCACAGCTCTTTACCACATCACCATCAAGATAGCTTGCCACCATATCATGGGTCTCTTTTGGCAGAATATTTGATAATACGGAAATTACGCCTTTACCGCCAAGGGAAAGAACCGGCACAATCTGGTCATCATTTCCGGAATATACATCAACGGTTCCCTTAGCTAAACTCATTAATTCCGCAACTTCTGAAATATCACCTGTCGCATCCTTTACGCCGACAATATTTGGTACTTCATGACACAAATCCACAACTGTCTGTGGTGCTAATCTGGTACCCGTACGACTTGGTACATTATATAAAATAATTGGAACATTAACTTCTTTTGCAATGGCTTTGTAATGTGCTTTCAAACCATTCTGTGTTGCCTTGTTATAATATGGAGTAACTAAGAGAAGTCCATCCACTCCACTTTTCTCTGCTTCTTTTGACAACTCAATTGCCGACTGTGTGCAGTTCGAACCGGTTCCTGCGATAACCGGAATCCGTTTATTAATTACTTCACAGGCAAAACGAATACATTCCAAATGTTCTTCATCTGACAGTGTCGATGCCTCACCGGTTGTTCCGCAAATAATGATGGCATCTGTTTTATTTGCCACATGAAACTCTAACAGTTCTCTCAATTTTTCATAATTCACACTTCCGTCGTCATTCATTGGTGTAATCAATGCAACACCTGCTCCAGTAAAAATAGCCATTTTCTTCATCCTTTCTGAATTACGTTTTGTGCTTATGAATGGATTGCAAAAAAAGGAGCTGACACACGTGCCAACTCCTCATTGTTTTCGATAACGAGTAGCACTCCATCATAGCGATGACAGTCATATGATTATTTACCATATGCCCAGAAGAATCATGTGCAGGCAATCCTCTCCTTCGGCAGACGTTCCTTTCACAAATCATCATCCATCCTGTCATGTCCGATTTGCTACTGATAAAGTCCGCGCCTCTACCTTTCTATATAAAAGAATATCACTCTTCCCTTTAGCGGTCAAGCATTAGTTCACTCTTTTTTATCTTCTTCATCAATCACACAGGCCGCAGTAATCTCATTACTCTCTTCCACACACTCCAATTTGCTGACGGAAATTTCATAAGCAACGCGTGTTTCATATTCCTCATCACCAACCTGCTTCTGGTATTCACGGCTCTGAATCCGTCCCCACAGCTGAACGTGTTCTCCTACACCAAATCCATCGGCATAACGAGCATTTCTTCCCCAGCAGATACAAGGAATGTAATCGGATTTGCCATACGGACGATTGACAGCCATCAAAAGGTCCGCAATTTCTCTTCCAAGCGGTGTCTTTCGATAAACCGGTGGTTTGCATAAATAACCATCCAAAAAAATATAATTCGGTTTCTCTACTTCCATCTCTTCTTCGTCTATATGTAAATCTCTTACAAACACGGATAAAACAAGCCGGTTATGATTTTCTTCATGACGGTTATAAGAGCGAAACTGTCCACTCGCCTCCATATACATACCTCGGTAATCCTTCGTTATGTCAATAAGCCGCTCCGATACCATGAGCGGAATCTTGTCATACACTTGGCTCAATCGTTTTACCGAAAGATACACCATATAGAATCCTTCACCATACACTTCATGGCTAAAAGCAAACTCACTTACCACTTCACCATAAATATTCACCTGATTGTTTCCCAAAATCTTATCTGCCATTTCTCATGACCCCCTTTGTTTTTTGTCTGCTTGAATCAAGCATTTTTCTATACATAACTATATATATGTCGTATAATTCATTTTTAGAACTTATATTTAATATTTTTTATTTTATTTTTACCGTTTTGTTATCATATCATGAATTCTAATATTTTGCAATAAAAATCATGAAATGGTTTTTAGGCAATAGATGATGTTGCTTTTTTAGGTTTTTCTTACTTTTAGTATAAAGGCTTTGCGTCTCGTGGGCACTTCCGTTCATTGAGTACGTAACAGTAGGGGCACTGAAACTACCAGTGCCACCTACTGACGCACTCAAAACCCACTCCCCACAAAGACTTTATACTAAAATTATGAAAACTTAAAAGAGCAGCGTCAATTTCTAAACACAGTTTTGGGTTGCGATAAATATTTTTTTGGGGGTCTTTTACGCTTCCGGTAATTTGCCAGAAAGACTTTGCGATTCGTGGGTTTTGAGTACGCCGGTATAAGGTGCTTGTATATGCGTCAGCATAAGCACCCATACCGCTGCGTACTCAACAAACGAAAGTGCCCACGAAAAGCAAAGCCTTTCTGGCAAATTACGGAACCTAAAAAAGAGGCACAAAAAAAGAAACCCAATTCACAAAATGAACCGGGTTTCTTCTTAATTATCTGTTTATATCTTAAAATTAGTTGTTGATCAACTTATCTTCGCCATTCCAGCTATACAATTTACGGATTTCTTCACCAACTACTTCTGATGGATGCTCAGCAGCTATTTTTCTCATAGCTTTGAAGTGAACCTGTCCGCCAGCTTCTGACATGTCAAGCAAGAAGTCTTTTGCGAAAGTACCATCCTGAATGTCGGAAAGAATCTTCTTCATAGCTTTCTTTGTATCCTCTGTAATGATTTTTGGTCCTGTTACATAATCACCATACTCTGCTGTGTTAGAAATGGAATATCTCATGCCTGCAAAACCACTCTGGTAAATCAAATCAACGATAAGTTTCATCTCATGGATACACTCAAAGTATGCATTTCTTGGGTCATAACCAGCTTCTACCAAAGTTTCAAAACCAGCCTGCATCAATGCACAAACACCACCGCAAAGAACAGCCTGCTCACCAAAGAGGTCAGTCTCTGTCTCTGTACGGAAAGTTGTCTCCAAAACGCCGGCTCTTGCACCACCAATTGCAAGGGAGTAAGCAAGTGCAAGTTCCAGAGCTTTTCCTGTTGCATCCTGATGTACTGCTACCAAACAAGGAACACCTTTTCCTGCCTGATACTCGCTGCGTACCGTATGTCCCGGTCCTTTTGGTGCAATCATCGTTACATCAACGTCTGCCGGTGGAACAATCTGGTTAAAGTGAATATTGAAACCATGAGCAAACATAAGCATATTGCCTGCTTCCAAGTTTGGCTCGATGGACTCTTTGTACATTTTTGCCTGCAGTTCATCATTGATAAGAATCATGATGATGTCAGCTTTTTTAGCAGCTTCGGCTGCCGTATATACTTCAAATCCCTGCTCTTCTGCTCTCTTCCATGATTTTGATCCTTCATAAAGACCAATAATTACGTGGCATCCGGACTCCTTTGCGTTCAATGCATGTGCGTGTCCCTGACTACCATAACCGATTACGGCAATTGTTTTACCGTCCAGTGCTGCCAAGTTACAGTCATCCTGGTAATAAATCTTTGCTTCTGACATATTTACAGCCTCCTAAATTAATTGTATTTAAAGCCTATCCGGGATAAAATCCCGTGGATGGTTTTCTAAGTAGTAAATTACTTACTCTCTTTGGCTTCATCATAAAAACCACGAGCCAAACCGGAAATACCGGTACGTACCAGTTCTTTTATCTCATAGCCCTCAATCAGTTTAATAAAAGCGTCTAGTTTTGCCTGATTACCCGTCAATTCAATCATCATTGAATTATCTGCAACATCTACAATCTTCGCACGGAAAATATCAACAATCGCATTAATGGCCGGTCTTGCGTCTTTATCTGCTTCAACCTTAACCAATATCAATTCACGGCATACCGACGCTTCACCGGTAAGCTGTTTGACGGATTTTACATCTTCTAACTTATTAACCTGTTTTTCAATCTGCTCCAGCACAATATCATCCCCCGTAACGGATACCGTCATACGGGAAAATGCCGGATTCTCTGTCTCACCAACAGTCAGACTGTCAATATTATAACCACGGCGGCTAAATAAACCGGCAACACGGCTCAACACACCGGAGGTATTATTTACTAATATAGATAAAACTACTTTACTCATGGGATATGCCCCCTCTTTATCGAATATCCTAGCGTATTAATCTGAAATAACGCTCATTTAATTGTAGCAATATAGGTCTTTATTGTCAACTCTTAAAGAGAAACTTTTTAAGTGCGGATTTGTTGCTTGGCAAATCCGGCACAAGGCACGACTGACCGCGAATTGTCTGGCTTGTATAGCCGCCTTCAATCGGCAGGCTGAACTGATGGATTTTTGTCGTACCCATCCGTACAACAGCAAGCAGATATGAATAAATATCCCGCTCATCTACATCTGTTTTTACGTTTGGCATAATCACTTCTGCCAGTTCAATCATCTCTTCCGGAGACAACTGTTTTACCTTCTTAAGAATTGCCTGCATCGTCAGACGCTGACGTTCTGTTCTTCCGTAATCATCTCCTTTTCCGCTTGCCGTATAAACGCCCGGATAATGACCGTCCGGCTGTCTCTTACCATGACGGATCCGGCAGTAGCCAAGTGCCTGCTGCCCGTTAAAGATTTGTTTTCCCTTTTTCACACTGCGGTACTTTCTTCGTTTGATATAATTGGTCTGACGAAGATTCAGTGCCTCTGAATCAGTCAGATTTACCTCGATACCGCCAAGTTCATCAATAACATTAACAAAGGCGTCGAAATTCACTTCCACATAACCATCTAATTTGATACCAAAATTTTTCGCCAATGTTTTATAAAGCAATTTGATACCGCCAAAGGAATAAGCAGCATTTAATTTATAACCGCCATATCCCGGTATATCCACATACATATCACGCATCAAAGAAGTCAGTTTCAGCTTGTTATGTTTAATATCCAGAGTTGCAATCATCATCGAATCCGAACGTCTCTCAACATCCTTATCCTGTTCATCCAGATTCTTATCTGCACCAACCAATAAAATATTCACAATTTCTGTATCACTGTCTAACGCATATTTACTCAAATCCATCCCGGATACTTTATTCGATTTGTCATAATTCATCAAACCCAACATTTTATCTCCGGTATGCTTAACATAAGCCAAACCACTGCCTGCCGTCATCGACAGCAAAATTCCAATCACAAGAAATATTCTTGCCACAATCTTCCCTTTTCCCGCTTTTGTTTTACCCATATCAGGCCTCTCTTTCTATTCTCTCGTATTTATAATAAGAAAAACAATCCTGCATTTCGAATCAGACCGCTTTTCAAAAAACCATACCGCAATGCCAGATAGCGTCGTCCCAAAAAGGAAGCATCCGTCATTGCCGCAAACTTCGTTGCCGTTTTTCTCTGTTCCTTGGTCATCTTTGAATCAAAAACCTGCAAAAAAGCTTTTCCCTGCCGATACGTGTCAAAAAGTACCTGCCGCTGCTCTTTCATTTTGGAAACTCTTTTTTTTAAGTAACCGGAATACGATGTTCCTCCGATTTGATTTCCTTCATGCTGGCGGTACATAAGCGTCGCCTCCGGCAAATATCCAATGGCACCAAAGTGACTGCATATCAAAGCAAGCCACCAGTCATGCACCCGTATTTCTTCCGGCAGCTCTTTCAAATACGGAAGAATTGCCCGGTTCATCATAATGGTGCAGCCAATACACTTATTTTCCATAAAAAGATGCGCGGTGTCAACCTTTTTTACATTCAAATGACTCATTTCGTGAAAACGTCCCAGTTTTTTTCCGGTACTGCTGTCAAAATTCATGGCATCGGTAAAGACAAGCACCGGCTTTTCCGGATTTTCTCTCTCCATCTGTTTCATTTTCTCCAAGGTAAGCTCTACCTTATCCCAATTCCAGATATCATCCTGGTCACACAGCATAATATACGGGCTGTCACAGCGAACAATGCCAGACATAAAATTTCTTATATACCCTTGATTTGTCTTATTTTCAAAGAGACGTACACGACTGTCCTTTTTTTCATATTCCTTTACAATCGAAACCGTGCCATCCGTAGAGCCGTCATCACATACATCCACTAAAAGATCCGGATAACTCTGTGAAAGCAAGGAATCCAACTGCTCTTTTATATATTTTTCACCATTATATGTTGCCATAACAATCTCAACTTGTTCTTTCACTCCTTATCCCTCCAATACGATGGATTCATCGAAAATTTCTTTACCAGCCAGAGCGGAAGTTTATCATACTTCTTGCCAAACCGGTATCCTAAAAACTTAAAGCCGCTTTGGAAAATCAAATCCGGCACAAGATACCATTTTCCATGACGGAACAAATATTTCATCGTGTTTTTCACTAACCGCATTCCCTCGGATTCCGATTTCACCCCATCAAAAATTTCATGATACTGGCGCTGGGAAACTGCCAAATCAAAATTTCTCGTAAACTGCTGTCTGTAAGTGTATTTATGAGCATGGATAACCATCGCCTCTGCCACATAAGCAATTTTATATCCTGCCTGTATCACTTTCGATGCCATAATCATATCTTCATTGAAAATGGTATGAAGCACAAAGCCGCCCATTTTTTCATATACATCTTTACGGTACATTGCGCAGACATTTGAGCAGAAATACGTTTTAATGCCCATTGTTTCCAAATCCCTTTTGGATTTCACATAGCTCTTTGCCGGATAATTAAACTCTCTTGTATAATGTTCAATCACACCAACCGTATCATCCGGCAACTGTCTTCCATAGGCTGTTGCGGCTTCTTCCTCTTCCATTGCCCGTACCAAATTCTCAATAAGGTAAGCATCAACCGGAACTGCATCCTGCGTCATAAAGAGCATATAATCTGCCTTTGACAAGGCCGCCCCTTTATTTCTGGTGCCGCCATGGTCAAAATCCTTTTTCTCAATCGGAACAAACTCCACATTTTCCGCCTTTTGTAACATCTGTAAAACTTCTTCATCTTCTTTTTCCTCAACTAACGTCTGCATAAAAAATACATGTGAAGGTTTTACAGTCTGTTTGTTCAGCCAGTCAATTAGTTTTGTCAATTTTTCTCTCTCCGGACGGTATACCGGAATAATTACATCAACCACCATCAAAATCCTCTCTTCTTACTTCTCAAGCAGACGGTTCACTACTTTAACCGCCTCTCTGGCATCTGCCGAATAGCCATCTGCTCCAATTTCTTCAGCAAAACTTTCTGTCACTACTGCGCCTCCAATAATAATCTTGGCTTTTACACCCTGCTTCTTTGCCTCATCCACAACTTCTTTCATCTCCATCATCGTCGTTGTCATAAGGGCAGACAGACCAATAATCGAAGCATTCTCAGCTTTCGCAGTATCTAAAATTGTCTGTGTTTCCACATCTTTTCCTAAATCAATGACATGATACCCATAGTTTTTCAGCATCAGTGCCACCAGATTTTTCCCAATATCGTGAATATCGCCCTTTACGGTTGCCACCACGATAGTTGCCAGTTTTTCATTCCCTCTTGCCGCCTCCAAAAGCGGCTCTAAACGGTTAATCGCCTTTTCCATCGTTTCGGCACTGGCAATAAGCTGAGGGAGAAAATATTTCTTCTGCTCAAATAATTCGCCGACATAATTAATTGCCGCAATCAAATACTTATCAATAATCTCAGACGGCTCGGTTCCCTTTTTCAGTTCTTCTTCCACAAGTTCAAGCACATGTCCGCTCTTTCCTTTGACAACCGCCAAATACAACGGGTGGCCGTCTTCCTCTGCTACTTCATTCTTTGGCTGGCTCTGCGTAATCACAGCTCCCGCCACACCATTAATATAATGCAAATCCGCTTCTTCTTTATTCAAAAGCAAATCCGAAGCAAGTGCGGCATTGACAAGCAGCGTCTGAGATGGATTCGCAATTGCCATCGTAAGTCCCTGTCCAATCGCAAGTGTTAAAAATGCTGTATTAACAAAAACTCGTTCCGGCAGTCCAAAGGATATATTGGAAAGACCGCAAATTGTTGCCACACCCAATTCATTTTTACAGTAGCGTATCGTCTCCAACACTTCAAGCGCGGCATTTTTATTTGCTCCTATCGTAGCCACCAAACCATCCACGACAATATCTTCTTCTGCCATTCCCTGACGTTTTGCCTCGTCTAATATTGTATGGATAATCGTTTTTTTCTCATCCAAATCTTTTGGAAGTCCGGCATCTGACAAAGGAAGCAGAATAAACATTGCACCGTATTTTTTTGCAATCGGTATTAATTTTTCAAACTTTTCCGGTTCCAGAGAAATCGAGTTAATCAAAGCTCGTCCCGGATAAATACGAAGGGCACTTTCCACAACGTCAACATAACTCGAATCTATGCTAAGCGGCAAATCCACTGTCATTGTCAACTCATTAACCGCACGCAACATCATCTCTTTTTCGTCAATTCCATTCATTCCCATATTGACATCCAGAATTGATGCACCTAATTTTTCCTGTTCTTCTGCCATATCCATAACAAGACTCAAATCACCCGCACGCAGTTTTTCCTGCAGTTCTTTTTTCCCGGTAGGATTGATTCTCTCGCCGACAATTCGAAATCTTCCATCTAATGAAATCGGTGTAATGTTGCGCTCTGTTGTCAAGGCACGTATACTTTTCCTCTCCGGAATTTCTCTTGCTTTTTTCTCTTTTAACCGGCCGACAAGTTTCTGAATATGCTGCGGCGTTGTTCCACAGCATCCGCCAAGCACAGTTGCCCCAACATCCACAAGCGGCATCATTGCCTCTGAAAAACTCTCAGCATCCATATCGTAACACGTCACACCATCCTGCAAAAACGGCAGTCCGGCATTTGGTTTTACGACAAGCGGAACACAAGCATATTCCGCCATCACTTTTACCGCATCTACCATCTTATCCGGTCCTGTCGAACAGTTAATTCCGATGGCATCTGCCCCCATCGACTGCAAAACAACCAATGCTGTCTCAGGGCTCGTTCCATACAACGTCCGTCCATCCTCTTGGTACGTAAGCGTCACAAGCGCCGGTATGTCACAAGTTTCTTTTACCGCCAGCAAGGCAACACGGCATTCCTGCAAACTCATCATCGTCTCAATCGCAAATAAATCGACGCCCTCTTTCACTAACAAACGAACCTGCTGTTTATAAACATCTACCAGTTCTTCGAACGGCATACTTCCAATCGGTTCCAACTGCTGCCCGGTCATGGAAATATCCCCGGCAACATAAATTTTGCGGTCTGTTTTACTTCTGCGAATCGCTTCTTTTGTAAGACCCACCAATGTTTTCGTAAGTTCTTCCTGCTTAGACGCAAGTCCATATTCATCTAATTTAATTCGATTACAGGTAAATGTCGGTGTATAAAGGACATCCGAACCTGCCTCAATATATCGGCACTGTAAGTCAATAAACACTTCCGGGTGTTCTGCAATCCACTGCTCCGGACAATCCCCGCTTTTCATACCGGCCTGCTGTAAATTTGAACCGGTTGCGCCGTCTAATACCACAAATCCTTGTCGTAAAAATTCTCTAAAATCCACTCTTTTGTTGCCTCACTTTCAAAAAATCCCCCATTTCACAATAGAATATCATGAAAAGAGGGATTTTGCAATCTTCGCTTATAAGCTGCGGTAAAAACTTTCTTTCATATCACACCAGCAGGAAAAACCTAAATCATTTAATGCCTTCGTAAACGCAGATAACATATCTGCCACCTTCTCAACTCTTGCATTATTTCCCATATGCCCAAGACGGATTACTTTACCGGCAAGAACATCAAAGCAGCCGGATATCAGAATACCGTATTTATCTTTCATAGTGTTGATAATATCTATATCACGCAGTCCCTGTGGCACATTAATAACAGTCACAGTAGCGGAATCTCCGTAATCCAGATAAAGAGATAAACCTGCTTCTTTCACTGCTTTTCTTACTGCCCCGGCAATCTTATGATGGCGGGCTACACGCTCGGTATCTTCCTTCACCAGTCTTACCGCCTCACAGAGACCATAAATGTCACTGATTGGCATCGTGTATGGAAACCACTTATCTTTGTAATAGTTCTTAAATGCAAGAATATTACAGTAGAAAGAAGCCACTTTGGTTTTCCGGCTTTCCATCGCTTTCATGGCATCCTCACTCACTGTAACAAACGCAAGTCCCGGTGGCGCCGACAAAGCTTTCTGTGAACCGCCGCAAATCACATCAATCTGCCATTCATTGACTTTCACATCTTCACCAAACATAGAGGCAACCGCATCGACTACCGTAAGAATCCCATACTGCTTTAACAGCGGGCAAATCTTACTGATATCATTGAGCACACCACTTGGTGTATCACAGTGAACAACTGTTGCGTACTTAAAATCGTGATTTTCTTTTAAGTATTCTGCTAAATCTTCTATTACAATCGGATAGTGATAATCAACGGTATATAAGGTTGGCTCTCCGCCGTAAAGACTTACAAAATCAGCAAAGCCTCTTCCAAAAATACCATTATCAATAACCAACACCTTATCCCCCGGCTCTGTCAAGGTTGCACAGGCAGCCTCCAAGGCAAGAATCCCCTCGCCGCCCAATACATAAGTCTCGTTGTCAGTGCCAAGAAGATTTGACAAATCTTTGCATACCTGATGGTATTCTTCACAAAATGTCTCATCTACATCCGGGTTTGCAAACGCCCTGCTTCTTGCTTCCATTACAGAAGCTGCCGGCATCGTAGGTCCCGGTGTCATCATCTGATACATTCTTATCATCCTTTCTGTCCGTTCTTTTCGCCATTAAGCTTCCATAGAACGTTTTACCTTTGCCATACCGACACGTGATACCAAAATAATCGGAATAGCAATAATTGCTCCTGTTACAATCTGCATAATGTTGCCCGGAATCGAAGCCAGCGGCACAACAAAACTTGATGTAAGCAATACCTCAAATAAATAATAACCAACTAATTTAATTGCAAGAACAACAACCGTTGCCGCAATCAGATTAACAATCGTTGGTTTTTTCTTTACAATTAAACCAAATACAAAGCCCATCAGACCAACTACAATCAAAGTTGCCGGAGCATATACAATCCATGGAGAAAGTACATCCGATAATGCCATACCAACGCCGCCGCAAATCGCACCAACACGCTTGCCGAAAAATGCTGCTGCAAAAAACATCGGAACATTACCTAAGTGAACCAGACCACCTTTTGCCGGTATAATCTGCACCTGAATGTATCTTGTCAGTAAAAAAGTCAAGGCAGCAAATACGCCGCACATCGTAATTTCGGATACTGTAATCTTTCCTGTACCCATCTGTACTGTTTGTTGTTTTGTTTTTGAATCCATTGTTTTGTCCTCCTGTATAAATTTCTCTCTTATTATACAAAAGGCTGGCTATATGAAAACTGCCAGTTTCTTATTTTTTTGCCATGCCAGTTTTCATCCATTTCTCTCCAAAGATGTTTTCCAGTTTTTTCGAAGTAACTCCGGATGAGACTCCAAATGAGCAAAATCATTAAAACGCTCCAGAATAAAAAAGTCTCTATCCTCATCGTAAATCAAATGGGTAAAACTTGTATTTTCGAGGTCGATTCCAAATTTTAATTTGTTCTCCTGACCGGTATGAAGAATATCGGCACACACCGAGCGTATTACGCCGCCATGCGTTACAATAGCAACTCTGTTTTCCTCTCTTTGACAAATTTGTTTGATTTTTGGCATGACCCGCCTGACAACATCACGTCCGCACTCACCGCCTTCCGGATAGGGAAGGTCTTCTTTATGAGCCGCACGTTCCTTACGAAACTCAGCATATTCCGTACGAATCTGTTCATCCGTTTTCCCGGTAAATCCACCAAAATGGATTTCTTCGATGTCTGCCACTTCTTCAACCGGCAGATTCACACAGTGTCCAATAATTTCTGCCGTTTCTTTTGCGCGAATTAACTGTGAACAGTATAACTTTTCCAACTGATAAGAAATCAGACGCTTTCCGGCAAGTTTTGCCTGTTTACGCCCACTTTCATCCAGAGAAACATCGACATTACACAATTTAGAGCACTGTCTTCCATGCCGAATCAAAAAGATATCTTTCATCTTTCACACCTCCTTAACTCTCTGAAAAAACACTATCAGTATACGAAATCCGTGTTCTTTCGTCAAATTGTTTGCGAAGACCTTTCATATATTTTCTTCCTAGTGCGACATTTCCATATTGCTTTACCAGACAAATCCGCCGATTTACATAATCAATTTTTTCTACATACAAACAGTTTACTGCAATCGAGCGATGGCACTGCACTAAGTCACCGCCACACTGCTCCATACAGACACCAAGTTTGCGGTACGGAAACGAAAAGACATCATACCGGGTATGAACATACAGCGTTTTATTGCAGATTTCCAGATACAAAATATCCTTTGCCTCAAACATGTGTATACCAAGCCGTGTGTTTATCACCAGCGCCTTTGCAGCACCCTTGTTATCAAAACGTCCGTCAATCCAGTGAAGTAGTTTTTCCAATCGTTCTTTCTCAATTGGTTTTATCACATAATCAAAACAATGAAATACATGAAATGCCAGACTTTCATACGTATCATCTTTTGCCAGTAAAATCACCGGGAGCAGATAAAAACGCTGTAAGCCTCTCAGACAAGAAACAAAGGCTAGTCCTTCCTGTTCCCTCTCCTCTATATCTACTACTACAACATGAATGGTGTTTGTCTCTAACATATGGATTGCTTCCTGCTGACTTTCGACACATAAGAATTGAAGATTCCATTTGGCTGCTTCCCAGTCTTTAATCGGATTTGACTTTGAGAAAACAAGAACTTTTGTCACCGATACTCCTCTCCTTCATCACTTAGCTGCTGCTTGCAGTATTCGAGCAGTTCACACACCCTGCGGTTTCGTATCGCAAGATGTGAATCCACTGATTCCCGTCTTGCCTTCTGCCTGCCAGCTAACAGATACAGCGGATCTACATCGAGCTTCTCATATAGAATAACAAGTTTTTCAACATCCAGCCCATACACTCCTCTCTCAATCTTTCGATAATGTCCTACACTCACGCGGAGCAGTTTTGCCATATCATAAAAATCCATATGGGCACTTTCTCTCACATCCTGTAAACGTCTTCCAATAATTTCATTTTGTTCTTGAACCATAATTTTTCTCCTCCTTAGTCTCTATTCTACCAAAAAGAAGCGCTCGTTGGACGACTTTTTTTGACGCAAAACGACAAAGCACCAAATTACAAGGTTTTTTTCTGTTTTTTTTCATAAAAAATTTCAAAAATGTATACCGCAATCACTGAGAAAGCACTTTATCCAACACATCTGCCAAAGGTGCTGCTGCGTTTTTTGCTTCCTCTACCGTATTATTTTCATTTCCCAGCTCAATCAATAACGAACGTGGTTCCAAATGCAGATTGTAGCGGTATCCTTTTAAATAAATTGGTTTGGTAAATCCTTCATAGTATTCCATAGCCGTGCATTTCATCTGAAGACTAAACGCAAGATTTCCCTGTAGATTCGGATTGTATAAATAAGGAATGGCACCCGATTTTGTTCTGCTCATACCATTAAAAAACATGACAATCGCCGTTTTTTTCCCTTGAATAGTAGTATACGTATGTTTTCCTTTACCGACCGAATCGCGGTGCAAATCAATCAGCACTTTAATACCCGGATTTTTTTTTCGTATATTTTGAACCCCTTCCAGTGATTTATTGTATGCAAGACTCCTGTCAATGCCCCCGTTAATAGAATCATATCTCGTCGTATCATGGTAAACGGAATATCCCCTTTTTTCCAGTTCTTTTGTAAGTTCTGTACCAACGCCGACAACGGAATCGTTAATATCGTTTTTTTTGCTGTCTGAAAACTCTTCCGAAGCACCATGCGTATGATAAATCAAAATTTGTTTTTTCCCTTTTTCCTTTTTTAATTTCAAATTTTTATGTAACATCGCAGCCACATCAAACTGCTTTTTTGTCACAGAAGTCGTTGAATCTATAATATAAAAATTTTTCCACAAATAATCCACACTGAGTGACTCCCGCAATTGTTCCACCGCACTGTTTTTGTGGCGGACAACCTGGCTTGACACTTCCACTGCCGGCTGTTCTTCTTCCACGTCACCAATAAGCGGCTCACTTGGTTTTGGTATCTGTCCTTCCTGCAGTTCACGGTTTTCAACTACTGCCAGTTTTTCCTTTCCCGCATCACTTTCTGCCAGCGCCTGATTTGGCTCAAAATAAGACTGTCCCCCTAAGAGTTCCGCTAACACATATCGTCCTTCTTGTCCATTCCAAAGGCAAAAACAACTCTCCTTTGCAAGAAATCTTCCCGCTTCCTCTGCTATTTCCATTTTCCCTGCATCTTTTATAACAAAAAGCGCTCCTGCTAAAGAGGTGACAAACACCCCAATTGCGACCCGCATGCCAAACTTCATTTTTCATTCTCTCTTCATATCTTCTTTTTCATAAAAGGATATGCTGCTGTTTCCATAATTATCCCGTTTTTGAAAACAATGATTTAATACTTTTGCAAGATCTTTACTAATTTGATTTACCGATTCGTCAATATTTTTCGGCGTTACCATCACATCGGTTGTTTCCTCGGTCAGAATTTCATAAATAAACCGCTCAATTTCCTCCTCCGAATACCCCTGTTTCTCTAATACATGCTCCAAATGGTCGGAAATAATGGTTGCCGCATCTACAACCGTAGGAACACCAATTGCAACAACCGGAATTCCAAGCGTCTTTTTGGTTAGTTCCTTCCTGCGGTTTCCAACGCCGGCACCAGGCTCAATTCCCGTATCTGTAATCTGTACCGTTGTACAAAGCCTTTGCACACTTCTGGATGCTAATGCGTCCACAACAATTACCAAATCCGGTTTTGTCTTCCGTATAATCCCCTGTAATACCTCTTCAGTCTCAATTCCGGTCTGCGCCATGACACCGGGTGCTATTGCACTCACACAGCCATATCCATTTTCCTGCATAAAAGATGCACCAAATTCTTCTTTAAAATGTCTCGTCACAAAAAGGGCGTCTGTCATTTTCGGTCCTAATGAATCCGAGGTCACTTCCCGGTTTCCCAATCCAACAACCAAAACGCTCTTTTTACGAAGTCCCTTTATCATACTTTCCAACTGTTCACAGACACAGAGCAAAAATGGCTCTCTCTCGTCAATATCTCCATGAAGCATAAGTGGTGATTCGATTGTAATATAAGTTCCTTTTGGTTTTTTCATTGCTTTGCTGCCTGCTTCATCCCGAATAATTACCGTCGTAATTTTCACCTTGCCTTGCAGACATTTTTTCTTTTCCAGAACAACCCCCTGTATTTCTACATGATTTCTGGGAAAACTCTCTCTTGCCTCTAATGCTAAGTCCGTCCGTTTTTCGGTCATTTTTGCCGCCTCCTGCACTGTTTTGCATCCAATCACAAATTTATTGTGTCCTATTTTTTATTTTTTATGTTAATTTGCAACTATTTACTTGACAATATGTGGTATATATAATAAGATAATTAGGTGTGTTTGTGCTGTTGTCCGTGTCCGACAAGCCAAACCAAACAAAGAATGAATTTAATTATTACGATGGAGGTGCTGGAATTGGCAAACATTAAATCTGCAAAAAAAAGAATTTTAGTAGCTGAAAAAAGAGCTGAGAAAAACAAATCTGTTCGTTCTCGTGTAAAAACAGCTGTGAAGAAAGTTGATGCTGCTATCGCTGCAAACGATAAGGCTGCTGCTGAAGCTGCATTGAAAGCTGCTGTATCAGAACTTGATAAAGCTACTAAAAAAGGTATTTATCACAAGAATACTACTGCAAGAAAAGTTTCTCGTTTAACAATCGCTGTAAACAAACTTGCGTAATGTAGAGGGCAGTCGTACTGCAACTACAATTCTACCCGTCGAATGAATAGAAAGGAGCTGGTAAACGGCTCCTTCTTTTTTACAAAAGGCAAATAACTATTCAGGAGCACTGTAAAAGGCGAAATAGAACACGAAGTGTTCAAAATGCGAATATTTAAGAGCGGGGCATCCTGAATAACTGCATCTACACACAAGGAGGCATTTATGAAACGAACGAATTATCTTTCATGGGACCAGTATTTTATGGGAATTGCAAAGCTTTCCGCCATGCGCAGTAAAGACCCACACACAAGCGTCGGTGCCTGCATTGTAGGAAAGGATAACAAAATTTTATCAGTTGGCTATAATGGTATGCCACAAGGATGCTCCGATGATATTTATCCATGGGACAGCGACAGCGATGACCCGCTGCAGACTAAATATTTATATGTCTGCCACGCGGAATTAAACGCACTGCTCAATTATACCGGCACAAATTTAAAAGGGGCAAAAATATACACTACGCTGTTTCCCTGCAATGAATGTACGAAAGCGTTAATTCAGTCCGGTATCTGCGAAGTCATCTACGCCGAAGATAAATATGCCAACACCGCTTCTGTCCTTGCATCAAAAAAAATGATGAAATCCGCAGGAATCAAATACCATGCCTATTCACCACAGGAAACAGAAATTCACATGACTTTATAAATAAAAAACTGCCACCCATCCTTTAAGACTTGGAAATGGTTTGGCAGTTTTTTTCTATTTTATCTTTCAATTGATTCCATTCATCTTCGTGTTTCACAAAATACAACGGACAAAGTTTCCCCGTCACGTCATAATGACGAATCACTTGTTCTTTTGTCAAATCATATTTCAAACACAAATACGAAACCAGTTCAATAAGCGCCTGATAGGTTGCATTGTTAAACTTTCCATCTTTTCCCGGATGACAGCACTCAATGGATATGGTATCGTAATTTCTCCCATTGGAGGCGTAGGCAATTTCATTTAACGGAATACATTGGACAATCTGTCCCTCTAAGCCAATCACAAAATGGCTGCTGGCATAAGTCGCCTTTTGTTTTCCGGCATTAATTTTGGGCAGATTATTAAAATAATTTCGGTTGTCTTCTGCATCCGTTCCCGGATTTGCCGTATAGTGAACGACAACACCTTTCACCTTTCTAAGCGCAATTCCCGGTCTCGAATATTTATTTTTCTGAATCAGTTTTGTCTGTATCGATAATTTCGGAAGTATTTTTTGTGCCTGCACGGTGTTGTCTCGGTTATTTCTCAGTATAAAGGAAACAATCACACAGCATAAAAGGATGAAAAACGCTGCGACACTGATAATCAGTGCGCAGCGCCCTCTCTTCGACGTCCGTCTTTTTCTCGTCCGCGAAGAGTATCTTCTTTTTTTATTCGACACTATAGTTTGGTGCCTCTTTCGTAATGTGGATATCATGTGGATGGCTCTCCTTCAAAGAAGCAGCGGAAATTTTCACAAAGTGTCCGTTCTCCTTCAAATCTTCAATCGTCTTTGCGCCACAATATCCCATACCGGAACGAATTCCTCCAATCAACTGGAATACCGTATCCTCTACTGAACCTTTGTATGCAACACGTCCCTCTACTCCTTCCGGAACTAATTTCTTAGCATCCTGCTGGAAATAGCGGTCTTTACTTCCGTTTTCCATCGCTGCAATGGAACCCATGCCACGATATACTTTATACTTTCTTCCCTGGAACAATTCAAAACTTCCCGGGCTCTCGTCACAACCGGCAAAAATACTTCCCATCATACAAACATTTGCACCGGCCGCAATTGCTTTTGTCATATCTCCGGAATACTTAATACCACCATCGGCAATTACCGGAATACCATACTCTTTTGCTACGTTGTAAGAATCCATAATTGCAGTAATCTGTGGTACACCAATACCGGCAACCACACGGGTTGTACAGATAGAACCAGGTCCGATACCAACTTTTACTGCATCAACACCGGCTTCAATCAAAGCACGGGTAGCTTCTCCGGTTGCCACATTACCTGCGATAATGCCCAAATCCGGATATGCGTCACGAACCATTTTTACAACTTTTAATACATTTGCGGAATGACCATGTGCCGTATCAATAACAATGACATCTACCTGTGCATCTACCAGCGCTTTCACACGATCCATGATATTAGCCGTTACACCAACACCGGCACCACACAAAAGTCTGCCCTGCTTGTCCTTTGCTGAATTTGGATACTTAATCTGTTTTTCAATATCCTTAATTGTGATAAGTCCGGTCAGGTTTCCGTCTTTGTCTACGATTGGCAGTTTTTCCTTACGGGCTTTTGCCAGAATCTGTTTTGCTTCCTCTAATGTAATACCTTCCGGTGCTGTCACGAGCCCTTCCGATGTCATACACTCACTGATTTTTTTCGTAAAATCGGTTTCAAATTTCAAATCACGGTTTGTAATAATACCAACCAGCTTTTTATTTGGTCCCTCTGTAATTGGAACACCTGAAATACGGAATTTTGCCATCAAATCATCTGCGTCTGCCAATGTATGATTCGGAGAAAGATAAAATGGATCCGTAATAACACCATTCTCCGAACGTTTTACCTTATCAACCTCTTCTGCCTGCGCTTCTATAGACATATTCTTATGAATAATTCCGATACCACCCTGACGTGCCATCGCAATTGCCATGCGGTGTTCTGTTACCGTATCCATCCCTGCACTCATCATAGGGATATTTAATTCAATGTCCTTTGTCAAATGAGTTTTCAAACAAACTTCATTCGGTATTACTTCAGAATATGCGGGTACCAATAATACGTCGTCAAATGTAATGCCTTCACCAATAATAGTTCCCATCTTTTCTCTTCCTCTCTTTTTTGTATTCTATTTGTATTTTTATCATTTTATCGAATATTGACAGGGTTGTCAACTATTTTGGTCAATCCTTAATAGCGATTTTTTATTTTGTAAATTTTTTCACAATATCACGAATTTCCTCTGCATTTTTTTGATTTTCGTGTGTTACGGAAGAAATCGCCTCCGCACTTGTCTTAGTTGTCTCAATCTTATCGATAATGCGTTCCATTCCCTGAGAATTTTCCTCTGTGGCTCCTTCCACACGCTCCATCTGATTACAAATTGCAACAACGCCATCCGAAACAGAATCTGTCACATTCTGAATACCACGAATCAATTCCTCAATCGAGCCAATCGATGTGCTGTATTCATTCGACATCTCAATAAAGTCTGTAAACTGTTTTGTAACATCAGTCTTCCAATAATCCAAAATAGAAACAAAACACTGCCTTACATAATCAATGTTTTTGTTCGCATCTTTACAAATCGTCTGAATTTCCGTCGCAGTCTCGGATGAACTCAACGCAAGATTTCCAATCTCGCTAGCAACAACGGCAAATCCCTTTCCTGCCTCTCCGGCTCTCGCTGCCTCAATCGAAGCATTCAAAGAAAGCAAATTCGTCTGGCTTGTTATCTCTAGAATTCGATCAACCATCTCATTGATGCGTGACAATGACTGCAATTCTTTCATTGCCTTCTCAATATTATTTTCATTCCATACCATCTTTTCGCGATTGGCATCTAATGACTGATTAGCCGTATCTTTCATCTTCTGAACTTCCTGAATCAGTTCTTCGCTGCGCTCGCTTCCATCACTGACTTTTCTGCCAACATCGGATACAAGTTCGGAAATACGTCCAATTTCCTTACCAACCTGTTCTACAGCCTCTTCCGTAAGTGTAACACCAGCCACTACCTGTTCTACCGTTGCTGCATTATCACCTACACAATCATATAATTCTTCTGAGGAAGAAGTGATTTTCTCTGCCGATTTAAGAAGCGATACCGAGCAGGAATTAAGTGTATCAATAATGGCATCAAATGTACGATACAAAGAATCAATCGCCGTAGCAATGTGGCCAATTTCACTTTTTCCGTTGACATATTTCTCAATTTTTTCATCTTTATTCAACTTCAGATCTTTCAAATTCAAAATGGCATTTTCTGCTACTTTCAAAGGATTCAGACAGAATCGAATCACAACATAAGTAAGCAGCATAATGAGTAAGAAAGAGCCAAGGCAGATAAATCCAAGCGTATTACGATTGGTATTTGCCATTGCAAATATTTCGTCTTCTGTATCTGTCATTACAACGGCCCAGCCGCGGTCATTTAACACGCGGTAAACACCTACACAATCTTTTCCATCAGCATCTTGGTAATCGATTTCATGAACCTGGTTACCGGCTCCTTTTTTGGCACTTTCCGAAATATTAAGGAGCATCGGATCCTTGATTTCTTTCGCAATCTTTTTCGAATCCTTGCTGAAAATATATGTATTTGTCTTTGTATTAATCATGGTAAAGGACGCATTATCAAGTCCTTCTACTTTTAACGCATCCAAACTCTTCTGAAGTTGTTCTCCAAAAGGACCACCGCCGACATATCCAATCATTTCATCCCCTTTATAAACCGGGCAATACATAGAAAGCGTTAACTTTTTCGAAGCAGGAGAAACAATAATTCCTGCATTATACAAGCGATCCGATTCCTTCATCGCGTCCTGCAATTGTTTTAGTGCTTCTCCTTTTCTAGTCGTCATTCCAACAATTTTCGGATTATTGTGAACAATTACATGCGTATTTGGCTCTCCGGCATAAATACCTTCCCATCCGGACAATTCTTTATAATAATCTTCTGTATACTTTTGAGCTTTTTTTGAATTTCCGAATCGGTAGGATTTTCTAAAAGCTTCACAATCTCGATTCCCTTACTGTAAGAAACCAGCTGGTCTTCCGCATTATTTACATAGTCTTCAATGACCTTCTGCCTAGATTCAAGCGAAGTTTTCATGTTATCCATGCTGTTGTTCTTCATTACAGATGTCATACTTCCATTTGCAAACAAAAACAATCCCAGTATGCAAACAGCAGCAACAATGGAAATAGTAATTGTAATTGTGGTGCTTAACTTTTTGTTTTTCATCTTTAGTCGTCCTTTCTTTTCCGATTTTTTTATTCTATCACATTCCTTTTTGTTTGTATTGATTTATCACGCACCACTTTTGATTTATTACGTACTATTTTTGATTTATTACGTATTTGATTTATTACGTATAATAAAAGAAAACAGTACCTTATGTTGACATAATCAAGATAAGGTACTGTTTTCTTTTATTTGGCACATTATTATTAGGACAGCGACACAATTTCCGGACATTTCTTCTGCATCAACTCAACCATACGGCTCGTTGGCTCAAAGAGAATCATTACTTTCTCGTCCTTTTCCGGAAGTCTTGTTACAATTCCGTAAACATTCGCCTTTTCATTCATTGATGAATAATCGCGCACTTCCAAGTGCCTGTATCCATCCAGTTTTGTGGACTGAATTGGGGCAATCGCATCCGCATCCTCAATTTCAATTCGAAGAATATTCTTTCGACGCTCTCCGCCTTGTATCATATCAAAGTCAAGCTGTCCATCACAGAATACATATTCCCATTCCACACGGAATCTCGGCCAATACCAAATCAAGCCAAAGATTGCTGCTACTCCGATTAATACTAACAGATTAATTTTTGTCGATATCGAAATCAGTATTGATGCTAAAAAAACAAGAATTACCAAAATAATCAATATAATTTTTAAAGCAATGACTGACCCCGTCGTTTTCTTTTTTGCGTTCGCTTCTGCGTATGATTGTTCCATCCAATCCTCCTAGTTCTTTCGTCTATTTACATCATGCCCATGCCGCCGGCACCGCCTGCTGGCATTGCCGGTGCATCTTCTTTAATATTAGCAACAACAGACTCGGTTGTCAACAAGGTAGACGCTACACTCGTTGCATTCTGCAATGCACTTCTTGTTACCTTAGCCGGGTCAAGAATACCATTGTCTACCATATTTACATATTCTTCTGTCAATGCGTTAAATCCAAATCCAGGCTTCTCAGAACGGACTTTATCAATGATAACAGAACCTTCCAGACCTGCATTTTCTGCAATACGGCGAAGTGGTGCTTCCAGTGCTTTCAAAATAATGTTGGCACCGGTCTTTTCGTCTCCCTCAAGAGAGGCAGCCATCTTAGCAACTTCTTTGCTTGCATGAATGTAAGCAGAACCGCCACCTGCGATAATTCCTTCTTCTACCGCTGCTCTTGTTGCTGCTAAAGCATCTTCCATACGAAGTTTTGCTTCCTGCATTTCTGTCTCAGTTGCTGCACCAACACGTACAACAGCAACGCCGCCAGCTAATTTAGCAAGTCTTTCCTGAAGTTTTTCACGGTCAAAATCAGATGTTGTCTCTTCAATCTGATTCTTAATCTGTGCAATTCTTGCCTCGATTTCTGCTTTATCACCTTCACCATCAACAATGATTGTATTTTCTTTCTGAACTTTTACAGATTTTGCACGTCCAAGCTGATCCATCGTTGTCTCTTTCAAATCCAAGCCAAGTTCTTCGGAAATTACCTGACCACCGGTAAGGATTGCAATATCTTTGAGCATTTCTTTTCTTCTGTCACCATAACCAGGAGCTTTTACAGCAACTACATTAAAGGTTCCGCGAAGTTTATTGATTACCAATGTGCTGAGAGCTTCTCCCTCTACATCCTCAGCAATAATCAAAAGTCTTGCACTTGCCTGAACAACCTGCTCAAGCAGTGGAAGGATTTCCTGAATATTAGAAATCTTTTTATCGGTAATCAAGATATACGGATTATCCAGTTCTGCTTCCATCTTATCCATATTAGTAGCCATATAAGCAGACAAATAACCACGGTCAAACTGCATACCTTCTACCATATCCAGTTCTGTCTTCATTGTCTTGGATTCTTCAATTGTAATAACACCGTCACCGGTTACTTTTTCCATTGCATCGGCAACCATTTCACCAACCTGCTCATCACCGGCAGAAATTGCTGCAACTTTTGCAATCTGCTCTTTACCGGAAAGTTTAGAACTCATGCTGCGAATGGAATCAACAGCTGTCTCTGTTGCCTTTTTCATTCCCTTGCGGAGAATAATCGGATTTGCTCCGGCTGCTAAGTTCTTCATTCCTTCATTAATCATAGCCTGCGCCAAAACGGTAGCTGTTGTTGTACCATCACCGGCAACATCATTTGTTTTCGTTGCTACTTCTTTTACTAACTGGGCCCCCATATTTTCAAAGGCATCTTCTAATTCAACTTCTTTTGCGATTGTTACACCGTCATTGGTAATCAATGGAGCACCAAAAGATTTATCCAAAACAACATTTCTTCCTTTTGGTCCAAGTGTTACACGAACGGTATCTGCCAGTTTATTTACACCTGCTTCTAATGCAGATCTTGCTTCTACGCCAAATTTAATTTCCTTAGCCATAATTAAATTCCTCCTATCAAATCAATCCTTTACTCTACAATTGCCAAAATATCACTCTGACGAACAATTACATACTCCTCGCCGTCCAATTTTACATCTGTTCCGGCATATTTGGAGTAAATCACTTTATCGCCAACTTTTACTTCCATTTTTACTTCTTTTCCATCTACAACACCACCCGGTCCAACAGCAATAATCTCTGCCTGCTGTGGTTTTTCCTGTGCCTGCCCCGGCAGTACAATACCGGATTTGGTGGTCTCTTCTGCGTCTAACTGTTTCAATACAACTCTGTCACCTAAAGGTACTAATTTCATGTTTGATTCCTCCATTTCTTATATCTTGTTAGCACTCCAATCTGACGAGTGCTAACCCATTGGCTCTATAATATGCAATAATCAAAAGAAATGCAATGCCTTATGCATTTCCATATTTCCGCATTTTGCCACTATATCTAACTTATGCTCTTTTTTTCTCGTTTATTCTTATTTTTTCATTTTTCGTAGTTCTCTTCTTCTGCAACATACACACAATGCCACTACCACTGAGAAAAAACAATGTAATCCACAGTTTCAAATTGCTGTCATCACCAGTCTCCGGACTCTTATCTTCTGTTCTTGACGATCCTTTTTCCTCATTCTCATCACTGGTTTCAGACAGTGTATCTTCAGCCTCTCCGCTGGTATCACTTGCTTCTGACTGTGTATCTTCAGCCTCTTCGCTGGTATCACTTGCTTCTGACTGTGTATTTACCGGATTGGAAGCGTTGCTTACAGATGGAGCATCCGTCGCACTTGCATTATTTGTTTCAGACTGTGCACCACCCTGATTTGTATTGTTTGTCTCCGTCTTTGTATTTGCGGATTTTAACTCAAGAGCGGCAACCGCATCCTCAATAGCCTTCGCCATCGCATCCACCTCTGCCTGCTCCTTAATATTTTTACCACGCACTACTGCATCTATAGCAACATTTACCGCTGTAAAGTCCTTGTACAAATTCACATCCAAAGCTTTTGCCTTGGCAATGGCCTCATCCACTGTCGTGTAATCTGCATCTTTATATGTCAATGCCTGAATTGCTGTTTCTATTGCTGCTGCCATCGCGTCTACCTCTGCCTGCTCCTTAAAGTTCTTATCCCGGTCAACGGCATCTACCGCTGCTGTAACATCCGAAAAGTTCCGGTATAAATCTGCATCCAGACCTTTTACCTTGGTCAGTGCTTCATCCACCGCTGTATAATCCGCACTTCGCAATTTCAACGCTTTGATGGCTTTTTCTATCGCTTTGGCATGACCTTCCACCGTTTCCTGTTCCGTGTAATCCTTGTCATACTCAACAGCATTTACCGCATCGGTCACAGCAGAAAAATCCTCATAATCATTCTTATTCAGTGCATTTACTTTATCAATTGCTTCATTTACCGCTGTGTAATCCGCCTTTTGTACAGACTGCTGTTCATAAGTTGTATGATAAAGTCCAAAACTCATATTCTCATTTGCATTTGCATAAAACCACGTAACATCAAGCATTCCCGAATGATTAATGAATATAGACGGCTGCGCCATAAAAAACACTCCATCTTTACCATGTAGTTTTTGCGGCAGTATTTCTGCTTTTCCTGTTGTATTGTTGTAATAATACAAGCGAATATCTTCCTGCCTGATATCCTGTTCCTTATTTTGCTCATCCATCCATTTTCCATTGGAGGATTTTGTATATTTCATACCATTGAGGGTAATCTCTGACTTATCTATTTTTAACGGGCTGTACTCTCTCGCCGTAATATACTGCATGGAACCGTCTTTGGAAAGAATCGAATATCTTGCGTCTCCTGTTTTAGATACATCTGCGAGTTCCTCAATCTTCCACCCGGATGTGCTGTCCGAATCGGTGCCGATTTCCTTAATCTTTCCATTGCAGTAGTAAATTAATTCTGGCAGATCCGTCTCAACAATGGAGCCATATGTATCCGGCAGATTGACTGTATCTACATTTTTTCCATTATTTACAGCCAGTTTAACTTTGTTATTCTTAAACTCATCCGGAGAATACAAAGATACCTTATCTCTCTGTTTTACCTGATCATACATCACATCCGATACATGTGTCCCATCCACAGCCTCTTCATAAAGTACTGCAACCGAACCATTGAGTTCTGCCACTGTATGATTGGAAATATAATTGCAGGATTCTGCAAAAACCATCGGTATTAGATTTCCCTTGGCATCGGTCTTGTTATCGTCTGAAGAAAACTTGTTCGTATCCGGATCATAATAAAGTCCCTCGATTCCATATGCTCTGTCATCATTTTTTACATCCGAACAAACAACCCATGTAATGAGTATTTTGTCTCCAAATTTAGTTATATGAGAATTATACGCGCTGACATCACTTGATTCTTTTGTAACTGTAAGAATCTTATCCGAAAATACTATGGTTGAAGACTTTAAAGCCCTAACCGATATTCTCATAGAACCTGCAATCTCATCCTTCGTCTCAGTCCCGTCAAACTTCTTATTTGCATCAGTCCATGTAATGATCATGTTGTTATTAAAAGTGTCATCAAGGTCCGTAAATAGAAATGGGTCCATATCCCATGTTTTATCATCCTGAATTTCCGTAGGAGGGCTGACGTTTGCGTACTCTTCCGAACTGCCAGACCAATATAGCTTAGCACAATCTTGTCCATCACTGTCCATATACCATGAATACAATAGCAAATCTGAACTTGTCCCCGGTAGTTTCGCACCTTTCAATCTACAATAGTCAGGATTACCATAATACATAAGATATACGTCTTCCTTACTTTCTGCTGCCGATACTTTGACCGGAACCGTATTGACCAACAATACGAACACTAAAACAAATACCACGAGTTTTACTGATTTGTAATTTTTCTTTTCTTTCTTCTTAACCGTTATCCGCATTAAGCGTCACCTCCATCAAAACCTTCCCTTCTGTACTTGTCCGCAAACAGGGCAACAGCCTGTTTCAAGACTTCCATCTGGGTTTTTAGATAATATTCATCTTCAAACATAGCATAGTGGACGCAGGCACGGACGAATATGAAGATTAATGGCGTAATCACCGTATGAGGAATACCAATCTTTGGCTCTAACTGCTTCGCATACTCCGTATACCGCTCATTGACACCCTCAAAGAATTTCTTTCCATACTCAATATACTTGGGAAGTGTGTACACTTGATACATCAAACGATACTTTTTCCCGTGCTTCTTCGCTGTCCAGTAAGGCACCTCTTCAATAAACCGTAACACATCCTTAGGATCGGTAGGTGCCTTTTCCATAAAATCATCCTCTACCTTGGTCATACAATAGGCGGTTGATTCAAGAATCAGCTCATCTATATTTTTAAAGTAACAATACAGATTGCCTGTGGTGCAGTTGCAGGCTGCGGCAAGTGCTTTAATCCCTGTACCAGTCAGTCCGTTTTCTGCATAGCATTCAAAGCATTTTTCCATGATTTCCTTTTTTCGTTCATTATGCTGCTCTTTTGTCTTTTTCATATGTATCCCCTTCATTTTATCTGATTGATTGTTCATTATTAGAATATCATAAGCTGACATCAACATCAAGTTTTTTAGAAATATAGAAAACAAAAACTGTTAGGTTGACTTAATTCTAAAAAAATCTTTCTACGGTCACCCAATTTTCTCTCTTGCGTTGACTTGTTTATACTTTTTTCTATATAAAGTCAACTTCTACGAGGTCTAAGTTGACCTAAATTTGCATAATTACAAATACAGTCATTTATTTTTTCGATTTTTATGACCTATTTAGCAAAATATGATTTTCCAGTCAACTTTTGTCTAAAAAATGGTTGACCGAATTTTCGATTTTGAAAAATCCAGTCAACCAGTCACAACCTAAATTAACATTACAAGAATACCAACAACAGGTACAAACACCTGATTTATTCTATCCATTGTACAAAGGCTGTTTTATCGGAACAATTATACCCCGCACTTTTATAAAACTCCATAGTTGATTCCTTTTTGGAACCTGTGAGTAACATCATTTTATAGCAGTTTTCCTTTTTAGCTATTTCTTTAGCATATGCTAAACATTCCGATGCATATCCCTTTCCACGATAATCTTTATGTGTAACAACATTTTCTATAATAGCATACGGTCTTACATTTCTTGTCAAGTTAGGTATGATTACACAAACACAAGAAGATACTATTTTGTTATCCACAACTTTTATAACAATATGATGATTTCTATCCTGAACAATAGTCGACCATGTTCTATTTAATTGCTCTGTCATTTCCGGAACAGTACTTTCATGTAAATGTAAATATAATTCTAATAACCCTTTTAATTCATTTTCGTGTATTTCTCTAATCAATATAGTGCCCCTCCTTTAACTTGTATCACATTCATCATACTAAACATTGTTTTTTAATCAGCTCTATTATATCCATTGGCTTTTCAATATGCTCAAAATCTGTTTTCCTTTGTGCGGGTTGATTTATTCCTTCCTTAAGATACCAAACGGCTTGTACAACTTGCATTCCAAGCCTTTGTGCCGCCTCAAGTTCATTGCTTCCACCATCTCCCACATATAGACAGGCGTCCGCCTCAACACCTAGCCTTTCTATGCATCTTTCAAATATAGCTGGATCTGGTTTTTGTATTCCTTCATCAAAAGATAAGCATACAGCATCAAAAAAAGGATACAAAATACTTTTCTTTATAACCGTTGACTCTTCCGAAAAACAATTATTAATTAATCCAATCATTATTCCTTTTTTCTTTAATGCTCTTAACATTGGAATAATTTCAATATGCAGATGCTCAAAAGCCTCTTCTTTACACCAAATACGCTTTTTCAAAATATAATTCATTTTCTCTTCCGAAAAGCAATTATTTTCTCGAAGTATCTTTTCCAGTAGTTCTTCTAAAGTGATTTTTCCTGTCGTTCTATTTTTTTCTTCTGCACGCCATGTTTCTTGGAATCTTTCTTCTGCAATACCCGCATCTGACGCCATCTGAGTTCCAAAATACAATGGACTATCAAAAAGAGTTATAAGTGTTTCATACATATCAAATATTACTGCTTTTATCACTTGCATCACCTCCGTGTACATATTTGGGCAGGTTTTCGTATAATTTTCCTAATCCTTTCTCATATGCTGCAAGTTCAACATCAATATCCATTACGCCTATCCTCCATAAACAATTTCCGATTCATATATGCGCAATCACCCTTAGTCTGCGGTAATCAGCAATCCACTGACTTCCATTCCAAAGAGACTTTCTCGTTAAATCCTCAACATTTTTAATAACTTCTGTCTGCATCTTTTCCGTCATTAATTCCAAGTCAGAGGCAAAAAACTGTTTCATCCAGTTCGCTAAACCTTTTTCATTATCTTTTAATGGCGTTGGTCTGTCATAATCATATATTTTATCAATAACAAATCCGTTCTTTCTTAATAAGGCAGCAAAATGCTCACTTGTCGGAAAATTAAACTTAGGACTGTATTCATATCTCAAATCCTTGCTCACTCTCATAAATGCATTCTCGATTGTTGCAATATTTCCACTAGCACCAAATTCGCATATCAATAATCCGCCTGGTTTCAATACTTTATGTATATTATTCAACAACGCATTATGGTCTGTTATCCAATGAAAAACAGCATTTGAAAAAACAACATCAAACTGTTCTACAAATGGTAATGCCAGTGCATCACTAACTATAAATTTTATGTCAGGATACTGCTGTTGCGCCCGTTTTATCATGCTTTCCGAACTGTCAACACCAATCACCACTTCTGCCAGCTTCTTTAATTGTACTGTAAGAATTCCGGTTCCGCAGCCCAAATCAAGAATACTTTGATTATTATTCTCAGACACAAACTCTAAAAGTCCCTTTCCATATTCCGCGACAAAATCATGTTTATTATCATATAAAGCTGCATTCCATTCACTCATAAATTTTCATAAACCTCCAATTTACTTTTCCCTCATTATAACACAATCGTGATTCAGATATTAAACACTTTTTTTGTCTTTGATACTGTAAACTGAATAACCGGTCCCGACAGAATAATTGTCAAAATAGTACATAACCCAAACTTTCCGCCAAGAATAACTCCAATAACAACCATCACAATATCAAGTATCATTCGCACAGCTTTTACCTGCCAGCCATTCTTATCTGCAAGCGAAAATGTCAATGCCTCATAAGAACCACGCCCTAAAGAAGCTGCCGCATAGATTCCCGTTCCCATTGCAAAAAGGATTATACCCAATAACATGATAAGTGCATTTACCCACAAATGCGCACTGTACACATGTATATTTGCAAATAAATCAACACAAAAGCTATATACAATCTGATATAAAATTGTACCAATATGTATCTGTGATCTGTCGTAGGAAAATGCAAATGTAATCATAATTATGGCTACAATCATAGATGCCATACCTATACTTACATGAAAAGTTTCAGAAATACCCTGCCACAAAACGGCAAGAGTTGCACCACCAAACCCAGCATATAAGGCAAGCGTGATTCCATATGCCGCCACCACGGAACCAACCACTATTATAATTATTTTCTTTATCCATTCTAATCTGCTCATTGCCATAACCCCTTTCTGCTTTTGGCACAGCAATTCTTATATTTATAATTTCCCAATAAAATTAAAAGACTATAGACACACTGTTATGTTCAGAAACAGTAAAATCTATAGTCTTCATCCATGCCGAGACAAGCTCTTTATCAATTTAGGTATAATAATAAATATATTATTCTTTTTTGTCAAGATTATATATTTTGGTGTTACAAACTTGAATCTGTCTATTTCATTAAGCCACCATGAAAATAGCATTCATATACCTTTTCATTATTACAATAAATCTGTTCATAGCCTTGAAACTATGTAAAATCTCCTACAACAATCTACTGTCACATTAAACAAATTGCTGATCTGAATAAAATTCGTAATCTCTGGATATACCTGTCCCGATTCCCATTTGGCTACAGCTTGCCTTGATACTGATAATTTTTCTGCCAGTTCTTCTTGCGCTAATCCTTTGTTTTTCCGAATCAACTGTAGTTTTTCCGAAAAAATCATTTCTAACTACCTCCAAAATCATCGTACACCAACGCAGAATCTAAGCCAATATATTGCTAGTTGCAATTATGCTACTTATATTATACATAAACACCATCTTAACGTCTTAATTTTCGAATATTCGGATTGACATTTTTTCTACCATATTGTATTATCTATTCATAAAAGAAATGGGTTTTGTGCCAAGTAAAGCCTTATGGCTCCAACGGGGTGCTCGTTTCTTTTTTTATATCTAGAATATCATACAAATACATTTTTCCATCGTTTGCATGCCTTATTATCAAAGATGCATGAAATACGTTATATCTTTCAATATCTTCATTATCACCGTATACCGGTAATGCAAAATAAGTATCATATCTATACCAGCCATTCCTTGCACTCCAATTATGTTTCCCCTTATTATTTTCTCTAAAATATCTGCCTGTTGAAATTTCTATCATTTCAGGAATTCCCTGTGTTGCATTCGCTTTAGCCTTTGCAACTGCTCCGTTCAGCCTTTTGGTATATACTGATCCCGAATATTCACTTGGCAGATCAGATCCGATATATATAACATCGCCAGTAGACGCCACCTTATAAAAGTCACCGACATATTCTTTCAAATACGCCCGCACTTCCTTCCAATTGATGGAACGTTTTCCCTTAAACCGGATATCGTTAATCACCACAATATTATTTCCATCAATGTCCTGAATGACAGAAACATTCCTCTGCTGCGATTGGCTACTATCGTTGATTTGCTTGCAGACATCAAGAAGTGCAAGGTAACTGATCATTCTTTGTCTACTCTCTGTATCTGATCGTCGATACAATTCAATTATATAATTTTCATCTGTTACATAATCTATGTAGGCTGTCTGTTCCGCATTTTCTTCGTCGCAAAGCAATTCCACAAGTGTCATATCTAGTGCCTTGCATATAGACACCAGTTTATCCGCCTGTGGATTAATCTGTTTCTTCCGCCAATCACTAATTGTGCTGGTCGCAATACCAGTTCTTCTGGATAGTTTCGTCTGGCTCATATGTAGTTCTTCAAGTCTCGCAAATATTCTCTCATATATCTTCATGATGCAATATTCTTTCCTCTATCTTTCCATTTCCGATTTTTCGGATATTGTATCATGAATAATCTCTTTTATCAATACTGTAACAGACTTACAAATTCCGATTGAGATTTCACCTATTCTAAGGAATTTAATAACTGTTATATTTTGTTACTAAATTTCTCACGAGCCATTGAAAACACTAAGTTTGTGGTAGGTGAACTTTCCCTTAGACTTTCCCTTGTGTTATATCTTCCCACAGGTTTTTACGAACTCTGATAAGGGAAAAAATAAGGGCACAGAGCAGATGTCCAGTGGACATCTGCTCTGTGCCGACCGAAGCGGCAGCGGAGACAAAGAAAATCATATAACACAAAATAAAACTGACATGGTGAACTGATTGAAATGCTTCAATATTTTTTGATTTTAAGGAGACACAACATGAATACCATTTACGCAGAATACAATATGTATCACAACAGCATTGATATCTACACATCTGCTGGATATATGTTACGCATTGACTGTAATAAGGCAGAGGATGGACTAAAAACTACTCCCTGCTCACAATGTTCGTTAAATGCTCTTGCGATTGATGAGCCACTAGAGTATGTTAAGCTATATCTTGATGGAACTATGCAGATGTGGGTAGATGCAGAAGACGCATAAGAATAACACTCTGCATATACCACCATATATACAGAGGGGATAGCCAGCATTTCTTTCGTGCCAGCTATCCCCTTTACTGAATATATATGCCTTGTCTAAAGGCGCATATTATTCATTATCCTTTTTCTTTCTCATATATAACGTTGCCAGTAATCCTATTAATGACGCTCCTAACAAAGAAATCCATAAAGTCAGATGACTATTATCTCCTGTCTGTGGGGCAGTTATATGGTGATTATCACCTGTCTGACTTCCGCTATCATCATTTTTGTTTTTGTCATCATCTTTTGGTGTTTCGCTACCGGAATCATTCTTACTTACTGTAAAGTTTGTACTGGCCGAACCATCTGTCCATACAATTTCAAATGTATGTGTTCCTATAGAAAGTGTCTTCAGGTAGTCTGTCGTTAAGGTAATAATTGTAGAGCCTTCCTTTGCGGTATAATTCTTAGCATCAATAGTGTTTCCATCTATTTTTACACCAACAAACTTGGAAAAATCACCATTTCCTCTGATTGTAATAGTTTCCTCAGTATTCTGCTTCCAATCACTGTTTGCGCCATCCAAAATCTTGTAAGATACAGGGGTTGGAATCGCTTCATAATTTGCTTTCACACTTACTGCTCCTGCTGGCATTACAAATGTTGTTGTGTCACTTGTGCTGCTTGCAAGTGTTATATTTCCACTCTCTATCGTCCACTCCTTAAAACGCTGTCCATTTGGTGCTGTGTTTGCAGTAATCGTTACTGTAGAGCCTTGTGCATAATTTCCTGAACCACTTCCATTCGTTACGGTCACCTCATATTTCGGTACCGGAATCTGAATGGTATAGGTAAATGTCTCTACACTGCTATTCTGCATTCTGTCCTTTACTGCAATTGCTTTGATGGTAGTTGTAATACTCTGTCCTTCTGTTCCTGTTACCGCTATCGGTGCTGTGTACTGTGCTGTTGTTCCGGCAGGTACACCACCGGTAATTGTTGGTTCACTTCCATCGGTAGTATAATAAATCGTTGCTCCTTCTGTGGAAGAAGTAAGTGTTACCGACTGATTCTCTGTATAGGTTCCTGCTGCCAAATTTACTGTCGGAGCACCAACAATGCCTGCCGCACTGATGGTGATGGTAATGGTTGTGGTAAGCGGAATTCCATTATCATCAATACTGTCAGGACATGTTACCGTTCCAGTTAAGATTACGGTCTGCTCGGTTAATTCAGACGGTTCATAGCTTCCGCCTGCCGGTGTAGTGGTGTTCCATGTGACCGATGCACTACTTACCGTATTACCCTCTGTCACAATATTTACCTGCTCCGGCAGATTCATGTCACTATAAGCAGTTCCGTTCGCTACGGTTATCGCCTGTGGTGTCGTGATACTTATCAATCTATCCTTTGCTGTGGCAGGAAAATCATATGTTACCGTAAGTGTTCCGTCCGTATTCTTTGTAATGCTTGTTGCGTTATTACCTGATACGGTAGCTGTCGTGGAATCAATAAATTCGTAGCCTGTAGTTGCTGTAAGTGTAATACTTGCCGTGTAGCTTGTATTGTAACCTGCTGTGGTATCACTTGATGTCCATGTAATCTGTGGTGTGGTGCTGCTTACACCTGTGGTTGCACATGATGCTTCGGTGTCCAATGCAGTATTTGACACCGGAGTTTCAATATCTGTAATTGCTACTGAATGAATTATTTTAATTGTTGTCTCAGTTGCATTGACCGCATAAGTCAGATTTTCCGTACTGTCTGTAGCTTCCAGCCAGATTTTGCAGGCTGATAAATCGATTGATGCCGGTGTATTTGATTCTGCCACAATATCAGATACGTTCACAACATCTGTTCCTGTAATCTTCTTGCTGTAATACCAGTTATTTGTTCCGTCATTGCCCTGCACGACAAGTGCCACGGTTTGTGAGGTAGCACCCTTCACCGCCTTAATATCACCTGTTGTGGTGTTATATGTTGCTGTACCAATATCCTTACCTGTTCCGTCCAGTCTTAAAGTCATCGCCGTACCGTCTGCGATTGTTCTTGCCTCTGCTTTATCAGATGATGCTGCTGTCGCAGCAGATGCGAAGAGCACAGATGACAGATTCAGATTGGAAGCGGGCTGAACTGCGAACTTGGTGCTGACAATGCTGCCGTAGACATACTTGCCCGGATAAGCGACCCACGCAATGTTATCACTACTATCGAGGTCGCTAGGCGAGCGCAGCCAGAATAACTCTCCGCTTCTCCAGTAACTACTCTCGGCAAGTACTGTATTGTTATCACTTCCTACTTTTATGGTTGTATAGGGAAAACCGGCACCATCTGCCGTCAGTGCATACAGCTTGTCTGTGGTGGTATAGATTGTACTATTCAGTATGTCATTTGTTGTCACTGTGGTAGGATTCATCAAGCCCTGCTCTGCTGTGGTGAAGTAAGATGTATTCGTAGCCATATTCTTCAACGCCACTCGAAGGTCACTTGCTCCGTAGTGGTTTTGATATACATCTGATGGATTGGTTTCATATACTCCAAAACTTGAAGCAAAAGTCTTCTTGTTGGAATCATCATCCTCAAACGCCTGCTTTCTTGCTATCGGACTTGCGGCAAAGATGATGGTATTATCTCCTGATACGCCGGTATCCCTTCCTAAGATGTACCATTCCTGCGCAACGCTACTGCTATTTTTACCAAATACCAGCTTGCCGATGGTCGTAGCATCACCATTAGAATCCGGATTAAATGCGGTCATTAACTGGTCCTTCGTGGCATATGCTGTCACACTTGGTTCTGTTCCGGAACCGGTTGCAGCCTGCACCGTATTTGCTCCGCCAGACATAGCAGGAACCAGTCCTGCCACCATAGCAAGGGAAAGAACAAACGCCATGCCTTTCTTAAAATTATGCTTTAATTTTTTCATCTGAATCCTCCTTTGATTTCGTAAATATAGTATTGGAACAGATACGTTTTCTTAATTTCCATGTATGACCATGCTTTAAATTCAAATCAAATTATCCCCCTTATCAGACAGAAAAAAAGGCGCAGTCAGAGTGCTGTGCTGTGCTGTGCTGTGCTGTGCTGTGCTGTGCTGTTAAGATTATCTCTCTGACCGCCATGCCTGTCTACCTCCGTTGCAATATTTCTATAATATTCAGAATAGCAGAAATGTCAGGATTTATCAATCATTTTAATCTGATATTATAGTAATATCGGCTGGATTGGTGTTTCTGCATTGTCATTGGATTTCTTCCAGTCATCAACTTCCTGCTGATACTCTGCATAAGCATTTTGAGATTCCTTGTAGCTTAGATAAAATTCATTCATGTTCTCAATAGCAGAAGTATTATCTGTGTTATCTACCACTATATTGCTTGCAAAATCTGTTTTTTCGGCATTCGTAACATCTGTATGCAGTATCTTATTCCGAATAGCTCTGGCTGCTTCAAGCATCTTCGATATCAGCAGTACAAGCCCCGTAATCGCCATATTAAGTATCAATGCTAATCTTTGAGGTTTGTTCCCATATATTTTAATCGACCTTTTTATCGGTTCTGTGATATGTTCCCTTTTTATCTGTAAAATATCATCCATAGGAACATTGCTTATGATTGCCCTGTCAATCTCCCAATTTCATGTTATAATAAAACAAAAAATTAAAGGAGCAATGACAACCATGCCAGAAATATTATACGAAATCCCAGTCAACGACATTTTTGACCGCCCGTGCGAGTGCCCGGTCTGTGCCATGAAAAAAAAGCTTGATGATGACGAAGTTGCCTTTGCCATGGGTCCTAGCTATATGGAAGATGACATCCGGCTGACCACCGATAAAATCGGATTCTGCGCCCACCATATGCAGATGATGTATGATTTTGAAAACCGCCTCGGTCTCGGTCTGATTCTAAATACCCATATGCAAAACATCATAAAGAATGTCGAAACACTGCAAAAAAAGAAACGGAACGGCTCCAAACACTTATTTGCGAAGGATACCGGTTCCGCTCTCTCCGATTATATCAAACAGACTACAAGTTCCTGTTTTATATGTGACCGTATAAAAAATACTTTCAAACGGTATTTAGTGACCACTTTATATCTGTACGAGAAAGATTCCGATTTCCGTAAGAAATTTAAAAACAGCAAAGGATTCTGTCTCGAACACTATGGTATGCTTTATGACCTTGCACCTTCTCACTTGAGCGGGCAGGTACTTGTCGATTTCACAAGCAATTTAAATGAAATCTTCCTTACAAACTTTAAGCGCGTGCAGGAAGACGTCTCATGGTTTGTCGACAAACACGACTACCGCAACAAAGAGGCCTCTTGGAAAAACTCAAAAGACTCTCTCCCACGTGCTATGACAAAAGTAAACAGTATCTTATCGGAAAATTGATTACTCCGCTTTGCCTTGAAGTTTCTCCTTCAGGGCAAACGCTTTGTCCTTAATACGGCGCTGGGCATTTCTTGCCACTAACACCTTTGAAACATAGCGTTTTGCTTCATCATTTTTACCAATACGTCTTGCCAGTTCTGCGAGCAGATACATCATTGTATACTGGTCCATGCCACACATTGGGAAATCTTCTTTGGAAAATGCTGCTTCAAAGCCATCATAGGCATTCGAGAGCAATTCCTTTTCTTCGTTAATCAGCTCTGTAACTTCTTCTTTTTTGTAATCGCCCTGCATCAAAAGTTCGCGCTTGCCACGGCAGAGCCATGCCATCTTCAGACAGGTGTAAGCACGCTCACTGCTCTTACCGTTTTTCACAACGGTATTCAAAAGTGCCATCTTATGTCTTGTCAGCGCATCATCATATGTGTAAATCTTTCCTGCTTCCGGCTGATAATGGAAGTTCGCAGAAATTTTTTCCTTGATGTTTTTCGCCTGGCTAGACATCACAAAATTAAAATAGCGGTTCAGTGCTGCATAACCACATTTTGGACAAAGAATCGCATCATACTTCAAGGAATCGACTCCCATATAACGCGGACGCAAATCCGAATCGGCACCAACCAAACGCACCTTACCGGTTCTTACCATACGACTCTTAAACTCATGGTCACATACCGGGCAGGTGTAACTCTTGTCAAAAAGCAGGTCTTCTTCGTTTGTTTCTTTTTTGGCATCCTGTTTTGCCGCTTCCTGCTTTTTCTTCTCGCTGTCGCTTTCCTGATACACATCTACTTTTTCAACATTTTTAAAACCTAAATCCTCCAACCCTGCAAAAATATTAGACATCGTCATCCCCCGTTTCCATCTAAATTTTATTTATTGGGACGATAAGAGCTCTTCAACGATACAATGCGATTAAACACCATATGCTCTGCCGTCGTATCCTTTGTATCCACACAGAAGAAACCAGTTCTCATAAACTGGAACTTATCCCCTGGTTTTGCCTCTTTCAGTGCCGGTTCCATATAGCACTCTTTCAAAATTGTCAAGGAATTTGGATTTACATTTATGGAACCATCTTCATTGTAAACCCCTTTTTCTTCGTCAACAATATTTTCATATAAACGTACTTCTGCTTTTGCCGCTGTATCCGCAGCTACCCAGTGAATTGTTCCTTTCACTTTGCGGCCGGTAAAGCCGGAACCGGATTTAGTCTCCGGGTCATACGTTGCATGAACAATCGTTACATTTCCATCTTCATCGGTTTCGTAACCGGTACAAGTCACAAAATAAGCACTCATCAGACGTACTTCATTGCCCGGGAACAGACGGAAATACTTGCGTGGAGGATCAATCTTGAAATCCTCTCTCTCAATATACAACTCTCTTCCAAATGGCACCTTACGTGTACCAAGTTCCGGATTCTCCTGATTATTCGGAACATCCAAATATTCAATCTTTCCTTCTTCGTAATTATCAATCACAAGTTTAACCGGGTCTAACACTGCCATCATTCGTGGCTGAGACATTTTCAAATCCTCGCGGATGCAATACTCTAACATTGCAGAATCCACAGAACTGTTTGATTTGGAAACACCACAAAGTTCCATAAACTTGCGAATGGAAGAAGCCGTATATCCTCTTCTTCTAAGAGCAGTAATCGTAACCAGTCTTGGGTCATCCCAGCCGTCTACAATACCATCTTCTACCAGTTTTTTGATATAACGTTTACCGGTTACCACATTGGTCAGATACATTTTTGCAAATTCAATCTGGCGTGGCGGCACCTCAAACTCACATTCTTTTACAACCCAGTCATAAAGCGGGCGATGATCCTCAAACTCCAGTGTACAAATCGAATGGGTAACACCCTCAATCGCATCCTCAATCGGATGAGCAAAATCATACATCGGATAAATGCACCACTTATCTCCTGTATTGTGATGGTGTAAATGTGCTACACGGTAAATAACCGGGTCTCTCATGTTAATGTTCGGCGAGGACATATCAATCTTTGCACGAAGCACACGGGAGCCATCTTCAAACTCACCATTTTTCATTCCTTCAAACAACGTAAGGTTTTCTTCTACCGAACGGTTTCGGTAAGGACTGTCTTTGCCGGGCTCTTTTAACGTACCGCGGTACTCTCTGATTTCTTCTGCTGACAAATCACAGACATATGCTTTTCCTTTGCGAATCAGTTTCAATGCACATTCATACATATCATCAAAATAATTCGATGCAAAATATACCGGTGGTTTTTCGCCACAAATCCACTCCACATCTTTGCTAATGGAGTCCACAAATTCTTCTTTTTCTTTCTGTGGATTCGTATCGTCAAAACGAAGGTTAAAGGTTCCGCCATATTCCTTTGCCAATCCCTGATTCAACAAAATCGATTTGGCATGTCCAATATGCAGATAACCATTTGGTTCCGGTGGAAAACGCGTAACCACTTTATCATACACGCCCTCCTGCAAATCCTTATCTATTTCATTTTCAATAAAATTTCTTGAAATCACTTCTTCATTCATTCCTGGCATAAAAAAAAGCCTCCTTTGCGTATCTCTCTAAATAATAACACAAAGAGGCTTTTTAGACAAGATTTTATTTGAAATCGTGTCCACCGATGCGAAGTTTTGCATGAGACAGACGCTGACTGAAAAAGTGATACTTACTCATCTTAATCTCTTTTCCCTTATAAGTAACACACTTTTCACCTTCTAAGGCAAGTTTTGCCGCCTGTACACATTTGGCACGGACACCAGATTTATATTTACCCTGGCTGTATTTTTTCATTTCCTTCTGCCATTTACCGGTACGAACCGGAGTAAACTGTCCACGCTGTTTGAGAACACCCTGAATCGAGTTTGGAAAAGCACCGGATTTTTTACGGTTCATCACAACAATTCCTACCGCTGTCTTTCCTGCTTTGCTCTGGTTTCCTGCCTCACAGAAAATAATCGCAGACATCATTTTTAATTCCTTGCTTGTATAACTTTTTTTCTCAGCAGCCTGTGAAGGTGTTGCCCCGATTAAGATTCCCATCAACGCAAAAACCGCCATCATTCGTACTACTAAAGTTTTCAAAAACATGTTTACACTCCTAACATTTTTATTGGTTACAAAATTGTTATCGACTTGCATCGTTTTTGTAACATTTACGTAACAATTGTAACATACTATAACAAAAAATCAACCCTAAATACAAAAAAACCGCCTTCCAAATGCTGGAATCAACGGTTTTTGGTTTGTTTTTACGAAAACTTTTATAATTTGTTTAATTAAATTTTGTAACAATTGTGTCGAATTTGAGCGAACCACCAAACAAATCGAGGGCACTTCCAATCGTATAATTGACTCTGTTTTTTCCTGTTTTTTGAATTTTTTCGATGTCCTCATAACTGCCAATGCCGCCGGCATATGTAATCGGAATTTCACTTTCTTTAGCAAGAATTTTTAACAAATCCTCATCTACACCTGTTCCGGTTCCCTCAACATTTACCGCATGCACTAAAAATTCATCACAGTACGAATGAAGTTTTTCCATCAGTGCTTCATCCAAACACTGATTAGTAAATTTCTGCCACCGGTCGGTTACAATATAATAAGAATCTCCTTTTTTCCGGCAGCTCAAATCCAGAACCACATGCTCTTTTCCCACCGCTTTCACTAATTGCTGCAAACGGTCAAAACGAATCTCTCCGCCCACAAAAACATACGATGTAACAATGACATGGCTTGCGCCAAAATCCAAAAAAGAAGCGGCATTTTCCGCATGGATTCCACCACCTACCTGAAGGGCCCCCTGCCACGCTAAAAGAGCTCCCTTTGCCTGCATAAGGTCTGCTTCATAATAAGGACTGTCCGCCGCATTTAACAAAATAATATGTCCGCCGCGAAGCCCCTTTTCACGATACAAGGCGGCATAATCTGCCGCCTGCATCTCCGAAACAAAATTCTCTTTTGCAAAATCCTTCTCATCTTTTAAACTTCCACCGACAATCTGCTTTACCTTACCATTATGAATATCGATGCATGGTCGAAATTCCATCCTTTTATCCTCTCTTTACAGTCCAAGAATCTTTTCTACGGTCATCTGCATCTCACTCTTGTCGCATACAATATCATGACGAATCGGTGCGGTGCGGATTTCCTCAATTGCTTCCGGAATCTTCACACCGGAAAGAGCATTTAACTCATCTACCAGTTCAAAATCAGTCATGCTGTCATATTTTTCTTTGTCAATGGCATCCATAACACTGCGGGTAAACTTGTATGGACTTGCCGTAGAAGCAATTACTGTCTTTAAGCCGGCATCCTTTGCCTTGTCATAATAAACACAGGAAGCAACCGACGTATGTGTATCCATGATATAACCGGCTTTATCAAACACCTTCTTAATGTTTGCTGCAGTTTCAGCTTCTGAAGCATAACCACCAACAAAGCAGGATAATTTCTCCATCATTTCCTTGGTAATCGTATATTCACCATTGTTTGAAAGTGCATCCATAAACACTTTTGTCTGTGCTGCATCCTCACCGGTAATGCGGTAAATCAAACGCTCTAAGTTGCTTGAAATCAAAATATCCATCGACGGAGAAGATGTCAAAATAAATTCTCTCTTTCTGTCATAAGTCCCTGACTGGAAGAAGTCAAACAATACTTTGTTCTCATTCGATGCGCAGTACAAAGTCTCAATCGGAAGCCCCATATTTTTTGCATAGAAAGCTGCCAATATATTACCAAAGTTTCCGGTTGGAACAACTACGTTCATCTTCTCACCGCAGGTAATTTCACCTTGTTTGAGAAGCTGACCATACGCATATACGTAGTAAACAATCTGTGGTACCAAACGTCCAATGTTAATAGAATTGGCAGAGGAAAACTGATATCCTTTTGCATTCATGCGCTCTGCTAAATTTTTTGAGTGGAACATCTCTTTTACGCCGGTCTGGGCATCATCAAAGTTTCCAATAATTCCTACTACATTTGTGTTTTCTCCTTTTTGTGTCAGCATCTGTTTCTCCTGAATCGGGCTGACACCGTTTTTCGGATAGAACACAATAATACTTGTTCCCGGAACATCCGCAAAACCAGCCAGTGCAGCTTTTCCTGTATCACCGGATGTTGCAGTCAAAATAACAATTTCATTTTTAACACCATTTTTCTTTGCTGCCGTTGTCATCAAATATGGCAGAATCGAAAGTGCCATATCTTTAAAGGCGATTGTCTTTCCATGGAACAATTCCAAATAATAAGCGCCATCTTTTTTAACAAGCGGAGCAATTTCCTTGGTGTCGAATTTATCATCATAGGCACCATTAATACAATGCTTTAATTCTTCCTCGGTAAAATCTGAAAGAAACAGCTTCATAACTTCATAAGCGGTTTCCTGATATGTCATATCAGCAAGTTTTTCAAGCGGTACTTCAAGTGCAGGAATCGAATCCGGCACAAATAATCCACCGTCGTCTGCAAGCCCTTTTAAGATTGCCTGCGATGCTGTCACTTTGTCACTATTGCTTCTTGTACTCTTGTACATGATACTCATAATCTCTCCGTCCTTTTCTCTAAACTCATTTCGGTAAAACAAAACTAAACATAGAATACCATGAAATGTCAATTTATACAAGACTGCAAATTACGTGTTTTAGCGAAAAAATTCGTGACAGCCGTATTCGCATATTTTGGTGAGTTCTCTGTCAAACCAGCTGACATTGGAAGAATCAGAGCCGGCGCGGTACATAAAATACAATGCTCCGTTTGTATTATCTTTTTCCTTTAACGCCTTTTCTACCGCTTTTTTTGTCCGTGCTGACACCTTTACGCGGTAGTAGCTGCCGTTTGACACCGGCGAGAACTGACGGCTGGCAAAAACGATTTCACGCACAGAGTTCGGAAATTTTTCGGATTTCATACGGTTTAATATCACATTTGCTACCATCTGACGTCCCTTGATTGTCTGGTCGCCGGATTCTGCCTCCACAATCCTCTCTAAAATCCTTCTCGCCCCATGCTCCAGATTCACCCGGTATCTCACAATTGTTTTTACCGTGCGTCTCTGCTTTTCATCTTCCTGTGCATTCATACGTCTTTCATCCATATCTGTTTCTGTGACGCCCTGATAACAAAACTGATTATTTTCCACCAGTGCTGCCATCTTCTCTGATGACTTTCGCACCAAAGTTATATCTTTCTTTACCTGCTTATTCTGATTCTGTGGATACCAGCCAATGGAAAGGGCCGAAACCAACAGACAATAAACGAAAAACAATATTTTCTTCTTTTTAATCATTTTCCTTTCCTCCTAGTATCAAATATATGTTGTTATTACATAATTATTACAATTTTGTTACGTTTTTATTCACAATATTGCAATAATTCAAAAAATCGCATACAATGATAGCAGATTTTAAACATAGGAAAGGAGCATCCGTATGCTGCCCGGTGTATATCAAGCGAAAAAAAAAGACAACACCATATATTTTCGAAGTTCGATTACCTACAGTGGAAAGCATATCAGCCTTGGCAGCTTTGACACGGAAGAAAAGGCACACGAAGCTTACCTTTACGCCGGCAGACTGCTCGCAGGAAAGGAAATAACGCTGACTTCATATAAAAAGGAAAATCCGGTGCTCTCCTTTTCCAAATGGGTTAGTTTAATTAATTTTCGGGATAATGGTATTTATATTAAGACACCGATTTATTTGTTCCAGAAATATTTTCATTATTATTTTTCGCCGGAAAATTATCTGATTTTTGATACGGACGATTTATTTTATTACTCCACCCGCACCATAAGCCGCCGCGGAGGACATCTTTTTGTTGCCGATTACGGAATGCAGGTGAATATTTTATCCCGCTATGGCATTAAAAATTACGCCGTAGCCGGACGTGATTATCTGTTTGCCAACGGAAACACAAGAGATTTCCGCTATGAAAATCTTGTAATTATCAACCGCTATCACGGCGTATGCCAAAAAACAAAACAGGGGCAGATTTATTATGAAACAAAAATTCACTGGAACGGTGATTTTTTAGTTGGACGCTATGAAAATGAAATAGAAGCTGCCATTGCCTATAACAAAGCAGCTTCCACTCTTTTAAGAAAAGGATATCTGAAAGATTATCCGGTTAATTATATTGAAGAACTTTCCGATTCGGAATACCGCTCCCGCTATCAGGTAGTGGATATTTCCGACAAAATCAAAGTTCTTAAATCGCTCCTTTAATAAACAGCACCATAAACAAAAGAATCATAATACCATTCAGCACTGAGCCAACCGCCGGTGTCACATGGTAAATATCTTCTTCTTTGTTGCAGCGAACCGCAAGCACAAATCCAATGATACTAAGTACCATCGTTGCAAGACCGAGCGCACCAATTTCCATTCCTGCCCTGCCTTTTGCATGTCCGGACACAATGCAGAGTGTCAAGAGAATAATAATCGAAAGGACACCCAGTACCACCGAAATAATTCCATGTTTCGGATGTTTCTTATCACTAAAACGTATTCTTTTCCGATTTCCAAAACGTACTTCCATATTCGGTCTCCTTTCACTTTCTTCCGAGTGCACGAATGATTTTTTTTGAAAGATAATAACAAATATACCCCAAAATAACACCAAACGTATTTAGACACAAATCATCGACATCAAAACATCCCACTTTTGTCACGAGCTGGATGGTTTCCACGACAAGACTGAAGGCAAATCCAAGGAACGTAACAAACAGTCCGCTTCTAAAATAATGCCCTTTAAAATGAACACCTTTTCGCTGTTCTCTGTATAGTACCGGGACCAGAAAGCCAAATGGCATAAATACCACAACATTTCCTAATAGATTAATAGCAAAGTATACCATGCCAATCTGCTCCCTGTACATCAGATACCGTTTAATTTCCCGGAACAACTCCAGATTGTACTGATAGGTAGTATACGGCTCATTGCGTCCATATTCCTCACTAAAGAAGAGAAAATAGACCAATAAAATCATATAACAGATAAAGCATACCGTTAATAAATTGCTTATGAACCGTTTCATCTTTTCCTCCTAAAAACACAACCAAAATCTATCTTACTGTCTTAAAGCTACTCCTAAGTTTTCCAGTTTCTTTAAGATTTTATCCATGACAGCCGATACATCTTTATCCTCTAGCGTACGGTCTTTGGCACGGAAACGAATGGAATATGCCAGTGATTTTTCATCTTTTCCAACATTTTCCCCTTCGTAAATATCAAACAAATGATAATCTTCAAGCAGCTTTCCACCGCTCTTTCGGATTACTTCCTCGATTTGTCCTGCTAATACTGTCTTTTTCATAACGAGAGAAATATCACGTGTTACTGCCGGGAATTTAGCAACGCCCTGATATTTGATATCAAAGTTTGCTTTTTCAGCTAATTTTGCAACATCCAGTACAGCAACATATGTCTTTGTTCCCAGATTATAATTATCTGCCACTTCCGGATGCACTTCCCCCAGATAGCCAAGGACTTCTCTATCCATCATTATATCCGCTTTTCTTCCAGGATGCAAATAGGAATGTTCTCCTTTTGGCTCATAAGTAACACCTGTTGTAATACCAAGTCTGTCAAGAATTGCTTCCACACAGCCTTTCATATCAAAGAAATCGCCCTGTCCGTACATACCAAGTGCTAACATCATTTTTTCTTCCGGCAGTTTGGTAAGCGGAAGGGATTCCGGCAGATATACATTTGCCATTTCATACAAACGCACATCTTTGTTGCGGTGATTATAGTTTGTCGAAAGCGAGGTAAGCATACCGTTTAACGGTGTTGTACGCATGATACTGTAATCCACTCCAAGCGGATTGGAAATTTCAATTGCCTTGCGAAGCTCATCCCCTTTTGGAATCAGCAGTTTATCAAATGCTTTCGGGCTTTCAAAAGAATAAGTCATTCCTTCCGAAAAACCATACGACTCAATCACATTACGAATCATATTGCAAATGCTTGTCTGGTAGGAAACACCGCCCTGTGTTGCCTCACCGCTTGGAAGCGTTGTAGGAATCTTATCATAACCATAAAATCTTGCTACTTCCTCTGCCAAATCGGCAAGGCGCAGAATATCCTGACGCCAAGTTGGAACATGAACACATTTCTTTGCCTTATCCGGTACAAGATCAACCATTTCCCAATATTTACACATCTCATCTTCGGAAACATCAATACCAAGTAATGCGTTGATTTTACCAACATCATAAGCCACATCAATCGGCTCTTTTTTCTCCGGATAAACGTCCACACAGCCACCGACAACTTCACCGGCACCTAATTCTTCAATCAACTGACAGGCACGGTTCATCGCTTCCATCGTAGTATTCGGGTCTAAGCCTTTTTCAAATTTTGCCTGTGCGTCGGTTCGCATACCGATTTTTTTACCGGAAAGACGAATGTTTGTACCGTCAAAGCAGGCAGCCTCAAACAGCATCGTCTTTACATCGTCCGTAATTTTGGAATTTTCACCACCCATGATTCCGGCAAGTCCAACGGATTTTTCACCATCACAAATCATAAGAATGGAAGAATCCAGTTCTCTCTCCTGACCATCGAGTGTCTGGAATTTCTCACCGGCTTCTGCTCTCTTTACTACGATTTTATGACCGGCAATTGTATCTAAGTCATACGCATGCATCGGCTGCGCATATTCCTGCATTACATAGTTTGTAATATCTACGATATTGTTAATCGGACGGATTCCGCTTGCTGCCAGTCTGCGCTGCATCCACTCCGGCGATGGTTCAATCTTAATATTCTTTACCACGCGCGCCACATAACGGGAACACAAATCCGGCGCCTGAATTTCAACGGAAATGTAATCCTCTGTCTTTTCATCATTTCCACTCTCTGTTACAACCGGCGGAACAAATGGTTTTCGAAATGTAGCTGCTGCTTCTCTTGCAATACCAAGAACACCAAAGCAGTCCACACGGTTACTTGTTACTTCATACTCAAAATCGGCATCACGAAGGCCAAGTAAGGCAATCGCATCACTGCCAACCGGTGCATCTTTATATTCCGGATTATCACTGAGAATATAAATACCATCCTCTGCTGCATCCGGATAAAAATCAGTTGAAGAACCAAGTTCCTCAATCGAGCACATCATGCCGTTACTTTCCACGCCACGCAGTTTTCCTTTTTTGATTTTTACGCCACCGGCAACTTTTTTGCCATCATGACCGCCGGCAACACGGCCACCATCTAAAACAACCGGCACTTTCTGTCCTTCTTTTACATTGGAAGCACCTGTTACAATCTGCGTTGTTGTTCCTTCCTCATCAATTGCCACCTGGCAGACAACCAGTTTATCCGCATCCGGGTGTTTTTCAATTTTCTCAATTTTACCTACAATAATTTTGTCCAAATCTGCATCGAATTTTTCATATCCTTCGACCTTTGTTCCGGACATCGTCATCGCATCCATATATTCCTGCTCTGTACAGGTAAGTTCCGGTACATAAGCTTTAATCCATGATAATGGTGTATTCATTCTTAAACCTCCTTAAAACTGTTCCAAAAATCTCTTGTCATTTTCATACAAAAGGCGCATGTCATCAATCTCATATTTTAAGAGGGCAATACGCTCTAAGCCGACACCAAAGGCAAATCCTGTGTATTCTTCCGGATCAATACCACTCATCTCAAATACATGTGGATGAACCATACCGCATCCTAAAATCTCAATCCAGCCCTCACCTTTACAGAAACGACAGCCCTTACCGCCGCATTTGAAACAGGTCACATCCATTTCTGCACTTGGCTCAGTAAATGGAAAATGATGCGGACGGAATTTTACTTTGGTATCTTCTCCAAACAATTTCTTTGCAAACTGTTCCAGTGTACCTTTCAAATCAGCAAAAGTAATATTTTTGTCAATAACAAGTCCTTCAATCTGATGGAATGATGGAGAATGTGTTGCATCGACATCATCACTTCTAAATACTCGTCCCGGTGAAATCATACGAATCGGTAACTTCCCTTTTTCCATCTCGTGTACCTGAACGGAAGAAGTCTGGGTACGAAGTACAATTTTATCATTAATATAGAAAGTATCCTGCTCATCTTTTGCCGGATGATTTGCCGGAATGTTAAGTGCTTCGAAGTTATAGTAGTCATACTCTACTTCCGGACCTTCGACAACCTCATAACCCATGCCGATAAAGATTTTTTCGACTTCTTCTAAGGCAATCGTGTTTGGATGACGGTGACCCATCTTTCGCTCACGGCCGGGCAAAGTTACATCGATTACTTCGGCTTTCATTTTTTCCTCGCGGAGTTTGCGCTCAAAAGCAGCTTTCTTTTCCTCTAAACTGCTCTCGATTTTTGCCCGTGCCTCATTCACCATCTGACCAACTTTCGGACGGTCTTCCGGTGCCACATCCTTCATGGACTTAAGAACACTTGTCAGTTCTCCTTTCTTTCCCAAAAAGGCAACCCGGATTTCATTTAATTTATCGAGTTCCCCCGACTGCTCAATTTGAGACATCGCATTGCTTAAAATATGCTCCAATTTTTCTTTCATGATAATCTCCTTTCCTGAAAGATTTCTTTTCTTGTAATTAAAAAAGCCCCTTACAGAGATTTCTCTGCAAGGGACGAATCAACTCGCGGTACCACCCAAATTCTTATCAAAATGATAAGCACTCATAATACGATAACGGATATCAGCCGTCACTTTCTACTTTTGTCTTTTGACCGTTCAAAAGCAAGACTCCGGTGCGAAATTCAACTGCTAACGGAACCTGACAGAACTTACAGCCGATGATTCTGTCTCTCTGAAGGAAATTAACAGTCTGTCTGGCAAATACCAACACCTTCTGCGTCATTTTCATAATGAAACCTTTTACACTTTAGCATATATAGTTGTTCTCTGTCAAGTGTTCGATGGAAGGTTTTTAGTTTTTAGTTTCCGTAATTTAGTAAGAAAAGTTTACATCCTGTGGGTACAAATCTTTTCTTGCTAAATTACTGGAATCCTAAAAACTGGCAACGATTGCTTGGCACAGGCTACTGCTTTAACAAGTCAGTTAGATGGGTTTTCAATCAAAAAAAATTCAACTGAAAAGTTTTGCACTGAGTGGGTTTTGAGTGCGTCGGCAGGTGGCACTGGTAGTTTCAGTGCCCCTGCTGTTACGCACTCAACGAGCGAGAGCGCCCACGAAGTGCAAACTTTTCAGTCGAATTCTTTTCATTAAAAACTACATCTTATTTGATTGTCAAATAGTCAACATAACCATCCCATGTACCATCGTCACTTGTCACAACGAGTTTTACCTCTTGATTGCCAAGTCCGTGTGTTACATTTTTAATCGTATATTCTGCCGGATAACTTCCGCCATAGTAGAACGTTCCTTTTTTCTGACCGCCTACAAATAGGTCTACTTGCGCCATCTTTGAGTTGTTTGAACAGCCACGCAATGTAAAGTCATGTGTTCCGTATCCAAAATACTGCGTATATGAACAGGAATCATTGTTTCCATACAAGGCAACACCATTAAATGGAGAGCTGATTTTACTTGCATATGAGCCGCCCAGTGTCATGTCCTCACACTGTACCGTGAGCCCATTCCATGTACTGCTGCTTCCGCCGGAAGTATTTCCTCCTGAGCTGCTTCCACCGGATGTACTTCCACCAATCGTCAGATTGTTTTTGTAAACATCCGCATAACCGCTGCTCTGGTAACCTTCTACATTCAAAGCTACTTCATAGAGTTTACCCATCGGCATGCCAAGGCTTTCCCATTTTTTAAAGTGTTCTGTCACCGAAATGGTTCCGCTTGTACGTTTGCTTGTACGTACACTCCAGTACTGTTTGAATGTTGTGTTACCGTCAATTGACGGTTGATTGTAACGAGTTGTTTCATATACATCATACGTTCCGCCATCGACTGTAATCTGTCCTTTGGAAGAAGCTCCAGGCGGACGCCAGGTTCCCCAACTGTCTACGATGTAATATTCAACCAACGGGTTTCTGGACCAGCCATATACACAAAGGTAAGAATTTCCTTTTGGCTGGTAGTAACATCCATAATCAATGGAAATGTTACCAATCTGGGAATATGTTTTTGTGCAGTCAAAGGTTTTTCCTTTGCGGAACAACGCATTCCCAATGTTGTCCCACCAGCAGCTGAAGTTTCCACCACCGTTTAAGGTCATGCTTGTATCGCCATAATCCTTCCACAGTGCGTAATCATAACCGTCTTCAACGCCGGTCTTTTCGTTGTAGATCGTCGTAGCTGCCTGAGCTGATACGGAAGGAATCATCATTCCGATGCATAAAAGCAATGCTACAACACCCATAAGTTTGTTTCGTTGCATTTGGCAACCTCCTTTCTCTGACATAAAAATACCACATTTTGGCTATAATGTAAATACTATATTTGTTGATTTTTTATAGTTTTTTGGTTATATGACTATTAGTTTTTGTGCAAATTGCATGCATTTTATGTTGATTTTTCCCCGAGAATTGCATATACTTAGCACAGCAAAGAAGAAAGGAGTCATTCGATGGAAACAAATAACCTTTATATCTGGTCCATAAAAAATATTAAAAGCAATCGCATTTCCATTCATGCGGCACAGGTTGCTTTTTTTATCATGGTGTCCTTTTTTCCTTTTTTAATGTTTTTTATTACCTTGTTAAAGCATACTCCCATCAGTGAAGCGGTTCTTCTTGCCTCCGTACAGAAGGTCATTCCTGCCAGTTTAAGTTCCCTTATTTCAACTTGGCTGAATGAATCGTTTGAGGCATCTACGACCATTCTTTCTGCTACCGTTATTTCCGCATTATGGGCCGGTTCAAAAGGGTTTGCCAGTATTGCCTATGAATTGGAAGCAATATATAGTGATGGATTGGATAAACACCGTTCTTTTTTTTCAAGACGTTTTCATTCCATCTTAGATACCGTTTTGTTTACAATTATGATTATTATCAGCTTAGTTCTTCTTGTTTTTGGCAACCAGATTATCCAGTTGATTAATCACTTTCTGCCGTTTATGCAGCACATGACATTACTTTTGTTTTTGCTGCGCTCGGCATTTTCTCTGTTACTGTTTACGATTTATTTCGCCTTTTTGTACTATTTTATACCGGGCCGCCATGCGTTGTTTAGGGAAGAACTTCCGGGTGCCATCCTGTCTTCCTTTCTCTGGATTTCGTTCTCGTATCTGTATTCTTTTTATGTGGATACCTGGGGCACGATTTCATCGATTTACGGCAGTTTGACATCCATTGTCTTCTTGATGTTGTGGCTTTATTTCTGCATCACTTTTCTTTTTCTTGGTGCGCTTTTAAACAAATATCTGCAAACCTACCACAGCATTCACCCCATCAATGACCTCAGACGGATTTCTGATATTGTAAAATACTACCTAAAAAGTAAAATTTGAGAATTTCCTCGCACTTTTTTCCCTGAGCTGCCATTTGATTGGCACCGTTCTGGCTCATCCCAACGCCGTGTCCATAACCGCCTCCGGTGAAAATATAAGAATCTCCCTTTTTTTCTATTGTAAAATATCCACTCGGCAGACAACTAAGTCCCGATACCTCTTTTTTATCTTTTCTTAAATAAATTAATTTCTCTCCGCCAAACAAATTTCTTAAATTATATTCTGTGTAAATCCGCAGTGTATTTTTGCTCCCTGTAATTTGCGCCATCACTGCCACACCGCTTTTTCCTCTTTTTAGAATTTCTACTTTTTTGATTTCTCCTAACTCTGTCTGTCCGGTACTGAAAAATGTTCCATCCTTTTGTTTTGTCTGAATCTGTGTCGGATTTTTTTCATACCGGCTTTTTATCTTTTCGGAAATAAATTGCTGCAATTGTTTTTCAGACACGGTTGTCCGCCAGCGATACCATGGCGAATTGGCATCATAACTTTTTGTTTCATCTTTCAAAAATTTAGAAAAATCCGCTTCTTTCTGCAAATCCAGTGTTTTCCTACTATCTCCTAACAACACGCACGGCATAAGATAACTTCTGTCTTTTTTCGCAAACCATACCTCCTTAATCCCGGCAGAAACTCCTGCAGAAACAGAATAAAAATAAGTTTCTGCCACTTGATTCTCTGCCCACACAACCTGCCCTTTTGTTTCATTAACCGCTGCGATGGACGCAGCATCCTCACGCAGATTGTTATACACTTGGAATGCCACACTATCGTCGACGTGCGCACCTAAAGCTGCCAGCCTTTTTCCCGCCATCTGCTTGATGGCATAACTTCTGGCGCATACTGCCTGCGCTTTCAATGCCTCCTTTTGATATTCGGTCGGCATTTCACTTGGCACAACACTATATAAATATTCCTCTAACGGCAGCTCATTGATTATATGTAATGCCTTGTCCACTAAATCAATTTCAAAAATCCCCCGGTACTCCGGATGTCCATACTGCTTATTTACACTCTCTACTCGGATTTTACCACCTGAATCCGGTATCACCACGATATGTTCCTTCACGTTTTGTGCCGTCAGTTTTTGCTTTTCTGATGCATCAAAATGTGTCTTCTTCTTTCCGGCAACCACGGTATACCCGGTTGTCGCTGAAAAACAGACATTTGGAAAATCATAAGAATGATTCTTTTCATTTTGCAAAATTACACGAATTTTTGCTGTCTTTTCCGCCCTCTCATAAAGCAGTACCGCGCAGATTTTTCCGGAGGCCGCGACATATTTTGCCTCCGACTCCCCCACCGATAATTCGCTTACTTCACCCGGTGTCACTATGCCATCACTTTTCAGATGATAAACACAAAATTCTGCATCCAGTGAAACGAAACCATAATTTTCAATCTGCAGTTTTTTATCCATAATACGCAGAATTTTTCCTTGAATCATATCCGGTTTTTTCCGAACTTTTACAACTTTTCCCTGCTCTTCAATCAAGTCTGCTACCCCACTTATTTTTTCTTTGGAAACAGCAGAACGAAGCTGCCACGTTTTTTTCTGCCCGCGCCAGATCCCCTCAACTTTCTGTTGTTTTACATCGGTTATGTACACATTGCGATACTCTTTTTTTGTCTTTACGACACGACTCTCCCGAAAGGACTGAAACAGCCACAATCCGGCCATACAAAAAAACACAAGAAAAAATACAATAATTACTCTGCCTGTCCTTCTCAAAATAAAAATCCCCCTTTGCATTATAGTTTATGCAAAGAGGGATATATATATTACCATTCAATGAGCATTGCGCCCCAAGTTAATCCACCGCCAAAGCCTGACAAAATAATTTTATCTCCTCGCTCTAATAAATGATTGCGGTTTAACTCATCAAGTAATATCGGAATACTTGCAGACGATGTATTTCCATAACGGTCAAGATTCATCGGAAACTTATCAATGTCCACCTTCAGTCGTTTCGCAATCAGTTCCAAAATTCTGACATTTGCCTGATGCAGTACAAAGAATTTAATGTCATCTACATCCGTTTCTGTTTTTTTCAAAATCTGCTTCACACAACGTGGCACCATGGTAACGGCAAACCGAAACACTGCCTGACCATCCATGCGGATATAGTCTTTTTTTCGTTTAGAATTATGAAATGGATTTTGAATTCCACGACCTTTACACGTAAGTACATCACCCTGTGTACCATCTGATCCGGTCACACTGGCAATCAGTCCTCCTACATTAGAATCATCTTTTTGAACAATCGCAGCCCCTGAGCCATCCCCAAACAAAATGCAGGAACCTCGGTCTGACCAATCCACTTCTCGAGATAAAGTCTCAGCACCAGCCACAAGAACTGTTTTTGCCATTCCCATTTCAATATAAGCATACGCCGTATTTAAGGCAAATAAAAATCCGGAACACGCAGCATTAATATCAAAGCAAGTTGCCCGTATCGCACCAATTGCTCCCTGTACCGAACAGGATGTACTTGGCACATACGTATCCGCCGATACCGTGGCTACAATAATCAGATCTAACTCATCGGCTCCTATCCCCGCATTTTCCAGTGCAGCCTCTGCCGCATGAGCAGCCATATAAGTCGTTCCTTCTTTTCCATTCGAGAGATGTCTTTCTTTTATACCGGTTCGCTGTCGAATCCACTCATCATCTGTATCCACGATGGTGGACAAAAAGTTATTATCCGCTACTTTTTTTGGAAGGTAACTGCCGGTTCCTATAATTCTGACTGACATAACATTTCCCCTTTATCCTAAATTCAAACATTGTATAGTATAAAGCCTTACTACGCCACTTGTCAATCGTAGTCATCAATACTACGTGTTAGCATTTTTCGTACTACTTTTTGTCTTATTCATTAAATTATTGTATGAAACCGCTCATAAAAAATACGTTTAAACACCCGGTACGCGACATCATAAACAAACCATCCGATCACACCGGCAGGAATTAACAGTGGGTAAAAAGCGGTCATTTTCTGCATCACATCTCCAAATAAAAGTTTTGGAAAAAAGAATATCATCGGAACATATATTAAAAGGAATATCATAAGCCTTATTACACAATGAACCCATTCTTTCGGATTCTTTTTTTGCATCAGTAAAAAAATCCCTTCTGATAAAAGTATGTAAGCAGCAAGTGCAAGATATAAAATCACATGCATCTTATCCGGATTCACAAAAAAGTCCAGTGCTGCACAAACAAAATAAAAAAGGATTCCCTCTTTGATTCCAAAGCGAACTACAATAATTCCTAACAGATATGCCGCCAATGCTGTAAAAAACACGGTATTTACAGAAATAACAGTACCAAGCACCGTAAAAACCGTGCTCAGTGCTGCGAATACACCTAATATTGCTATTTTCTTCGTCTTATTTACATGCATGAGCACAAATCTCCTCCCATACATTCACAACAAGAATCAGCAATCCACAAATCACAACAGGGATTGCCGGTTCCGCATGCACTGCCGCCACCGTAGTTTCCATAGCCACCGTAACTGCCGTAGCCGCCATAACCACCGCCAAATGGATTTCCACCAAACGGACTCGCACCGCCTCCACGCTGCAGCTGCTGATAATACTGCTGGTATTCAGGATTAGAAGGGTCTAACTCGACTGCCCTTTTGGCATAATCCATCGCAACCACATTATTTCCCAAGCCAAGGTTTGCATACGAACTGAAATAATACCATCTGGCACTTCTGTTTTCCATACTGTTTAACACGTTAATCGCCTCATTAAAACGACGTGCCCGGATGTAATTCATCGCAGCCATCAGATGCTGGTCTTCTTCGGTATATTCTCCGCCATCACCGTAACCGCCGTAACTTTGATTTGTCTTACCGGAGCGCTCATTAACAATCTGGTTATAAGCTTCTTGTACTTCGCGGAATTTTTCTTCCGCCCAGTTTTTCTGCGATTCATCCGAATAGGAATCCGGATGATATTTCCGGCTTAATGTGCGGTATGCCTTTTTAATCTCGCGATCCGTTGCTCCTCTTGTCACTCCTAATACTGAATATGGGTCTCTTGTCATCATTTCCTCCGTTTCTTTTCATCCGTCACCCAGACACCTTCGTATAAAATATTTCTTAAAATCGGTAAATCCTGTTCCAGTGGTAACTTTTCAAACTCGGCAATTGCCATCCGAAGTGTTCCATCCAGCATTTCTCTTATTGTTTCTTCTAAGTCTTCTTCTCCGATTCGGTTCATAAACGGATTATAGCATCCTTTTTTTTCATCGTCTGCCAAATCCATAAAGGCGTCCATCATATAAATAAATTTACCAAGGTAAAAACCAAAAGCACGTAAAATCTCCTGAAAAGCATCCTCTTTCCAAACAAACAATTCTGCCATCAGACTGCCAAACGGTCTCGCTGCTGCATCAATATCCTGACAATTTTCTTTCTCTAATTCTGCAAGTTCTTTTAGTGCTTTTTCAATTGCCTCAGCTTGTCTTTTATACTTTTTCTCAATCTTTTTCTTTTTTGCAGCAAAAACCTTCATCCCCAAAAAACCGCTTATTTTTCTTTCGTCTTCCCAATCATCTTTTAAGTGGTCATACGTTAAAAGAATGTTCATGTCCGACGCATAAAACGATACTTCATTCTGTATCATATACTGCTTCTTTGCCGGATGAATCAGACAGTGCTTTCTCATTTCTTCCTCTTTTGGTTCATATAAAGAACTCAATAAAATCACAAGAAATGTCATATCATAAGTAAGTGTCATCTGTCCGCGCCTGCCATGGTTTTTCAAAAGTGTATGACACAGTCCGCAGTAATATCCTTTGTATCTGGCAAATTCTCTTATCTTTAATTCCGGTTTATTTGCCGTTACATAACCAAACATCCAGTTTCTCCTATAAACGGTAACAATTCAGACACATAGGAAGTCTCTAACTCATCACGTTTTCTTAATAAATTCAAATCGACATTTCGGACACGAAATCGCAATTTTTCCACGTCCCTTTGGCACACGAATGGTCTGGTGGCACTTCGGGCATCGATATAACTTTTTTGTTCCACTCCGCTCTTTCATACGAAGTCTGCAAAACTTAAAGTAGTTTTTTACCGGGTTCCAGAATTTCAAAAATTTCTGATTTTCTCTCTGGCGGTTCACAATATTTCTCGAAAAGCAGCGGAAGAAATAAAGTACAATCACAAGCATACTGACAAGTGCAAATATCGGTGCCGCCACCGTTCTTATAAAAATCCGCTGTAACACAAATAATAGTAAATACAGGACAAACAAGAAATTTCCAAACTGATCATTTCCATATCTGCCATACATCATCCGTCGAAACCAATTCATATCATCACATCCTTTCACCTGTCCCATATAAAATAAAACATACTAAAGGATACACCTATTTTGTGAACTTCCTATGAATCTTTTACATATTATTTGCTTTCTTCCATTTAAAATACTGGATAGTATAAAACAAAGAAATCAAAATCCATACGACAAATAAAATAATAAGTGCAGTGTTAAATACGCCCATGGAACCGGAACCAATCAGCAGATTTTTTCCAATAAACAAAATAGCAATAAAGGCAGCACACACCCAGCAGCTTATCATTTCACTCTTACGGTTACGAATCGCACGTGGTTTACTCATAATAATACACATCCTTTACATAATAATCCATTGTTTTGCCTTGAGTAATATCCTATAATAGAATTAAAAAAAAATCAAGGAGCGTTTATCTATGAACGAAAATATGAGCGAAAACACAAGGGCACTGGGATTTTTACCTCCGCTCGGATGGAATTCTTGGAATACATTTACATGGGATATTAACGAATCCCTTATTTTTGAAATTGCAGACTGCATGGTAAAAGACGGCTATAAAGATGCCGGCTACGAATATCTTGTTATCGATGACTGCTGGAGTCTGAAAGAACGAAACGAAAACGGTCATCTAGTTGCCGACCCTAAAAAATTTCCACATGGCATGAGGGCGGTTGCCGACTACATCCATAACAAGGGACTGAAATTTGGTATGTATTCCTGCGCCGGCACCCACACCTGTGCCGGTTATCCGGGAAGCTTTGAGCATGAATTTGAGGATGCAAAGCAATTTGCGGATTTTGGTGTCGATTATCTCAAATACGATTTCTGCTTTAAGCCAAGACATATGTCCGGAGAGCTTCTTTATAAACGGATGAATTTGGCTCTTCGAAATTGTGGACGCCCAATTTTATTTTCTGCCTGCAACTGGGGTGAGGATAACGTACATAACTGGATTCGCGAATCCGGTGCCCATATGTACCGCTCCACACCGGATATCCAGGATAACTGGGAATCGATTCAAAAAATCGCCCTGTCCCAAATTGAAAAAGAAGCGTTCACCGGCTCCTTCTGCCACAATGACATGGACATGCTGGTGGTTGGTATGCATGGTGGCAGCAACGATGATTTTATTGGTTCTATCGGAGGTTGTACCGATACGCAGTACAAAACCCACTTTGCTCTCTGGGCTATGATGGGTTCCCCTTTGATGATTGGATGTGATATCAGAAAAGCCACACAGGAGACAAAAGATATTCTATTAAACCGTGATTTAATTGCCATTAATCAGGATGTCGAATCTCGTGGGGCTTACCGTGTCCGTGTCGAACCTCAATGGTTCCATGAGGATGAAGCCTTTGTACTGGTAAAAGTTTTGTCGAATGGTGATTTGGCAATTGGGCTTTTCAACCTCAGTGACCAAAATCGTGAATTAACAATTCAATTCTGGGATTTAGGACTTCCTTACGCTTCCGGCATAGCACTGTCTATGTACGACTGCCACGAGCACAAAGAACTCGGTACTTTTAAAGAAAGGTTTGCTGTAACGGTGCCATCCTGTGACTGTATGGTCGTTCGTGCAAAATTGGTGTGAACATGGAACCATCTCAAAATTTATGCAAAAACTGTGAAAAGAAACTTACCTCCGATGAAAAGGCAATTTACTTAAAATTAGTGGACCGCACAGCATCCCGTTTTCTCTGCCTAGACTGCCTTGGCGAAAAAATGGGATGTGGGCGCGAGCCTCTTGAAAAAAGAATCCGTTATTATCGGGAAAGCGGCAATTGTGTATTATTCCGCTAAAAAAGGAGTTTCTCCTCTTCATACAAACCAAGAGGAGAAACTCCTTTTTATTTTATTAAATCATGATTATTTTTTAATCAACAATGACTTTCCGGTCATTTCAGCCGGCTGTTCCATACCCATCATCTCAATCATAGTTGGAACGATATCTGCCAGACATCCGCCTTCACGAAGTGTATAATCTTCATCGTAATTTACAAGAACGAATGGAACCGGGTTTGTTGTATGAGCAGTGAATGGTTCGCCATCTTCATCCAAAAGTTTCTCTGCATTTCCGTGGTCGGCACAGATAAACATCTGTCCATCCACATCCAAAATGGCATCCACTGTTTTGCCAACACATTCATCAACTGTCTCAATTGCTTTTATTGCTGCTTCCATAATACCGGTATGACCTACCATATCCGGATTTGCAAAGTTTACGATAATGACATCGTATTTATCCGAACGAATCGATTCTACCAAATTGTCACAAACTTCGTAAGCACTCATCTCCGGCTGCATATCAAAGGTAGCTACCTTTGGAGAGTTTACAAGAATACGGTCTTCTCCTTCAAACTGCTTCTCTTCGCCACCATTAAAGAAGAATGTAACATGTGCATACTTCTGTGTCTCAGCCAGGCGAAGCTGTTTTTTACCATGTTTTGCCAGATATTCACCAAATGTCATTTTTAATTCTTCCGGTGGGAAGGCAACTAATACATTTGGCATCTCAGCATCATACTGTGCCATGCAGACAAACGTGAGTGGGAAATATCCGTTTCTTCTCTCGAATCCGGTAAATTCCGGATCTACAAAAGCTCTTGTCAGCTGTCTTGCACGGTCCGGACGGAAGTTAAAGAAGATTACACTGTCATTTTCATGAATCATACCATTTTTATCAACAACAGTAGGAAGCATAAACTCATCCGTTACATCATTCGCATACGAATCTTTGATTGCCTGTACCGGGTCATCTGCCTGTACACCTTCACCATATACCAAAGCAGAATATGCTTTTTCCTCACGGTCCCATGCATTATCACGATCCATCGCATAAAAACGTCCGGAAATCGTAGCAACAGAACCAACACCGATTTCTTTAATCTTAGCAACTAATTCTTCCATATACTCGGCTGCGGATGATGGTGGAACGTCACGTCCGTCAAGGTAAGCATGAACATATACCTTTTCCAGTCCGTTTTTCTTTGCCATTTCCAAAAGGCCGTATAAATGCTCCATATGGCTGTGCACACCGCCCGGTGACAACAGTCCCATCAAATGAAGTGCACTGTCATTTTTTTTGCAGTTTTCCATAGCGGCAACAAGTGCTTTATTCTCAAAGAAATCGCCATCCTGAATTGACTTTGAAATTTTAACAAGCATCTGGTATACGATTCTTCCGGCACCCATGTTGGTGTGTCCGACTTCAGAATTTCCCATCTGTCCGTCCGGCAGACCAACTGCCATACCGCTTGCTTCGCCCTGAACAAAAGGATACTTTGCAATTAACTTATCCATAACCGGCGTTTTTGCCTGTTTTACAGCATTTCCTTCTGTCTTATCACTTAATCCATATCCATCTAAAATCATTAATACCGTTGGTTTCTTACTCATATTTCCTCCGTTCTGAAGTTCTTTTCACTTCTAACTGTATTTTCCTGCCAACATCCTATTATAATGGAGTTTGCAGTAGAAATCAATGATAACTTGCTTCAATAAATCTAACCTCGGTTCTGTGCATCTACCAAGTTTTCACTCTGATACATCTTGCGCAGTTTTGGTTTCTCAATTTTACCGGTTGGGTTTCTCGGTACATCTGCAAAGAAAATCTTACGAGGTCTCTTATAACGTGGAAGTCCTTTGCAGAACTCATTCATCTCATCTTCCGTGCAAACAGCCCCCGGAACCAGTTCGATAATCGCTGCTGCAATCTCTCCCAAACGGTCATCTTTTAGTCCGATAACAGCCACATCCTTTACTGCCTCATGTTTGCTCAGATAGTTTTCAATCTGAACCGGATACAAGTTTTCACCACCACTGATGATAACATCTTTTTTGCGGTCAACCAGATAGATAAAACCATCTTCATCCATCTCCGCCATATCACCGGTGTAAAGCCAGTCGCCGTGAAGAACTTCTTTTGTTGCCTCTTCATCGTTATAATAACATTTCATCACGCCGGGACCTTTAACCGCCAGCTCACCGACTTCACCTTGTTTTACTTCATTTCCGTCGGTGTCAATAATTTTTGCCTCCCAGCCATATCCCGGAATACCGATAGCACCGACTTTATGGATATTTTCCACGCCAAGATGAACGCAGCCCGGTCCAATCGACTCACTTAAACCATAGTTCGTATCATACTGATGATTTGGAAAATACTCTTTCCAGCGGCGGATTAAGCTCTGTGGAACCGGCTGTGCACCAATATGCATCAGACGCCACTGGGATAATTCATAATCATCGGGTTTTAATCTTCCACTGTCAAGTTCCACGAGAATATCCTGTGCCCAAGGAACCAAAAGCCAGACAATTGTGCATTTCTCATTGGAGACCGTCTCCAAAATTGTTTTCGGGCTTACCCCCTTCAAAAGCACTGCCTTGCTTCCCGTCAAAAGACTGCCAAACCAGTGCATCTTCGCTCCGGTATGATACAGCGGAGGAATACATAAGAACACATCGTCATGTGTCTGTCCGTGATGCTTCTGCTCGACTTTACAGGCATGCATCAAACTTTCATGATTATGTAAAATTGCTTTCGGAAATCCGGTTGTTCCGGAAGAAAAATAAATTGCCGCATCATCTTCGTCAGAAATTGGGATTCCCGGTGCTAAACTTGCACAGTTTGCCGTCAGTTTATCATAATCTTCCGCAAAGGACGGGCAGTCGCCTCCCACATAAAACAAAAGACGGTTCTGACTGATTTTATCGGCAATTTCTTCCACACGGCCGATAAATTCCGGACCAAACACTAAAACATCTACCTCCGCCAGATTCAAACAATATTCAATTTCATCCGGTGCATAGCGGAAATTAAGCGGCACCGCCAGTGCTCCGGTCTTTAATATACCAAAATAAATCGGAAGCCATTCCAAGCAGTTCATCAATAAAATCGCCACTTTGTCCCCTTTTCCAATCCCTCTGCTGATTAAAAGCTGTGCAAAACGATTGGCTTTTTCGTCAAATACATGCCATGTAATTTCCCTGCGGTAATGACACATCGGACTTGACTCGATTAATTCATAATCCCTCCATGTTACTCTTCTTTTCTCCTGAATATCCGGATTAATCTCTACAAGACTCACTTCGTTCGGATATTTTTTGGCATTTGCCTCCAATAACTCTGTAATTGGCATTCCCTTTATCCTCCATTTCAAAATACAAAAACTATCTATATCATATCGCATTTCCACTGATTTAGCAAGGATATCGCCTCGTCAATTTCGTCCACTGCATAGTCGCAAATCAAATCAAAGTCTTCTTTTGCATAATTCCACTTTGGTTCTCTTACTAAAACCGTCTGAAAACCACCTTTTTTTGCTCCTAAAACCGCCGGCAGAATATCTTCAAACACAAAACAGTTACCGGGATTTACTCCCATCTTCTCTGCCGCCTTCAAATAGACATCCGGGAACTCTTTTCCTCTTTTTACATCCCCCGTTTCCGTAAATGAATGAAACCAGTCGTAGATTCCTAAATTTTTTAGGCACGGCTCAAATAAAGAAGCACTGTTTGAGGTTGCAACCGCCATTTTAATATCCTGCTTCTTTAGCCACAAAAGAAGTTCTTTTACCCCTTTTTTTAGTTTTACATCATGAGCATACGCATCTCTTGCCATCGCATCCCATTCCGCCATCACATCTTCCTTAGTCTCCTGCAGCAAAAAACGTTTGATGGTATATTTCGCCACCTCTTCAAACCCCATCGCCATAATTGCCGTGGAATAATCTTTTGGCACTTCAAATCCTCGTTTTTTCAAAAAATCGGTATCAATCTGCGACCAGACCCATGTCGAATCTAACAATGTGCCATCCAAATCAAATATGACTCCTTCTATCTTCACCGTATCCATCCCTTCTTTTTTTATCTTTTACCAGTATAACAGAATTCCCCCTATCTTTCCATGGCTTTTATAACCATCTGAGCGATTTTTTTATGTCCTTTTTCACTGGGATGCGGATCAATTTCCCTTCCCTTGAAAGAAAGATTGACCATGGATTCCTTCTCGCCGTCAAAACATTTTTTAATATCGACAAGCACATACTCATCCGATGGATAAAATCCGCGGTTCATCCGGTTAATATAAGCATCCGCAACCGAATACACCTGTGAAAACGCATCAATCCCCTTAGCAGGATTATAAATATTGTCCGCATATATTTTTACATCCGGATTAACCGCTCGAATTTCTCGGATGATTTTTGGAAAAGTTTTTGCAAACTGCACGCATGCCTCATCAAATTTATGTGCATCCCGTTTTATCATTTCTTCCATGTTTAAATCCAATTGAATCAAATGGAGTAAATCATTTGAGCCAATGGATATCGTAACAAAATCGGCATGTTTAATCGTTGCCCGGTACTTTTTATATTCCTTTCTTTCCGGATTTGTAAGTATATCAAGAAGTTCCCCGCTTTGCATCCCATTTTCTCCAAAATTCGTAACAAAAACCGAATCATACTTTGTCTCCAGATTTTTGCGAATCAATTCTACATACGACTGCTCTTTTCTATCGCTAAGTCCATACCCATATGCGATGCTGTCTCCAAGCGCCACATAGCGTATTGACGTTGATGTAATATCACCGGAACTTGCCTTTTCCTCCGGTACAGCTTTAATTCCACAAAACACAGCGAACATAATCACCCCGATTCTTATTATCCATTTCACCAAAAAAGCCTCCTACACATAATAAAAGATTGCTTTTTTATTATGTGTAGAAGACTTAAAATTATTAGCTCATTTTGGATTTTTGAAAATTATCTTATTCGTCATCCTCTTCGACATTGTGATATACATTCTGCACATCATCATCCTCATCCAAAAGGTCCATAATACGCTGGAACATTTTTTTATCTTCATCTGAAGTAAGTTCCACATAATTTTGCGGAATCATGGTAATTTCAGCCTGTACCATCGGAACGTTTTCTTTTTCCAACGCTTCACGAACAACACTAAAATCCTCCGGTGTTGTAAGAATTTCGTAACTATCTTCTTCCTCAACAAAATCCTCTGCACCGGCATCCAATGCCATCATCATAAATTCATCGGCATCAGTCTCATATGCTTCTTTATCAACAAGAATCTGTCCTTTTTGGTCAAACATATAAGACACGCAGCCTGTCGTTCCTACATTACCGTTTCCTTTGGTAAATGCATTTCTTACATTTGAAGCAGTACGGTTTTTGTTATCCGTCAGTGCCTCTACAATAATTGCTGTTCCGTTCGGTCCATAGCCTTCATACTGACAGCTTACATAATTAACCGCATCTACGTTTCCTGCTGCTTTTTTGATTCCACGCTCAATCGTGTCGTTTGGCATATTGTTTGCCTTTGCTTTTGCAACAACATCACGAAGTTTACTGTTATTATTCGGGTCTGGTCCGCCCTCTTTTACGGCTACCGCAATTTCACGGCCGATTACCGTAAAAATCTTACCTCTTTTAGCATCATTTTTCTCTTTTTTGTGCTTAATGTTTGCAAATTTTGAATGTCCTGACATGTTTTTACTCGACGAGATATTTCTACTCGTCTTCCTCCTTACTTATTACTTATTTTTTCAATCACTGCCGGTACTAAGTCCGCCGTACGGACTGCACACATAATCGTGTCATCCCCCGCAATGGATCCTACAATTTCTTCTATCTCAAGCGCATCAATTGCGGCGGCAACTGCCATTGCCATACCGCTTACCGTCTTGATTACTACCAAATTATCTGCCTGGTCGATACTCACCATACCATCTTGTAAAACTCTTGCATAGCGCTCGCCAAAGCTAGCACTTCCCGGAGTAACACAGATGTACTTGGATTTTCCGTTTTTATCTGCCTGTTTTTTTAACTGCAGTTCTTTGATATCCCGGCTGATGGTTGCCTGCGTCACCCGGAAACCAGATTCATGCAGACGCTTTCCAAGCTCCTCCTGCGTATCGATATCATACTCATCAATTAATTCTAATATTTTATTCTGTCTTACTCGCTTCATAAAAAACTCCGTTCCAAAACCTCAGCTCATTAATTACGGTTTAGTTTGCTCCGCATTTTATCAAAAAAGCTGGCATCACCTAACCGAACCATATCAAAAGTTTCTTTTGCTTTTTCAATCCATACAACATCACCTGTCGATACCGTCCAAAGCATCTGTCCGTCGCCTCGAATCGCAGCCTCATCCTGATAGTTTTCCTTTGTCTTTCCAACTTCTATCCTTAGTTTGGAATCCGAAGACACCACAAGACTTCTTTTGTTCAACGAATGTGGGCAAATCGGTGTAATAATCATCGCTTCCATCGATGGCACTAACACCGGACCTGCTGCCGATAAATTATAGGCCGTCGAACCGGTCGGCGTCGACACCAAAATCCCATCTGCCACATAAGTATCCATCAGTTCATCATCTACATAGACATTTGCTGTTATCATATGTCCAAAATCCTGCTTGCCGATAATAAACTCATTAATCGCAATGCCAATCGCTTCTCCAACTGAAGTTTTCTGCACTCTGCCGGTAAGCGCCATCCGCTTTTCCACTTCATAATTTCCCGACAAAATTTCGTACAGTGCTTTTTGAATTCTCGGCTTTTCCACCTCGGTCAGAAACCCAAGTGTTCCAAAATTCACGCCAAAAATCGGAACATGACTGCCGGCAAACCGCTTCGCTGCCTGGATTACATAACCGTCTCCTCCAAGCACAATCACTAAATCTGCCCAGTCAATCTGCGTAACTTCAGACGAACTCCCTACTATTTTAGCACATTTTTCATGAGATTCCAAATATCTTTTTATTTCACTCGCCGTCTCATGATGTATGTCTTTCTCAACATCGGAAATAATCTGAAAATTTTTCATCGCAGTTCCTCCTATAAAACCTCATGCGCATGCGCTACCAATTCTTTCACCGCTTCCTTCTGCTTTTCATCTATGGTAACCGGTTCTCTGTTATCATTCTCCATATAAAGGAGATATTCAATGTTTCCTTCCGGTCCGCGAATCGGCGAATGGTCAATCCCCAAAATATGAAATCCAAGGGAAAGTGCATAGTTCATAACCATCTGAATCACTTCTTCGTGGACACGGGGCTCTCTCACGACCCCTTTTTTCCCAACCTGTTCTCTGCCCGCCTCAAACTGTGGTTTAATCAAACAGACAATCTGAGCATTTTCCTTCATCAGTGCCTTAACCGGCTCTAATACTTTCGTGAGGGAAATAAAGGCAACATCGATGGAAACAAAATCTACTAACTCACCAATATCGTCCGGTGTGACATAGCGGATGTTTGTCTTTTCCATCGAGCATACTCTTTCATCCTGCCTTAACGACCACGCAAGTTGGTTTGTCCCCACATCAATCGCGTACACATACTTTGCGCCATTTTGCAGCATACAGTCCGTAAAACCACCGGTTGAAGAACCGACATCCATGCATACCGTATCCGTAAGAGAAATCGGAAACACGTTCATTGCCTGTTCCAATTTGTAACCGCCACGGCTGACATATTTCATTTTCTTTCCCCGGACTTCAATCTGCACCGATTCCGGAAACGTCTGTCCGGCCTTGTCTTCTCTTTGATTATCGACAAATACCTCCCCTGCCATAATCACGGCTTTTGCTTTTTCACGTGAAGGCATAAGTCCTCTTTTCACAAGAAGGACATCCAATCGTTCTTTCTTTTCTTTCACCTTACTCACCATTTATCTTTCTTACAATCCGATTCGATACCGATGCCGCATCCAATCCATATTTCTCATAGAGTTCTTCCGGCGTTCCGTGCTCAATAAACTGATCCGGGAAACATACGCTAAGACATTTGTGGTAAATTCTTTCCCGCAGTAAAAATGCTTGAATCTGCTCGGAAAAACCGCCGGTATACACATTGTCTTCCATTGTCACAATCAGACGGTGACTGATTGCTAATTCTCTTACCAAATCCTCATCAAACGGCTTCACAAAACGCATATTGACAATCGTTGGATGAATCCCTTGTACTGCTAACTTTTTTCGAACCTCACATGCTTTACTAACCATATTGCCTACTGCCAAAATAAGTACATCTTTTCCTTCATACAAAAGTTCTGCTTTGGCGTACACAATCGGCTCTCTTTCTTCTTTCTCACAGCAGTACGCTTTTCCTCTTGGGTAGCGGACTGCCACCGGACCATCCATCTGATTCAGTGCAAAATCCAGAACCTCAGTCAACTCTGCACCATCCATCGGCGAAATCACCGTCATCCCCGGCATCGTCGACAAAAAGGATAAGTCAAAAATACCCTGATGCGTCTCTCCGTCATTTCCTACAATGCCACTTCGGTCTACTGTAAAAATAACCGGCAGACTGCCAAGACACACATCATGAATCATCTGGTCATAGGCACGCTGCAAAAAGGTAGAATACAAAGAAACTACCGGTCTCATACCGCCTGCTGCAAGTCCTGCTGCAAAAGTAACCGCATGTTCTTCCGCAATTCCCACATCGAAAGCTCGTGATGGAAATGTTTTTGCAAAGGCTGCCGTTCCGGTTCCATCCGGCATCGCAGCACACACAGAAACCAGTTCATTGCACTGCGCCCCCCGTGACAAAAGCCAGTCGGAAAATATATTCGTATAAGTTACTTCGTTTGTTTTAAGAATCGTACCATCTTTTACATCAAAGGTTCCTACACCATGAAAAGCGGAAGGATTTTGTTCTGCCGGTTTATACCCTTTTCCCTTCTGGGTCAGAACATGCACCAAAACCGGCTGATTCGTAATCGAAAACGCTGTTTCAAAAGCTGTAACCATTTCATTTACATTGTGTCCATTCACCGGACCGATATAAATAAGCCCCATATCCTCAAACAGCATTCCCGGAATAAACAAATGCTTAATCGAGTCTTTCGCACGCTTAATCTGTCTGGCAAGCGGATGACCTACATTCGGAATTTTGCCTAACGAATTTTCAACATTCATTTTCAAATCCCGGTACTTACGGTTTGCACGGATTTTACCTAAGTAAGTTGACATACCACCTACATTTGGTGCAATCGACATCTTATTATCGTTTAACACAATAACCATATTCGTTTTTAATGCTGCGGCGTTATTTAACGCCTCAAATGCCATACCGCCGGATAATGCACCATCACCAATAACCGCTACCACCTTTTCATCGCCGCCACGCAAATCCCTTGCCTTAGCAAAGCCCTGCGCCACGGAAATCGAAGTCGAACTGTGTCCGGTATCAAACGTATCACTCGGATTTTCCTTGACTTTTGGAAAACCACTTAAGCCACCCATTTGGCGGAGTGTCGAAAAAGCATCCCCTCTCCCGGTCAGAATTTTATGCACATATGACTGGTGCCCCACATCCCAAATTAGTTTATCCTCCGGAAAATGCAAACACAAATGAAGTGCCATCGTAAGTTCCACCGCTCCTAAATTGGATGCCAAATGTCCTCCCGTCCGGCTCACACTCCGTACCAATTTGGCACGGATTTCTTTAGCTAACTGCCTATAATCCGCGGGGGCAATATTATGAATGTCATTTTCTTTTACTATTTGACTAAGTACCTTTTTCTTACTCACAAAATCATCCTCTTTATTTCTCCCGTTCCACTAAGGACATTAACAATTCCCGCAGAAACGATTTATGTTCTTCATCTGCCGCTGTTATGCCATCTAAGGCAGCAATACCGGCATCTGTATATTCTGCCACTTTTTTCCGGCTCTCCTCCATTCCATGCAGAACCGGATATGTGGATTTTTCATTCTTTTCATCACTGTGCACCGGTTTTCCGATGACTTTCTCATCCCCTGAAATATCCAGAATATCATCCTGAATCTGGAAAGCAAGTCCAATCGCCGTTCCCACATTTTCCATAATTCGTACTTCATCCTGTGAAGCACCGGCTAAACAGGCTCCAATCATAAGACTTGCCTCAATGAGTGCAGAAGTTTTATTTTTATAAACATAATGAAGCATCTGTTCATCGACAAATTTTCCGTTATTTTCAACATCAACAACTTGTCCGCCAACCATGCCGCAAATCCCTGCTTTTTTCCCTAATACTTTCAAAGCATTGGCAATTCTCTGCTTGTCCGTTTTACTGTCAAACGCAAGAAATGCCGTCTCATAAGCAAGATTCAACAAAGCATCTCCGGCAAGAATCCCCATCGCTTCTCCATACTTTTTATGTGTCGTTAATTTACCACGACGGTAATCATCATTATCCATCGCCGGCAAATCATCATGCACAAGCGAATACGTGTGAATCATTTCTATCGCCATCATAAACGGACGAACTGCTTTTTCATCCGTTCCTCCAAACATGGAATATGTCTCACAAAGAAACATTGGTCTAAGTCGTTTACCACCGGCATTGATACTGTAATTAACAGCCTCCAATACCGTTTTTTCATAGCCTTCTTCCTTTGGAAGGTACGGGATAAAACCCTCTTCTATATTTTGTATTTTTTCCTGCCATTTATCCTTCGACATCTTCTTCTCCTTCCATCATCAGGACCTTTATTTTTTTCTCCACGCGGTCAATAGCGTCATTTCCCATTTTCACAAGTTTCATTCCTTCCGAAAATGCCTGATAGGATTCTTCTAACGTCATTTTATCATTTTCCATCTGTGTTACGGTATCATCTAAACGATCCATAATTTCTTCTAAAGAAATTTCTTTTTTTTCTTCCATTATGCTTTTTCCTCCTCGACGACTTCCTGTACTTCACTTTTCACAACGCCATCTGAAAATGTCATCATCAAAACATCGTTTACTTGAAGTGATTTCACGGAATCCACCATCCTGCCCGCCTCATCAGTCACATAAGCATAGCCGCCGGCAAGGCGTTTTAACGGACTTTTTGCATCCAGCCTTGCCGCCAAAAGTGACATCATTTGTTTCTTTTTCTGTAGTTCATTTTTCATATTACGAAAGAGGCGTTCCTCTATATCAATCAAATATTGTCTCTTCTGTACCATCTGGTTTTCCGGATTCAGATAGCGGAGCCGCTTCTCTGTAAAATCCAAGTGCTCACGCCCTGCATCCACCTGTGCCAGAATACAACGTGCCAGACGATCTTTATATCCATACAATTCTTCTAATACAAGACGGACATCATAAACCGCCAGTTCTGCTGCCGCTGAAGGTGTCGGTGCGCGTAAATCCGCCACGTAATCTGCAATTGTCACATCGGTTTCATGTCCGACTGCTGAAATCACCGGCGTCCGACATTCATAAATTGCCTGTGCCACGATTTCCTCATTAAATGCCCACAAGTCTTCCATTGAGCCGCCGCCTCGCCCCGCTAAAATAACGTCCACGCCAAATTCATCCAAAAAAGAAATTCCCCCAGCAATGGATTGTGCCGCTCCTTCTCCCTGCACTTTTGCCGGATATAAATAAAGCTGCACATAAGGATTGCGTCTTGTAGCAATCTGAATCATATCATGGACTGCCGCACCGGTTTTCGCCGTTACGATACCGACTTTTTTTACATACTTTGGAATTGGCAGCTTTCGATCCTCGTCAAAATATCCTGCTGCCTCCAGCTTTTTCTTTAATTTTTCATACTGCTCCTGTAAGTGTCCATCTCCTACCGGGACAATTTTTTTGGCATAGAGCTGATATTTCCCATCGCGCTCGTATACACTAATGGAGCCGCCAACTACGACTTCCTGTCCATTCTCCATCCGAAAATCAAGTCCGCCGCGGTCACCGCGAAACATCACACACGTAAGCTGTGAGCGGTCGTCTTTTAGCGAAAAATAAATATGCCCGGAGCTATGATATTTGCAATTGGAAATTTCGCCTTTTACAAATACAACCGACAGGGCATATTCTTTGGAAAACATATTCTTAATATACTGATTGACGGAAGAGACGGAATATACATTTCCTCTATTCATTTACAATCTTACCCAAGATACCATTCACAAACGCAGCACCATTCTCTCCGCCATACTCTTTTGCAAGTTCCACGGCTTCATTGACGGCTACGCCGACCGGTACACTTTCCTCATATAATGCTTCATAAACAGCCAGTCTCAAAATTGCTAATTCCGCTTTTGCAATTCGCTCAATCTTCCAGCCCTTTGCATTTGCCGAAATTTTTTCATCAATATCCGGCATCAAAGCAATCAGCCGTTCCACTTTTTCGCGGACTTCCTTTTCATCCTTTTCACTAATTTCATGTTCTTCCGGAAAATGGAAATTCGCCAAAAAATTACTCATCTGTTCTTCAAACTCATCGGTTCCATAAAAATCATTCTGGAACATCAGACAGAAGATACATTCTCTCATCTCATGTCGTGTCATAACTATCCTCTTAATCCTGTTCTAAACTTACACCGGCGATTCGCACATTCACCTGTTTTACTGTCAAACCGGTCATGGAATTAATCGCCTGCATTACTTTTTCCTGTACCTGTTTACAAGTTTTTGGAATGCTGTATCCATATTTCATATTAATTGCCAATTCAACCATTGCGATGTCGTCTGCCACTTCCACCTTGACACCTTTGGACAAATTCTTTGCACCAAATTTGCCTGCCAGCTCACCGGCCAAGCCGCCTGCCATCGAATCCACGCCTTCTACTTCTGATGCGGAAATACCGGCAATGCTTGCTACGACTTCATTGGCAATCTGCACTTCGCCAATCCCTGTGTGTTTTCCCATAGAATCATTTGTCATCTCTGTCATACTTTCGTACCTCCTATTGGTATGATACTACAACAAAACAGTTGTAATATGTATTATAGCAGATTTATTTCTTTTTGCCAACAGGCGATATTACAATTTTATCGGCACTGCACTCGGTTTTTCTTTTTACGATATCTTCAATCTGTGCAATCTGGCTCTCCGTCAAATCATCTGCATTTACAACAACATCCACGCTGTCGGATAAAATTGTCACAACAGCTTCTGAAAATCCCTTCGCTGCCAGCAGATTTTCGGTTGCCGTTTCTTTTTCGCTGATTTCGGTCATCTGCATAATCTGCTGCATTGCCTTGTCTTTTTGCGCATTGGTTACATTTTTGTTATTCACTAAATTTGTAAGCGTCTCTTTGTTTTTCGCACGCGTCTGTTCTCTCGAAAGTTTTGCCTCCTCGAAATAATTTCCGGTAACAGTGTTACTTACAAGTACTGCTTCACCGGCATTTTCCTTATTGGAAACCTTTTGTCCACTTGTGCTCACTGCCTTGCCACTGGCTGTTTCTACCGTTTCTTCGTCCTCATCAAGAACAATATCCTCCTCTGAAATGTCTGCTGCGCTTTCGGTTGCCGCTTTGTTATGATCCCCATGTCCGTTCATTGTCAGTTCTTCACGGTCTGTCATGCTCAGATACCCGGCAATCGCAACCATCACAACAAGCGCAGTAATAATAATCTGGTTTTTTTTCAAAATTTTCTTCACTCCTTTGCCTCCTTACTTTTCATTATTTTTATTTTATGACTCTCAATAGAAAATAATGCACTTACTGCATCGGTTATTTCTCTTTTTATCACAGAATCGTATCCGCCTTCGCAGACAATGACAATCCCCTCGATTTCCGGCTCCTTCTCCTGTATGATATACGGAGAAGAGTCACGGCTTGAATTTTCCACTAAAACTGTTTTTTCCTCGTTGGACTCTCCTTTTTGCGTATTATCTTTTAATGTCACTTTCTCATTTGACGCCTTCAAAGTAATCATTACATCCGCATGCCCGACTCCGTCCACCCGCTGTAAAAGCTGTTTTAACTCTTCCTCCCGCTCCGCCTTATATTCCTCAAGTGTCCCCTTTGTCTCCGCGTCTGTAACATCGGACGAAGAAGCAGGTGCCGCCGCCTTTTCATCTGCATTTTCCGAATAGGAAAAAAACAAAAGCAGTACACCACATATAACAACCGCTAACAATTTCAAGGTTCCTGCTTTTTCAATTAGTTTTTTTAATTCCTCTTTCATGCGCTATGCCTCCTCAATCCAAATCTTTTCTTCTTCCACCCCATATTTAAAAGCCAGTTCATTCTGCCACTCCTTTTGCATTTTATCTGCATTTTTTACGCGCACCCTTATCAATATAATTTTCATATCATCCATCTTTATCCGGCAATCGGATTCATCCACCCCACATTGCAGTGCAATATCTTTTTTTACCTGTGCCACATATTTCTCTTTCATCTGTTTTTCATACTTTTCTCCAAGCAGACGAATTTCCTCTTTCGTCTGTTCCACCTGCTGTTTGTTTTCCGAAAGAATATAATTTTTTTCCCATACCTTTCCTTTTCCAAAAAAGCCAAGCACCGGAACAAGCACAAGTAAAATAACAATCAAACTTGTCACATAGGTAAAATACTTTTTGTATTCCGTTCCCATAAATAAATTTGTGAGCAGTGCCGCAAGCAGTAAAAATACTACAACCTGTCTCACCATCTGAAATGCTGCTTCCATGAAATCTCCTTTCGTCCGTCATGAGCCAAGATTTGTACTGACTAACACAATGACTATCGACAGTAAAAACATAAGTCCGGATGCCAGTAAATACCCTAACATCAGTTTTCCGCTTGTGGCTGCCGACTGCAATACCATCACAATTCTGTGGTCGCTGACCGGCTGCGCAACCGCTCCTGCCACACGGTATAAAAAGGTAAATAAAAAAACTTTCATCATCGGGTACAGACAAAGAATCACAATGGCAATCACACCGCCTACTCCGACCGCACTCTTAATTAACAGACCGCTTCCATATACGGTATCCATCACACTGCCCGCTGTATTTCCCACACCGGGCATCCCCTTTGCCACGTTCCAGACCGCATTATTTCTCACACGGTCCATTACCGGAACTAACAAGCCCTGGATTCCCTGATAGCCAATCATTGCTGCAAACAAAATACGAATTGACATCCTTAATATACTGCCAATTAAATCCACCATTTTCGAGAACCGGTGTCCTGCCATCTGATTGATCACACTCAGGAAAAAATAGATTTCAACCCCCGGCATCAAAAAATATTTCATTGCCATCGAAAGCAGCCCCATCGCAAGAAGCATTGCTTCATAAAAGGCAAGCGAACTCTGCATTTTCCCGCCATAGCAGAGGGTAAGCGAAAAAGAAGGAATCAAAGCTTTCATAAAGCCAATCAGATTTTCCAGTGCTTTCTCCGCCACGGCATACACACCTAAAAATCCCGAAAGCACGAGTGAAAACAAAAGAAGAAATACGACAAAAAATCCCGTTTCTCCCAAATCACCGTCCCCAATCGTACCGGCAAATTTCACAAAAATCCCCGCAAACACACTGAGTGCAAGAATATGTAAAATAGTTTTTTTCTGTGCATCCCACTGACCGGTCACCTGCTCACAGATACAGTCAACAATTGCCCCAAAGGAAAAATCGGCCGTTCCATCCATAACGTCTGTAACATACTGCTGTAAGGAAAAACTTTGCTTTGTATTTTCCTGCAGAGAAAGATCCGCCTGTTCTAAAGACAATTCATTCTGCCACTCTTCTTTCTGCTCTGCCTTAGCTTCTGTATCGAATGAAAAACCAAATAGCAGAACCATTAAAAAAATGAAACATTTCTTTTTCACTGCAACATATCCCCCAAAGTCTTTAAAAGCGTCTCGACAACCGGAAAACTCACTAACATCATACTGATTTTTCCTATCATATTGATCTGACTGGCAACCGCTCCATTACCAGCATCCCGGCAAAGATTCACGACAAGCTGCGTCAAATAGGCAATTCCTAACATTTTAAGAAGGATTCCTAAGTATTCTCTGCTTAAGCCAATTGCCTGTTCAAATTCATGAATTCTCTCAATCACCATCCGGATGGACGACAAACTATAAATTCCTAACAATAGGACTGTCCCTATCATCACGGCAACCGCATATTCCCGTTTCACACTGCCGGCTATTAAAGACAGAAAAACAGCCGCCAGACCAAGCACCGCCACTTTCACCATTTTTTTCACCTCCCTTACAGAGAAAACATGTCCTCAACGCTTGTGAACAATTCAGAAATATATGGAATAATCCAAAACAAAACTAAAAGAAGTCCTGCTAAGCTTACAATAAATGCCTGTTCATCGCGCCCGGATTGTTTGAGAATCTGATTTAAAATGGTAACTAATATTCCCACTAATGCAATTTTAAATATAATTGTTATTTCCATAGGTAATGCATTCGTTCCTTTCTTCTTTTCCATCGCCTCTTACACCAATAAAAGACAGATTAAAACACCGCTAAAAGCACCTATCACCGGATACATACGAAGCCTTTCATGGCTTTCTTTTTCCGTTTGCTCCATTCTCAGTTTTAAGCGGCGTACATAAATCTGAATGGTTGAAACCTGCATTTCCAAATCCAGATATCCGAGTGTACCACCTAATTTTTCCCACTCTTCCCGCTCTTCTTTTTCCATCTGCGACTTTGTTAAAACCTTTCTCGCTGTCTGGCACCAAATCGTTTCCAGTGCTCCTTCGTGGGTATTAAGCTTTTTTGCAATCTGTGCAAAAAAACTGCCAACTATACCGCCAATCCTTACCGAAACCTCTTCGCATGCCTCCATCAGCGGCGTGTGCCCGTATTCCATTTCTCCCTGTAAAATAAGAAGTGCTCTTTCACAGTCCTGCATATTATGTAAGCGGTTGCCATATCGAATCCGATAAAAAATACCGATTCCAAAACTTCCCAACAGGACAAAAATCATTCCTAAAAATTTTATTTCCATATCGTCTTTCCCTCCTTATCATAAACAGCCAGACATTTGCCCGGATGAAACAGATTGTCCAAAAGTATATATCGCTCAAACATCCTGTTTTCAAATACAGCCTGAAACTCTTTTTTCTGCCGGACCTGCGAAAGCGTTTCTCCATGAATGGTTGCTAAAAGAGAACAGCCGCTTGTAAGTGCATATGATAGAGCGGCAATATCTTCGCTTGTCCCAATTTCATCGACAGCAACAACCTGCGGAGCCATCGAGCGAATCATCATGCGCACACCATCCGCTTTTTTGCATCCATCTAACACATCACAAAAAGAGCCTAAATCTCTTTGTGAAATTCCCATATAGCAGCCGGCTATTTCCGAGCGTTCGTCAACTACCGCCACATTGCACTGCCTTGAAAGATTCCTCACAAAATCACGCAAAAGCGTTGTTTTTCCACCACCCGGAGGAGCTATAATCAGCGTTGGTAAAATCACGGTATTTAACACGACAAATGGCATCAATTCATCGGAACATCCCTTTATTTCATGGGAAATACGGATGTTTAATCCGGACAAATACCGCATCGTCTTCACCGCTCCATGCTCATACACAACATGTCCGGCAAGACCAACTCTGTGTCCACCGGGAATGGTAAGAAATCCCTCTCTCATCTGCTCCTCAAAAGCATACAATGACTGTCTGCTGATTCGCGAAATCAACTCTTTCCATTCCGCCATCGTAACACTTTGTTTTTGCTCCGGCACAACAAATCTGCCATCATACCGTAAAGCAATGCCCTTTTCTCTGCGGATTCTTATTTCCTGCAGTTTTTCTTCTTTTAAAACCACGCGTTCAACCAGTTTCCGCAGTCTTTCCGGCAAAAGTTCCCGAATCTCTTTATTTAGCAAATGCACCCCTCCTTTTTTTACATGTATATGCCTGTCCGCACGGAATATACCACCCATTTGCCTTGACACCCCATCTTATTTGTACTAAACTGAGGGCAAAAAGCAAAAGAAGGACTTAATATTATGGAATACGGATTAATAGGAGAAAAATTAGGCCATAGTGCCTCCAAAGAAATTCATGAACAATTAGCAGACTACTCATATGAGTTACATCCTCTCACCAAAGAAGATTTTCCGATTTTTATGGAGGAAAAAGCGTTTCGCGCCCTGAATGTTACCATTCCTTACAAGCAGGCAGTTATCCCTTATCTTACCGCCATGGATGAGAATGCAAAAGCGATTGGTGCCGTCAACACGATTGTGAACCAAAATGGCTCCCTCTATGGCTACAATACAGATATGCCGGGATTTCTCTATATGGTAAAGAAAAATGGTATCGACATGGAAGGGAAAAAAGTTGTTGTCCTTGGAAATGGTGGTGCCTCTCAGGCAATTCAGGCAGGTGTCAAAAAAATGAATCCCGCTAAAATGATTGTGGTCGGCAACCGAACCATCAAAGAGGGAGTTCTTACTTACGAACAGTGTTTCGCCCTCCACAGTGATGCGGACATTGTCGTAAATACAAGTCCGGTCGGCATGTATCCAAATGTCGATTTTTCACCGGTTGACTTAACTCATTTTCCTCAATGTCAGGCAGTCATTGATATCATTGCCAATCCGCTTACCACGAAACTTGTCGCACAGGCAAGAGAACTTGGCATGAAGGGTATCACCGGACTGGAAATGCTGATTGCACAGGCAAAATATGCCGTTGAAATCTTTTTGGACACAAAAATACCGGAAGAAAAAATTGATGAAATCTATCAGAATATGAAAAAAAAGTCGTAAATACAAAAAGGAGCCGTACCGGCAAGTGATATGCTCCCTTCTAGGTAGACAAGTGAAATAATTAAACTTGTTACTT
>NZ_QUDR01000050.1 GCF_003477605.1 Clostridium sp. AF37-5
TGAACTGCTTCCCGTCAAGTAGACAATTGAAAAAATATAAATTTTTCCTGCCAGTAGAGTGAACTACTGGCAGTTTTTATGCAGCTTGTAAGTAAAGTGTGTGTTTTTCCATAGGAGTTAAAACTCCAAGATTTCTTTGCAATCGTTTATTGTTGTAGTAATCTATATAATCCTCAATCATTTTTATGAGTGTTTCTTTATCAGTGAATCGTTTTCCATAGTAACGTTCTCTCTTTAAAATTCCCCAAAAACCTTCCATCGGTCCATTATCGATGCACCTGGCTACTCTTGACATGCTCTGCACCATACCTGCCGCCTCGATTTTCGCGTGGAATGCCCTGTTAGTATATTGGAATCCCCTGTCGCTATGAAACAATGGATGTGCATCAGGGTTTTTTGTCACCGCATCCTCAAAGTTGCTAAATACAAGATGATTGTTGTTCGAATCCCCAATCGTGTAAGCTACAATTCTTCGGTCATATAAATCCAAAATTGCACTTAAATAGACCTTACGTTTCTCAATCCCGATATAATAATGGAACTCTGTTACATCTGTGAGCCATTTTTCATTTGGTGCATCAGCAGTAAACTCCCGGTTAAGTATATTTTCTGCTATATATTGGGAATTTGAAGCCTGTCTCGTGCATCCATTATTGGAGTACTTGATAGTTGATTTAATATTAAGTTTGCGACAAATACGTAACACACGTTTGTCATTAACATCAATGTTATGATAACGTTCCAATTCATCTCTGATTCTGCGATATCCTTTGTCCGGCGATTCCGTATGAATCTTTTCTATTTCATCTGCAATTCGTTTGTTTTTTCGTTCGTTTTCTGGAATTTCTCTATGTAACCATTTATAGTAAGCTGCTCTAGAAACTCTACCGAGTTTGCAAAGGTCAGTGATGGGATAATTATGTTCTTCGTGTTCGTCTTTGATTGCCTGATATACATATTCATGACGGACCAGGCTTAGCCCCGCCTCCTTTCTATCTCTTCGAGTTTTTTTAGGAAAGAAGCCTCCATTTCAGCACGTTCTTTCTCTGCTCTTAAAATTTTAACTTCGGCACGCAAACTTTCTAATTCATTCATCTCGTCAGGATTTTTCCGTTTTCCACGTTTATCTCTTAAAGCTTCCACTCCGCCAGATTCATATTTAATAGTGTAACTACGTGCCTGTTGATAAGATACCCGATGGTTCTCTGCTGTTTCAGCATAATTATGGTTATGTGCGATGCAATATTGTACTATTTCAACCCGTTCTTCAAATGTGGTTTTTCTTCCTTTGGTCATGATAATACTTCCTCCTGTTCCAGAAGATTTTAACTCTTCATGACCATTATACTTCTTTATCCACTTTTGTAACTTACTTTTTGAACGAATACCATATTTTTTACAGATATCTGTTTGTGATCCTTTTCCAGACAGATAGTCTAGAACTGCCTTCCTTTTTAATTCAGCAGAATAATGCTTATAACTTTTCATCAAGAATGCATCTTCTCCCATACTTTCATAATTAGTAATCCATTGTTGAATGGAAGCTTGAGATATACTAAACTCATTTGCAAGTATTCGTTGGCTTGTCAGACCGTTCAAGTATCTTTTTACAGCATTTATCTTATCTTGTGCAGATATATTTCTTTTAGACATAAAATATGCTCCCTCCTAAGTAACAAGTTTAATTATTTCACTTGTCTACCTAGAAGGGAGCATATCA
>NZ_QUDR01000051.1 GCF_003477605.1 Clostridium sp. AF37-5
AAGTTTGAAAAAAAGAAATTTTAGACAACCAAGAAACAAAGGACATAGCAAATAAACCACCTAAACAGCTGGTTTAAAAAGTAAATATAGACGCAACACCTAATCAGGTAACAGGACCCACATCATCCTTGATAATGTAGCCTCGTTGTTTGATCAGATTAAGTGCCTGTGAAATGGTCAGAACTTTTTCTTTATTCACAGGACGTGATTCAAGAAAACCTTCCAGTGTATAAGGCTTTAAATCTGTAAGTATGTGCCAGATAGCGGTCAGGATCATACGACAGATGGCAATGATAGCTTTCTTGTGACCACGGCGTGCTTTTATACGACGATATCGTGTGGTAAATTCAGGATGTTTCTTCGATTTGATTAAAGCATTTGCAATTTGCACCAAAACTGGTTTAAAATAAGAACCAGCACGGGAAATCCTAGTGGACTTGATCTTGCGACTGCTCTGGTCGTTACGGGGACAGCATCCTGCCCATGAAACGAGGTTTTTGGCAGTGGGGAAGACAGACATATCCGCCCCGATTTCAGAAAGCACCTGGATAGCAGTCAATGGATTTTTATCGAATCCTGGTATGGTTCGAATAAGATCAAGGACACTTTCGTACTTTTGGCTGAGACGAAAGATTTCCCGTTCTATTTCTGCTTTGTGCATTTCTAATTCATCGATGTGTTTAAGGCACTGTCTAAGTTTTACAGCCTGTTCGTGAGAGATGGCACCATCAACAGCAGCCTGTATTTCCTCGATAGGAGTTTTGCATCTGCTATCCACAAAAGGTGCTACATCAAAAACTTCCCCCGGGTGTTGTAAGATCTGTTCCGTAATGGAACGAGATGATTTGCCAAATATATCAGAAAAGACATCATCCAATTTTAAGTTTGATACAGTAAGACAGTTATGAGCACGGTTCTTCTCACCGGTAATCATACAAGTGAGTTTGAAACGGTATCTTACTAAATCTCTTAATTGACGGATGTCAGCAGGTGGAATAAAGGAAGGTTTTACCATTCCACACATATATAGATCACAGATCCACTTGGCATCCTTGCGATCCGTCTTGTTGCCTTTTTGAGGCTTGGTATATTTGGGGTGAGAAAGAGTAACAAAGATGTTATTTTTCTCTAAGACATTAAAAACAGGGATCCAATACTTACCGGTAGATTCCATACAAACATCAATACAATTGTATTTAGCAAGCCAAAGACACAATTCCTGCAATCCTTTGGTAAAGGAAGAGAAGCGGGCTTGTTTATACTCTGTACGTTTAAAGGAATCCGTAATGCCGATACAGGCATAGATCCAGGTTTTGTGGACATCAAGTCCGCAGCAGTTATTTTTAAGAATTTTAAACGACAATAAAAGTACCTCCTGATGATTTATAGTTATAAGATTGACAGTGACTGGTCATCCGGCAAAATCGAGTCGACTTTGGAAGAGATAAGTTTACGGGCTACTGTTATGCGCCATTCATTGATGCCTTAACGGATGACCGACAACATATAACAATACGAGGTCGCCGCTATACAGCCCCGCCACTCACCTCCACGTGTTCTGTAGTGTGTCAGTCTTATAAAAGAATTATATCAAATATCAAGAGGAAGGGAAAATAGAAACGAGCGTAGCGAGAGAAACTAATATTTTCATGATTCTATTGGTGACTTTCGCGAAGCAGAAAGGCGGATTATAACAATG
>NZ_QUDR01000052.1 GCF_003477605.1 Clostridium sp. AF37-5
ACGGAAATCAGTCGGGAACTGCCATCATACTCATACGACAGAGAAAGTTTGGTGGCATCCCCTACTTTTACCTTGAATGCAGATTTATTGTCGGCACTGTCATAGGAATAGTTCTTCACCACATCCTTATTCTTTGTAAGTTTTGTGGTTTCTTTTGTCACTTGACCGGATACATCAGCATACACACATGCATACATTGAGATATAAAACATAATAAAACAACAAGTACATGCCTTTTTTTCAAACTTACACCTCCATCATAATAAAAATTCTGGCTCCATAATAACTATCGGAATTCCAACTGTTCTTCCGTGCTGAGAATCTCGCTATCCTTTACCACATCAGACCAACTTTATATTATTTTTCATAATCGTTATACCATAGTTTTGCATCCTGTTTCGCATTTACTCCAAGACTTTTTCAAATCTTAATACTCACTTTGCATATACTAGTCTTTGCAAATGCGTCTAAATAATTTATCCCGCCACAATCAATATTCTTTATAGGAGATAATCCCCCATCTTCTATATTCACCTTTCGTTTTTGGCCAGATAATATAAAGTTTACACTATTATTGTATAGTTGATTTGTTGCCTTATTTTGAATTAATAGATCCGTTTTTTCATCTGCTTCCGAGAAACCTGCAATATACAAAATATATTCTCCTTGCCCTTGTTCCTCTTTAAGGGTAGAAGTAACTTCTTCTTTGATATCCATCATAAGTTGCCATGGCCAATCCTCTTCCAAAAACAATGGCACATATAACGGAGAAACTGTAATAGTCCTTTGGCCTAAATATTCTGCTTTCTTACATTTCTCTAATCCTTTCCATTTTTCCAATTTCCCTTTTTCAAAAAAAGAAGTATATACAGCATTTTCTTTGTCATAATCAACTCTTACATATGTTTGTGTTGTATCATCAACAAAATAATATTGCACATTTTTTTGAGTCTGGAAAGAATAAATTTGAACTTGAAACTCATCACATGCAGATACCTGTTGCAATGCAGAATAGTCTGCTTTTTGTTCCATAATTTCTTTCCATCGTTCTCTGTTTTTTGCATTTTGATATGCCCTTATTGCATCGTCTATACAAGTTACTCTTTTTCTGGCAGAATCCTGTTCTTCTTTAATTTCTATTGAAAATTGATAGACGGAGTGATTCGTTCGCTGTGCTATCTCTCTAATAATTGTTTTATCTGTTATTTTAAAAGGTCCACTCCACCTGCGGTCATACATTACATTCTCCAGTACACTTCCGTCATCCATCTGCATCTGACACAATATCTCACACGTCCACATCATTTTATCATTTTTTATAATCATTACATTGGCAGAAGAATTATCTGAATCAAAGTCTTCTATAACGACATTGTAATGTCCTTCACCAGATTCCATTAGCCGTTTCTGTAATAACTGTTTCGCTTTTTCCAAAAAATCTCCATTCCATGTTCCGTCTACAAACTCCAATGTTCGCTTTTCTCGGGAAGTTTTCGCCGTTTCTTTTAAATGTATACGCTCTACACAACCAGACAAAAGTACAGATAGCACAAGTACACAAAATATATGAATTATAATTATATTTTTTCTATTTCTGATTTCCATTGTTATAATCCGCCTTTCTGCTTCGCGAAAGTCACCAATAGAATCATGAA
>NZ_QUDR01000053.1 GCF_003477605.1 Clostridium sp. AF37-5
ACGTATAATCCAATTATCCTCTTTTGAGGGTAATGGATTATTCTCCTTTCTCCCAATCTCTTGGGTTTTATTGAATACTCCATTATAATACTTAAAGCACTGTGGATCTGTATCTATTCTATTACAGCTTTGACTGTTCGGAGGTGACTCAGACCGCAGCTTTTCGTCTATTACTGGTAATTAGTTTGTTAACGCTTGACGTTTCTATTTACGTGATTACACAGCCGAATTCTCTGTGGAAGACAGCAGTGCTAAATATTATTTCAGGAGGTATATTTCTATGTCCATGTACTTTGTTGGAATTGACATTTCCAAGTACAAACATGATTGCTGCATCATTTCTGCAGCCGACCAGCAGATTGTTTCCAAATTTACTGTCAAAAACGATAAAGATGGGTTTGAACATCTGCTTACTACTCTCAACTCTCTCTCCAATCCTGAGGATATAAAAATAGGGTTTGAATCAACTGCTCATTATGCCCTCAATCTTGAACTTTTCCTTGAAAACGCTCACCACAGCTTCATGGAAGTTAATCCAGTTCTTATCAAGGAATATAAAAAGTCTACAACTTTAAGGCGAACCAAAACCGATTCTGTTGACTGCGAATCAATAGCTCGGTGGTTAATGACGGTTGAATACAAACCCCATTCAAAAGGATTTTACCACTCTTATTCCTTAAAGTCACTAACTCGTTTACGAGACAGGCTGATTCGTCAGCGTTCTTTTTATCTTGTAAAAATTACAAATGTTTTAGACCATACCTTTCCGGAATTCAAACCTTTTTTCAATGAGCGGCTTTCAAAAACTGCCATCTATCTCCTTGAAAACTATGGTTCAGCCGAAAAAATGGCTCATATGAATTCAGCTTCTTACGACAAACTCCGTTGTGCTTCAAGAGGTAAGTTTTCTATACAACAGTTCCTTCGTTTGAAAGAACTGGCTGCCAATACAGTCGGTGTCAATAATTCTATTTTCGACATCGAATTAAACAGTTTACTTACCTTGTACAACTCTCTCTGCAAGGAAATCAAAACCCTTGAAGCCGAGATTACCAAACTTATTGAAGAAGTACATCCACACTATATGTCCATTCCCGGTATCGGTCCCATTTCAGCAGCTGTTATTTATGCTGAATATGGTGATATATCAAACTTTTCAAATCCCGGACAGATGCTTGCATTTGCAGGAATCGAACCCGGTATTAACGATTCTGGAACAGAATCCCATGGTGGCAGAATGGTAAAACATGGTTCTTCACAACTTCGTTACGTTCTTCTTAACGCCTGCCTTCCTTTAATCCGTTTTGACATAACCTTTGCAACTTACTATGCAAAGAAACGTGCAGAAGGCAAAAAACACAGGGTAGCTATTACTCATGTAGCAAAGAAACTGATCAGAGTCATCTATGCATTGGAGAGGCAGGATGTAGACTTTAACGTTCAGAAGCTTCGCTAATATCTGCTCTACATACATTTATCTGTCCCATCTGAAATACGATGTATTCAAATGGTCTGTTAAAGTTACCCTTTTTACAAGTATAATTTTTTTCAAAAACCTCTTGACTATTTATAGTTTGTCACCT
>NZ_QUDR01000054.1 GCF_003477605.1 Clostridium sp. AF37-5
AAATTTGAATTTGTCGGATTGGTCAATTCATATTTAGTGAATGATAACAATTTATAATTTAGTATTGGATAAAGAATAAAAAAGGAAGTAAGTTATGACGAATAAAGAAATAATGGATATAGCAATGCAGCAATCTGCATATGACACAAATGCAAAGGTTTCTGACTTCCTTCAGGATACAAATGTATTTGTTAAATCTGGAGTTGGACCTTTGGCAAGAAAATATTATAAAGAACCTATCGCTTGTAATTTTGTGTCTTATGGAAGCAATGTAGTTGCATCTGTGAAAGATGAATTTAAAGAAATAGTTGAAACATATCTGAGTAAGTTTGAATTTTATCATTGTTTTGAGACGCCTAACATGCACTGGCTTGATGAACGGATGAAAGAAAAAGGATATAGAGTATGTTTTATGGCAGAGTATTTTTTGCCGGATATGGAACGATTGAAAAGATTAGAGTGCAATTATGTCCTTAAAGTGTTAGAACAAAAAGATTTTGCAGATTTGTATCTTCCAATGTGGGGGAATGCATTGTGTGCAGATAGAAAAGAGTTAGATGTTCTGGGAGTTGGAGCATATGATGGTGAGAAGCTTGTAGGTCTCGCAGCGTGTTCAGCGGATTGTGATAATATGTGGCAGATAGGTGTCGATGTTTTGCCTGAATATCGAAGAATGGGAATTGCTTCATCACTAACAAGTAATCTTGCAATTGAAATAATTGAAAGAGGCAAAGTACCATTTTACTGCTGTGCGTGGTCAAATCTTAAATCGGTAAAAAATGCATTGCGCAGTGGTTTTGTGCCTGGATGGGTGGAAATGACGGTAAAAGCAGCAAGCTTAGTTGATGAAATGAATAAGTAATAAATTCCGATTTTCAGAACAATAATAAATCTTTATTGCTATTTAGTGAGGTGTAAATATGTCAACTGGAATTATGATAATTGGTCCATCTGGAAGTGGAAAGACAACACTTGGAAAAATAGTTGCACAGAAACTGGGATATCTATATTTTGATGTGGATGATTATATTTGGAAACAGAATACAGATAGTCCATATACACAAATGTATACGAGGGAAGAAAAGATTAGCAGACTGAACACTGATATTGCTCCATATGAACATTTTGTTATGGCTGGTTCGATGAGTTCCTTTCATTATGCATTTGATGATATGTTTAAAATGATGGTATTTCTTTATGTTGAACCAGATATTCGAATACAACGAGTTCATAAAAGAGCAATAGAGCGATTTGGAAGAAGAGTACTTGAAGGTGGAGATATGTATGAATCCCATATGAAATTTTTGAAAGATAATCGAAGTTATGAAGAAGATGGATCACCAAATATGAGAGAACAGAAAGAATGGATGACAAATATGTCGTGTGTAAAAATTGAATTGGACGGTGCTACGGACCTTGAAAGTAACGCAGATATTATTGTAAACAATTGGAGTGGGATAGTGGAATAAATTTTAGTTTATTCTCTCAATGGGGATAGCTTTGAAAATTGAAATTTTATCTATGTAAAGAACCCGCAAATTC
>NZ_QUDR01000055.1 GCF_003477605.1 Clostridium sp. AF37-5
GAACGGTATATCGCACAAAAACCAAACAGGGAGAAACGGCATATGTCTATCTGTTGGATGAAGCCATGCAAATGGATAAGATTGGTCTGATTTCAACCAATCTTGCAGAAAAGATAGCAATGACTGTAACAGAGGCACCTTATCGTGTAACGGCAGAAACCATCAGCAATACATGCGGACAAACCATCAGTAGCAGTGGCGTCTGGAATATGATGCAGCGACTGGGAGAACGGATTGCTGAAGAAGAACAGTATGCCGTAAAAGAAATGCACGCAGACCGGGTGCAAGGTGAAAAAGTCATTCCGGTATTGTTTGAAGAAATGGATGGTATATGGCTGCATATGCAGAATAGCAATCATCGAAAAATGAAAAAACAGGAAATGAAAGTGTTTACCATGTACGAAGGCTGGGACAAAGAGCAAAAAAAGCGAAGCAGTCTTGTAGAAAAAACAATGCTTGCCGGCATGGAATCCAGCCAGATATTTCATGAGAAAAGAGAGGCATTGATAGAGAAAAAATATAATGCGGATGAAATCCAGCAGAGGATTCTAAACGGAGATGGAGGGAGCTGGATAAGAGAAACGTATGATCCGGATGCCATCTTTCAGTTAGACCGCTATCATATCTATCAGGAGATATTGCGGAAAATAAGCGACCGTGATGCGCAAAGAGAAGCCCGAAAACTATTTGAGGAAGAAAAGATAACAGAATTTTTGGAGTTTATTTTGGTGTATGCGGACAGTGTGGAAACGACCGATGAAAAAGACAAAAGAAGTCAAAAGGCAAGAGAATTGTATCACTATCTCAATAACAACAAAGACGGACTGTTACCGTATCAAAAGCAGGGACGGAAGATACCAGAACCAAGAGAAGGAATCGTATACAAAAATATGGGTGTGCAGGAATCTCAAAACTGCACGGTCATTACCATGAGGATGAAACACCGCCGGATGAGATGGTCTGCGAAAGGAGCAAATAATCTGGCGAAAGTATTATGCTGTAAAGAGAATAAAGAACTTTGCAGTACAATAGAACGATACACAGATGGTTTAATCTTTCATGCCCGAATGAACGAGGTGATAGAAACATTAAGTGCAGCAAAAGCACCAAAAAAAGATGGAAAGGGAAATCCGTATGTAGACGTAATTAGAGGTCATGTATCGCTATTAGATGCGGCAACAAGTGCATCCAGGAAAGTATTCCGAGACGCATTTATAAGATAAGGAAAAACTGAGTTTGGCTGGCTTTGTTTGTGTCAAGTAATCCTTACAATCCTTTCAGTCTTCCAGTGTTTCATGGGAAAAAGAATTACAAAGCATGGGTTATAAGTGCGCCGGTATGAGGTGCCTGTATTATAGGCGCCCATACCGCTGCGTGCTTATGTAGTGCAAACGCCCATGCGAGTAAACTTTTTCCCATGAAACACGGAACCTGAAAAAAGTGCCAATGATTACTTGACACAAAC
>NZ_QUDR01000056.1 GCF_003477605.1 Clostridium sp. AF37-5
TGTATCTGTATACCCCGGACGGGGAACAGAAAAGCCGGTGGATCCAGATGATCCGGGACAAAAAGCCGGATCAGGTGGAGGCAGGCTGTAGTGAATGTTGTCAGGGAATCCTTCTGCGAGTGCTGGGAAAAAGTGGCGATGCAGTGTATGATTATTTTGAGGATATCGCCAGGGAGGTGTGATCTTTTTCACAGAAAATCCATGGCAGCAGGCGGCTTAGGATCTGCCAGGACAGAAAGGCATACAGAGCACCTGCCACATTGGTGCCAATGCGGAGAGCAATGGCTGTTTTCACACCAAAGAGAGAACCGGCAATGGAAAGTGCCCCAAAGGTGTTAAAGACGGTCTGCCAGGAGTAACCGGCAGAATATCCTACGCCGATACCGCCGATGACACCGATGTATGGATACAGCCAGGCCGGCAGGGTGTTATATAATACAAGGAAGATGCCACAGCCAAGGATGTTAAAGACACCTCTTTTCCAAGTACGGTCTTTGCTGTCTTCCGGAAAAGGAAGGCACACGCTCATGCAGGCAATGCCTGCCCACATAGCCCGGGGCAGGGAAAGCAGCTGCATGATAAACATAGCCGAGCAGACGATCCAGGTAAGGGATAAATACCACTGGCTGCGGGCAGATTTTAAGTTAAATTCACGGAACAGATCCGGAAAACTACGCCGGTAAGGGCGTTTTTTTTGATTCTTGTAAAAGACAAGCATACAGACCATCATGCTGACAAGCAGCCCCAGTACCCGGAGAAGATAGGCTCTGCCGGTAACATCGTAGCCGTAGAGCAGAAGATATCCTAAAACGAAGGTGGACTGGTTGTACATGATCACATTGTGACATCCAAGGATCATTAGCAGCAGGATGCTGATGAAATTTACCAAAAGAGATGCCGGTGCCGGCAGGGTGTTGGCCAGACGGGGACCGGTGATCAAAAGGGTAAAAATACCAGCAATACATATAAGCCCATGGGAGGTGCGGATGCCGAAGTCAGCCTGGCGCAGCACCAGAAGAGCCAGCAGAAAAACCACTCCGGCTACGCTGTTGTCAGAACCAAAGAGCATGCTAAAAAGTGTCACAAACACAAAGCAGAAGGCCATCACAAGATAGACTTTAAAATTATAGATAAGAATGTGGCGTCTTTTCTCTTTTGGATCGGTTGTGTTTTTGATCAAGGCTTTGGAGCCGGTCGAACTTAATTGTAATTCTTCATAAAAAGTCATAGAAAATTGTCTCCTTGTCGTAGGTAGTATGGCACACCATACTACGGAATGGGAAAAATGTCAAGGATCTCCTGCGCAACTGGAAGAAAGAATTCCTTGCTAATGCTCCTCTCGCATTCGATAATAAGCGGGAAGACAATCTCCGGGAAAAACTTGCCGAAGAACGCAAGGAAAAAGCCGAATACGCCAAAAAGGTCGGTCAACTTACTATGCAGGTTGACTGGCTCAAAAA
>NZ_QUDR01000057.1 GCF_003477605.1 Clostridium sp. AF37-5
AGTAGTACAAATACCCCTTTCAGGGGTAGGCAAAAGCGGCAAAGGCAAGATAGCTTGAACGAAGTGAAAGCTAGCGCCTTTAGTCACTGACCGGTAACAAAGGCTTATAGCCGCAGAGCAAACCACCCGTTAGACGAGTGGTGCTGATTGTCTTTTCATCGATTTTCCGAGACTACATTTTGTTGTTCATTATATATAACAAATCAGGAAGAAAAAAAGTTGCAAAAAACAAATTTTTCAGATTAATAATTTAATGAAAATCCATTGATAAATTCATCTTCTACTTCTTCCATAATAACGTCATATTCTTTTGTAGTAAGATTGTAAGCATATATGCCCCTTGTATCCCCCTTCCAGCCTAAGAAATACAGAATATTGTCATAGAGAGCCATTTGATCCACTATATAAAAAGGCAGTTTCAGTCTTACACTCTTTTTTGTATCTAAATTTACCTCATAGATTTTATGTTTCTGTCTGGTAGTAAATCCATTTGGTGCACAACTTAATATCAGCTTTTTTCCCTCACACGCTATTCCGTCTATATAATATTTCGTTTCATAAACAGTTTCTATCTTTTTTGTCTCCAGATCGAGCATGGCAATTTTAGAAGGTGCATTACCACCTTCTACGTCATCTGCTTCTCTCATTTCATTGTCTGAATAATGAGAGAAAACTATTTTATTTTCCTTTGGAACCGTACTTACCATCCATGTGAAACGGTCATCTTTCTTATCGAACATAACGCGGCTGCAATTCTGAAACTCCGCATCACAGACAATTGGTTCAATACAGTAATGGTTTAGTAATTCAGCTGCCATAAAATATTGTTCCCCACACTGAATCAAATAATTAAAATCACAAAATTGATCCGTCTTTTTTTCTCCGGTTTCATTATTATCTAAATAAATCTGGTTTCCTTTTCCTTCTCCGCTAAAGGCCGAATAGTATATCTTATCATTTCTGGTTGAATACAGAGTAAGTGGATGTGAAGAAGTATATGACACGGTTCCTTTTTGTTCCAGTTTCTTTTCTTTAATATCATAAAAAAAGCATCTGCTGCCCATCCCTGATTCAGATTCCTCTGAATAAAACGACCGGGTAATACTCAGATAGGGGGAAAGCTTGTTTATTTCTGTGTTTTCGGTATGAATGGGGGCAACTTCTTCCGAAGTCCACCCACAAGCTGAACATAACATACATAAAATTAATATCATTGAAATTATTTTAATTTTTTTCAT
>NZ_QUDR01000058.1 GCF_003477605.1 Clostridium sp. AF37-5
TTTTCTGCGTAAGAGTGTTTTTTTACATAAAGAGTAACTTTATCTTTGCAATCCATGAATTCGTACTTGTATATTTTCTTTACACTGTCAGGAATTATAACCGTCTTTAAATTCGGACATGACACAAAAGCATCTTCAATCATTTCCAGCCCCTCTTCGATTTCTACATATGTAAGATAATTGGAAAATGTCCCTTCACTGGAACTCATCGTTAATGATCGAACTGTCTCTCCTTCATAGACTGCCGGAACAACAAGTTTACTCTTTTTCAATAATTCAGTATCCGAAAAAATACTTAAACGCCCTTCAATAACGGACCATCTGTCTGCCTCAACTTTTTTGTTTCCAGGCGCATCATTCTCCACTTCTGTCACAGTATTCTTTTGAGCATTCTGCAAGTTCTGAGCACCACCTGAAAAATCAATAAGAAACAGGCAGCCAATTCCCAGTATCAACGTGATAACAACAAAGATTATTATGATTCGTGAACTTCTAGCCATATAAAATTCCTCCTTATAAAATATGTTTCAGAATAAAAAGATTTTAAATTGATAAAATCCTTTATTCCAAAACACATTTACTAAAATTTACTTGCTTTGCTTTATTGTGTAACTAATCGTGTCAGCCAAAAAAGCAGTATAGCCGTTACCGCTTGGCTGCATAGAGCAGTTCCATGCCATGGCTTTATGATAATGTTCGCGATTTTCCGTGCTGCGATATCTTGTAACTGCAACTACTATTTTTTTCCCTGCTTCAACGGTTGTTTCCTTTACTGATTTTTCTATTACACGATTGCTGTCAGCATACCGTCTGTTAACATAAGCAGAATAATAACGCTTGCTTTTTGCAATATTTGTAACGGTAGTACTTGCTGTATTACCATCTCCTTCTGCTACCATTGTCGCAATAGTTTTTGATTTTGTGTATGTGTAATTCTTTCCATAATAATTAGGCAGCGACGCAGCAAAAGCAAGACTCGACACTACTAATGATAATATCATTGAACAACAAAATACCTTTTTAATTTTTCTGAACATTTTTTATCTCTCCTTCTTTTTTACTTTACAGCTTTCTAGCTGTATCATATAATTAACTTGTTACTTTATGTATGCGTTCTTTTCGGTATTCCGCTACCATATGAAAAGAACGCTTTTTTCAATCATTAC
>NZ_QUDR01000059.1 GCF_003477605.1 Clostridium sp. AF37-5
CTGATTTGCCTGAGCCAGCATAGAAGTAGCTGCCTGCTGCAAGATGCTCTCTTTCGAGAATCTTGTCATTTCATCTGCCATATCAGTATCACGGATACGGGATTCAGCAGACTGCAGGTTCTCAGATGTGTTGTCATCAACCTTAACGGTGTACTCAAGACGGTTCTGAACCGCACCAAGTTTAGAACGCTCTGTAGTAACGCTCTTAATCATGGTGTCAACGTTGTCAAGAAGACCGGAGATAGCTTTACCATCAACATCAGTAACAGCTACCTTTTTGTTAGCTGCAGCGGCAATATCTGCTTTGAATTTTTTTCCGCCAGCCTTGTCCGCCGTATAACCATATTTCTTCAAAAGTGCTTGTTCATCAGTAGATGGGTCAGCATTATCGAAATCTGTTGTTACTGCATCTGCATCTTCTTTTGTAATTGTAGATCCGTTACCTTGTGCAGCCACATAAGATTCTTTAACTGTAAAGATCTGGCTATTATATTCATACTGGGTTGTATCTTCAACTACTTTTCCGTTTACTTTTGTAGCTTTGTCACTTGCGCTACCAGCGGTTCCTTTTGCAACTGTAGATGTCTTACTTAAATACAAATCAGGATCCCAAGCAGTTGTTTTAATGGTAACATTAATACCCTGAGCATTGTTTGCACCTAACTGCAAATACTGATCTTTGTAGGAACCATCCAACAATTTTTTACGGTTGAACTCTGTATCTGTGTTAATTCTTTCATACTCAGATTTCAAAGTATCAATCTCGTCCTGAATTTTCTGGAAGTCGTTCTCAGCTGTTCCGTCTAATACGCCGGAGTTAGAAGCCTGAACAAGAAGCTCACGCGTTCTCTGCAAAATAGCATGCTGCTGATCCATAGCACCTTCAGCCGTCTGGATAAGAGAAATACCATCCTGTGCGTTGTCAGATGCACGATTCAAGCCGCGAACCTGAGCTCTCATTTTCTCAGAAATAGCAAGACCTGCTGCATCATCCGCTGCACGGTTGATTCTGTAACCACTGGAAAGTTTCTCAGTAGATTTAGCCAAGTTGTTTCCTACGATTCCTAACTGTCTGTTAGCGTTCATTGATGTAATGTTGTGTTGTACGATCATAAT
>NZ_QUDR01000006.1 GCF_003477605.1 Clostridium sp. AF37-5
TCTTTTGCGTGTTCTCCATCCTATCGTCTCCCTCCACTGGCAGACAGGAGAAGTATCATCATGGTTGGTATTATATAACATGTGTAAATATGTGTCAATAGTTTATTGGCAGTTCCTTTGGTTTCCAGTAATTTTGTAGAAAAACTTTGTGACTCGTGGGTTTGAGTACGTCGGTATGTGTTGCAAGAAGTCCGGTGGACTTCTGTTATGCAACGACCGAAGCGGAGCGGAGACCACTGGTAGTTTCAGTGCCCATGCCGCTACGCACTCAATAAACGGGAGTGCCCACGAGACGCAAAGTTTTTCTACGGAATTACGGAAAACAAAAAAAGTGCCAACGAACACTTGACACAAACAATGTTCTTTTCCGTGTTTGCAAAACAAGCCGGATATGTTACAATAAAAACCACAAGTAAGATGAAGGAAATAAGGAGGATAAACCATGTTTTGTGGAAATTGTGGGAAACCATTAAGTGAGGGGGCTTTATTTTGTCCGGAATGTGGCACGCCTGTAAAGAAAATTGAAACTGAGAATGTGAATGTGGAGGAAACGACAGCATCACAGTCGCAATCGGACCCGACGCCGCAACCGAACAATCAGTTTGGACAGGCATATCAGACGCCACCGCAGCCAAATAACATTCCGATACGGAATTACGACCCGCGGTTTGATTACACACCGCTTGGCGCATGGAGTTATTTCTTATATACATTACTGTTCAGCATTCCGATTATTGGATTTATTTTTGCAATTGTATTTGCCGTGGGTGGTACAAACCGTATTAATTTGAGAAACTACGCAAGGTCCTATTTTTGCTGGCTTTTAATTACGGTAGTTCTTGTGATAATCCTTTTAATTGTTGGATTTGCGATAGCAGGAAGCGTGTATAATATTTTTGGACATTCGGGATATTATCACTATTACATGTAAGAAAATACAACCAGAATCTAAGAAAATAAAATTGACCCGGGGGTATCTTAAGATGCCGCCGGGCGTTACATGTTGGTAACGGAAAGGATGAGGAAAATGTTTTTAATTGTTGGACTTGGAAATCCGGGAACGGAATATGCAGCGACGAGACATAATATTGGTTTTGATATGGTGACTTATCTGAGTGATAAATATGGAATTGCACTTCGCAGTAAAGAAGGAAAAGCGATTGTTGGAAAAGGTGTGATTGAGGGGCAGAAGGTTATGCTTGTGCAGCCGCAGACGTATATGAATCTGAGTGGAGAGAGTGTGCGTGCGCTCATGGATTATTACAAGCTGACAACGGATGAAATCGTGATTATTTACGATGATATCAGCATGCCGGTTGGACAGGTGAGGATTCGCCCAAAAGGAAGTGCGGGCGGGCACAATGGAATCAAAAGTATTATTGCACATCTGGGAACGCAGGAATTTCCGAGAATTAAAATTGGCGTGGGGGCAAAACCGGAAAATGGAGATTTGGTAAAACATGTGTTGGGTCGTTTTAGCAAAGAAGATGATGCAAAAATCCGCGATGTGTTTGCATTGGCAGAAGAGGGACTTCTGGCCATTTTGCAGGAAGATGTAAAGACGGCAATGAATGCGGTAAATGGAAAGAAAGTAGGAGAGTAAACGGTGGAGACATTATTAGCACCCCTCCGTGAAATGGAGGAATATACCCAATTAAGGCTTGCGGTTGATAAGGGGGAGACTCCGGTTACCGTAGTGGGCGGTATGGAAGCACAGAAGTGTCATATGATTTACGGCATGGAAGATTTGGCTGACGTCCGCCTAATTGTCACGTACAACGAAATCCGTGCCAGAGAGCTTTTAGAGGATTATCGTTTGTATGATAAAAATGTGATGTATTATCCGGCGAAGGATTTGATTTTCTATAGCGCAGACGTCCACGGAAGTGCTATTGTAGCAGAGCGGCTAAAGGCAATTCAGGCGCTTGCCGGAGACAAACCTGTGACTATTATCACGACGATTGATGCGGGTATGGATGCCTGTGTACCTTATGAAAAATATGAAAGCCAGCGGATTCGGATTGAACCGGGTGATTTGCTTGATTTAGAAGAGATGCAGCATAAACTTTCCGCAATGGGATATGCAAATGTTTCCCAGGTGGAAAGTGAAGGCGAATTTTCGGTAAGGGGCGGGATTATAGATATTTATCCGTTGACTGAGGAGTGCCCGTGCCGAATTGATTTGTGGGATGATGAAGTTGATACGATTCGCCGGATTGATGTGGAGAGCCAGCGTTCCGTGGAAGACCTTTCGGAAATCGAAATTTACCCGGCGGCAGAAGTGTTTATGACCGAAGATACCGCGGTGAGAGGCCTTAGGGAAATACGGCTTGATATGGAAAAGACCGTAAAAGAGTTAAAAGAGCAGGGGAAAAATGAAGAAGCAGCAAGACTTCGCCAGAACATTGAGAGTTTTGAGGAAACATTTCATGCTTATCACGGCATGGTAAATCTTGAAAGCTATATTTTGTATTTTGAAAAGCAGGTCGTTTCCTTTTTTGATTATTTTGCGCATCGAAAAACGCTTGTTTTTCTTGATGAGCCGGCGCGTTTAATAGAGCGTGCGGAGACGGTGGAATATGAGTTTCGAGAGAGCATGAGTACGAGATTGGAAAAGGGATATATTCTGCCCCGACAGATGGACATTTTGTATTCTTTACCGGAAGTGATGAAACGGCTGCAGGACAATCCGCTTGTTTTGCTGACGACTCTTGATACGCCGATTTCCGATTTGACCGTGAAGCACAAGTTTTTCATTTCTGTGCAGGCGGCACCTTCCTATAACAATAATTTTTCGATGCTGGCAAAGGATTTACAGCGGTTTAAGAAAAACGGATACCGTGTGCTTTTGCTGTCCGGGTCGGAGACAAGAGGGCGCAGACTGTGTGAGGACTTGCAGGATTTTGATTTGACGGCATCTTATGAAGGAAATTTTGAGCGTGAAATCATGCCGGGAGAAATCATGGTGGCAAGAGGAAATCTGCGAAGAGGATTTGAGTATCCCACGCTTCGTTTTGTCGTTGTCACAGAAGGTGATATTTTCGGCGCAAAGAAAAAGAAAAAACGAAAAGTAAAGCAGTATAATGGTGCTGCGATTCACAGTTTTAACGACTTAAAAATCGGTGATTATGTAGTTCATGAAAATCATGGCCTTGGCATTTATCAGGGAATTGAAAAAATTGAAAAAGACCATGTGACAAAAGATTATCTCAAGGTGGCGTATGCGGCAGGAAGTAATTTGTATGTGCCTGCGACGTCGCTTGAAGTGCTGCAAAAATATGCGGGAAGTGATGCCAAAGTTCCAAAGCTGAACCGATTGAATTCGCCGGAATGGAAAAAGACGAAAACGAGGGTGAAAGGTGCGGTTAAGGAGATTGCCGGGGAACTTGTCGAATTGTATGCCAAGAGGCAGGCAAAAAAAGGTCATTGTTTTGAAAAAGATACGGTCTGGCAGAAAGAATTTGAAGAACTTTTCCCGTATGAGGAAACGGAAGACCAGTTAAAGGCAATTGAGGCGACAAAGGCAGATATGGAAAGCAGCCGCATTATGGACCGTTTGATTTGCGGCGATGTTGGCTATGGCAAGACAGAGATTGCGATTCGTGCCGCGTTTAAGGCGGTGATGGATGGCTGCCAGGTTGCCTTTTTAGTGCCGACAACGATTCTCGCGGCACAGCATTACAATACTTTTTCACAGCGCATGAGAGATTACGGAATTAACGTGGAATTATTATGCCGTCTGCGAACACCGTCGGAGCAGAAAAAAACGATTGAGGGTTTGAAAAAGGGCAGTGTTGATATTGTCATTGGAACTCACAGGCTTCTAAGCAAAAGTGTTTCTTATAAGAATCTGGGACTTTTGATGATTGACGAGGAACAGCGGTTTGGTGTGACGCACAAAGAAAAATTAAAGCAGATGAAAAATGATATTGATGTGCTGACGCTGACGGCGACACCAATTCCGAGGACCCTTCATATGAGTTTGGTTGGAATCCGCGATATGAGTGTTTTGGAGGAGCCGCCGGTAGACCGTATGCCGATTCAGACATTTGTTATGGAAAAAAGTGAGCCGATTGTAAGAGAAGCCATTTTACGAGAAATCGGAAGAGGCGGTCAGGTGTACTATGTATACAATCGTGTTGGCAATATGGATATTGTGGCAAATGAAATTGCGAAACTTGTGCCGGAAGCGGTGGTTGCCTTTGCCCATGGACAGATGAATGAACGTGAACTGGAGCGGACGATGTTTCGGTTTGTTGAGGGTGAGATTGATGTTTTGGTAGCGACTACGATTGTGGAAACCGGGCTTGATATTCCGAATGTAAATACGATTATTATTGAGGATGCAGACAGGCTTGGACTGTCCCAGCTTTACCAGTTACGCGGACGTGTGGGAAGAAGTAACCGTACGGCTTATGCATTTCTCCTTTATAAACGGGACAAATTGCTAAAAGAAGTGGCAGAAAAACGTCTGGCGGCGATTAAGGAGTTTACGGAACTTGGTTCGGGATTCCGCATTTCCATGAGGGATTTGGAAATACGAGGGGCAGGTAATCTTTTGGGTGCAAGCCAGCATGGACACATGGAAGCAGTCGGGTATGATTTGTATTGTAAAATGCTCAATGAAGCGGTGAAAAAGTGCAAAGGAGAAGAAGTGCCGGAGGAAGAATATGAAACGAGTGTCGAAATAAAGGTTGACGCATTTATTCCGGTCAGTTATATTAAAAATGAATTCCAAAAACTGGACATTTATAAAAGAATTGCGGAACTTGAGACGGAAGACGAAAAAACGGACATGATTGATGAGTTGGTTGACCGTTTTGGTGAGCCGCCAAAGAGTGTAATGAATCTTTTGAATATTGCCATTTTGAAAGCGAAGGCGCATGAAGCGTTTATTATGGAGGTGGCAAGTAAAAAAGAGCAGCTTCAGTTTGCGATGTATCCACAGGCCAAAATTGATGTGGAAGGAATTCCTAAACTCATCGCATCGATGGGGAGAAAACTTCGTTTTGTGCCGGGGGCAAAACCATATTTTGTTTATCAATATACGGGCAATGTGCTTTCGGAGGCGGAGAAAATAGTAGATGAAATTCGTGCACTTAGCATATCAAATAAAGAATGAGGAGGAACGATATGAAACGATTTATTTTGGCAATACTAGTATGTGTCAGCATGTGTATTGGTGTTGTTGGATGCGGAAGCGAGGCGGTGGAGGAAACAAGCTCTTCCGAGCGTGCGGCATCGGTATCAAATAGTAACTTAAAAGAGGATTCTTCCGTTATTGCAGTAGGAAAGACGACAGTTTCTTATAAGGAATACAAGACCTACTATTATTTTATGAAGAATCAGTATGAGAGTATTTTAGGAACCGATATTTGGAAGTACAATAAAGCGGTAAAGGATAAGTCTGTCGGACAGGAAGCAATTGAGTCGGTGCTTCGCCAGATTATTCAGGTAAAGGTAATTGGCAAAGAGGCTGCTATCGAGAAGGTGCAGCTTGCAACGGATGAAAAGGAAGAGGCAGATTACCGGGCAAAGACGGTGTTTGATTCGATTCCGGCGAAGGACAAGCAGACGCAGGGAATTGAATTAAAGGTACTTTCTAAAATTTTCGAGGAAAACAAACTGGCGCAGAAAATGTACAATGTGCAGATGGGGAAACTCAAAATTGATTATGCAGCCAATACACTTTCGGCGGCAAAGGTGGAATTGATTTATCAGGCAGCGAACGCGAAAAATAAGGAAACTGTGAAAAATACGATGTCGCGGATTTTGAGTGAAGTGACAAGCTCACAGAATAGTTTTTACACGGTGGCAAAAAACAAAACACAGGCAGATGCGATTGAGTATGTAATTGGAAATCAGGACAGCCGTACTAATCTTGCAAAAGCTGTCGTCAGTCTGAAAAAGAATCAGACATCCGCACTTATTGAGGAAAAAGACGGTTTTTATATTGCGCATTGTATTCAGACCAATTCAGCGGCGTTGCAGCAGCAGTACCGGAATCAGCTTGTGTCTGAAAAACAGACGGAAAGTTTTCAAAAGATATACAAAACGTGGTCAGATAAATTTGATGTGAAAGTAAGTAAAGCGTTATTAGCAGCAAATTAAGTGCTGCCACAGACAGAAGGAGCATAGGTTATGAAAAGAAGCAGTGGTGTTTTGCTTCCGGTTGCCAGCCTCCCTTCCAAGTATGGGATTGGCTGTTTTGACCGGTGTGCTTATGATTTTGTAGACCAGTTGGTGAAGGCGGGTCAAAGTTACTGGCAGATTCTGCCGATGGGACCGACCGGCTATGGAGATTCGCCATATCAGGCATTTTCCACTTTCGCCGGAAATCCGTATTTTATTTCACCGGATGACCTTGTGAAAAAAGGATACTTAACCGAGAATGACTGCATTCGCGCCGCCGAAGGAACGAGTGGTAAAGAAGTACACTATGATGTGTTGTTTCAGAAGCGGCTTGGTCTGTTACGGAAGGCATATGCAAATAGTAGTATTGAAGCGGATGTTTCTTATCAGGCGTTTGTGCAGAAAAATTCTGAGTGGCTTGCTGATTATGCCTTGTTTATGGCAATTAAAGATAATAAGTCCGGAAAAAGTTATTTGGAGTGGGAGGACGCTATTAGGCTTCGTTCGCCGGAGGCAATGGTGTCTTATCGAAACCGTTTACTGGAAGATGTTAATTTTTACCAATTTGTTCAGTATGAATTTTATACTCAATGGGCGGCGTTGAAAAAATATGCCAATGATAAAGGGATTTCAATTATTGGGGATATTCCGATTTATGTTGCCTTAGACAGTGCGGATACATGGGCACATCCGGAATTGTTCCAATTTGATGAAAATGGACTGCCGACGGCAGTTGCGGGATGTCCGCCGGATGCATTTTCTGCAACCGGGCAGCTCTGGGGAAATCCATTGTACCGCTGGGATGTTCACAAGAATCAGGGGTATTCGTGGTGGATTTCAAGAATTAAAACGTGTTACGAGTTGTATGATATGCTCCGCATTGATCATTTTCGCGGTTTTGATGAATATTATGCGATTCCGTATGGAGACGCAACCGCAGAATTCGGTGAGTGGGAAAAAGGTCCGGGTATTGAGTTGTTTGAGACTTTGGAGAATCAAATGGGAAAACTTCCGATTCTTGCTGAGGATTTGGGATTTTTGACTGATTCAGTCCGCAAACTTTTGGCGGATTCCGGTTTCCCCGGGATGAAAGTATTACAGTTTGCCTTTGATTCCAGAGAAGACAGCGATTATCTGCCGTATCATTATGACAGAAATTCGGTCGTTTATACCGGAACGCATGATAATGCGACAACGTATAGTTTTTTTGATGAGTTGAAAAAAGAGGATAAGGATGTGGCACTTCGCTATATGAACCGCAGCCGGTTTACCTCGAAGAAAAAATTGACATGGGATTTGATTGCACTGGCAATGGGAAGTGTTTCGGACCTTTGCATTATTCCTGCACAGGATTATCTGTGTCTGCCAAATTCGGCAAGAATAAATACACCATCGACACTTGGCGGCAACTGGAAATGGCGAATGGCCGGTGGCGTGTTTGATGATAAACTTTGTGAAAAAATCAGAAAAATGACGAAATTATATGGCAGACTCAAAGGACAATCGGCGAGTGCTGATATTCATTAGGCAGTGTCTGATTGTATTTATGACAAAAGACTTGCCGGTATAAATCGGAAGCGAGTAAGTCCTTTGCGAAGAGTTTTTTTGCAGTGTCGTCCATTTTTGGCACATCAAAGGCAAGTTTTGTGAGAATCTGACAAGAAGCATTTTCTTTTTGTGAAAGCAGGGAAGATGCTTCTTTTTTCATGCCTAAAACACGCAGATACGGCATAACCGGTTCTTCTTTTTCGATGTCAAACAGGCACTGAAAGAAGCTGCGCTTGATTCGTCCGGTTGTGAGGGACGGATTTTTAATTGTCTTTACGAATTCATTTATCTCCCGGTATTTTGGCAATTCATTTCGGATGCGGTCAGACAAATCCGGCGTAATATCTTTTATCCGGCACAAATCTTTTGCGGTTAAAAGAGAGTAGCCAATCAGGGATGAAAAATCGCTTAGCGAAAGGTTTTCCTTTTCCCCGGCTTTGCGAATTTGTTTGCGCAGAAAAGTAGCAGAAGGAAAATCGGAGAGTGCCGGTGTGTCATTGTCATGGTATCCCTGTCCTTCGCGCCGTATGGTAAAAGGTTTAATTTTAGAATGAAGCTTTTGCAGGGCGACGCAGTATTCTAAGCCAAGAATGTTGTTTGGCGAGTCCCAGGTTTCTGTCGGCAGTCCGGATTCAGCAGCTAAGGCAAGTGAGCGGGCTTTTGGATAGAGAATACCTTGTTTTATGAAATGTTTCACGCGCGTGCGGTAGGAATCGGGTTCATCGCAAAGAAAGGAGGCGGCCTGCAAAAGAGGGGTGAGGTCACCGGTTTCCGTGCCAAAACATAAATGCGTGACAAATGGAAGAGCGTTCAGCGCAAGAATGCCGCCCATGGCAAAATCACCGGCGCTTGATAGACCGAACCGAACCGGCAGTTCAAAAATGAGGTCGGCACCGCCCAAAAGTGCTTCTTTTGTGCGGGTGTATTTGTCAAAAATGGCAGGTTCACCACGCTGGACAAAATCACCGTTCATTACGACAACGGCGAATTCTGCACCACATTGTTCCTTTGCTTTTTGAATCTGATAGGCATGTCCCTTATGAAAGGGATTGTATTCTGCTATAATTCCTACTACATTCATATGATTGCCTCGCTTATTCTAAGATTTCTTTTACTTTTTTGGCAAGTGCTTCGGCAAGTGCCAGATGTCCTTCTTTTGTTAAGTGAAGACTGTCTTCTTTTGATGGCAGGGTGACTTTTGCGGCATCTAAAAATGGAATGTCCAGTTGTCTTGCAACTTCTTCAAGTGCACCGCCAAGTTCATGCGAAATTGCAATGGAAGATGGCGGAAAGCTTGCTGCAAAGTCGGAATCTGCCATGTTATCGCCCAAATAAATCGGGCTTACTAACAGAACCGGAGCCTCGCTTACCATTAGGATTGTTTGGCATACTTTGGCGAGACTTCCTGCAATTTTTTCGACGGAAGGCGAGAAATAAACTTTCATGTCATTGCTTCCTAACATAAGAATTGTTAAATCCAATGGCTTATGCGAGTCTAAGCAGGGGATCAGACAGTCCATTCCGTTTTTGTATGGTTCAAAGGGGTCATCAAAGGAAGAGGTTCTGCTGTTTAGTCCTTCCTCGATAATCCGGTAGTCACTGCCGAGTAATTTGGCAAGAATACCGGTATAGCGTGTATCGTCATCATAGCGTCCGCCACCGGGAATGTATCCGTGTGTGTTTGAATCGCCATAGCATAAAATGTGTTTCATAACAGTCTCCTTTTTGTGCGGTTGAGTTTATTTTACAATGAAAGGGGGGCGGGTTTCAAGCGGAGATTTTATATCTTTTTGGTATTCCTGCGCCGATCCCGCTGATAAACACGCGGGATACCAAAAAGATATAAAATCTCTGCTGTGTGAGGGAAGATGGGGTGGTTTAGCCGGGGGATTTTGGCTGGGGTGTCTAAAACAACGCTTTTGTCTTGATATGAGGTAAAGGGTTGCATATTTTTCTTGTTTTGCGACGTTTTTAGGCGTATTGCGACACAAAAGCAACTCTTTTTGGTTGGCTGAGAGATAGCGTTGCATTGGGAATGGAAGTTTTTTGTGTGCATGCAACGTTTTTGGACTTTGGAGACAATTTGCGTTGCATGAAGCAAGTTGCCAGCTCGCTGGTGCGCCAAGGAATCTCCCAATCTGTCGCCTCACAAGCTGCGCCATGCAACCTCGCAGGCAAAGCCTGCTCGGTCACGGGCTTTGCTAAAATATAAATATTTAATTTGCAAGAATTGTTTGCTGTCTGAAATCCAGCCGGCAAAACTTGTTATGCTCTTGTTGCTTTCAGATATGCAAGATGAGGTATCCATGATTTTCTGGCATCCGGCAAATCTCCTGTGTACCCAATCTCTAAGGAATCCCCTTTCTGCAATGCTGTTTTATCGACAGTTTTTCCGTTTAACGTGATGGCAACATTTGCACCAATTGACTGATACGAAATGGAGTAGGTTACACCGGATGAATCTTTTGTGTTTACCAAAATCCATGTGTCGGTATTGTTTTGCAGTACATTTTTAATATACAGATTAGTCAGACTTTTGACCGCACTGTCATTTGTGTTGGTGTTTGTATTTGCTGAAGTGTCCGGTGTTGACTTGTTGCCGGAATTTGATTTATCTGTTTGCTTTTTTTTGACTTTTACTGTTACTTTGCAAATATATTTTTTCTTCTTGATTTTTGCAATTACTTTAGCCTTTCCTTTTTTCTTTGCTTTTACGATTCCCTTTTGGGAAACTGAGATTATTTGTGGTTTATTTACGGACCATTTACATTTTTTCTTAGTCCCTTTTAGTTTTAATTTTACTTTTGTTCCTGTGTACATGGTAATACTGGTTTTGTTCAACTTGCTCTTTGATTTTGCACTTGTTTTCCAAGGGGTAAGCATGGAAAATAACATGAGTAAACTTAAACAAGACAAAATAATACGCTTCATATTTTCAATTCTCCTTTCAGTCAAAATAGCCATTTTGGTTAAGCCAAGTCGTAATACCATTATCAAGTTGGACAGAAAACATAGAACGGTCGTTTGCATTTCCAGAAGTTATGCCAATGGCATATCCACCTGGGAGATATAATGGTGAGCCACTCTGTCCCGGCATGCAGTAGTTGTTGGAGTCAATAACACAGTCATCGATAGAGTTAATTGTGCTTGTTGATTTATACAAGTACCATTATTGTATCCAAACTCGGCTTTAATAGAGTTAAAGTATTTTCCGTTTGAGTTTAGCAAACAGTGACCTGCTGTTGCGCATAGTTTATTCCATAGTTCATAGCCTGTTCCTAAAGTGACATATCCGGGTGAATCTGGAAATGTCATTGTTAATTTACAGATTGAATAATATGGGAAAGAATTAATTTGTGATGAACTTACTTTAATTCTATTATCTGGTAAATAGGAATATAAACTTGTACCTGTAGTATTGACATCACTCGTGAAATTAGTATTTAGTAGTTTGGTCGGTGTATTAACGCTTTTTACCTTATAACGTTGTATCAGCTTTTCGTCTGGCTTTTGCGGTTTATAATTCATTTTTTTTTGGAACTTTTTCGTAGGAATCTCATTCTTATCGTAATATGTAGTTTCCTTCTTCTGGAAGTCATAGTAAGCAATAAATTCACCCTTTAAACCAGCCGGTTTTTCATGCTCCTTAACTTTGTAGATTTTAGCGCTGCATACGGTGGGCTGTGTAATGAACTGTGCGCATAAAAAATACGATAGAGCAAAACACATTAACGCCCTTAATAAAATACTTTTACTATTTTTCGTAATAAACCCTTACATGATAATGAGGCAATGAATTATCATGCTTTCCTTTTTTTGTATCAATGGTTAAATACGGTTCGCGAACCATTGCGTTTATTTGCATCTATACAAAATTTATTCGAAACACCCCCCTTTTTTATGACTGTTTTGAAAAATAAACATAGTGAAAAAAACACGTACAAGATTAACATAACTTAATATTACATCATTAGAGATTATATTGCAATGGGAAAATGTCAAGTTTTGTAAAAAAATGTTGCGTTGTTACGCCATGCAACCTTTTTTATGTTTTTTGGGGGAAAGGGTTGCAATTTTTTCTTGTTTTGCGATGTTTTTAGGTGAATCACGACACAAAAACAACTCTTTTTTGCTGATTTGAGAGATTGCGTTGCATTGGGAATGGAAGTTTTTTGTGTGCATGCAACGTTTTTGGACTTTGGAGACAATTTGCGTTGCATGAAGCAAGTTGCCGGGCTCGCTGGTGCGCCAAGGAATCTTCTAATCTGTCGCGTTATACTACACAAGCCATGCAACCTCGCAGGCAGAGCCTGCTCGGTCACGGGCTGTCGCCTCGCAAGTTGCGCCATGCAACCTCGCAGGCAAAGCCCGCTCGGTCACGGGCTGTCGCCCTATAAAAAGACAATCTCCCACTGCTTCTTACGTGAGCGAGCTCCCGACGAAGCAGCGTGAGTTTGTTTTTTGCATGGCTTGTAGCTTTCGTGAAAATTTAGCATTGCTGTCTTGACAGTGCCAGGTGGATGGAGTAAGATAGAACAAGGACAAAAGTCAGTGAAATGACAGAAGAAAGAAGGAATTCTAGATGGAAAAGAAAGATATCGATTGGTCCAATATTGGCTTTGGTTATTATCAGACCGATGAGCGTTATGTGTCAAATTTTAAGAATGGCGCTTGGGATGATGGCGTGATGACAAAGGACGCCAATGTCGTTATGAATGAATGTGCCGGTGTATTGCAGTATGCACAGACTTGTTTTGAAGGTTTGAAAGCATATACTACGGAGCATGGCAAGATTGTTACGTTCCGCCCGGATTTGAATGCTTCCCGTATGGCAAATACGGCAAAGCGTTTGGAAATGCCACCATTTCCGGAAGATAGATTTGTAGAAGCAGTTGAGAAAGTAGTAGCAGCCAATGCGGCTTATGTACCGCCTTATGGTTCTGGTGCTACCTTATATATTCGTCCGTACATGTTTGCGAGCAGTTCGGTAATTGGTGTAAAACCGGCAGAGGAATATCAGTTCCGTATGTTCTGTACACCGGTAGGTCCTTACTTTAAGGGCGGTGCAAAACCGATTACGATTCGTGTTAGTGATTTTGACCGTGCAGCACCTCATGGTACCGGTCATGTAAAAGCCGGTTTGAACTATGCGATGAGTCTTCATGCAATCGTAGATGCTCATAATCAGGGCTATGATGAGAATATGTATTTGGACGCTGCTACCCGTACAAAGGTAGAAGAGACCGGTGGTGCAAACTTCATCTTTGTTACCAAAGATAACAAGGTGGTAACACCGAAGTCGGATAGTATTCTTCCATCCATCACCAGACGTTCTTTGATGTATGTAGCGAAAGAGTATTTGGGATTAGAGGCAGAGGAGAGAGAAGTTAAATTCGATGAAGTAAAAGACTTCGCTGAGTGTGGTCTTTGCGGAACAGCTGCTGTTATTTCGCCGGTTGGTAAAATCGTTGACCATGGTAAAGAAATCTGTTTCCCAAGTGGTATGGATGAGATGGGACCGATTACAAAGAAACTTTATGATACATTGACAGGAATCCAGATGGGCCGTATCGAAGCTCCAAAAGGCTGGATTCATGAAATCTTGTAATTTTAAATTGCTTACAAGTGCTTGCTTTTCAATAAATCCCTTTTTATGTGAGAAAGTTTATCCGGATATCTGGGTAAACTTTTTCGTTATTTGCGGATTGATGAGAACGGTTTTGAAAACTTACAAATTACACTTTTTTAGGAAGGAAGGTGCTGATGCGCTACTATATTTCGGATTTACATTTTTACCATGAAAGTCTGCTTACGAAAATGGATTGCCGCGGGTTTGAAAACTGTGATAAAATGCATGAATATATGATTGAGCGTTGGAACAAAAAAGTCCGGGAAAATGACGAGGTCGTTATTCTTGGGGATGTTTCTATGGAACGTGGGAAAAAGACGAATGATATTTTGCAGCAGTTAAATGGCAGGCTGTTTCTTGTGAAAGGAAATCACGACAATTATCTCGAGGACCGCCGGTTTGATGCAACCCGTTTTGAGTGGATTAAGCCGTATGCGGAGCTGAACGATAATAAAAGAAAGATTATTTTATCGCACTATCCAATCTTTTGCTACAATGGGCAGTACCGCCGTAATAAGGAGGGAAATCCGAAAACGGTGATGATGTACGGACATGTACATGATACACACGATGAAGTTCTGGTAAATGAGTTCATCCGTATGACACGAAACACGAAGCACCAGAATCCGGGGCAGAATGAACCGATGCCGATTCCATGCCGGATGATTAATACATTCTGCATGTTTTCTGATTATACGCCGTTGTCTCTGGAAGAATGGCTTGTTTTAGATGAAAAGAGAAGGCAGGCAATATGGGAAAAGGATGGACTAAATTATTGTAAAAATGCAATAGAATGATTGGATAATCCATTTTCTAGGTGTGGGGCATATGATACAATGACGATGAAAAAGGTTTAGCAGGCACTTTTTTGAATGTGGGAATAGGCTGACGGTGTTCGTTTGTTATTTACAAATAAATGCTGCCAGCTTGTTTCATTATTTATGATTGTTTGAGGGAGGATACTATGGAAAAATATGAAGTTTATGAAAATGAACCGGTCATGTTTCACAACCGCGCATTTTCCTGTATCGGAACAGGACGCATGGATTTGGCACTTCACAAAGAATATTTAGACCAGTTAGCACTGGTCCAGAAAAAGATTGGATTTGACTATATCCGTGGTCATGGACTTTTCTGTAAGGACATGGCAATTTATCAGGAATTTATTACGCCGGATGGTTCCGTGAAAGAAGAATACAATTTTACTTATTTGGATATGGTGATGGATGCTTATCAGGATTTGAAAATCCGTCCATTTATTGAGCTTGGTTTTATGCCGGAACAAATGGCAAGCGGCGAAGAGACGGTATTTTACTGGAAGGGTAATATTACGCCCCCGGCGGATTATAATAAGTGGGCGCGCCTTGTGCAGAACACGCTTCGTCATCTTATGCAGCGTTATGGGGAAAATGAGGTTTTGCTGTGGCCGATTGAAGTCTGGAATGAGCCGAATCTGCCGGGGTTTTGGAAAGATGCTGACAGACAGGAATATTTTCATTTATATGAAGTTACGGCAAAGGCAGTGAAAGAAGTGGATGAAAGACTTCTGGTTGGCGGACCGGCGATTTGCGGTGTTGATGATGTATCGTGGCTGCAGGATTTTCTTGATTATGTAAAGGAGAAAAAACTGCCGCTTGACTTTGTGTCGCGGCATCATTATACAAGTTATGTGCCGGATCGGGTAGGACATTATGGCTATATTGATTTACATGATCCGGACGATGCATTTTCTGGATTGGAAAAATCGCGTGAAATTGTGGACAGTTATGAGGAGTTTGCCGGCAAAGATATTCATATCACAGAATATAACACGTCGTATATTCCGAATGCACCGGTACACGATACCTGTTATAACGCTGCGTATGTGGCGCATATGCTGTCGAGACTTGGGGATTGCCACACGTCGTATTCGTATTGGACATTTGGCGATGTGTTTGAGGAACTGGGGGTTCCGTTTACTCCGTTTCATGGTGGATTTGGACTGGTAGCAAATGGCTGTATTCCAAAGCCGACGTTTTGGACATTTGCTTTTTATAAAAGATTAACCGGTACCTGCATTCACCGCTCTGAGGATTCGCTTATTACAAAGCAGAAAGATGGCAGTTATTATGGTGTTATCTGGAATCCGGACAATGATGGAAAAGGCGAGAAGAAGGAAGTCACTTATACCATTCATCTGCCGGAAAATTATGAACGACAAGAATACTGCAATCTTGTAAAAATTGTAGATGAAGAGCATGGCAATCCACTGAAAGTCTGGCACGACCTTGGGGAGCCGGCAAATCCATCGAAAGATGAGGTGAGTTTGCTGCGTGAAGTGGCGAAGCCATGGATTACAACCCAGACGGTAAAAGCGGAGAATGACTGCTTGGAAATTTCATTCTGTTTGGAGAAAAATGCGGTTGCAGCATTTGAATTGAAACCGGTCGAGAGGCAGCAGGACACAGGGTATGATTATGAACGTGTGATTTCGCAGAAGGTTAAGAAAGATACTCCTTGACAAGGAAACGGAAATTCGGTTACACTTGAAATAAATAAACGATAAGGAGGAGAAAAAATGGATGAACAGATGAATAATAATGGCTACCAGAGTCAGCCGAATCCGATGCCAAATCAGAATAAGGACAATTATGCAGTTGCTATTTTGGTTCTTGGTATAGTATCAATTTGCTGTTGTGCTCCTTGTGGTATCGTGGCATTGGCACTGCGCGCATCAAGCATAAATGATATTTCACCGGAGAAGCAGGGCATGGTAACAGCTGGTTTTGTAACTAGTATTATCGGCATTTGCTTGTGGGGAATTGGACTGATTGCAAGAATTATTATGATAGTTCTTTAAGTACATCACAGTTTATAAGGAGGAAAAAATGGACGAACAGATGAATAATAATGGCTACCAGTATCAGCCGAATCCTAGTCCGATGCCAAATCCGAATAAAGATGGTATCGCTATTGCGGTTTTGGTGCTTGGTATTGTTTCGATTTGTTTTTGCTGCGTCGCTTGGGGAGTAATCAGTCTTGCGTGCGCCATTGTATCATTGGTATTGTATTCACGTAATAAGACGATGTTTTCGCCTCAGAAAAAGGGCATGGCAACAGCAGGATTTATTACATCGATTATTGGCTGTGTGCTTGGTGCGATTGTACTTGCAGTTTGTGTGGTTGCATTTTGTACAGCAGCATCCGCGTACTCTTACTCTACATATAAGATGTTTTTGTAGAATTGATAATATGTAGTAATTGAAACATCCCTTTTTGAGAAAAGAGGGGTGTTTCTTTGTTATAAGTTAAATCCATACTTGACGTACGCGAAAGCGTACGCTATAATATAAATGACATAAAAAATATAATGAATAATAAAAGTACAAATCGTTAAATATGATAACGTAGAACAAATGGATAATAACAAGGAGAATTATTATGTCAGCAATTAATATTACAAATGCAAGAAAGGAACTCTACAATCTGGTAGAAAATGTGAACCTTTATAGTGAACCAACTTTAATTGTGAGTAAAAAAGGAAATGCGGTTCTTGTTTCTGAGAGTGATTGGAATGCAATACAGGAAACAGTATATCTTAACTCAATTCCGGGGATGGTTGAATCCATAAGAACAGGGTTGGAAACATCGATAGAGGATTGTGTGCCAGAGGAAGATGTAGAATGGTAAACGCATGTACAAAATTGTATACACAAAACAGGCAGTAAAAGATATTAAAAATTTAAAAAGTGTACACCTTGATGAAAAGGCGAAAATTCTTATTGATGTTATAAGAGAAAACCCGTTTCAGAATCCGCCACCATTTGAGGCTCTTATGGGAAATTTACAGGGAGCTTATTCGAGACGGATTAATATTCAGCATAGACTAGTGTATGAAGTGTGTAAAAATCCAGTTTTGATTGATGAGGTTGAGTATGAGGGAACCATCAAGATTATCAGAATGTGGACGCATTATGATAAAATCAGATAAGCCTTAACCCACAATTCATAACCAAATCGCAGTACACCAAAACCAAGGAAAATCCAAACAAGTACATAAAGGATATTCGCGCTTAGGTGCATACCGCGAAAATGAGAAAAATGATGAAGAAAACATCCCTTTTTGAAAAGAGAGGGGTGTTTCTTTTTTATGCCATTTATGAGTAATGCCAGTGTATGAGAAAGGACAAAGGCGGTATAGATAAGGGCACAGTAAAAGATTGCCGGTTGAAGTTTTAAACTGGTGAGTAAGTCACCACGAAGCAGAGCGGAAACCGCACGTGTACTGCCACAGCCGGGACAGGAAAAACCGGTCAAAGCATGGAACATACAAGGTGGAAAAATCTTAGTAGGAATAAAAATCCCTGCCTGATACAAAAGGGAAAGACCGAGCATAATAGGAAGAAGTGCCAGACTAATGCGATAGTATATTTGGGTTGATGATAATTTTCTTTTTGCCATGTCTGCTTCCTCCTTTTGTATTGTGTGGGGCTTTTGCTGCCCTGATAACACATTATTTTAGCACGTGAAAAAGAGAGTTGCAACAAATTCTATTGTTAAAAAAGAGTGTTGACAAAACAGGTCTATTGTTATAGACTAAACACAAGGTTTATAGTTGTAGACCAAAAGGAGGCTGTAATGGAACAATTAAAATTATGCGACAGTGATTACCGTTTTATGTCAATTGTATGGGACTATGCACCCATTCCCTCTGGCAAACTTGTGAAATTATGCAATGAAATACTTGGTTGGAAAAAGTCTACGACATATACAACGATTAAAAAAATGTCAGAAAAAGGTTACATTAAAAATGAAAATGCATTTGTGACGGTATTGATTTCTAAAGAGCGGGTGCAGAGAGATGAATCCGATTATTTTGTCGAGCGGACATTTGGAGGTTCTCTTCCAAATTTTCTTACTGCTTTTCTGGGTGGAAAGAAAATTTCTGCGGAGGAGGCACAAAAAATTAAAGATATTATTGACCGTTATAGTGATGAAAAATAGCAGAAAGGGAGGAAATGATGATAAGGGATATTTTTGAGAAAATTTTTTTCATGGGAAGTCAGGTAGTTCCTGTCATTGTGATTGTTTTTGCTTTGCGGATTTTACTATACCGCTTTCATAAAAAATATTTGTATTTTTTATGGCTTTTAGTGGCGGTACGTCTAGTGGTGCCGGTATCCATTACTTCGCCGATGAGTATGTTCCGTTTGTTTGAGTCGATTCCGATGCCGGGGCAGTCAACAGTTGTTACGGAGAAAGAGCAATTGTCGGAAGTACCAGCAGGCAGGACGATCATAAAAGAAAAGCAGACATCGGGAAATGAAAAACAAACGGAGCGGATAAAGTCGGATGCCACAGGTGACTTTTTTGTAACGAATGCCGGAAACAATTCTGACTGGGAAAATATTTGGCAGATTTTCTTATATGTATGGCTTGCGGGAATGGCAGTTTTTCTGGTGTGGAATCTTTTCTCGTTCATACAAATGCAAAGACGAACGAAAAAGGCGGTGCGGTTAGAAGATAACATATGGGAGTGTGAAAATATTTCTTCCCCTTTTGTTGTGGGGGTATTTCGACCGAAAATTTATCTTCCTTTCCGATTGCCGGAGGAAGAAAAAGATTTCATTTTATGTCATGAAAAACATCATATTGCAAGAAAAGACAATTGGATTCAATTATTTGCCTTTTTCCTTGTGTGCATCTATTGGTTTCATCCGCTTGTCTGGCTTTCGTATTTTGCCATGATTCGAGATATGGAAATGAGCTGTGACGAGTATGTGATGAGTAAAAGTGGCAAAGATATTCGTGCCGTTTATGGAAGAGCACTTTTGGGATTTGCCATGAATAAAAGGATTTTAGCGGCAGGGGCACTTTGCTTTGGCGAGTCGCGTGTAAGAAGGAGGGTAAAGAATATTATGACATATCGAAAAAATAAAAAATGGATGGGCGCAGTAGCAGTGGTTGTTTTTCTGCTGGCAGGCTGTTCGTGTCTGACCGATGCTGTGGGACAGCAGGATACAAAAGATGCAGCCCAAACGGAAAGTGTTAGTGAAAAGGAAAAATACACAAAGTCATTAGCAAAGGCAGAAATAAAGGGTGTAACGGTAGAGGTAATGTATGCTTCTCAGAAAAAAATCGAAAACAATCCGAAATCAATGTATTATGATGACGGCGAGTTTTATATACAAACGAAAAAAGGAAATGATATTCTGGATACGATGAAATTAACGAAAGAACGGTTTGGGGTGGAAAATAAAATAGCATTCACACCGGAATTTTCATTGCAGATAAGTGATTATGATAAGGATGGAGAGAACAACGACTTTTCACTGGGACAGGGGCAGACACCGGTTACTGAACTTGGAAACTGGATGAATTATGCATTTTTTGGCATAGGGGAAAATGGCAGCATAAAACAGTATTTGCTGGGGAAAAATAAAACACCGTATATCGCTACCATTCCCGGTGGATATTCAAAGGCATTTGATAGGAAGAAAAAGAACATTTTATATTATTCCTTGGAAAAGGCTGAAGTCGCATCAACATATATTGCACTGTCCTAAATATAATAAGAATCATTCCTCCCTTTTGGGCACATCTCTTGGCGGCTCAAAATCAGAAATGTCGTCGTAGTCCGATTCAGTCTCGGCTATGTCGTCCTCAAAGAAATCGTCATAGTCGTCACAGGAATAATCCGTATTTTTTGATTTCATTTTATCTTTTTTCATAAGAATCCCTCCATGAGAAATACTATTTCCTATGGAGGGCATTATTATACTCATAATCTAAAATTTTGCTTTTTATAAGGTCAAATTTTCAACATTAATACCGACGAATAAAAAAACAATTTATGGGCATAACACAGGATAGAAAATCAGTGGCAGATGCTTATGGATTTATTATGTAAAAAATGGAGGGTGTTATGTCAGAGAAGTGTGAATGTGTCAATGTCAGAAAAGTAGTAATTGTCGGCTGCGGTTTTGTTGGCTCGGCGTCAGCGTTTGCGCTTATGCAAAGCGGACTTTTTTCGGAAATGGTATTGATTGATGTGGATAAAGACCGTGCGGAAGGCGAGGCAATGGATATCAGCCATGGTGCCTCGTTTGCCGGTCCAATGAAAATATATGCGGGCGGATATGAAGATGTAGGTGATGCGTCAATTATTGTAATTACGGCGGGTGCCAATCAGAAGCCAAATGAAACAAGGCTTGATTTGGTTCAAAAAAACGCAAAAATAATGACAGATGTTGTGACACAGATAAAAGAACAGGAGTACAAGGGGATTTTACTCATTGTCTCAAACCCGGTTGACATTATGACGCAGGTTGCGATGGAAGTGAGCGGATTCCCGGAACACCGTGTGTTTGGTTCAGGAACCGTGTTAGATTCTGCGAGACTTCGGTATCATCTGGGGCAGCATTTAGGAGTTGACAGCCGAAGCGTGCATGCCTTTGTAATCGGTGAGCATGGTGATAGTGAAATTGCGGCGTGGAGCAGTGCCAATGTGTCGGGCGTTCCGTTAAATTCCTTTTGTGAAATGCGGGGGCACTTTAATCACGAAGGAAATACCGAGAGCATTGAGGAACAGGTAAAAAACAGCGCCTATGAGATTATTGCCAAAAAAGATGCCACATATTATGGAATTGCGATGGTGGTAAAGCGGATTTGTCAGGCAATTGTGCGGGATGAAAAATCGATTTTCCCAATTTCACTCCGTATGCATGGCGAGTATGCTCTGGAGGATGTTGTGCTGAGTATGCCGGCAATTGTGGGAGCAAGAGGAATTGAGACAACGATTCCGATTTCGCTGGATGAAAAAGAAGTTTCAAGACTTCATGAATCTGCGGAAATGCTGCGGGAGACAAGGAAAGAAATTCGGCGATGAATTCCCTTTGTTTGCAGGTACAGGAGATTTTGCTCCTTGAGTGCCCTGCCCGTGCAAGTATAAAAAAACAATAAAGTTATTGAGTTAAGCCTCTAACAATGATATATTAGTTGTTAGGGGCTTTACATGGATACACATAAATTTTACATGACTTTACAAATTGTAGAGAGAGGATAATGAAATGTCTATATGGAATGTGATTAATTTGGCGGGTGGCCTTGCAATGTTCATCTTTGGTATGAACCTGATGAGCGATGGTTTGAAGTTGGTAGCAGGCTCTTACTTGAAAAAGATTCTTGAGAAACTGACCAAAAACCGCATTATAGCGATGATGGTAGGTGCGGGACTGACCGCATTGATTCAGAGTTCCAATGCCATGTGTGTCATGGTAGTTGGTTTTGTAAATGCCGGTATGATGCAGTTGGAGCGTTCCGTTGGAATCCTGATGGGAGCAAAGATTGGAACAACGATTACCGGACAGTTGATTGCCTTTAATATTTCCGAAATTGCACCGGTGATTGCGTTCGTTGGTGTGGCAATTACTATGTTTTCGAAAAAACCTAAGGTAAAAAATGTAGGACAGATTATTGCCAGCCTTGGTGTATTGTTCATTGGACTTGGTACGATGAGTGCAGCAATGAAGCCGTTAGCAGGCGAGATTTGGTTCCAGAGTTTATTGCAGAAGTTTTCCAATCCGATTTTGTGCGTTGTGATTGGTGTTATTTTCACCGTTATTATTCAGAGTGCATCAGCATCCGTCGGTGTTTTGCAGATGTTGGCACTCAGTGGTGTTATGGCATTCCCGGGTGCCTTTCCACAGGCATTTTACATTATGCTCGGTATGAATATTGGTGCGAGTGTTGCACCGGCACTTGCTTCCCTTGGTGGACGCAAAGATGCCAAACGTGTGGCCTTTATCGTTATTTTGTTTGAGAGTATCGGCATGGTGCTGTTTATGATACTTACGCAGATTTTCCCGGTTATCTTCGATTGGATTTTAAATACAGCTCCGGGAAATCCGACCAGACAGATTGCCAATGCCAATACGATTTTCAACCTTGTGACAGTAGCAATTCTTTTGCCATGTGCGAAATATCTGGTTAAAATTTCTGAATTTGTCATTCGCGGTGAGGATGACAAAGAAGAAGCAGCACTTCATTATATTGATGAATCCGGTTATCAGTCCGGTACGGTTTTGATTGGGCAGATTGACCAGGAAGTCGGAAGAATGCATTCTTTGGTTCGTGAAAATATGGAAGCTTCGACAAAAGCCTATTTTGGAAGTATGACGATTTCCAAGGAGCAGTTCGAGAGAAATGAGGAAGCAGTGGACTTTTTGAATAAAGAAATCGTGGCAGCACTGATTCGTACAAACCAGCTTGGAGTTTCTGAGAAAGAAGCGACCCATGCCGGCAATCTGTATCATATTGTGACGGATTTGGAGCGTATCGGCGACCATGCGGAAAATGTTCTCGGATATGCACTGCAGATGAAAGAGGACAAGCGTAAGTTCTCTGATAAGGCGTTGAAGAACTTGAAGGAATTGTCACAAGCAGTTTATAAGATTTATGATTTGGCATGTGAGCATTTCTCAAATCCAAGCGAAGAATTGTACCGCGTTATTTATGATTTGGAAGCGGATATTGATAAGATGGTTGACAAGATGCGTGCATCCAACAGTAAGCGCTTGAGCAAAATGAAATGTGAAGCGGTTCAGGGCTTGTACTTTAATGAGATTTTAGTGGACTTGGAGCGTGTGGCGGATCACTCATTAAATATCGCGCAGGCAGCGAAAAAATATGAAATTTATGATGAAGATGAAGATTTATAAAGATGTCTAAAAATGTAGTCTTTTGCTAGGATAATACATTGCGTTATTGCCTCCTTGTTTCGTATAATATCCATAATGATGGATGTTATGAAACAAGGAGGTTTTTGTTATGAAGCAGATAACAAAAAGAGTTGTGGCGTTTTTTGCGGCGATGGGGCTGATGGTTTCCGGACTTTCACTGAATGAGCCTGCGTCAGCCGATGCAAAGGCAAAAGCAAAAGTAAAATCAGTAACAATTAAAAATGTAAAAAAGAAGCTGACATTGAAAAAAGGAGATTCTTTCAAACTGAAAGTATCCGTTAAAGTTAAGCCCAATAAGGCGAAGTATAAAAAGGTGACATACAAATCGTCAAAGAAAAAGGTAGTAAAAGTTTCGTCAAAGGGAAAACTTACTGCCTGTCAGGCGGGTACGGCCAAAATTACCGTGCGGTCAAAGACGAATAAAAAGAAAAAGGCTGTTCTCACGATTGTGGTAAAGAAAGCTCAGCCAGAGAAGAAAACACAGAATGTAACGGTGGCACCGACAGCAAATTCGACGGCGGGCGCGACAACAAAACCGACAAATGGCACAGAAGAAACGCCATCGCCGACCGACAAGGCGACAGCGTCTCCGACGGCAAAACCGACGGAAACTCCCGTACCGGATGGCACCAGCACATTGATGCGAAAGCCATTTGCGGCTCAGGCTGAAGTGGGACAGAAGCTTTCAGAGGTTGCGATTTCTAGTGGAGAGATTGCGGACAGCAATGGAGAAAAAATCTCTGGCTCCTACGAGTGGGAACAGCCGGATGCCGTATTAAAGCAAATGGGGAAAAGCCATGCGACAGCAAAGTTTGTTCCAAAAGACAGTTCTTTTGAGGAGATTAAAGGAATTTCACTTCCGGTTTATACGGTAAAGAAGGCGGTAGTTGTTAAGACAAAGCCAAAATATACGGGAGCCGTGACCGGGAAAAAATTGAGTGCGGTTACACTTTCCGGTGGAAAAGTAACCGATGCAGACGGTGTGACGGTGGCAGGAAAATTCTCATTTGCCAATCCGGAACTTATGCTTACAAGTCCGGGCAAAAAAGACTATATGGTAGTATTTACACCAAGTGATAAGGAAACATATAGAGAAGCATCTATTTATCTAAATATTTCCGTGACAGGGACAGCGGTTGCGAGCACAACAGCGGATAAAAAATTAGATTTGTCCGGTGGTATCTGGAAAAATGAAAATGCGTACAATGGTCTGTGGTCCGGCAGTATTTATAATTTGACATCCTATTTGTCGGGAATTGATATGACAAAGTATTCTACCGTTACGGTTACGGCAGAGGTATATGATAAAAATGGTGTCGAGATTTCGGATACTTCCGGAAATTTGGTTGGATTTAAGCTGGCCAATAAAGATGGTGACTGGGCCGGATTTTCGGATGCTTATGTAAATCGTACAGCGGAACTTTCACTTGCAGGATACGCAGGCGGTGATTTATATCTTGTGGTACAGAATGCGCAGGCATCAGTTGGTTATATTGAGATTTTGTCTGTAACTCTGGGAAATGGTGAAATTACAAACATTGTGGACGGAAGTTCTTTGAAACGAGCTTATGGTGATATGTTTGGCAAAGTGGGAAATGCGATTGGCAGTTATGAAATGAATAATTCCGGAAATATGAGTTTTGTTGCATCCCAGCACAATTCCATTACTATGGGAAATGAGATGAAACCGGATTACTTGCTTGGTGGTGCAAAGGCTACGTTGTCGAACACAAATCCGGATGGATATGTAGACACCGCTAAATTTACCTACAAGTATAAGGATACAACCTATCCGATTATTAATATGGATTCCATTGATAACTGTTTAAACACCGCTTATAAAAACGGACTTAAAATGCGCTACCATGTGTTTGTGTGGCATAAGCAGACACCGCAGTGGTTCTTTAAGGAAAATTTCAGTAAGTCGGGTGCATACGTTTCGAAAGATGTTATGGATGGACGCTTGGAGTATTTAGTGCGTAATGTTATGACTCATATTTACACATATCAAAACGCGGATGGTGTTTATGTGGGACGAGAGGTAATTGATAACTGGGATATTGCCAATGAGTATTTGCACAATAACGATGGCGGCACAAAGAGTTACTGGGATGAAGTTTATTATCCGGAATATACGTATAATAAAAATAAGCATAGCGGCATTCTCACCCCTGTGTATATCAAGGAAGCATTTGCAATTGGACATTCGATTCTTGAAGATTTTGGACTTACGGATGATGTGAGTCTGCTTTGCAATGAGTATAATACCTATCAGGTGAGTGACAAAATGGTCAAGATGATTCAGTATTTTAATACGAAAGATGAGGTAAATAAAACCGGCGAAATCATCTGTGACGGTGTTGGCATGCAGACACATTTGGACATGGGATATCCGGCAATTGAGGATATTGGTACCAATGCGATTGATGTCTTTAAAGCGGCAGGTATTGAAATTCAGTTGACTGAGATGGACTTGACGGACAAGGTGCAGAGTGAAACCTCACAGATTAATCAAATTGCTAAATGGTATAATCTTATGATGCTTTTGATGACGGAAAAGGACAGTGGTGCGAAAATTACCGGCATTGTCTGGTGGGGAATGAGTGATAAGTATTCCTGGCGAAGTGAGGGAGTTCCTCTTTTGTTTAGTGATTACTGGAAAGCAAAAGAGCATTATTTTCAGGTGATTGAGGCCATTTCTTCCTATAATCAGGGAGATTCTGAATGGCAGATTTATGTATAGGAACGCCTTGCTCTAAATAGACGAATAATCCCCCTCTTTGGTGCATAGATTATACAAACACCAAATCAGGGGGATTTTTTTGAAAGGATATCATATTCAAAAAACACCGATTGAAGAGCGTGCGGTGGCGATTGCTGAATATATTGTAAAGAATAAGGCAACCGTACGGCAGGCGGCAGGCCAGTTTGGCGTGAGCAAGAGTACGGTACATAAAGATGTAACGGAGCGGTTACTTAGGATTAATCCTTCCCTTGCTGCAAAAGCAAGGAAAATACTTGATGTAAATAAATCCGAACGGCATATCCGCGGGGGAATGGCGACAAAGGAAAAATACAGCCATCTTCATGCAGAAAGACAGATGTTTCCGGGAAATCGAATGAGTTAATAAAACGGCGTTGGTCCGGTCTATCCGGGGTGGCGCTGTTTTTACATATTCAAACGGTAAAAAAAGGGAAAAATGTGTACAAACTTTGAAAATTGAGACGATAACTTGTCATTTTTGTCGAATGTGCTATAATGATAAATATGTATCAAAAACTCGGTAAAGGAGGAAGTTTCATTGGGACAGTCAACCTTTAAAGGGGGAGCACATCCTTATGAGGGCAAGGAACTCAGCATGGATTCTCCAATTCGTGAAATGGATGCGAAGGAGGAACTTGTATTTCCTATGAGCCAGCATATTGGAGCCCCGGCAACACCTGTCGTAGCTGTTGGTGATACAGTGAAGATGGGACAGATTATTGGCGAAGCAAGTGGTTTTATTTCCGCCAACATTGTAAGTTCTGTATCCGGTGAGGTCAAAGCCGTAGAGCCAAGACTTTTGTCATCGGGAGCAAAAGCAACCTGCGTTGTAATTGCAAATGATGGGGAATATCAGCCGGTTGAAGGACTTGGCGCAGACAGGGATTACACCCAGTTGACAAAGGAGGAAATCCGTCAGATTATCAAAGATGCCGGCATTGTCGGTATGGGAGGAGCCGGATTCCCGACAAACGTTAAAGTTACGCCGAAAAATGAAGAAGAAATTGATTATGTCATTGTAAACGGAGCAGAGTGTGAGCCGTATCTGACTTCGGATTACCGCTTGATGTTAGAGCGTCCGGAGGATTTGATTCAGGGACTTCACGTTGTATTATCTTTGTTTGACAATGCAAAAGGTGTCATTGCCATCGAGGATAACAAACCGGAGGCAATTGCAAAACTTCAGTATCTCACGGATTCCGATCCGGATATTGAGGTAAAGGTATTAAAAACAAAATATCCACAGGGAGCAGAGCGTCAGGTGATTTATGTAACGACCGGACGTAAGATTAACTCCAAAATGCTGCCGGCTGATGCAGGCTGTATCGTGGATAATGTACAGACGGTACTTGCTATTTATGATGCCGTATGTAAGACAACACCGTCGATGAGCCGCGTGGTAACACTGACCGGTGATGCGATGGCAGAACCACAGAACTATAAAGTCAAATTTGGTATGAGCCATGCCGAGCTGTTAGAAGAAGCAGGCGGACTCAAAGAAAATGCGAAGAAACTGATTTCCGGCGGCCCGATGATGGGTATGGCAATGTATGATTTGAACACGCCGATTACGAAAACAAGTTCTTCCATTTTGGCAATGAGCGAGGATGAAGTTGAAAAATTTGAGCCGACGAATTGTATTCGATGCGGCCGTTGTGCGACGGTATGTCCGAGCCACTTGGTGCCACAGATGATGGCACAGGCTGCTGAGCGCAATGATTTGGATTACTTCCAGAAGCTTAATGGTATGGAATGTTATGAATGTGGTACTTGTACATTTGTTTGTCCGGCGAAGAGACGCCTGACACAGATTTTCAAACAGGCAAGACGTGCGGTTATGGACCAGAACAGAAAAAAATAAGCATGTTTAGCCATGAAAATATGCTGCAAAAGCAGCAGAATGGAGGAAACAATGGAAGAGAAATTATGGAACGTTTCTTCATCTCCTCATGTACGTGACCATTCTTCTACGCAGTCCATCATGAGAGATGTCGTAATTGCCTTATTGCCGGCTACCATCATTGGTATTTATAATTTCCGGTTAAGTGCAGTATTAGTAATTTTAACCTGCTGTGTATCCTGTATGTTGGCAGAATACATCTGGCAGAGATTGATGAAACAGAAGGTAACAACAAATGACTTTAGTGCCCTTTTGACCGGCTTATTGTTAGCATTGAATCTGCCGGCTACGATGGGAAATCCAAAGTATCTGTGGATGTGTGTTCTTGGCAGTGTATTTGCCATTATCGTTGTGAAACAGTTATTCGGAGGACTGGGTCAGAACTTCATGAACCCGGCACTTGGCGGCCGCTGCTTTTTGATGTTGTCATTCAGTAGCGTCATGACAAGTTTTACGGTAAAAGAAGGAAGTAACTGGTTATACGGTATTTCCGTTGACGCAGCAAGTTCTGCCACACCACTTATGGATGTTAAAGAAGGCGGTTACCCAAGTCTTTTGAAGATGTTTTTGGGAACAACGACAGGAACCATTGGTGAGACATCGACAGCAGCACTTTTGCTTGGTGCCATTTACCTTTTGCTCCGTCGTGTTATCGACTGGAAAATCCCGGTTATTTACATCGCAACATTTGCCGTATTTGACATTTTGTATATGGTAATTGCCGGTGCGGCTGCTTATCCGCTTTTGTATGAACTCTGCGGTGGCGGCTTGATGCTTGGTGCATTCTTTATGGCAACTGATTACGTGACGAGTCCGATTACTTCAAAGGGTAAAGTGATTTATGCAATTTTACTTGGTCTTTTGACTGGCTTGTTCCGATTCTTCGGTGAGTCCGCAGAAGGTGTATCCTTTGCCATCATTATCGGCAACTTGTTTGTACCATTGATTGAACGCTATACCGTTCCAAAGGCATTTGGAAAGGAGGGCAAAGCAAATGGATAAGAAAAGCAGTATGATGAAGGACGCCATTATCTTATGTGCGATCACCCTGATTCTTGGTGCCGTGTTAGCAGGTGTTTATATGTTGACAAAGGACCCGATTGACAATGCTCAGAAAAAGACAAATAACGAAGCCTGCGCTGTTGTTGTGGCACAGGGAGATTCCGTAAAGGATAACGATGCAGAAGCGGTATCCGGTGCGGCTGCTTATTTAGGTAAGCATGACCTTTCAAATGCAGAAGTAAAAGAAGGCGATTTGCTTTCCGAATATGTAGAGATTACTGAAGTACATCCGACAGCAAATGGCGGAAAAGTATATCTTGCTAACGCGCTCAAAGGTTATGGTGGTAAAATCAGTTTTGCTCTTGGTGTAGATGCACAGAGTGCGATTACCGGTATTCAGATTACCAGTGAGAGCGAGACCGCAGGTCTTGGTGCAAACTGTGAAAACGATGAGTTTAAGGCACGTTTCAAAGGAATCAAAGCACCGGAGAGCACATCGGAAGAAATGTATAATAAAAATGAGACAACAGATACCCAGGTACAGGCATTATCGGGCGCTACGGTTACTTCCCGTGCGATTACGAGAGCGGTAAAGGGAATCTTGTTCTATGATGCATCCGGAAAGGAGGCTGGTCAGTATGAGTAAAAATGTTTGTGGCGAGCGCCTTATTAACGGTATCGTTAAAGAAAACCCTACGTTTGTCATGATGCTTGGTATGTGTCCGACTTTGGCGGTTACATCCTCGGCCATGAATGGTCTGGGCATGGGATTATCGACAACGGTTGTATTGATTTTATCCAATATGCTGATTTCAGCATTGCGTAAGATTATACCGGATAAAGTTCGTATTCCGGCATTTATCGTAATTGTAGCATCGTTTGTAACGATTGTTCAGCTGCTTTTGCAGGCGTACATTCCATTTTTGTACTCGGCACTTGGTGTTTACATTCCGTTGATTGTAGTAAACTGTATCATCTTAGGACGTGCCGAAGCCTATGCTTCCAAAAATCCGGTTATTGCATCAGCATTTGACGGAATTGGTATGGGTCTTGGATTTACGATGGGATTAACGCTGATTGGTATTTTCAGAGAAATCCTTGGAAGTGGTTCCATTTTTGGATTCACAATCCTTCCAAGCGCAGTAAATATCTCAATTTTTGTTATGGCTCCCGGCGCATTCTTTGTTCTGGCAGGACTTACTGCCCTTCAGAATAAACTGAAAATGCCGAGCGCAACAAACAAAGAAGAAGAGGACGAGGAAGAAAAGGAGGTTGAAAACGCATGAGTATTTTTACCATTCTTTTTACGGCGGCACTTGTGAATAACTTCGTATTGAGTCAGTTCCTTGGCATTTGTCCGTTCCTTGGTGTATCCAAGAAAGTGGAAACCGCTGCCGGTATGGGCGGTGCAGTTGTATTCGTAATTACGATTGCCTCCTTTATTACCAGTTTATTGTATAACTTCCTGCTTTTGCCAAATGATTTGGTATATTTAAATACTATCGTATTTATTTTGGTAATTGCAGCTTTGGTTCAGTTCGTTGAGATGGTATTGAAAAAAATGATGCCGGCTCTGTATCAGTCACTTGGTGTATACCTTCCGCTGATTACGACAAACTGTGCGGTACTTGGTGTGGCACTGCTCAGCGTACAGAACAACTATGGAGTACTGGCTAGTACCGTAAATGGTATTGGTGCATCACTTGGTTTCCTCCTTGCGATTGTACTGATGGCCGGTATTCGTGAGAAACTTGAAAATTGTAACATTCCGAGCGTATTGAAAGGAACACCGATTGTGCTGGTAACGGCAGGTTTGATGGCGATTGCTTTCTGCGGTTTCGGCGGCGTTAGCTTTTAGGAAAGGAGGAACTTGAAATGACAGTATTTATTTTCTCAGTAGTTCTCCTTGCGGTGCTTGGTATCCTGATTGGTATTCTTCTTGGGGTAGCAGGTAAGGTATTTGCCGTAGAGACCGATGAAAGAGTTGAAAAAGTACGTGAGTGTCTGCCGGGAAACAACTGTGGCGGCTGTGGTTATCCGGGTTGTGATGGTCTGGCAGAGGCGATTGTAGCCGGGGATGCACCGGTAAACGGTTGTCCGGTCGGTGGAGCACCGGTAGCTTCTAAGATTGCAGAAATTCTTGGCGTGGATGCCGGAAGTTCAGAAAAACAGGTGGCATTTGTAAAATGTGCCGGAACTTGTGATGTGGCAGCAAATAAATATCACTATGTTGGTGAGATGGACTGCCGCCGTGCAGCGATGGTACCGGGACGTGGTGAAAAGGCATGTTCATATGGCTGTCTTGGTCTCGGCTCCTGTGTGGAAGTCTGTCAGTTTGGTGCATTATCCATTCAGAATGGAGTTGCTAAAGTAGACCGTGACAAATGTGTTGCCTGCGGTCAGTGTGTAGCAACTTGTCCAAATCATGTGATAGATTTGATTCCATATTCTTCTGCTTATGCGGTACAGTGTAGTTCGAAGGATAAAGGTAAAGCAGTTATGGAAGTCTGCCAGTCCGGCTGTATCGGTTGTGGACTTTGCGTAAGACAGTGTGAATTTGGCGCCGTAACATTGGAAGACAATATTGCCGTAATTGATGGCACAAAGTGTCAGGGCTGTGGAAAATGTGCGGAAAAATGTCCAAAGAAAATTATTCGTCCACAGAAATAAAAAGAAAAGATAGAAAAGAAGCTACAGAGCGTCAGCCGATTGATAGGTGATGCTCTGCAGCTTCTTTTTTTCGTAGTACTTTTTTGGCTTTGTACTTGAAGTTGTGCTGTCCGGAAGTACGGTTACGACGCATGATGCCGTTAAATTACGTGAAAGTAAGGTGGCAGTGATTGTTACTGTACCGGGAGAAACTCCCATTACTACACCGCGGGAATTTACAATGGCAATACTTTCATCGGAACTTTCAAACACCGGTCTTTCGGCAGAAGTATTTGGTTTAATAATGGTTTCAAGTCTTGTTCTCTGGGAGAGAGGAACAGAAACCTCATTTTTCATAAATTTGATACTTACTGCATTTGGTGAAACACGAACCCGGCATTTGAGGTTGCGGACTACTTTTTTTCCTTTTTTGACAGTAACGGTAATGACCGAAGAACCAATGGCAAGGGCAGATACACTGGCATATCTGGCATTTTGCGTTTCGGTCTTTACTGTTGCAATCGAAGGTTTTGAGGAAGTGAAAGTAATCTTATGCTTCTTTTTTGCGTTATAAACGCGAAGCGAAAAGGTGCTTCCAACAGTCATATTTAATTTTTTCATGTTCAGCTTTGGCCTTTTTCCTGCGGCGAAAGAAGTGCCGGCCGGTAAAACCATACTGATTAGAAGTACAAATACCAAAAGAGAGGTAAACTTTTTCTTCATGAAAAGGCTCCTTTCCATTGCATATTTACTTTGTACTGTAACTATATTATGTGCCTGTGGCACAAACTTGTCACTTTGTGAAGGGGTCTTGAAATTGGTTTTTGAAACTGTTATGATGGAAAAAAACAATAGGAAGAGATGGGAAAGGAGAAAGACCATGCAGAGAATTTTAATTGTAGATGATAATGAAGATATTCGAGAGGTTTTAGGTACTTATGTAGCAAAAGAAGGTTTTGAGCCGGTTGTGGCAAAGGACGGATTTGAGGCGCTTGACCTGTTTAAGAAAGCCAATCCGGCAGTCGTACTGCTTGACGTTATGATGCCGGGCATGGATGGTTACAAAGTTTGTGAAAAAATTCGAGAACAGTCGGATGTGCCGATTATCCTTGTTACAGCAAAAGGAGACGATTACGACCGTGTGATGGGACTGGATATCGGAGCCGATGATTACATTGTCAAACCTTTTAATGGAGATGAGGTTATGGCACGTGTTCGTGCGGTGTTACGACGTATGGGACGTTCGGGGGCTACAGAGGAAAAGAAAATCTTAAACATCAGTGATTTGACGGTAAATATTGAGACTTACACCGTTTATGTAGGAGCGGAAAAACTTCCGATGACGAAAAAAGAAGTGGAGACCATGTGGATTCTTGCCGGAAATCCAAGCAAGGTATTTACCAGAGATAACCTGTTGGACAGTTTGTGGGGGCAGGATTATTTTGGTGACAGCCGTACCGTGGATTCCCATATCAAGAGACTGCGTGCGAAATTAGATAAAGTACCACATCCAAATTGGGAGATTAAGACGATTTGGGGCTTAGGATATAAGTTTGAACTGACTGTATAAGGAGCCGCTATGAAGAAAATATTTTGGCGTGTGTTCGTTGCCTTTGGCGTAGTACTTTTGGTGTTTACAATTCTGATTGGACTTATGTTTACACGGTTTAACCGCACGAATATTGTCGGGGCGTACAAACAGCAGTTAGGGGATTTGGCAGATGGCGTTGTCACTCGGACAAGTCAGGCAGTAAAAGACCATGAAACGGATGAATTTATGGATTATCTGCGCGCAATGGAAGATTTTGGAAAGATGCAGAATGTTGACATCTGGATTGTGGCAGACGAATCAAGTAAACATAAATTATCTGACGCATATACCAATGTGCAGATGGATGGATTGGATATTCCGAAGGAAACAGAGAATATTATCAAAACGGCATTTCGGGGGAAAAAGAAAAGTTACAGCGATTACGATGAAATTTACCAGACGGTTATGCTTCATGTGGCAGTGCCGGTCCGTGATAAGAGTGGTGACGTGTCGGGAGCAGTTGTCGTATCGGGACCGATGGAAATGCAGGAAAATACCGTGATTCAGTACGAAAAATACATGCTGATTTGCGTTATGGTAGGAGCATTTTTGGCACTCTTATTATCCTTTTTCTTCTCTAGGCAGCTTGTCCGTCCGATTATCCGGATTAAAGAGGCAGCACTTGTGCTGGCTGCCGGAAATTATGCTCATAAAACCGGAATCCGTCGAAAAGATGAACTGGGGGCGCTGGCAGAGAGTATGGATACTCTTTCGGATAAGTTGGTGGAAGCGGAAGAATTTCGCGAGGACTTAGAGCAGAGCCGCCGGGATTTCTTCTCGAATGTATCACATGAACTCCGTACACCGATTGCCGTCATGAAAGGGTATGCTGACACGTTGGTGGCTGGTTATGTAGCGGATGAAACCAAGCAGAAAGAATATTTGCAGAGGATTCAGAGCGAGTGTAACGGTATGGAACATCTGGTGTCTGATCTTTTGATTTTGTCGCGGATGCAAAATCCGGATTATGAATTAAATGTCGAAGTGTTAAATGTGATTGCCGTGGCACAGGATGCGATGCGCGGAATGCGTATTCTTATGCAGGAGAAAAAATTGACGGGCAGTGTTACCTATGACGACGAATGTTCCCTAATGAAGGGAGATTACGACAGAGTCCGCCAGTTGTTTACCGTTCTTTTGCAAAACGCCGTAAAATATTCGGACGAGGGAACAGAGATTACCATGCATGTTGCAAAAGAAGAAGGACTGATTGTGACAACGGTGCGCGATTTTGGGATTGTTATCCCTGAGAGTGAATGGGAAAATGTTTTTGAAAAATTTTACCGGGCAAGCAGCCACGGTGAAAAAGAAGGCTCCGGACTTGGACTTGTTGTGGCAAAGAATATTGTGAGCCGTCACGGCGGGCATATTTTTGTTCGAAGCGATGAAAAAAATGGAACTATTTTTACGATAGAATTTCCAGAAACTTCTGAAAATATTTCTTGATATATTTCGCTGTTTTCAGTATACTAATAGTATCAAGAAACGAACATCTCCTGGAGTGTTCGATACCTTCTGAATTTTTGAACCTACAATACTTTAAACGGGATTCTTATATCTGTAGTTGGATGTCGGGCCGTCACTGCCGCAAGGTACTATGGTGACATAGCAACGGAAGACAGAAGGCTGCATGCGGTTGCCCACCTAGCCGATAGCTAGGAGTCAAAAATCAGAAGCCGGCATTTCGGGTATTTACGAAAGAGTTGGGCAGCGATTGGTCGCTGCCCTTTTCTATATGTGGAAAAAGAAATGAGGAAAAAACGATGAAAAACGGATTTTTAAAAGTAGCGGTTACGACACCGGATTTGCGTGTGGCAGACTGCGAATATAATAAAAATCAAATGGTTGAAAAAGTGAAAAAAATGGCAGGCGAAAAAGTCTCTCTCGTTTGTTTTCCGGAATTTTCACTGACCGGATACACGTGCGGTGACTTATTTTTGCATGACACCTTAGTGGAGGGCGCAAAAGATGCTTTGGCTGCATACTGCGAGGAGACGAAATCATACGAAATCGTCAGTGTAGTCGGACTTCCGCTTGACCATAACGGAAAACTTTATAATGTGGCAGCGGTTATTTATGGCGGTAAAATTCTTGGGTTTGTGCCAAAAAGCTATCTGCCAAACTATAGTGAATTTTATGAAGCGCGTCAGTTTGTAGAAGCACCGGCAGAAAACGGAGAGCATCTCTGGAAAGAGGGTGAGAGCGTTCCGTTTGGTGCCAATCTGATATTCACGCACAAAAAATACCATCGTTTTTCCTTTGGGATTGAATTATGTGAGGATTTGTGGACACCAATACCGCCATCCGGTGAACTTGCTATGGCGGGAGCGCATATTATTTTGAATTTGTCGGCGAGCGATGAGTTGACCGGCAAGGCGGGATACCGCAGAGAACTTGTGAAAAACCAGTCAGCACGTACACTTTCGGCGTATTTATATGCGGATGCCGGTGAGGGAGAATCCACGATGGATATGGTGTTTGCCGGTCATAATCTGATTGTGGAAAATGGTGTTGTTTTGAAAGAGAGCAAACCATTTGCCGGGGAAAAGGATTTAATTACGGAAATTGATTTGGGCCGTCTTCACAATGAAAGACGGCGTATGACGACCTTTACGAAAGGGCAGAAAAAAGACAATTTTACGACAATCTGGTTTGATTCAAATGTGCCGGAAGAAACAAAACTTACAAGAAGTTTTGAAAAGACACCATTTGTTCCTTCGACTCGTATTCACAGAGAAGAACGATGCGAAGAAATTTTGGCAATTCAGTCGTATGGGCTTGCCAAACGTCTACGCCACACCGGCTGCAAACATGCCGTAATTGGGTTGTCCGGCGGTTTGGATTCGACCCTTGCGCTGCTTGTGACAGTCCGTGCTTTTGATACGTTAAATTTAGAAAGAGAAGGAATTGTCTGTGTCACAATGCCATGTTTTGGAACAACAAACCGAACTTATGACAATGCGGTTCAGTTAGCAAAGCAGTTAGGCACGTCATTACGTGAAATTCGGATTCAGGATGCGGTTATGCAGCACTTTAAGGATATTTCACATGATCCGGCGGTGCAGGATGTAACATATGAAAACGGACAGGCAAGAGAGCGCACGCAGATTTTGATGGATATTGCCAATCAGGTCTGCGGTATGGTAATTGGAACCGGCGATATGTCAGAACTTGCACTTGGCTGGGCGACATATAATGGAGATCATATGTCGATGTATGGCGTGAACTGTTCCGTGCCAAAGACGCTTGTCCGCTATCTGGTACAGTTTTTTGCCGACACCTGTGAAAATGACATTTTGAAAAAAGTTCTCTACGATGTGTTGGATACGCCGGTCAGTCCGGAACTGCTTCCTCCAAAAGAGGGCGAAATCGCACAGAAAACAGAGGATCTTGTGGGACCTTATGAACTTCACGACTTTTTCTTGTATTATACATTAAGGTTAGGTTACGGACCGGAAAAAATCTTCCGTCTGGCCTGCGTGACGTTTGAAGGAGCATATGACAAAAAAACGATTGCCAAATGGCTAAATACCTTCTTTCGCCGTTTCTTTGCACAGCAGTTCAAACGGTCGTGTCTGCCGGATGGTCCAAAAGTTGGTACGGTATCGGTATCGCCGCGCGGTGATCTGCGTATGCCAAGCGATGCCAGCAGGGCACTGTGGCAGACGGAGTTAGACCGGATTTGTGACCGCCTTGTTTAAGGCGGTGCGGATGCCTTCAATTAAGAGTGATTCGGTGTATTTACTTTTGTCCGAGAGAGGAACATCCTCCAATTTAGTGCCGGCAATCAACTCTTTTTCGATGGATTCCAGTGACGGCTTCACAAGTGGGTACATGGTTGTCACGGATTCTTCCAAGTTGACCAAAGCAACACTTTTTACCTGGTCGGCATCCACGGCAACTTCGAGGTTTAATGTGGTATCTCCAAGTTTAATCTGTGAAGTATAAACACCGGGCGTATAAATCTGCTTTGTGGAACCGGTCTTTTCTTTGTTTGATTTGTCCGGAAGAAACATAATAATAAGCAAAACGATGAGAAGTATACCAAGGCCGGCAAAAATTGCCGTATAAATTAATTCTTTCATTTGAATGACTACAATTTTAGTTTTTGCCATGGAAAAACCTCCTTATGGATTTTGTGCTTGCGTGTGCTTACTGTTAATATATGAGCGGCATGCTGCCGCTATGCATTCTATTTTTGAGAGGAGGAGTTTGTTTGTCATTGCACTTTATTTTAGGCGGGAGCGGCAGTGGAAAAAGCACCTGGCTGTTCAAAAAAATTCAAAAAGATGCGTCAGAAAATCCGAGTATCAATTATCTTGTCTTAGTACCGGATCAATTTACATTAGAAACCCAGAAAACATTAGTTTCCCTCAATGGAAATAAGGGGATTTTAAATATTGATGTGCTCAGTTTCCACCGTTTGGCATACCGTGCCTTTGAAGAGGTTCCGGCGCTGCGTCGAACGGTTTTGGAAGATATGGGAAAAATCATGATTTTGTATCAGGTATTTTCCAAAAAGAAAAAAGAAATGCTGTATTTTAAACGTGGGTTAAATGCAGCGGGATTTTTGGATGAATGTAAATCCCTTTTATGTGAATTGGCGCAGTATGATGTGTCGGAAGAAGCTTTGGAAGAACTTATGGAGAAAGTCGGAGAGGACTCACTGCTTGGCTTGAAACTGCATGATATCCGTCTGGTGTATCAGGCGTTTACAGAACGGATGGGCGATACGTATATGATGGCAGAGGAACTGGTGCCACAGCTTACACGGGTAGTTTCCTCACTTGAGATGATGAAACACTGTGTGGTCTGTTTAGATGGTTTTACCGGCTTTACACCGACACAGTATGAACTTTTGCGCGAAATGTTAGGGGTATGTGAGGATATGTACATAACGGTAACAACAGACCGCACCGGATACAGAGACCGTGTGTTTTCCATGAGTGCTGATACGATACGCCGTCTGACGCAGATGGCAGGAGAACGAGGTGTCCTTGTAGAGGAGCCGGTTATTACAGGGGCTGGCAGGGAAAAAATTCCTTACCGGGTAGCGAAAAATGAGGAACTTGCCTTTATGGAAGAGCGGTTATTTACCCATGGACTTAAACCGTGGGAAAAAGTGCCGGAGTCCATTCACATTACGATGTGCCACAGGGAGCGTGATGAGGTTTCCTATGTGGCGAGACGCATTTACTGGCTGATGAAAGAAGAGGGGTATGAGCCGGAAGACATTGCGGTTGTGACGGCAGATGAAGCGGCTTATGAGCCGCTTTTAGTGCAGGAGTTTGAAAAACTTGGAATCCGATACTTTTTGGATAGCACGAAAAGCATCGGGGCAAATGCGATGGCTGAATACCTCTTAGCCTTTATTCATATGGCGCAGCAGAGACTTGATTATGAGAGCACGTTCCGTTTTTTACGCTGTGCCCTGTCACCGCTTACAAGAGAGCAGACAGACTGCCTGGAAAACTATGTGATAGCCAGAGGATGCCGGGGGATGGCAGCCTATCAGAGTGAATGGGAGTATGCTGTTTCCGGACTGGATTTACTGGAAGTCAATGAATACCGGAGAATTTTTGTGAATTCTATTGCGGAGCCGCTGCAGGCATTAAAAGGCGGTAAAAAGAGTGTTCGTGAATTTACGGAAATTTTCTATAGATTCGTTGAGAAGAACGGAATTTATGAGCGCCTTCTTGCCATGAGCGAGAATTTTGAAAATGATGGAAAGCTTATTTTAGCGAGAGAATATAAGAGCATTTACCGTTTGATGATTCATCTGTGGGATGAGTTTGTGGAACTTCTCGGAGATGAAATTGTCACATTTAAAGAGTATACACAAATGTTAGAGGCCGGAATTTCAGAAGGAATTGTCGGGTTTATTCCGCCAACGGCTAAGCAGGTTATGATTGGCGATGTGACAAGAAGCCGTTTGAAAAATATTAAGGTTCTTTTCTTCCTTGGTGTCAATGATAACTGTATTCCGAAGGCGAAAGGGGCACCGGGACTTTTGACTGAGCGTGAGAGGGAGCGCATGGAAAAAGAGGGCGTAACATTAGCACCGGATGCGGAAAAAGAATCGTATAACGAGCAGTTTTATTTGTATTTAGCACTTACGAAAGCGTCTGAGCAAGTGATTCTTACCTATTCGGTTATGACGTCAAAGGGAGAGAGCAAAAGACCTTCCTATCTGATTAACCGCGTTAAACAGGTGTTTCCAAAGCTTGTTGTGGAAAAAGAGGAAATGGATACTTCTTATGAAAAAATCATGGGAAGTGATAAGGGAAAGAGTTATTTGATTTCGCATCTGGCGGACGGCACTTATGCAAAGGATGTTATTTGGTGGGAAATTGCATCCCATTATGAAAAGAAAACGCCTGGTATTTTAAAAGATTTGCTGCGGATTCGGGAAAAACGTGCAGGAAATAATTCACTCAAAAAAGAAGCGGCAAAGCGATTGTTTGGCGATGTTTTGTATGGAAGCGTGACAAGATTTGAGCAGTATGTGCAGTGTCCGTTTGCGTTCTTTGCGCACTATGGACTTTTACTGAACGAACGGCAGCAGTACGAAATCAGCAGTCTTGATCATGGAAATTTATTCCATCAGGCGATGGAACATTTGTCACATGAACTGGAACAAAGGAACAAAAACTGGCAGGATTTAAGCGAAGAAGAGGCGGTTTTACTGGCGGCTGAGTGTGTCGATGCCGTGGCAGAGCGCTACCAGGGCAGAAAATATTTTCAATCGAACCGAGTGTCCTTTATGTTAAAGCGGTTGAAAAATGAGGTGGTTCATTCAGTCTGGGCGATGTGGCACCAGATGCAGGAGGGCGACTTTGTGCAGACCTACACGGAAAAAGGATTCCGGGGCAATGACAAAGAGTGGGAATCGATGTGTATTCCGTTTGATGAAGATGCAAAAATCTGTCTCAATGGTGTGATTGACCGCGTGGATTTATGTTCTCTTCCGGGAGAGGAATTGATTAAGATTATTGACTATAAGAGTAGTGACTCACAGGATTTGTTGTTAGCAAAGGTATACTATGGATTGCAGATGCAGCTTTTGACCTATCTGGAGGCGGCAAAAGAAATGGTTGAAAAGGAGCATAAGGGCAAAGAGGCGGTTCCTGCGGCGATGCTTTACTATGCCATTAAAGAGAAAAATTTGGATTGGAAGCCGGAGAGCGAAGAAGAATACGAAAAACGTGTTCTCGACAGCATGAAGTGCAAAGGGTATGTGAATGAGGAGCCGGAAATTATCGGGCATCTTGACAAGTCGGTAGTAAATGGCGGTGAGCTCATACCCGGACAAAAATCCGGTGTGGTTCCGGTGGCTGTTGACAAAAAAGGACTTTTGAAAAAAAATTCCGGAACACTTTCCACAAAGGACTTTGAAACATTGATTGCTCACACAAAGGAAAAAATGAAAGAATGTGGAAAAGCTATTCTAGACGGTAAAATCGAAGCTATACCATATGTGTATGAAGATAACGATGGATGCACCTATTGCCCGTATGGAAGTGTGTGCGGGCATGAGTCGAAAAAAGATGGTGTGCGTGAAATGAAAAAAATGAGTGATGACGAAGTATGGGAGGCATTGTATGGGGACGATTAATTGGACAAAAGACCAGCAACAGATTATTGATATGAGAGGCTGCAATATTTTGGTTTCGGCGGCCGCCGGTTCCGGTAAGACAGCCGTGTTAGTGGAGCGCATTTTTAAGCGGATTACGGACAAAAAAGACCCGGTAAATGTGGATCAGTTTGTTGTCGTGACATTTACGAAACTCGCGGCAGCCCAGATGAAAGACCGCCTGCGCGAACGTATTGAAGAAGCACTGGCAGAAGACCCGTCAAATGAACATTTGCTGCGGCAGGAGGGGCGTCTTTCGCTTGCACACATTTCTACCGTACATAGTTTTTGCAGTGAAATCGTAAAGCGGTATTTTCACCGGATTGGTCTTGACCCGGCTTTCCGCATGGGAACCGAGGCAGAGACAAGACTTCTTATGCAGGATGTTTTGGATGAATTGTTAGAGGAGGAGTATGGAAAGGGTGAAGAAGATTTTCTGGAACTGGCGGGGATGAGTGAGTTTAACCGCCGTGATGATGAACTGGGAAATCTGGTTGGAAGAATTTATAATCAAATGATGGGGCAGCCGTTTCCGCTCCGATTTCTGGATGAGATGGAGGCATTTTATGATGTCAAGACGGTGGACGAATGGGAAAATTCAAGATTTATAAAAAATTTACTGGCTTCCACGAAAACATTTCTTCAGGGAATACTTAAGGAATACAAGGCACTGAAAGATATTTGCCATGGACCAAACCAGCCGCTTTTTTATGAGCCTTATCTGGATGAGATGCTGGCATTTTTGTCGGATTTGCCGGAGAACTCAGGATATGAAAAGTATCGTGCTTATTTTGGCAGACTTCCAAAACTTACAATCCGTGCACCAAGAGGCCTGACGGAAGAGGAAAAGGCAAATAAAGAAGCCGTTCGTTTAAGCTGCAAGGATGCTGAAAAACGCATGGTGGAATGGAAAGAACAGTATTTTGATAAAGAGGCAGAGGAACATCTTAATGATTTAAAGGATACGAGCCGGAAGATGAAGGCGTTATTCCGCCTGACCAGAAGGCTGCATGAACTGTTTGTGGCAGAAAAAAGGGAGCGGGGGATTCTCGACTTTAATGACTTAGAGCAGTTGACGATTTCGATTCTTTTACAAAAGGATGAGGAGAGCGGCGCATATGTCCGAACGGATGCAGCGAAGGAACTGGCGAATGAATTTGTTGAAATTATGATTGATGAGTACCAGGATAGTAACTATGTGCAGGATACGATTCTTCATGCAGTTTCGAGAGATGGGCTTGCCGGTGAAATGCCGAATATTTTTATGGTAGGAGATGCCAAACAGAGTATTTACCGGTTCCGTGGCGCACGTCCTGAATTGTTTGCCGAAAAACTTTTATCCTACAATAAAAAAGAGGGAACGTTATACCGCAGAATTGATTTGCAGAAGAACTTCCGAAGCAGAGAAATTGTGTTAGAGAGTACGAATGAAGTATTTTCCCGTATGATGCATACCGATATCGGCGGTGTGGAATACGACGATGAAGCCAAACTGCATTTGGGAAGTGATTTTGAAAATACAGAAAAAAAAATTGCGAAAAATGTGGACGTCTATGCGATTTTAGGAAAGCAGAATATGGAGGCGGAGGGCACACTTGCAGCACTGAAAATTCAGGAAATGGTATCGGGGGAAACGCCGCTTTATGTGAAGGATAAAGAAGGGTACCGAAAGGCTGAGTATGGGGATGTTGTCATCATCGTCCAGACAAATTCACAGGGACAGGCGTATTTCGATGCACTGAAGGATTATGAAATTCCGGCAGTGATGGAGAAAAAGAGAGGATTTTTTGATACGAGAGAAATCGGTCTTATGGTTTCCATGCTTCAGGTGATTGACAATCCGCATCAGGATATTCCTTTGGCAGCAGTGTTACTTGGACCAATGTTTTCCCTGACTGAAGATGAACTTGCTGTTATCCGCATGGAAAATCGCACGGCAGATTTGTATGATGCCATTTTAACCTATGACAAGAGTGATGCTTTGTATGAGAAATTGCAGCACTTTCTCGAGACACTTTCATATTTTAGGAAGAAGGCGTCTTATGCGGCCGTCGGGGAAATTGTGCAGGATATTTATGACCATACAGGAATTTACGAGGCGGTCCGCCTAATGCCAAATGGTGTGCAGCGAAATGCGAATATGGACAGTTTGATGGCGATTGCCTGGGAATTTGATGGGACGACCTATCACGGATTGTATTCGTTTGTTCGTTATCTGGAAAAAATTTCACAGCAGACCGAGGAGATGGGCGAAGTAAATCTCTCAGGAGAAGAAGAAAATGTTGTGCGGATTATGACAATTCATAAAAGTAAGGGACTTGAATTTCCAATCTGCATAATCGGCGGCATGGGGCACGCAATTCATGTTCCGGATAAAAGCATCCTTACGATTCATCCGGATATTGCGATGGTAATGCCGGTTGTGGATAATGAAAAAAGGACAAAGAAGAAAACGATTTATACCCATTATCTCAAATACGTAAACGCCCAGGATGAACTTGGCGAAGCGATGCGTAAACTTTATGTTGCGATGACGCGTGCAAAGGAAAAATTGATTTTATTGGGATGTGCAAAGAATACGGATTCAGCGGCGGTAACCGGGGAAAACAGGCAGAAAATAAAGACCTTTTTCAATATGGTCTTGCCGGCGGTACATATCCGGACGGATTTATTTCATCTGGTAGAAGTCGAGACGGATGATTTGATTTTACAGGTGGAACATGGTATGGTACAAGAGACGGTAAAGGAGCAGGCTCTTTATAATTTTGACACAACCATCTGCTATGATAAACCTTTACAGGAGATGTATGAATGGATGGATGCGGCGGATGAGCCGGAGCCGGAACCACTGCCGGTAAAAGTGTCGGTATCCGATTTGAAAATTCAGTCGATGGAAGAACTGGACATGGAAGATTTTACCATTCTAACACATGAGGAGAAGGAGGAAGAAAAGCCGGTTCCTGCATTTATGCAGACAGAGACAAAAGAAAAATCGGCAAACCGAGGTGCTTTATACGGAACAATCTGGCATCAGGTGATGGCGGTAATTGAATTTGTAAATACGGAAGATGAGGCGCAGATTCGTAAAGAAGTAAAACGGTTAGTTGAGACCGGCAGACTTTGCGAAAGTGATACCGAGGTGTTAAATTATAGACGGCTGTCAGCTTTTTTTGACTCGACGTTAGGAAGAAAAATGCGACAAGCACAGAAGGAAGGGCGTCTTTACAGAGAGCAGCCGTTTGTTATGGGGTATCCGGCACGTGATTTGTTTGATGAACGCGGGGAAGATGAGACAGTTTTGGTTCAGGGAATCATTGATGGATATTATGAGACCGATGACGGAATTGTGCTCATGGATTACAAAACCGATTCGCTTAAGCCCGGGGATGAAAAAGTGCTTATATCGCGTTATCGGAGACAGATGGAGTTATACCGGGATGCACTGGAAAAAATGACAGGAAAAAAGGTGGTAAAATGCCTGTTGTATTCTTTCTCACTGAGTGAGACAATTGAATGTTAGGAGGATATTGAGATGATGTATGAAGGATTTGCTAATGTATATGACCATATGATGAATCATATTCCCTATGAGACATGGTTTGAAAATCTTTTGCAGTATTTGCATGAGAAGGGCGTTTTGAACGGAAGAATCTGTGAACTGGGATGCGGTACCGGCGTAATGACGGAGAAATTTGCGGCTGCCGGATATGACATGATTGGTCTGGATAAATCGGTGGATATGCTTGCGATTGCGAAGCAGAAGCAGGAAGAGAGCGGTTCCGATATTTTGTATCTGCATCAGGACATGGAAGAAATGGAATTGGACGGCCCGGTAGATGCGATGCTCAGTGTGTGCGATTCCGTGAATTATCTGCTTCATGAGGAGGAAATGAATAAACTTTTTAGCCGGGTGAAAACGTATGTTAAACCGGGCGGTTATTTCATTTTCGATTTGAAGACGGCGTACTGTTACCGAAACATCATCGGCAACCAGACATGGGTTGAGCAGGATGAGGAAGTCAGTTATATCTGGGAAAATTATTTTTATGAAGATCAGAATATTAACGAATATATGCTCACAATTTTTAGAAAACAGGCAGATTCCGAACTGTATGAGCGCACGGAGGAAGCGCATTACCAGCGTGCCTATGATATGGACACATTAAAACGACTGATTGAGAAAAATGGGCTTGCGTTGGTTTCTTTTCTGGATGAAGATATGAAACAGATGCCAAATGAAACCAGTGAGCGCATTTATGTAATTGTACAAGCATGAGAAGGAGAGATTCGATGAACCGGAAAGTCTTTTACACCATTTTAGGAATGACAATTTTATGTGGACTGGTGTTTTTTCACAGCGGTAATTCACTGGCGGCAAACCAGACGGGAATTGTGACGGCATCGTCATTGAATGTACGCACGGGGGCAGGTACTTCCTATGATATTTTACAGTATAACAATGCCAATGTTTTGTTGGCGAAAGAAGATAAAGTGACTATTTTGGAGAAATTGTCAGGCTGGTATCAGGTTAGTTTTGTAAAGGATAACACGACTTTGACAGGCTTTGTCAGTTCCAATTATATTGCGATTGAACAGGCGTCGACTGCGGTACCTGCACCGACAGTAACACCGGCATCTACATCAGAACCAACGATTACCTATCGCTATGAGACATCCTACCAGCCGGTTTCAGTGGGTGCAAAGGTGCTGAAAAAATCCAAGCTTTACAAAGCAAATGGAAAGAGTGTTTATAAGGTTGGCAAGAAAAAAATGTCGCTTGCAAAGGGCAAGAAAATAAAAGTAATTGGTGAAAAGACGTTGAAAGGGAAAAAATGGTTCCATGTTTCTTTTACATATAAAAAGAAAACAAGAAAGGCATATCTGCAGAATAAATATGTGAAACTGACAGCGGGAAAAGGTATATATGCACAGATTTTCAATGTGAAAAAGGCGGCAAATATCCGTAAAAAGAAAGGAACCGGTTCAGCATATAAAAAGGTAGGCGGGAAAAAAGTATCCATTGCCAAGAAAGCGGCAGTTACGATTGTAAGTGATGTGGCAGTAAAGAGTACCAGATGGTATAAACTGCGTTTTAACTACAAGGGAAAGACCTATACCGGATATTCCAATGCGAAATATGTAAAACTTGCAAAGAAACCGGTGACGAAAAAAGTTGCGGTAGTTGCCATGAGCGATGCGCAGTTTGAGCAGGCAATGAAAAACGAGGGATTTCCGGAATCGTATAAACAGAGTTTACGTGCACTTCATTCGGCATATCCGTATTGGCAGTTTAAAGCCTATAAAACCGGCCTTGACTGGAATACGGCTGTAACGGAGGAATCGAAAACGGGTGTGAACCTGATTTCCAATGCGAGAGCAAAGGCATGGAAGTCAACCGAAAAAGATGCATACGATGCATCTACCGGCAAGTGGAAGGTATTTGACGGAAGCACATGGGTTGCTGCATCGAAAGCTGCGGTGGCATATTTTATGGATCCCAGAAACTATTTAAATGATCGAAGTATTTACATGTTTGAGTTACTGGAATATCAGTCGCAGTACCAGACAAAATCCGGTGTCAATACAATTTTGTCCAACACACCATTTTACAACAAGAAGTTTTCCTATACGGATGTCAACACCGGTGCGGCGAAAACGATGTATTATGTGACTGCATTCATGGAGGCAGCGAAGATTAGCAAGGCAAGTCCTTATCATCTGGCCAGCCGTGTCAAACAGGAAGTCGTGACAAGTGCGACAACAACGAGTACGGCAGTTACCGGTACGGTGTCCTCTTATCCGGGGATTTATAATTTTTATAATATTGGTGCGACCAGCAGCAGTACACCGGTGTTAAACGGACTGAAGTGGGCGAGTGATAAAAAGGCGGGTACTTATTTAAGACCTTGGACCGACCCATACCGTTCGATTGTCGGCGGCGCACAGTACATAAGTTCCGGCTATATTGCCAAGGGACAAAATACGTGTTATCTTGAAAAATTTAACGTGACAAGTTATAAACGCTATTCCCATCAGTACATGACAAATGTGGAAGCGGCGTATGAAGAATCGATTAAGACGAAAAAGGCATATGCCGGTATGATGGACAAATCTCCATTGGTATTTTCAATTCCGGTTTATGAAAATATGCCGGCGGCAAACAGCCCAATGCCAAAATAAAAAGGACAAGAAAGGGAAGGGACGATACGATGAAAAAAAGAATGACAGCAGGAATTATTTTGATACTTATGATGGCATTTTGCCTGCCGGTTACGGCAAAGGCGGCGAGCGGTTCGCTGCAGTTATCGGCACTGTCAGAGACGGTAAGCAAGGGAAGTCAGGTGACGGTAGTATGTCAGGTGGCATCTACCGAGTCCTTTGCGGATGTTTCATTCCGTCTTTCCTATGATGATTCGATTTTAACTTTTCTTTCCGGTGGCAAAAAGGTAAGCGGCGGAAATGGCATGCTGGAAATTGCCTCCACGGGAAATACGGTCGAAGTGCCGAAAAAGACCTTTTCCCTGCAATTCAAGGCAAAGAAAAAAGGAACCACGATAATCCGGGCAGACGGAGATATATCGGTGACAAATGCAAGCGGCGAAAAATTTTCCATGTGGAGTAACCAGGTGGCGGTTTCGGTTGTGAAAAAGAAGAAAAAGACGGGAAATACTGAGGTACAAACTACACCGAAGGCAACAAATGTTCCGGTAGTGACGGCACCGCCGGTAAAATCCAAAGAAAATCGTCTGAAAACGCTGAAACTTGACGCTGTTTCGATGACGCCGGAGTTTTCGCCGGAAGTTACGGCTTATGAGGCGATGGTAGATGCGAATTCGGATTCTTTGTATTATTCGTATGCGCTTCAGGATGAGAAAGCGAGGGTTTCGGTGCGTGGCGGCGAGAATCTTTCTGAGGGAAATAATGATGTATCGTTTGTTGTGACGGCGGAAGATGGCAGTGTGAGAGAATATAAAGTGATGGTTACGAAAGAAACAAAGGAAGAGACCGAGAGCCGGGAAGATGAGGCAGATACAACGCAGTCCGTTGGATTTGTGGTCGAGCAGAAAGGGGATAAAAAGATTATCAAAAATTCTTATGAATTTGAGGTTGCAAATCCCGATGATTTAGAGCGGGTGCCGGAAGGATATATTCAATCGTCCGTTGTGCTTTCCGGTGTTACTTTGCCGGCTTTTACGATGGAACATGATTTGGATAACAATTATCTGCTTTTGTATCTGAAGCCAAAAGGCGGGGATGCGGCACTTTACCAGTATGACCGTACGGAGCAGACGATTCAGAAATATACCGGAACGATGGTAGAACGTGTGAATAAGGGCGAAACGGCAGATGACAGTGGTTCATTTCCGATTTCCACGACAGTCCTTATGGCAGTGATTATTGTTTTGATTGTTACGGTATTGAGCCTTTTGATTGCCATGCTTAAGATGGCGATGAAGCGCCGGGATAAAAAAGGGAAGGAACTTGATTTTTAAGAGGCTATCTGTTATACTGCGGATAGAACAAAGGAGGAAATAAAAAATGTATATATCCATTGATTTTAACAGTGATGAAGCATTGTATCTCCAGCTTAGAAATCAGATTGTTTATGCGATTGTTAAGGCAGAGTTAAGAGAAGGGGAAAATCTTCCCTCCGTCCGTGATATGGCAGAGACGGTTGGGATTAATATGCACACGGTAAATAAGGCATATGCGATGCTCAGACAAGAAGGATATCTGCAGCTTGATAGGCGTCACGGTGCAATTGTGGCGGTTGATGTGGATGAAATTAAAGCACGCATGGAACTGGCGCAGACAATGGATTTGATTTTAGCACAGGCGATTTGTAAAAATGTATCGCGTGAAGATGTACACAAGTTAGTGGACGAAATTTATAACCAATATGAAGGATATCGAAATGGAGAATCATTATGAGTAGACAGTTTACTACGGAAGCAGAAAAAGCGTTGAATAAAGCTGCTAAATTTGCCATTCGTATGGGACAGAGGATTGTCGGAAGCGAACATCTTTTGTTTGGGCTTAGTGCGGCACCCGGTGTGGCAGCAAGAGTGTTAAAAGAAAATGGCATGGACAAAGAGCGGATAGATATAGAAGTTCGTGAATACTGCGGTATGTCGGATGTTGTCGAAATAGAGCCTTTGCGGGGTGAGACTTCGCCGAAACTGGAGGCACTTTTACTGGCGGCGGCAGAGGAAGCCGGGAAAATGCAGTTAAAAGAGACCGGAACCGAGCATATGCTGTTAGCAATTTTAAAAGACACGTCATGTGTGGCATATAAGATTTTGCTGGCGTCAGGTGCGCCCATTCAGAAGCTTTATACAGACATTATTCTCACGACCGGCGGTGATATGGTACAGGCAAAAAATGAACTGATTGCCAGCCGTTCCCGCAACAAGAAAAATTCGGGTACTCCGACATTAGACCAGTATGCCAGAGATTTGACGCAGTATGCAAAGGACGGAAAACTGGATCCGGTATTAAATCGTGACGATGAGATTGAGAGTGTGATTGGAATTCTCAGCCGGCGCATGAAAAATAATCCGTGTTTGATTGGCGAGCCGGGTGTTGGTAAGACAGCAATTGTGGAAGGACTGGCATCCCGTATTGTGGATGGTGCGGTGCCGGATACATTGGAACAAAAAAGAATTCTTACATTGGATTTGTCCGGCATGGTTGCCGGTTCGAAATACCGTGGCGAATTTGAGGAGCGGATTAAACGTGCTCTTCGCGAGACGAAAGCGGCAGGAAATATTTTACTTTTTATCGACGAACTGCATACCGTTATTGGTGCCGGCGGCGCAGAAGGAGCAATTGACGCATCAAATATTCTGAAACCGGCGATGGCGCGTGGTGAGATTCAGGTGATAGGTGCGACAACGAGAGAAGAGTACCGTAAGCATATTGAAAAAGATGCTGCCTTAGAACGCCGTTTCCAGCCGGTTGTCATTGAAGAACCATCCGCTGTTCAGACGATTAGCATGTTAAAGGGGCTTAGAAGCCGCTATGAGGAATTTCACAAAGTGGAAATTACAGATGCAGCCATTGAGGCAGCAGTTCAGTTGTCGGAGCGCTATCTGAATGACCGTTATCTGCCGGATAAGGCGATTGATTTGATTGATGAGGCATCTGCGAAATTCCATTTGCAGACTGTTTATGCACAGTCTGACCGCACACAGGAATATGAAAAAGAGCGGGAAGATTTGTATGAGCAGAAAGAGCAGGCCTTGATTGCCGGTGACTTAGAGCGCGTGAGAGAGCTGCTTGCTGCGGAAAAGAAGTTAGAAAAGAAAATAGAAAAAGAAGAAGAATTAAAACAGGAACAGCGACAGAAAAAAGATAAAATTCTGCCATCTCACATTGCTCAGGTGGTTGCCAAGTGGACACACATTCCGGTAGAGCAGATGGAGGAAGCGGAAAAAGAGAGACTCAAAAAACTGGATGCCATTTTGCATGAGCGTGTCGTTGGACAAAATGATGCTGTTAAGGCTGTGGCTCGTGCAATTCGCAGGGGGCGCGTGGGCTTAAAAGACCCGAAACGTCCGATTGGTTCATTTTTATTCTTAGGACCTACAGGTGTCGGAAAAACAGAACTTAGCAAGGCTTTGGCAGAAGCTGTGTTTGGTTCGGAAAAAGATATGATTCGCGTTGACATGTCGGAGTACATGGAGAAACAGAGCGTGTCGAAAATGATTGGTTCACCTCCGGGATATGTTGGTTATGAAGAGGGCGGACAGCTCAGCGAAAAGGTTCGCAGAAAGCCGTATTCGGTTCTTTTGTTTGACGAAATTGAAAAGGCACATCCGGATGTCTTTAATATGCTTTTGCAGGTGTTAGAGGATGGTCACATTACGGACGCCCACGGCAAAAAGGTGGATTTTAAAAATACGATTATCATTATGACATCAAATGCCGGCGCAAACCGGATTATTTCTCCAAAAACACTTGGCTTTGGACAGGCGAAGACGAGCGAGGAGGAATACCAGAAAATGAAGGAAGGCGTGATGGAAGAAGTGAAACATATTTTCAAGCCGGAGTTCATTAACCGTGTGGACGAAATGATTGTTTTCCATGCCCTTAATAAGGAAAATATAAAAGATATTACAAAGATTATGTTAAAGCAGTTTGCAAAACGAGTGAAAAACCAGATGGATATGGAACTTTGCATAGCAGACGATGTGGTTGATTTTATTTCCGATAAAGGCTTTGATAAAGATTATGGCGCAAGACCAATCCGCCGTGCTTTGCAGACCGAACTTGAGGACGTTTTGGCAGAGGCTGTGCTTATGGGAGATATTTCTATCGGAGATACGGTGGATGTTTCGCTTTCTTGTGAAGGAACGAAGAAGAAAATTGTAGTAAAAAAGAAGACTTTTGCGGATGAGAAAAAGTGAAGAAAAAATCACAAAAAAGTAATGGCAAAATAAGTCGAAATATTGTATACTTGAAGTATAAAAAAGATGCTGCAATGAAAAGGCGTCAACGAGTGAACGAAGGAGGAATCACAAGATGGGCGTAGTAGAAGAATTGATTCGCAAAGATGCGGATGGGACGTTAAGTTTTGGCAATTATTTGCTGGATACGAAGACGAAAAAATCGGATTTTGCATTCGAGGGTGCAACCTACAAAATCAAGACTTTTAAGGAAATTACCAAATTGGAGAAGAATGGTACGTTAGTGTATGAATCGGTACCGGGTTCTACAGTAACAAAGTTTAAGGGTAATCCGGATGTGGTTGAGTTTGAAGTGGAAGCACCAAGCGATATCAGTTTCACGCTTGAGATGGAGCCATCGACCGAGTATAAATTGGTTGTTGATGGTGTGTCGGCTGGAAGAATCCCGACGAATGTCGGAGGTAAACTTAATGCGAGTTTATCTTTGAACGAAGGCGCGAAATCCAGTGTTAAGATTGTAAAGTGCTGATAAGTATGGATACCTCGGAAAAGGAAATGAAGTGATTTTTGGGCACCGGCAAGAATTTGCCGGTGCTTCTGCACATTATATCGTGGGAAAGGTGACTATGGCGAAAGAAAAGACAGTATTTTTTTGTAAGGAATGTGGTTGTGAGTCCTCAAAGTGGGTTGGGCAGTGCCCGGCATGCCATGAGTGGAATACGATGGTGGAAGCACCTGCTAATGGCAAGCGGGGAAGAACTTCTTTAAGTGGCGGACGCCGCTCTGTGCCGATGGCAGCAAAGCCTGCTAAAATGAATGAGATTGAGACGCAGAAAGAGTGCAGACGACCGACCGGTATGAAAGAATTGGACCGGGTTTTAGGCGGTGGTATTGTGCCCGGCTCTTTGATTTTGGTAGGTGGTGATCCGGGAATCGGAAAATCCACTCTGCTTTTGCAGATGTGCCGTCTGGTGTCCGCTGAAGGTACGAAAGTGCTTTATGTCTCCGGTGAGGAATCGGCAAGACAGATTAAACTACGTGCCGAGCGGATTGGCAAATTTACGGATGATTTGTATTTGTTTTCAGAGACATGTATCGGTACCATTTTACAGGCGGTGGATGAGGTGAAGCCGGAGGTGTTGATTGTAGATTCGATTCAAACCGTTTTTGAGGAAAGTGTGGATGCGGCACCCGGCAGTGTAAGCCAGGTGCGCGAAATTACTTCGATACTTTTGCAGCTGGCAAAAAGTCAAAATATTACGATTTTTATTGTCGGTCATGTGACGAAAGAAGGAAATGTGGCTGGTCCGAGAATGTTAGAGCATATGGTGGATACGGTGCTTTATTTCGAGGGTGATAAAACGGCGATGTACCGGATGCTCCGGGGTGTCAAAAACCGTTTTGGTTCGACAAACGAAGTCGGTGTTTTTGAAATGCAGAATCAGGGCTTAGTGGAGGTGCCAAATCCTTCGGAATATCTGATGCAGGGACGTCTCCCAAATGAAGCCGGTTCTGTGGTTGCCTGTACGATGGAAGGCAGCCGGCCATTTCTTCTGGAGGTTCAGGCTCTCGTCTGCCAGACCAGCTTCCCGATGCCAAGGCGTACGGCGGTAGGGACAGATTATAACCGTGTGAATCTTTTGATGGCGGTACTGGAAAAGCGAATGGGGGTGCGGATGGCAGACTGCGATGCCTATGTAAATGTAGCCGGCGGCATGAGAGTTGTTGAACCGGCGTTAGACCTTGCACTTGTGGCGGCACTTTTGTCGAGTTATCATAACCGGAGTCTACCAGGCGGCATGCTTTTGTTTGGTGAGGTCGGACTGGTTGGTGAGGTGCGTGCGGTATCACAGGCGGAGCGTCGTGTAACAGAGGCAATCAAAACGGGCTACACGGTGTGTGTGCTGCCGGAGAGTAACCGTGTCTCTATTGAAAAAGCGGGCAATCTTGATACCCAAAAAATTAAACTTATTGGCGTTAGGCACGTGAGAGAACTGTTAGACTGCGCAGGTTTATAGAATTGTGTGTGCAGCTTGTGTAAAATATGATTAGACAAAGGAAGGATAAAAGAAATGAAACAACTTAAAGAATTATGGACACTTGTAAACAACTGGCTTGGCAATGGGAAAAAATGCATCATTGGTTTGGTGTTTTTCCTCGTTGGTTTTGTCATGAACTGGTTTTCTCATCCGGTAGAGGGACTTTCTCAGATTCCGTTTACCTTGATGACCGCCGGAGGTTTGTGCCTTGTCAATGCGCTGTTTTCGAAGTGGACAGATAAAAATATCAATTTGTTGTTCTTTGTCCTTGCTTTTATTTGCGTAATGGACCTTGGAATTGTTCTTCTCGATGGTGATTTCTCACAGTTTACCACGATGGTTACTGTTACCTGTGCCTGCACAGGTTTTTCGTGGGCATTAAACTTTGCCCTTTTGCAGTCGGTAGAAGTAGACGGTGCTGCCAAGAAGATTGTAATGTCGTTTTTGGCAACGGTTTGCAGTGTCGTGATTATGGCAGCAGTGTTTGTTGGTTCGGTTTGGCTGGCATCGTAAAATCTGTGGATTCTTTCAGTGAGACAACGTTATTTGTCTTAAAAGTCAAAAAGAGTTGCATATTTAAGAGAAAATTCTTCTAAGAACCTCCTGAAATGCAACGCTATGCACGAAATCAGTCAAAAAGAGTTGCAAAAAATAAAATAGTAATGGAAACAAACGCAAATAAAACAACGCTTTTCCTTCAATTGATGGGAAAGCGTTGTTTTTTGGTCGGTTCTAAACTTGTGGACTCCTCCCGCTGCGCGGGTCCCTCCTCATAATATTAATTATCAGGGCTCCTCCCGCTGCGCGGGTCCCTCCTCATAATATTAATTATCAGGGCTCCTCCCGCTTCGCGGGCCCCTCCTCATAATATTAATTATCAGGACTCCTCCCGCTTCGCGGGCCCCTCCTCATAATATTAGTCAATATCATCGAAGAAGATAGGGAGTCTTTTTTTGAATAAGTCGAGGGCAATATTTGCTACTTCGCGCATCTGCGGATGTGCATGAGAGTCACAACGCAGACGGAAGAAGTTACGCCAGGAGCGAAGATTCATTGTCACGACGATTTCTGTCTTTAAACTGTTTGGAAGTACCGAACGGGCTTCCTGTGGTGTGGCACCCAGTTCAATCAGCTCAAAGTAAGATTTCTCTGCATTTTCCATGGCACGCATCCATGCTTCGTATTTCTGTAAATCAGTTTCGTTGTTTAAATCATAAGAAAATCCACCGGCGATATCGATAACAGTAATTTCGTTGCCGAATTTGTCACCGGAGTAGTTACAGTAACGTGTGCTTTCCTGGCTGTAGCTGGCAATGCGGTGGCGTACAATTTCATGGGTAATACCGCGGTCACAAATCATACGGACTGTAACAGCCTCATGTTCGATGACAGATTCATGTCCTCTTTTCAAAATATTGCGGATAAAACGTTCCGCGGACTCTTCCGTAATATTTCCCTCGCTCTTGTAGCATACACGTCCGATTTTCTCTATTTTACGAATCATTTCATCGTAATCTTTCATATCAATAATTTCTACACTGGGTTTTGTTACATTCATGATTCTTCTCCATTCTGTTCATCAATTTCTTAAGGCTAAGTATATAGTATGTGTCAGTTTTTTGCAAGCATAATACATTGACCGGGTTCTTAATTATAGATAAAATATTATCAGGTATTAAAATAAATTAATGCAAAATTATATGTAAAGGGGAAATGTTGGAATGAAAAGCAGAAACAAAGAAATGACAGCGAAAGCAGTACTTATCGCACTTTTGGTAAGTACAGCAGCCAGTCCGTTCCAAAGCAGCATGGCATCATCAAAAGCTGTAGCAAAAAAAATTAGCGTGACGCTTAATAAAAAAAGACTATCGCTAAAGACCGGACAAAGATTTCGATTGAAAGCGAAAAAGAAACCGGCAAAGGCGAAAGTTTCTTTTTCATCGTCAAAGCGCTCGGTGGTGTCAGTAAATAAAACGGGACTTGTTAAAGCGAAAAAGCCCGGAAAGGCTTCGATTACTGCGACTGTTAAATACAAAGGAAAAAAGAAAAAGGCAGTTTGTAAAGTGAGGGTTGTAGCAAAAAAGAAGACAATCAATAAGCAGATACAACCATCTGCACCGGCAGCAAATACACAGCAGCCTGCACCAACGGCAACAGCAAAGCCGGTAATAACTGATCCGACTGCAACACCAAGTGCTGCGCCTAAAGGAACACCGCGCGCAACGAAAACACCATCGCCTACGCCGGTAGAAATTACATATAAGGCGGATTATACGGTAGAACTTGGAAGCACCCTTGATGTGAAGAAAGAAGTAAAACCGTCGGAGGGAGTCATTACGGATTATAATGTTTCTACGTCGAATAGTTATGTAGCAATTATTGATGCAAGAGGAAAGATAAAACCTCTGCACATTGGAAAGTGTACTCTCATTTTGACATCAAAGGCAGATGATACAAAAAAAGAAACTTATAAACTTTGTGTAACGGATGAATTTGTTGCGGAGGATGGTTATAATTTCTATAAAGAAGATATTGCACATGGCGAGGTATCGGATTTTACATATCCTTCCCAATACCGTGAAAGCGGCGAAGGGCATGCCAAGATTTATTTTCCACCGGATTATGATCCTAAAAAGAAGACATATAATTTGTTGTTCTGTCTGCATGGTGGCGGACAAAATGAGGATTATTGGACTTGCGGAAGAAAGACTTCAGCCGGAGCCGGATGTCATGCAAACAATATTATGGACTATTTGTATGATACGAAAGAGGCGGAAGAGTGTATTGTAGTATTTCCGAATGGCAACATTAACTATGATAAAAGTAAAACATATCCAAATACAGAGCCTAATCCGGTTGTTCAGAATTCGTGGAGTAACTGTTATTTGTTCGAATATGAAGTGATTTATGATTTGCTTCCGTATATGGAAAAAAATTATCCGGTAAAAAAGGGCGCTGCTCATACCGGCGTGTGCGGGCTGTCTATGGGCTGTGGAGAAGCCATTGAACTGGGGTTAAAACATCCGGATTTGTTCCAGTATATGGGATTCTTCTCGGCTGGACCATTTGCTTCAACCAAGCAGACGATTGTAACGACACAAGAAGATGCCAATCGTCTGAACAGTCAGATTAAGTTGTGCTTCTTTATCACCGGACAGCAGGATCATATGATGGATGACAGTGCAAGAAGATTTGTTAATCAGTGTGATTTGCTTGGATTAAATAATATGTTTTTGGAAGTAAAAGGAACCGGTCATGATGACAGGTGCTGGGATCGTGCCTTTTACACTTTTATGCAATATGCTTTCAAATAAAAATTATTTCAGAAAATGATTGACATTGGTTTTGTTTTTTGGTAATATATTATTCGCTGGCAGTGGTTGTCGGCGAAAATGCGGAGTTGCTGGAATTGGCAGACAGGCATGACTAAGGATCATGTGCTCGTAGGGCGTGTGGGTTCAAGTCCCATACTCCGCATGTCATATAGATGCTGTATAGACGATGAAATCGTCTGTACAGCATTTTCTTGTTTTAAGGAAAATGAGTGGCGTAATACGCTGTCGATGTTTCTTTACAGATAAGGCGTGATATGATACACTTTTTTATGTGGTACAAGGCTTTTGTATCACGAAAAAAATTAAGAAAATGGATAAGCAGCAAAATAGGAGGAACAGGATGAAACGAATTATTTCTATGTGTTTGTCAGCAGTGCTTTTGTTATCCCTTTGTGCGACGGGAGCAGCAAAGACAGCACAGGCAGAAGAAAAACAGAAAGTGATTGTAATTGATGCAGGACACCAGACTCGTGCGATGAGTGCAACGGAGCCGATTGGACCTGGCTCAAGTCAGAGAAAGGCAAAGGTGACCGGAGGAGCGAGTGGCTGTGTGACACATCTGCCGGAATATAAATTGAATCTTCAGGTGGCTAAAAAGTTACAGAAAGAATTGGTAAATCGTGGCTATAAAGTAATCATGGTGCGTACAAAAAATAATGTCCGTATGTCAAATGTGCAGCGTGCTAAAGTAGCGAACAAATACAAAGCGGGCGCTTTTATCCGAATTCACGCAAACAGTGCGGGAAGTTCGAGTGTCAAAGGGGCACTGACGATAGCACCGGCGTCTAATAACCGTTACATGACAAAAGCAAACCGTAAGGCAAGCCAGAAACTCTCCAAAAAGGTTTTAAAAGCAATGTGTAAAACGACAGGAGCAAAGAACCGTGGTGTTATGTACACGAACAGCATGACAGGCATCAACTGGTGTAAAGTTCCGGTTACAATTGTGGAAATGGGCTTTATGAGTAATCCAAGCGAGGATAGAAAGATGGCAAAAGCTTCTTATCAGAAGAAGATTGTCAAGGGAATTGCGGACGGAATTGATAACTTTTTTTAACAGAATATAAGTCCCTAAAGCACAAAAACCGCTTGCGAATCTCTGCTAAAATGGTAAAATAGAAAGTATAAAAAAGAGTTCTTTTTAACAGAAAGGCGGGGATTATCATGAATAAAATAATTACGATTACAAGACAGTTTGGCAGTGGGGGAAGAGAAATCGGAAAGAAGTTAGCAGAGGCTTATGGAATTCCATTTTATGATAATGAAATCATTTCTCGTGCGGCAAAAGACACCGGTTTTGCAGAGGCGGCTTTTGAGCGCGCAGAAGATAAAGCAAGCAACAGTCTGCTTTATTCCATTGCGATGGGAATGAATGTATTTTCCAGTCAGGATGTCGGATTTTCCGGTTTGTCGTTAGATGACCGTATTTTCTTAGCGCAGTCGAAGGTAATTCGCAATGTGGCAAAAGAAGGTCCTTGCGTAATTGTTGGCAGATGTGCGGATTACATTTTGAAAAATCAGGAAAATGTAGTCAATCTGTTTATTCGCGCAACACTCGATTTCCGCATTAAACGTGCGATTGAGGTAGAGGGAATTCCGAAAGAAAAATCAGCAGAAATGGTTATGAAAAAAGATAAAAGCAGAGCGAACTATTATAAGTATCACTCTGGTGAACGCTGGGATAACGTGCTTAATTATGATTTTGCTATTCGTAGTGACTTGTGCGGAATTGATGGCACCGTTGCGTGTCTGAAAGCATATTTAGACCAGATGTAATAAGATTAAAGGAGAACGAAGACAATGAGTAAAAAAATTAGAACAAGATATGCACCGAGCCCGACCGGTAAAATGCATGTAGGCAATTTAAGAACAGCGTTATATGAGTACTTGATTGCAAAACATGAAGGCGGAGATTTCCTTCTACGTATTGAGGATACCGATCAGGAGCGTTATGTTGAAGGTGCTCTTGATTTGATTTATAAAACGATGGACCAGGCAGGACTTAAGCATGACGAAGGTCCGGACAAAGATGGCGGCTATGGCCCTTATGTACAGAGCGAGCGTGTAAAAACCGGTATATATCTTGAGTATGCGAAAAAACTCGTAGAAAAAGGAGAGGCTTATTACTGTTTTTGTACAAAGGAAAGACTGCAGAAACTTCATGATGAAGCAGAAGCAAGAGGGGAAAAGGCTGCAAAGTACGACAAACATTGTCTTCACTTGACCAAAGAGGAAATTGAGGCAAATCTGGCAGCAGGTGTGCCGTATGTTATCCGCCAGAACAACCCGACGGAAGGAGAAACATCCTTTGATGATGTAATTTATGGAAAAATTACAGCACCAAATGATGAATTGGATGATATGATTCTGATTAAGTCAGATGGTTATCCAACCTATAACTTTGCCAATGTAATTGATGACCATTTGATGGAGATTACACATGTTGTCCGTGGAAATGAGTATCTGTCTTCCGCACCGAAGTACAATCGCCTGTATGAGGCTTTTGGATGGGAAGTGCCAGCCTATATTCATTGTCCGATTATTACGGATGAGGAGCATAAAAAGTTATCCAAACGCCGTGGTGATTCTTCCTTTGAGGATTTGGTAGAACTTGGTTTTCTGCCGGAAGCAATTGTAAACTATGTTGCTTTACTTGGCTGGAGTCCGGCGGATGACCGTGAGATTTTCAGCTTGAAAGAATTGGAAGAAGTGTTTGACTATCATAGAATTAATAAATCACCGGCAGTATTTGATATTGTGAAACTTCGCTGGATGAATGGTGAATATATCAAGGCGATGTCCGATGATGCGTATTATGAACATGCACTTCCGATTATCAAAAAAGTGATTACCAAAGATTTGGATTTGAAAAAAATTGCGGATTTGGTAAAAACACGAATTGAAGTATTCCCGGATATTACAGAGAAGATTGATTTCTTTGAAGAATTGCCGGAATATGATGTGGCGATGTACACTCATAAGAAAATGAAAACAAACAGTGAAAATTCATTGGAAGTATTGAACGAGATGCTTCCACGATTAGAAGCATTACCGGATTTCTCATTTGAAAATGTAGAAAAAGTAGTAAAAGATTATGTGGCTGAAAAAGAATGTAAGAATGGATTGGCGCTGTGGCCGCTTCGTACAGCGGTTTCCGGTAAACAGATGACACCGGGTGGTGCTTATGAGATTATGGACATTCTTGGAAAAGAAGAGTCATTAAAGCGAATTAGAAAAGGAATTGAGTTGCTTAATGGAGTGCAATAAAGAACAAAAAGAGGCAATTATGCACCGGGATGGACCTGCTATGGTATTAGCGGGTCCCGGTGCAGGAAAAACCTATGTTATTACCAATCGTGTGAAAGCATTGATTGATGAATATGGAGTTAAGCCGGAACAAATTCTTGTTGTAACATTTTCAAAAGCAGCGGCAGTGGAGATGAAGGAACGTTTTGAAATGATGACGGGTGGACGGCGTCTGCCAGTCAGATTTGGAACGTTCCATTCTGTTTTTTTTCAGATTTTGCGGCTGGCGTACCATTATGAGGTAAAAGACATTGCAACTCCGGCATTAAAATATCGGTTTCTGGAAGAAACACTCAATGAAACCGGATACGAGGTGGACGATAAAAAAGAATTTCTTTCCGATATTGAAAAAGAAATCAGCCGTGTAAAAGGGGAAGGAATCGAAATAGACTGTTATTTTTCCTCGGCGTGTTCCGCTGAAATTTTTCAGAAAATGTACCGGGGATATCAGGAAAAACTACAAAGACACCGTTGTCTTGATTTTGATGATATGGTAGTATATACATATCAGCTTCTAAAAGAGAGAGAAGATATCCGCAGACGCTGGCAGGCACAGTTTCGGTATTTACTGATTGATGAATTCCAGGATATCAACCGTTTGCAGTACGAGACGGTTTGTATGTTGGCAGAACCGGAGAATAATCTGTTTATTGTCGGGGATGATGACCAGTCAATCTATGGATTCCGCGGTGCTAAGCCGGGTATCATGCTTTCTTTCCCGAAACGCTTCCCGGACACAAAACAGATTGTGCTTGGCGTAAATTACCGTTGTTCGGATGAGATTATGAAAGCGGCAGAACGGCTGATTGGAAAAAATAATGAACGGTACGAAAAACATATTGTTGCAAACAAGGGCAAGGAACAGCCGGTGCATATGAAAAAATGCGAGAATTTACCGGATGAAGCCGAGAAGATTGTGGCGCAGATACAGATGTATCAGAAAGAAGGCATTGCGTATCAGGAGATGGCGGTGTTATTTCGGACGAATATGCAGATGCGTTTGCTAGCCGGGAAACTGATGGAACATGGAGTTCCATTTACCATGCGGGAAAATCTTCCGAATTTATTTGATACTTGGATGGCAAAAGATATTATGTGCTATTTGCAGCTTGCACTTGGAAACCGGAGCCGTGAGAAATTTTTAAAGATTGCAAACCGCCCGGTCAGATACTTAAGCCGTACGGCTTTTACAGAATCAGAAGTAAGTTTTGATAAACTCCGTGCCTATTATGCGGTGAAAAATCAGGAGTGGATGGAAGAGCGAATCTGGAATTTTGAGTATGATTTAAAAAATCTGGCATCGCTTTCACCCTATGCGGCAATTCATTTTATACGAAAAGGCATTGGTTACGATGAATTTTTGAAGACTTATGCCGATGAGAGAAATGTAAATGCCGATGACTGGTTTGATGTGCTGGATGAAATGCAGGAGATGGCACGCGACAAAAAGAGCATTCCGGAGTTCCTTTCTTTTGTAGAAAATTACGGGGATACGCTGGAGGAAATACGGCAGGAGCACAAGAAGCAGCAGGTCAAAGAAGAACCGGGTGTTTCATTGATGACGATGCACGCCTCCAAAGGCTTGGAATTTCCGGTTGTGTTTGTGCCGACATTAAATGAGGATATTGTACCGTACCGCAAGGCTGTTCAAGAGGGAAATTTAGAAGAAGAAAGACGTATGCTTTACGTGGCAATGACACGTGCAAAAACATATTTGCATCTGTCATTTGTGAAAGAGCGTTTCCATAAAGAGGCGGAGCCGTCACCATTTTTATATGAAATTTCGCCGGCTCTGAAGAATAAAATAAATAAGAAGCGAGGTAGATGAAGGTGAAAAAAGCAATAGCTTATGTGCTTGCCGGAGTAATGATGTTTGAAGTGGCAGGGCTGACAGCATCAGAACAGGCACAGGCGTCTGTAAAGGGAAAATTAAATGTGAAATCGGTTACCTTGGCAACCGGAAAATCGGTTACGCTGAAGGTGAAAAATAAAGGAAAGGCAAAGGTGCGCTGGAGTTCATCCAAGAAAAAGATTGCGAGTGTTTCTTCACGTGGTAAAGTGAAGGCAAAGAAAAAAGGAAAAGCAACCATAACAGCAACCGTTTCCTACCGTGGAAAAAAGAAGAAATTAAAGTGCCGTGTTACGGTTTTGCAGGGGGCAAAGAAACTTCGTATTGTGGACGAAGACAAAAAGAGTGTCAATTCCATTGTTTTAAATAAATTTGATTCTGTGAAATTGACCGGTGTAGTTTCACCAAAGAAATCAAACGACAAAGTGATGTGGAAGTCTTACAATCCGGAAGTGGCTACCGTTACAAGCAAAGGTGTTGTAACCGGTCAGTATGTCGGAAAAACGACGGTTCGTGCAAAGACCTACAGCGGCAAGCGCATCAAGGTAAAAGTTACGGTAAAAGCACCGGTGCTTAGTGATACGTTAAAGACCGCTTACATCAAAGATTTTAAGATTGGTGCAGCGGTGACTACGTGGCAGCTTGAGGGAGCCGGAGCCTACGCAAAAGCGAAGGCACTGATTACCAATCAGTTTAATTCGATTACAATGGAAAACCAGATGAAACCGGAGTCACTTCTGAGCAAAGAAAATCAGACACGCGGAACCGACACCAATGTTTTGATTAACGAAGAAATTCTTCGGAAAGTATTGAAACTTGCCAGTGATAACGGATTAAAACTGCGTGGGCATACGCTTGTATGGCACAGTCAGACGCCGGAATGGTTCTTCCATAAAGATTATAATGTTGACAAGTCACTTGTTTCTAAGGATGTGATGCGTCAACGAATGGAAAGCTATATTAAGAAGGTTCTCACATACTGCCAGGAAAATTATCCGGGTGTTGTCTATGCATGGGATGTTGTAAATGAGGCGGTCAATGATGATGGTACGATGCGCACATCATCCAACTGGTATAAAGTATATGGTGATGTCGGCTATGTGACAGATGCGTTTACTTTTGCCCGTAAATATGCAGATAAAGATGTGAAACTTTTCTTAAACGATTACAATGAGTATGCAGCGGCAAAAAGAGACCGTATTTATCAGGTGGTAAAAGACTTGTATGACAAAGGCTTGTGTGACGGCGTTGGTATGCAGTCTCATTACTCCATGACAAGTCCGACAATTGCTGCGGTAAAGGTAGCAATTCAGAAGTACAACCAGATTGATCCGGGCAAGATTGAAATTCAGTTGACGGAGTTAGATATTCATAATACATTCCGGACAGCAGCTGACCAGAAAAGTGTAGCAACAAAATACCAGTCATTATTTAACATGCTGGTAGACAGCAGAAGAAATCAGAAAATCAATATTACCGGTGTTACCTTCTGGGGACTTACCGATGGGGATTCCTGGTTGTCTGATTTCAAAGGAGAAACGAGTTATCCATTGCTCTTTGGAGCAGACTATGCAGCGAAATCAGCTTATTTTGCTGTGCTGAACGCTGCCAAATAAGGAGGGATTGGTTTGAATCCAATTAGTGTTCTGATTCTTGTATTAATTGTGGTTGCGGCTATCTTTGTGATTACTTATGTGGCGCATGACCGTGGTTCCTCGATGTGTTCCGGATGCCATGGTGATTGTGCAAACTGTGGCAAAAAGTCGAAAAAAAAAGAATAAGTACAAATACGATAAAAAATCGTAAAGTAGTTGTTGTATGTTTTTAAAAATTGGTATATAATAATAGTACCAGAAAGGAAGTTCCTTTCTCCTATATCAATAGGATACGAGGTATAAGGAGTTTACCTCCGCTGTACTGGCAGCGATAACAACTTTGCGTTTACTCTAATATGAGGATAATCTATCAAGTCGGGTGAAAAGCCTGATTATATGGTGGCAAGCACCAGAATGAAACCAGTTAATATGTTAGTTGAGAAGGGAAATCTTTATATTTTTGTATAAAGATTTCTCTTTTAATCTAAAGGGGATAAATGAAATACCAAACACGAAAAGTAAAGCATTTAACAGATTTACAGTTATTAGCACAATTACATTTAGGCGCAAAAATTTATTCAAAGTATGCGGAAAGTGCATTGTTGCTTATATTTAGCGGTGGAAAAAACAAACCATATGAGGCGTATGAGGTTTTTGCGCATAAATACAATTTCATGCATCTTGCCGGAGTTAAGAGTCAAACATTAGGTGCTGCGGAATTTTATCAAGCATGTTTAGAAGGAAAAATAAAAAGGGAAGATTGCTCACCTGTTCATTCAGTATCTAATATGTATTCGAAGGTATCGGTTTTGAACCAATTGTTGGATTTGAAAAATAGCAAGTGTTATAAAATCGGAGAAAAGGATTTAGTGACAAAAAATAATGATTTTGAGATGGCGATAGGTAATAGTTCAGGTGTCGTCGGATATGATCATAGAATTTCTTTAAAAGGCACAAATATTGTTGATAAAACCAAACTTTCAATGCCCACAACATTGATTACTACTCCAATTACCCAATTAGTGTCAAAACCGGAGAAGATAATATTTATATTGCAAAGAAATTTAGATGAAGAGAAATACGAGAAAATATTTTTTGAGATAAAAAAAGGCTTATTGCAGGAAGAATATTATTTGTTACCCGCACAAATCAGGCAGCGTATTAATCCACTTGTCCAGTTAGAAAAAGAAGTTCCTTCATGAGAGACTATAACGCAAAGCGTTATCTCGTCTCTGCACGAAGGAACTTCTTTTTCTAGGCATCTACTTCAAAGGTAACGAAGATATACTTTTTGTCTTTGTTAAATTTTGAATTTTGAACTTGTGCTCCTGTTAATTTCTGGTGTTTTACTTTGATATTCACGGATTTCTGTGTTCCATCATTAAATGTAGCAGTGCAGGTTATGGTAACATTGCCAAGTGCTTTGTTTCTTGCGTGTAATTCCGAATCGCTTTCTGCTTTTCCATCGAAAAGTGCCGTTGCATCGGCAGAAGAAATTTTACAGTCGTCATCGGTTATACTTACAGTAAACTGCTTTTCCGGCGTTTCTTTTGCGTTTATGGTGAAGAAACGGTAATTTGATTGAGAGCTTCCTTTGCACAATTCGCCCTCCTTGAAATATTTGGAGTGTTCTGCTTTTGTAACAAAGAAATGCCCCTTATTGATGCGGTATGTGACCGTTTTAATGTTGTTTCCCTCAAACTGCAACGGGGCATTTATACTGTAGGAAACAAACTGTTTGCCTGCCTCGCCGCCACACCACATCGAGGTATAACCGGGATTGGCATAGACCCTCATCTGATTTTTCTTTGTGTGTTTGATTTCTGCTGCGTTGACTTTCACAACAAAGGAATTTGTGACGGCTGTGTTCTGGGCTTTTTCCGGTTTAATAGTTTTATATCCAATGCCCCAAATAAGTGCCAGACAAGCGGCTGCGGCAATGGCGCTTTGTATTATTCGATGTTTTCTCATAGTGCTTTTCCTCCTTTTTGACCTAGACGGAGTTTCCTTTATGAGGATTTCCTCATCGGAAATATCCGGTCTGAGTGCTTGTTTTAAGATGTTTTCAAATTCAGTATCATTCATCATAAGGCAGCCTCCAATTTCTTTTTAAGAATCATTTTTGCGCGGCGCAGTCGGCTCTTTACCGTATTTTCTGAAACTTGCAGACAAGTGGCAATTTCTGGAATTTTTAAATCGGCAGAGTAGAATAGTTCGATTACCGTGCGGTACTTTTCCGGTAAATCAAAAACCATTTTTTGCACCAGTGCATTGGTTTCATTTTGCACTACCGTTTGCTCCGGTGTTTTAGTGTCAGCCGAAATAACTTTCAAATTGCCGCTCTCATCCTGTGCTTCATAACTTTCAAAGGATGCCAGCCGCTTTCGCCTTGCATATTTTCTTCTTTGATTTTTCCAGAGGAAGATGGCTACAGACAGCGTGTAACTTTTGAGGTTTTTATCAACATTCAAATGCTGTAATTGTTCCAGCAATTTCAACATCGTATCTTGATAAAGTTCATCCCCCTCTATTTTGCTCGCTGTTGTCATGCGGCAGAATCGAAGGATGTCAGCACCCTGCGCCTGCACATATTCATCAAACTCTTGTTTTGTCACATGAATCTTCCTTTCTTTTGCTCAAAAGACATCTTTCACAAGTATATTGTCATGGGAGGGGAAAAAGTTTCAAGAAAAAACTTTCCCTTTATTTTAGTCAGTGAAAAGTGTACACAAACAAATAAAAAAAGCCCCTTTGTGAGAGAATATATCGCGAAGCGATATCCCGTCTCTGCACAAAGGGACTTTTTTAGTCCTCTAATTTTTTATTAATAAATTCATCCCAGACGCTGTCGTCTTCATCCTCTTCTGCATCGTCCTCATCTTCGACATCGATATCCGACATCTCGGAATCAATAATCTGCTGCAAAACATCGACAAGCTGTTCTAACAGGGCATCATCTTCGACCGGCGCAATTTCTAACTCGGTTTCTCCTTTCCAGTTTGTACTGCCATCAATGGAGAAGAAATAAAACTCACCGGTTTCATTCTCTGCCTCACAAAAAGCACCATAATCCTGTCCATCATATTCAAACACAAACTGAAGTTCACACTCTGTCGTTGTGCCGTCTTCATCTTCCATGGTAAGTGTCAAATCTTCTAATTCTTCATAATTAATATCTGCCATAATTTCCTCCAATTCAGATTTATAATTTGTTTCTTAAACTGTATCATGTTTTTAGCGGAAATGCAACTATTCTGGCACTAACATTGTATTTTAGCCCCTTGCGTCCGTGCCGTCCTCGTTTTATACTATAGGTATGAGCAAAGAAAAGACGATTAAAATATCCGTAAGAAACCTAGTGGAATTTGTTTTCCGCGAGGGAGATATTGTAAGTGGCGGCGCGGGTGTGAGAAATGTAGAGGCAATGCAGCTTGGCAGCCGTATTCACAGAAAAATACAAAAAAGTATGGGCGTTGGATATGAATCCGAGGTTCCTTTATTTACAATACAAAAATTTAAGAGTGCCGAATATGAAGAAGATTTTTCCTTGAAAATTGAAGGGCGTGCGGACGGCATTTTTACCGATGGCGATTTGACAGTGATTGATGAGATTAAGGGCGTGTATCTGCCGGTGCAGGATTTGGAAAAGCCGTTGTTTATCCATCAGGCACAGGCAATGTGCTACGCCTATATCGTGGCAGAAAATGAAAATCTGGATGAAATCGGAGTGCAGCTTACCTATTGTCATCTGGAGACCGAGCAGGTGGTGCGGTTTCGGGAGACTTTTTCACGAATTGAGATTGTACAGTGGTTTCGGAATTTGATGGATGAATATGAAAAATGGGCGGTTTATCAGTATGACTGGAAAAAGCAGAGAGATGCATCCATTACGGAACTTACCTTTCCGTTTTCCTATCGTCCGGGGCAGAAAGAGCTGGCGGCGATGGTTTATCATACGGTGGAAAAAGGAAAGCGGCTGTTTGTTGAAGCGCCGACGGGGGTAGGGAAGACGATTAGTACAGTCTTTCCGGCGGTAAAGGCAATGGGAGAAGAAGTTTGCGATCGGATTTTTTATCTGACGGCAAAAACGATAACAAGAACGGTGGCGGAAGACTGTTTTGAACTGCTTGGAAAACAAAAACTGCTTTTTAAAACCCTAACGATTACTGCAAAGGAAAAAATGTGTGTAATGGACACGGTTTCCTGCAATCCGGGTGAGTGTGAGCGTGCGAAAGGGCATTATAACCGAGTGAATGAGGCGGTTTACGACATGTTAATTCATGAGCATAAAATGAGCCGGGATATGATTGAGAAATATGCCGAAAAACATCAGGTTTGTCCGTTTGAAATGGCGTTGGACGCCGCCCTTTTTGCAGATGCCGTGATTTGTGATTACAACTATGTTTTTGATCCGAATGTGTATCTGCGGAGATTTTTTTCGACTGAGAAAAAAGGAAATATGGTGCTTTTGGTGGATGAGGCACACAATCTTGTGGAGCGCGGCAGGGAAATGTATAGTGCGAGGCTTGTGAAAGAAGATTTTCTTGCAGTAAAGAAGATTGTGAAGGCGATGGAACGACACGAAAAACGTCCGGAAGTACATTATATACTGCGGAAATTTGAAAAATCGCTGGAGGCGGCGAACCGTGTGCTGCTTGCATGGAAAAAAGAGTGCGACGAATTTGAAGTGATTTCGGATGCGGGAATGCTGGAGTTTGCTCTTCTTCGTGTGGCAGGAGATTATGAATTGGTGGCAAAAGAATATCCGGTACTGCCAGAGCGTGACACGATTTTATCGCTTTATTTTGATGTCCGCCGGTTTCTTGCAGTGCTGGAAAAATTTGATGAGAGTGACCGGATTTATCTGGATTATGATGAGGAGCGGAAGTTTCGCATTAAAATCCAGTGCATGGACCCGTCCGGCTGCCTGAAAGAAGTGATGGAACGGGTGCAGAGCACCATCTTTTTCTCGGCGACTCTTTTGCCAATCCGTTACTATAAAGAACAGCTTGGCGGGGAGAAGGAAGATGCCGCGGTTTATGCTAAATCCGTATTTTTACCGGAACAGAGAAAAGTGATGATTGCCCGCGATGTGACGACAAAATATACAAGGCGCGGGGCGACAGAATACGAAAAGATTGCGGCGTACATTGACAGTTTTATCTCAGCAAAGGAGGGAAATTATCTGCTCTTTTTCCCGTCGTACCGTTTTATGGATGAAATTGTAACAAGGCTTCCTAATAGAGAGAATCAGAAGATTCTTGTACAGATGCCCGAAATGCGTGAGCGGGAGAGAGAAGAGTTTTTGGAGGCATTTTCTGAAGAAACAGACAAAAGCGTGATTGGGTGCTGCGTTATGGGAGGCATTTTCAGTGAAGGAATTGATTTGAAAGAAGAATGTCTGATTGGCGCGGTCGTAGTAGGAACCGGGATTCCAATGGTTTGCCATGAAAGGGAGTTGTTCAAGGATTATTACGAGGAGAAAAAAGGGGATGGGTTTTCGTATGCCTATTTGTATCCGGCAGTAAATAAAGTGTTTCAGGCGGGTGGACGAGTGATTCGTACAATAAACGACAAAGGGGCAATTCTTCTTTTGGATGAGCGGTTTATGCAAAAGCAGTATCAGGATTTGTTCCCGAGGGAATGGTACCCATTTGATGTTGTGAATTGTGAAAAGATGAAAGAACTGCTTGCAGAGTTTTGGCAGGAATAAAAACGACGGATTCCATATTCTTTGGAGTCCGCCATAATTTTAGTATGCATTTTTATTTACGAAACCTTTGAAAATTGTCAGGAATAAAATTTTAATATCCAGTCCTAACGTCCAGTTTTCAATGTAATACAAATCACAGTCGATTCGCATGCGGATGGATGTATCACCGCGGTAGCCGTTTACCTGCGCCCAGCCGGTGATGCCCGGACGAACCTGATGTTTAATCATGTAACGAGGAATTTCTTCCTTAAATTTTTCCACAAAGAACGGACGCTCCGGTCTTGGTCCGACAAGGCTCATATCGCCTTTTAACACATTGAAAAACTGTGGTAATTCATCCAAACTGGTTTTTCGGATGAATTTGCCAATTGGTGTTACGCGGGGGTCGTTCTGCACCGTCCATGCCTGTTTTTCTTTTGAGGCGTCCTGCACTTCCATTGAGCGGAACTTAAACATTTTAAACGGCTTATTGTGAAGACCAACACGCTCCTGCTTGAAAATAAGAGGTCCCGGCGATGTGATTTTAATAATCGCTGCCACCACTGCCATCGGAATGGAGAACAGGATAATTAAAAGCAGCGCACCTACAATATCAATTGCACGCTTGCAAAAACGGTTAAACGAGTTTGAAAGCGGAATATTTCTCACGTGGATGACCGGCAGTCCATCCAAATCTTCGGTATACGGACGGGTTGGAATGATATTGTTGTAATCCGGAATAAACTTTGTGTGAACGCCGGATTTTTCTGTTACGGCAACAATCCCTTCCAGACTGTCGTAGTGGTCGATGCTCAGCGTAATTGCTGTTTCATCGTAATCATTTTCGGACAGCATTTTCTCTAACTCGTCTACTCGCCCAATCACATGAATGTCGCGGTAAGAATAGCCAAGCGGTTTATGGTTGTCCAAAATACCATGAATGGAAATACCCCATTCGGGATGTGCCAATAGTCTGTCGATGTAACCTTCTGCGGCACGGCTGTAACCGATTAATAAAATATGTTTGTGGTTCATTCCTTTTCTGCGAATCTTGCGAAGAAGTGTTGTCGTGCAAAAACGGAATAAAACTTCCAGTATAAAATTCAGCGTAACAAAAATAATAATAAACAAACGGGCGTAAGTACCATTGCGAATAAAAAACAGAAAGGCAACGCAGTAGAGAATTCCTACAACATTGGATTTTAAAATGTTAAAAATTTCTGATTTTCTGCTCTTGGTACGTTTGGGGTCATACAAGTGGAAAAAATAATAGGAAACGAGGTAACAAGGAATCAGCATAATCAAAATTTGCATGTAATCCTTTAACGAGCCGTAAATACCGACCGGTTCCTCAATCCATTCCCACCGAATTAAAATGCTATCGTTGCTAAAGCGCAGGTAATATGCGCGGATGAACGAAAATACAATAATTGCCGTGTCTATTAATATACGAAAAAGATTTAGGAGTTTTTGATTTCCCTTAATCAAATCAATCCAGTCCTTTCTATTTATAGTTTAGTATGTCCATAAGTATAAATAGTATATCTCATTTTTGCCTTTTTCACAAGAAAAATGTCAGCGGCTTTTTTATTTTCGCAATTTACCGGGAAGGATTGCTACTCATGTGCCGCTCCCGCTTAAGGTACGCGCAGAGGTATCGATATGCAAAATTCGCATATCAGATACCTGCGTGTACCTAGCACATTCTTTGCAATCCTTCCCGGTAAACTGCTGGAATATTAAAAAAGGCACTTGACAGCATTAAGTAGGAAGGGGTGGAGAGGTGCAAAAACACATTTAATGGTTTTTTAATTTGCACAGAACAACGCTTTTGGCTTGATTTGGCTCATAAGGTTGCATTTCAGCCGTGTTATTCGAGTTTGGCAGGACAAATTCGTGGATAAATGCAACTTTTTCTCTTAATTGTAGTCGTTTTGGTTGCATGATTTTGAAAAAAATTTAAAATCATGCAACGTTTTTGGGAGTTTGTAAGGATTTTGGTTGCATAACCTTCCTGCCGCCACATCAGAGCTATTTGATTGCTTATAGATGATTTATAACATTTGTGGATTGTGGGTACAAATTCGTGGGTATCCGGCATGTGTATTTTACATGCCGATACCCTTACGCAATTTGTCAAGCGAGAGCGCCCACAAGACGCAAATATTATAAATCATTCACATTCTCAACACAATTACTGTCTATAATAAACCTAACTTAAGACGAAAGGAAGTTTTAGCATGGACGAAAACAACATGGGAAATAACAATAGCATAGAAAATAACAACGATGCCAATGGATTTGTCATGGTTGACAATCCGGCACCACAGGCTTCACAGGAACCACAGGAGCCGCAGACTGAGAACCAGAATCAGAACCAGCCGGTGCAGCCGGAGCCGGAACCGGCACAGCAGCAGAATACCTATTATGAGCAGCCGGTGCAGCCGTCACCGATGCCATCTGAAGATAATACGTACCGTTTCCAGAATGTTGAAGCGCAGAATGTGAAAAAGAAAAAAGAAAAGAAAGCAAAAAAAGGAATGTCAATTCCTAAAATTTTAGTCAGTGCAGTTTTATTTGGCGTGATTGCAGCGGGATGTTTCTTTGGAGTAAATAAGGGCTTATCTGATTTGTTCGGAACAAAGAGCGAGATTCAGGGCGTGGATAACAGTTCCAATAATGGTGTTGCCCTGACAACGGTATCCGGTTCAGCAGCTACGGTTGCCGATGTGTCCGGTATCGTGGAAAAGGTTATGCCATCGATTGTTGCGATTACAGAGAAGAGTACCCAGACTTCTTACTTTGGACAGACTTATTCTTCCGAGGGAGCAGGTTCCGGATTTATTGTAAAGCAGGATAATGACCAACTCTTGATTGTGACAAATAACCACGTTGTAGCTGATGCGGATAAAATTTCAGTTACTTTTAACGATAATGAGGTAGCGGATGCGATGGTAAAAGGAACAAGTGAGTCGAATGACCTTGCGGTTATTACCGTTAAATTAAGTTCCCTCAAAGAATCCACGAAGAAAAGTATTCGCGTTGCTTCCTTAGGAAATTCAGATCAGGCGAAAGTCGGACAGATGGTAATTGCCATCGGAAATGCTCTTGGTTATGGACAGTCTGTAACTGTTGGCTATCTGAGTGCGAAAAACCGTGAAGTGTCTGCATCGGATGGAAGCGGAAAGAGTACGACGCAGGTTTTGATGCAGACAGATGCAGCGATTAATCCAGGTAACAGTGGTGGTGCTTTGATTGATACAAACGGAAATGTAATCGGTATCAACTCGTCCAAATATTTCTCCTACGGTTCAACAAATGTTGAAGGTATGGGATATGCGATCCCGATGAGTGATGCAGTTTCTGTTATCAATGACTTGATGGACCGCGAAGTTTTGAAAGACAGCGAAAAAGGTTATCTGGGTATTACCGGAAGAGACATTTCAGAAAGTGTAAGCAAAGCATATGGTATTCCGGTTGGAGTGTATGTTGCTGCAGTATCCGATACCGGTGCTGCTTATAAGGCTGGCATTAAACAGGGCGATGTTATTACCAAGATTGGTGACCAGACGGTTAAGACCATTCAGGAAGTACAGGAAAAGGTAAACAGTACAAAAGCCGGTACGACCATTAAAGTTACCGTTCAGCGAAGCAACGACGGAACTTATAAAGCGAAACAAGTAGATGTTGTGCTCAAAGGTAAAGATACATTAGATGGATTGGATGATGGTTCGACACAACAGCAAAATGATTCCGGTCAGAATTATAATAACGATAATTATAACAACAATTATGATAATGACAATTCTCAGGTAGTACCTTGGGGCGGAAGTATTTACTAATTGAGTGAAATCGGGTATAATAAGTCCCACCGCATATTTGTGCGGTGGGATTTGTGCTAAAAATGGAGGAAACTATGAGTGAAGAAATAAAAGAGATGAATCCGGATGATAAGAATCATAAAAAGGATTCCGATGGTTACGAAAAAATTTGTTATTTGTGCCATCGTCCGGAAAGTAAAGTAGATAAAATGATTACCATTCCGAATCAAATTACAATTTGTTCGGATTGTATGCAGAAAACGTTCGACCAGATAGGAATGCAGGGAATGCCAAGTTTTCCGGGAATGGATATGATGAATCTTGGCAGTATGGGTTTAGAGCCACCGAATGAATTTCAGGAGCGCCATCAGGTGAAAACGAAAAAGAAGAAAAAACAGGAAAAACCGGCACTGGATATTAACAAACTTCCGGCACCTCACGTCATTAAAGGAAACCTGGATGAATATGTGATGGGGCAGGAGCAGGCAAAGAAAGTGCTGTCTGTTGGCGTTTATAATCATTATAAGCGTGTGCTTGCCGAGCAGACCGATGACGGTGTGGAAATTGAAAAGTCGAATATGCTGATGTTAGGACCAACCGGAAGTGGAAAAACATTTATGGTTAAGACGATGGCGCGCCTTTTGCAGGTACCGCTTGCGATTACAGATGCCACAGCATTAACAGAAGCCGGTTATATTGGCGATGATGTAGAAAGTGTTATTTCCAAACTTCTTGCCAATGCAGATAACGATGTAGAATTGGCAGAGCGGGGTATTGTTTATATCGATGAAATTGATAAAATTGCGAAAAAGCAGAACACCAATAACCGCGATGTAAGTGGAGAATCAGTGCAGCAGGCACTTTTGAAATTGTTGGAGGGTGCCGATGTGGAAGTGCCGGTTGGCGCAACCAATAAAAATGCAATGGTTCCGATGACAACGGTGAACACGAGCAACATTTTATTTATCTGTGGTGGAGCTTTTCCGGGGCTTGAAGACATCATAAAAAAACGTCTTACCAGTCAGGGAACGATTGGATTTGGTTCGGAACTTCGGGATAAGTATGACCATGAGAAAGATTTGTTCCGTTTAGTAGAAACCGAAGATATCCGCGAGTATGGCTTGATTCCGGAGTTTATCGGACGTCTGCCGATTGTATTTTCCTTACAGGCAATGGATGAGGAATTGTTAGTTCAGGTGCTGCAAAAACCGAAAAATGCTATTTTGAAACAGTATCGCAAACTTTTGCAGATGGATGAAGTGGATTTGGAATTTGAGGATGATGCCATGATGGCGGTAGCGAAAAAAGCAGCGGCAAAGAAGACCGGTGCCAGAGCACTCCGTTCCATTATCGAGGAATTTATGATGGATATTATGTATGAAATTCCGAAAGATGAAATGATTGGCAAAGTTATCATTACCAAAGATTATATTGAAGGAAAAGGTTCTCCTACCATTTTGATGCGAAGTAATGGCTGATGGATAAAAGTAAGACCTTCTGCGTAAGATGAAACAAAGCGCAGGAGGTTTTTTTATGCAGTGCAGGGAAGCAGTTTTTGCAGAGGATGTTCTCATTTACGTTGTGGATAATTACCGTGGTGAGGGGTATGTAAGGGAAGTGTACAACCCGGACTGTTATATTCGGCTGGATGACAGGCAGGCAATTATTTACCAGCAGGTTCAAAATGTAAATGGTGAGGCGATACAAAAATATGGTTTTTCAGCAATTCCAAATGTCTTTGGTCTGATGAGTGAAGAAGCGCTGGAAGCCAGTGGTGTGCTTCGCATTCGCAGGCAGCCGTCCCTTGATTTATATGGACAGGGTGTACTGATTGGGATTGTGGACACCGGAATTGATTTTACACATAAGGCATTTGTGGCGGCGGATGGAACTTCAAGGATTGTGTCAATCTGGGATCAGAGTGTAGAAGAAGGGGTTGGAAATGAAAAATTTCCGTACGGACGGATGTATTCAAGGGAGCAGCTGAATCAGGCACTTTCGTCGGAAAATCCGTTTGAAATTGTGCCAAGTCAGGATGAGATTGGTCACGGAACATTTATGGCGGGGGTAGCGGCAGGAAACGAGAACCGGGCCGAAGAATTTTCCGGGGTGGCACCATTATCTGAATTGGTTGTTGTTAAATGCCGTCAGGCGAATGAAAGTTATCGAAATTATTATAGAATCCCGTCGGATGTGCCAGCTTATCTGGAAAGTGATGTGATGACCGGGCTTGCTTATTTACTTTCCGTGGCGGCGCAGGAGAGAAAGCCAATCATTCTCTGCCTTGGTATGGGCAGCAGTATGGGAAACCACAACGGAAGTACAGCGCTTGGCGTTTATTTGAACCGGTATTTGTCGGTAGGCAGTGTGGCAATTGTAACGTGTGTGGGGAATGAGGGAAATACAAGACATCATCACACAATACGCCGCAAAGAAGATACGATAGATATCAGTGTATCCGCAAATATGAATGGATTTATGGGGCAGTTGTGGTGGCAGACGCCGGGAAACTTGTCGGTGGATGTCATTTCACCGAGCGGGGAGACAATTCGCGAAATCCGTGCGGTTTCAGGAATCCGCTATGAGCATCGGTTTGTGCCGGAAAATACAACGGTCGAAATTTATTTTGGTGTAGCGCAGGAACTGACGAGAGAGCAGGTTGTCGTTTTTCGCTTTCAGAATCCAACGACCGGAATTTGGAAAGTGCGAACACAGTTTGATTATGAAGTTCCTAATTTTTCCATGTGGCTTCCGATTCAGCAGTTTTTGGAAAAGGAAGTTGTATTTTTAGATTCGGACCCCGATATGACGGCTACAAATCCATCGACAACGCCATTTGTGACGGGAGTGTCGGCATACGACGTAAGAGATGGTGCCCTGTATCTGCGGGCAGGGCGTGGTTTTACTCCTTTTGGCTACATTAAGCCGGAAGTTGTTGCACCCGGCGTGGAACTGACGGGAACGTATCCGGGAAACCGATATGGCACAATGACGGGAACAAGTGTAGCAGCGGCTTTTGTAGCAGGAATCAGCGCACTTTTTATGCAGGAATATGCAGATGACGGTGCAAACAGTAATACGGTGCGTGAGGCGCTCATCCGGGGGGCCGTGCCAAGAGGAGAACCCTATCCGAATACCGAGTGGGGTTATGGCATTGTTGATGCGTACCGGAGTATAACAGACTATTGACGGCAGAGGGTGAAAGGAGTATATTTAGGGAGAAAAAAAGAGGAGGGTACCAATGAAAGCTTGGGAAGAAAATATCCGAAAGGTTGTTCCTTATATTCCGGGTGAACAGCCTCAGGTAAAAGATATTATAAAGTTAAATACAAACGAAAATCCATATCCGCCGTCACCGGGGGTAAAAAAGGCTCACGAAGAAATGGAAGTTTCACGGTTTGCCCTATATCCGGATCCGGCAGCAAAAGAATTAGTGACAGCACTTGAATCGTATCATGGACTGGATGCCGGACAGGTATTTGTCGGTGTTGGTTCAGATGATGTTCTGGCACTTGCATTTCTTACGTTTTTTAATTCCGATAAGCCGATTCTCTTCCCGGATGTTACATATTCGTTTTATCCTGTTTGGGCTAATGTTTACCGGATTCCGTACGAGTGTCCAAAGCTGACAGACGATTTCCGAATTTGTCCGGATGATTATAAAAAAGAAAATGGCGGCGTTGTTATTGCAAACCCGAATGCCCCGACCTCTCTTGCGTTAAGCCGGGATGAAATCGAGGAAATTATTGCGGCAAATCAGGATGTCATTGTGATTGTGGATGAAGCTTATATTGACTTTGGCGGAGAGAGCGCACTTTCGCTTCTGCCAAAATATGAAAATCTGCTTGTTGTGCGCACATATTCGAAATCACGTTCCATGGCAGGTATGCGTATCGGTTATGCGATGGGAAATAAACGTTTGATTCAGGCAATGACTGATGTTAAAGAGTCAATTAACTCGTATACGATGACGAGAGAATCTATTGCGTTGGGGGCGGCTTCTCTTGCTGATGAGGAGTATTTTCAGGAAAAGAAACAAATGGTGGTTGCAACTCGTGAGCGGACAAAAGAAGAATTGAGACGCCGTGGATTTGAGGTGCTTGATTCCAGCACAAATTTTTTGTTTGCAAAACCGAATTCAGTGGATGCCGGCTGGTTATTTGAAGAACTGAAAAAAGAAAAAATCTTCGTTCGTCATTTTAATGGGGAGCGGATTAAGGATTATCTCAGAATCTCGATTGGAACAGATGAACAGATGGATTGTCTGCTGCAGGCAATCGACCGTATTATGGCATAAAAAGAACGAAAGATTGGCACGACAGAGCGACCAAAGAAAAAAGTCTTAATTTTTTTGAGAAATTAGTTGACAAGCAGGTGGTTCTATAATATAATAGGTCTTGCGTCACGGCTCAGAGACGCTGGAAAGACACAAAAATATGTGTTCAATCCGGGGTGTGGCTCAGCTTGGCTAGAGCGCTTGATTTGGGATCAAGAGGCCGCAGGTTCGAATCCTGTCACCCCGACTGCGACTGTTTTATACAGTCGCTTAATTGTATAAAAAACCCTATGCGGGTGTAGTTCAATGGTAGAACACTAGCCTTCCAAGCTAGATACGTGGGTTCGATTCCCATCACCCGCTTTTGTGGTGCAAACAGCATTGCTACGTGTCAGTAGCTCAGTTGGATAGAGCAACGGCCTTCTAAGCCGTGGGTCGGGGGTTCGAATCCCTCCTGACACGCTGTAGGAAATGCCGTATGCGGCTTATCCTTTATGGTGGGTATAGCGCAGTTGGTTAGCGCGTCAGATTGTGGCTCTGAAGGCCGTGGGTTCGAATCCCATTACCCACCCTTCCCTTTACGGGATGTTGGGCTATCGCCAAGGGGTAAGGCATAGGACTTTGACTCCTACATTCGCTGGTTCAAATCCAGCTAGCCCAGTTATTAATAGGACTTGACTTCTAAGTGAAACGCTTGGAAGTGGGTCCTTTTTTTGGTGTTATATATTCTTTTTCTTTTCAAATTAAGGAACAACAGGAAGTTCCCGCATGGGCGCTTTCGCTCGTTAAGCACGTAGCGGTATGGGATTGTCAGAAAAACACCTGACAACCCTCATACCGACGTGCTTAAAACCCATGCGGGAAGCTTCCTATTGTTCCTAAGTTTGATAACAAAAAGATTAGTAATCATTACGGGAAAAATGTAGAGTTAGTTTCATTGAAGATGTGTGTGCAGGGCAGGTATGTGTAAATAGTTGTTGCTAATCTTTTAAGAATTCCAGTGATTTGTTTAAGAAAAGATTTGTATCACGTGGGTACAAATGCGCAAGTATCTGGCATGCGTAGTTGGCATGCCGATACTTCTGCGTATTTGTCTTAGCGGGAGCGCCCACGTGATGCAAACTTTTCTTAACAAAACACGGAATCTAAAAAAATAGCAGCAATTAATTACCCATCTGTCGTCACCGCTTATTGAAAAACCAATCCAATTGTGTTATCCTATATTATATGGGGTTACAAAGGAAAGGAGAAAGTCTAAATTGTTACTATCAGAATTAGAGCAGGGGGCTAAGGTTTTACTACTGCTTACGATTGATGGCAAACATTTTGAGTTTGAGACAATCGTGCAGGGAAAGCACAAGCATGATGTTTTGTTTGAGCCGATTCGCAAAGACCAGAAAATTTTGAATGTTCAGAGCGACCAGGTTGATGTAGACATTATGTATATGCGTGAAGATGACAAACCGATTTTGTGGAAAGAGGCGAAGATGGATTGTATTCGCCACAAACACAAGATTTATTATGCATCCGAGGCAGCGAATGAAGGTCGTGAGTACAACCGGCGAGGAGCATACAGATTGTATATCGGAGAAGAAATTCACGCAAGAATTGGGCATAGCGGGCGTGAAAAAATCGTTCATCTCAAAGATTTAAGCAACACCGGATTTGCCTTTATTTACAAGGAAGAATTAAAGGACGCAGATGGTGCATTCGTCTATATGACATACATGGCGCAGTACGAAAAAAAAGTTACGGAAATTGCCTTGTTTGGAAAAATCGTAAGGACGATGCCGCTTGACGATGGACGTTTTTTGTACGGATGTGCTCTAATGAAGAAAAATGAGATGATTGGGCATTATATTAATCAAAAGCAAATGGAACAGCTGGCGAAGAAAAATGAACGTTTAAAAAATAAAACAGCGAAAAACTTCCCATCTGTCTAAATAAATGAAAACGGAGGAATTTATTATGTTAGTTTCAGCAGAGGAAATGTTAACCAAAGCAAAAGCAGGAAAATATGCGGTTGGCCAGTTTAATATCAACAACCTTGAGTGGACGAAGGCAATCCTTCTTACAGCTCAGGAATTAAATTCACCGGTTATTCTTGGTGTGTCCGAAGGTGCCGGAAAGTACATGTGCGGTTATAAAACTGTTGTTGGTATGGTAAATGGAATGCTTGAGGAATTGAACATCACAGTTCCGGTTGCTCTTCACCTTGACCACGGCAGTTATGAAGGCGCAAAAGCTTGTATCGAGGCAGGATTTTCATCCATCATGTTCGATGGTTCTCATTATCCGATTGAGGAAAACGTTGAGAAAACAAAAGAACTGGTAGGAATCTGCAAAGAAAAAGGATTGTCTATTGAAGCAGAAGTTGGTTCAATCGGCGGTGAAGAAGATGGTGTCATTGGTGCCGGCGAGTGTGCAGATCCGAACGAATGTAAGATGGTTGCTGACCTTGGTGTTACCATGTTAGCAGCAGGAATTGGTAATATCCATGGTAAATATCCGAAAAACTGGGCAGGACTCAGCTTTGAGACGTTGGCTGCTGTTCAGGAGAAAACAGGAACGATGCCGCTTGTACTTCATGGTGGTACCGGAATTCCGGAAGATATGATTAAGAAAGCAATCTCTCTTGGTGTATCTAAGATTAACGTAAACACAGAGTGCCAGCTTGCGTTCCAGGAAGCAACACGTGCTTACATTGAAGCAGGCAAAGATTTGGAAGGTAAAGGTTTTGACCCACGTAAACTGCTTGCTCCGGGTACAGAAGCAATCAAAGCAACAGTAAAAGAAAAAATGGAATTATTTGGTTCAGTTGGAAAAGCCTGACATTAAATTTTTGCATAAAAAATCAGTCATGTGACATACTAATTTCGTAACGTATTCACAAGAATGCAGCGAAGGAGGAAATCATGGCTAAGAATTTTTTAGATGAGTATAACGATGCTCAGAATAACAGCAAAAATGATAGCAAGAATACAAGCAGAAATTCCAGTAAAAATGCAAGTAAAAACGCTGGTAAAAATGCAAGTAAGAATGCGAGCAAAAATAGCAGCAAGAACCGTGCAAAAGATTCTGCTGCAAACAATTCCAAAGATTGTTATTAATTTTCCGGAGCCGGTCGATTAAGACCGGCTCTTTGGTCATAATGACGCAGAGGCTGGAATAGATTAAAAAGAAAAGGGTATGATATGAAACCTAATCTGGTGTCTTTTTCAGAAGCGTCAAAATATATTTACCACAGTAAAACACTTCTCGTGGATTTGCGAAGCAGGGAAGCATTTGCAACGTCACATATTTCCGGTGCGTGGAATATCCCGTATGAGGAACTTTCACAGTATCAGGAAGAAATGATGAACTACGACAGAATTATTTTTTACTGCGACCATGGAAATCATAGTCTGCAGGCGGCGAGAGAACTGGCAAAAAAAGGGAAATGGGCGTCCAGTATCGCCGGAGGATACGAAGAAATGAAAAAATGAGGTTACTATGAAACAGTATGAATTGATTGCACCGTGTCATTTTGGAATGGAGGCGGTGCTGAAACGTGAAATACAAAATCTTGGTTATGAAATTTCGCAGGTGGATAATGGCAAAGTGACATTTTTTGGAGATGCGGCGGCAATCGCCCGTGCCAACATTTTTCTGCGTACAACGGAACGAATTTTGCTGAAAATTGACAGCTTCCGTGCGACAAGTTTTGATGATTTGTTTGAGGCGGTAAAAGCAATTCCGTGGGCGGATTACATACCGGAAGACGGAAAGTTCTGGGTGACGAAGGCAAACTCTGTGAGCAGTAAATTGTTCAGTCCGTCGGACATTCAGAAAATTGTGAAAAAGGCAATGGTTGAAAAACTCAAACAGACCTACCACGCGGATTGGTTTGAAGAGACCGGGGCGTCTTACCCACTTCGGATTAGTATTGTGAAAGATATTGTGACGATTGGGCTGGATACGACCGGAGAGTCGCTTCACAAACGCGGTTACCGCAAATTTACGGCACCGGCACCGGTTACGGAAACATTGGCGGCAGCGATGATTCTGCTTTCGCCGTGGCATGCCGATCGTATGCTGATTGATCCATTCTGCGGAAGTGGAACGATACCAATTGAAGCAGCGATGATTGCTTTGAATATGGCGCCGGGGATGAACCGTGAATTTACTGCGGAGAGCTGGAAAAATCTCGTGCCGAAAAAGGCGTGGTACGATGCGATTGATGAAGCGGAAGACGCTATCCGAAATGATGCAGAGATTCATATTCAGGGATATGACATAGACGATGAGGTGCTGAAAATGGCGAGGGCAAATGCAAAACTTGCCGGTGTGGATGAGTACATTCATTTCCAGCAGCGTGATGTGGCTGATTTTAATACACCGAAAAAGTATGGTTTTGTAATCAGCAATCCGCCGTATGGCGAGCGTCTCTCGACCAAAGAAGAAATGTTTGATTTGTACAAAACGGTTGGACGTGTGATGTCGGAAAATGATACGTGGTCGTTCTTTTTGCTAAGTGGATATGAGGATGCGCAAAAGGCTGTGGCAGCGGGCGGAAACCGAAAAAAAGCAACGAAAAACCGTAAAATTTACAATGGCATGATGAAAACGTATTTGTATCAGTACATGGGCGAAAAACCGCCGGTGAGAAGAAAGGATAAAAAAGAAAATGAGTAAAAAACGATTGGTTTTTGCAACTGGAAATCAGGGAAAAGTCAACGAATTCCGCCAGATGCTAGGCGATGACTATGAGATTTTATCTATGAAAGATATTGGTGTGGATATTGATATTGTAGAGGACGGAAAGACATTTGAAGAAAATGCTGTGATTAAAGCGAAAGCAGTTATGGAAGAGACCGGTGAGATGGTTCTTGCGGATGATTCCGGTTTTGAGGTAGATTATCTGAACAAAGAGCCGGGAATTTATTCGGCGAGATATTTGGGAGAAGATACCCCGTATTCAATTAAAAATGCGGAGATTCTCAAACGCTGTGAGGGTGTGCCGGATGAAAAGAGAGACGCCAGGTTTGTCTGCGTGATTGCCTGTGCCTACCCGGACGGAACAGTTGATACGGCAACGGGAATTATTGAAGGAAAACTTGCTAAAGAGCCAAAAGGAGAGAATGGATTTGGCTACGACCCGATTTTTTATCTGCCGGAGCGAGGCATGACGACCGGAGAAATGGAGCCGGAAGAGAAAAATGCAATCAGCCACCGCGGCATTGCAATCCGTAAAATGGTTGAGATTTTGAAAAAGAGAGGCGAGGCATAATGAAGGCACTGATTTTTAGTGATTCGCATGGAAGAACCGAAAATCTTGTAAAAGCGATGGACAGGTATCCGGATTTTCAGGCGATTTTTCATCTTGGGGATGTAGGAAATGATGAAGCTTATATCCGTTCGCTGACGCCGTATCCGGTTTATATGGTGAGAGGAAACTGTGACTTTTCATCTTCGCTCAAAGAGAGTATGGTGATTGAATTTGGCGGCAAGCGCATTGCGATGTGTCATGGACACCGATATCTTTCGTATGGCGGGGCGCCGGACGCTCTGCGCTACTTTGGGCTGCAAAATCATGCCGATGTTGTTATGTTTGGACATACGCATGTGCCGTATTTAGAGAAAACCGATGATTTGATTCTTTTGAATCCGGGGAGTATTTCAAAACCGAGACAGGATAATAAAATTCCCACCTACACGGTGATGGAAATTCGTGAAGATGGGAAAATAGATTTTCGTATGTGTGAAATGCCTTACTAAAAAAGTGCTAAAATTGCGTTGAATACGCCGGTGCTGGCAACGGCCATAATAATTCCGGCAAGCAGTACGCCACCCATGCATGCTAAAATCGAGGATTTAAAATCCATATCGAGAAGACTGGCAGCGAGTGTACCGGTCCATGCACCGGTGCCCGGCAGCGGAATACCAACAAAGAGAAGCAGTGCGACGAATGTACCTCGTCCTGCTTTTTCTTTTAATTTCTGTCCGCCCTTTTCGCCTTTTTCCAAGCAGAATCGGAAGAACCTGCCAATGCCCTTTTTATCGGAACCCCAAATCAAAATTTTTCTTGCGAAAAGGTAGATAAAAGGAACCGGCAGCATATTACCAATTACACAGATGATGTAAGATGGTATAAGCGGCAGTCCGAAAACAACGGAATAAGGGATGGCACCACGCAGTTCAACAATAGGCACCATGGAAATGAAAAACAAAATCAGATATTTTACAAACATAATATTTCTCCTAATAATAAACAATTGTTGGATAAGTCCAATCCATATTGTACATGATATGTGTAGGGAGCGTCAAGAAAAAGTATAATTTTTTTGAAAAAAGTGTTGACAAAATGGATGTTTTTGGTATAATGAAGAAGTCGCTGTGAGTGACGCATGGGATCTTAGCTCAGCTGGGAGAGCATCTGCCTTACAAGCAGAGGGTCACAGGTTCGAGCCCTGTAGGTCCCATTGAACTTTTCAATTGTGAAAAGTTTTTATATATGTCAAGACAGTTTCGTCTTGGCAGTTTAGATGGCGGGATAGCTCAGTTGGCGAGAGCACACGGTTCATACCCGTGGTGTCGGGGGTTCGAATCCCTTTCCCGCTACTACAGACCTCCGAAGGTAACTTCGGAGGTCTTTTGTATATCTTGACATAGCATGAGAAGAAAGTGAGGTAAGACACGATGAGAATTGGAATGGGATATGATGTGCACCGCTTGGTGGAAAATAGAGAATTGATTCTTGGCGGTGTGACGATCGATTATGAACTGGGACTTTTAGGTCATTCGGATGCGGATGTTTTACTGCATGCGATTATGGATGCTCTGCTCGGTGCGGCTGCTCTTGGTGACATTGGCAAACATTTTCCGGACAATGATGAGAAATATCGTGGTGCAGACAGTCTGTGGCTGTTAGAGTGTGTCCGTGGCAAAGTGAAAGAGGCGGGATATGTTGTTGGAAATGTGGATGCAACCATTATTGCACAGAAACCGAAGATGCGTCTGTATATTGAATCAATGCGTGAAAATGTAGCGAAAGCTTTGTGTGTAGATGTTTCCCGGATTAACATTAAGGCAACAACGGAAGAAGGGCTTGGTTTCACCGGAAGCGGTCAGGGCATATCGGCACAGGCGATCTGTTTGTTAGAGGAAGAACCTGTTCTTATATGAATGATATTACATGAATAAATTCCCGCAGGGACAAGACTCCGAAAAAGTGTGGTGCGACAAGGATGGCGCAAACGAAAATAATTGTCATTAGGGTGAATAAAAGCGTTCTGCGCTTTGTCCATGGATGGCAGACACGTGCTACGACACCGAGGGAGACAACGCCACCGGCTAACAGATTCAGCGTCTGATGAAATGCTGTTGTAAAACCAAAACGAAGGGACAAAAACTGGATGGCGCAAATTCCGACACACAGAATGAGTGCGGCAGGAAGCGAAATACGCAGGACATGGCGTAAGAATCCGGTTGTTGTCGGCTCTTCGTGTTTTTCGAGGGCAAGAAAGAAACTTGGAATTCCGATTGCCGTAGCACCAATTAAGCTGAGCTGAATCGGAATGAACGGATAGGATTTTCCAATAATAATAAATATGGTACACAGAAGGACGGAGTAAATTGTCTTTGTCAGATAGAGCGCACTGACACGCTCAATGTTGGCAATGGTAGTTCGTCCTTCTTTTACGATATTTTCCATAGAGGCGAAATTGGAATCCATCAGTACAATGTGTGCACATTGTTTTGCAGCGTCCGCTCCGTTTGCCATGGCAATTCCACAGTCAGCATCTTTGAGTGCGAGAACATCGTTAATGCCGTCGCCCACCATACCGACAACATGTCCGGCGTTTTGGAAGGCGTGAACGAGTGCCTGCTTCTTTTCCGGTGTAACGCGCCCAAATACGCTGTATTTTGGTGCTATTTTACAAAGTTCATCGATATCGTCCGGAAGTGTTCCGGCATCGATATATGCATCTGCCCCCGGTATTCCGGCAAGTCTTGCAATGTATGAAACAGTAACCGGATCGTCGCCGGAAATGACTTTGACTGCTACACCTTGTTTTGCAAAAAAGGCGAATGTATCGAGTGCATCCTCTTTTACGCAGTCAGAGAGTACAATAAGAGAAAGTGGGGTGAATTCCTCGATTTCTTTTGCATCCTTGTATAATTTTTGGCATGAACCAAGCAGCAGTACACGAAGTCCTTCATTGGAGTAAGTGGCTGCTTTTTTTAATATTTCGTCATCTTTTGTGAGATAATCCGGAGCACCAAGAAGAAAACATTTGTCTTTCGTTTGGATTCCCATAAATTTGCGTCGGGAACTAAATGGAACACTGTCAGTTACCGAATATGTATCAGTTTCTTTGAAAAAAGCCTGTAGTGCCGTGCTTGTGGCATTTGTTTCAGTAAATGCATAGACAAGTGTCCCCATGATATCGTGAATCATTTCTTTGTCCACACCGAAAGGAATTACTTCATCAACGGTCAGTTCGCCGGTGGTAATCGTTCCGGTTTTATCTAAACATAATACATTTACGCGGGCTAACGCCTCAATTGCTTCCATTTCCTGCACCAGTGCTTTTTTTCTCGCAAGGCGTCCTACGCCTAGAATAAAGGAAACACTGGTTAAGAGCACCAGTCCTTCCGGAATCATGCCAAGAACACCAGCAACCGTACTTACCAGAGCATTTGATAAGGTGTCGTCCGCACGGAAATACTGAATACAGAAAAGGGCAGCACCAATTGGTACAATGGCAAAACTAACATAGCGTATAATTCGCTTAATGGCATCCTGCATTTCAGACGTTGCCCGACGTTTCGTCTGTGCCTTTTTCGTTAATTTGGCTGCATAACTGTCTTCAACGGATTTCAAAACTTTTGCCGTGCCGGAACCCGCTACAATGAAACTGCCGGAATAGAGAAAGTCACCCGGCTTTTTAAATACCGGAATGGACTCGCCGGTCAGGTGCGATTCATTGACTTCTAATCCATCCGAGGTAAGAACTTCACCATCTGCGACAATCTGGTCGCCTGTCATAATGTGTATGGTGTCGGAAACTGCCAGGGATTCAATCGGAATTTCTGTGATTGTGCCATCGGCTGCAAGTTTTCTCGCTTTTGTTGCCGTGATTACGGAAAGTTTATCGATGAGGGATTTTACCTTACATTCCTGAATAATTCCAATCAAAGAATTGGAAATGACAATTCCCATAAAAAGCATATTTTTATATTGTCCGGAGAGAATGATAAAACCTGCTAAAATTACATTCAGCAAGTTGAAATAGGTAAGCGTATGCGCCCGGACAATTTGTGAAATGGTTCTTGATGTAGTCTTCATGTGAATCCCTCCTATGCTGATTTAAGTATATCGGAGAATGGGGATGGGGTCAATAATAAAGAAATATTTCCAAGGAAGCATTTTACAGCCCCCCCCTCGTTGTGATATACTGTGGGCGATAACGAACAAACATGGATAACAAGACGAGCTTTTTTGGCATATCAATAAGATAACCAAAGGATGGTTTGTTGTCGGAAAACAAGGAGGTAATTGATGATTTTTTCTGGATTAATGATTCCTTTTCTGGGAACAACATTGGGAGCAGGCATGGTATTTTTCATGAAGGGAAGTATGAATCAAAAGCTGGAGAAAATGCTTTTGGGGTTTGCCGCCGGTGTTATGATTGCAGCTTCAGTGTGGTCGCTTCTTATACCTTCAATTGAGATGACGGAGCAGGCGGGCGGCATTGCGTGGATTCCTGCGTGTGTCGGTTTTTTGCTTGGCATGATATTCTTGTTATTGTTAGACAGTGTGATTCCACATCTTCATTTGGATAGTGATAAGCCGGAGGGACCGAAAACGAAACTTGGGAAGGCAGCCATGCTTGTGCTGGCGGTGACACTGCATAATATTCCGGAAGGGATGGCAGTCGGTGTTACATTTGCGGGAGTGCTGATTGACAATACAGGGATTACACTTTCGGGTGCTTTTGCCCTGGCGCTTGGAATCGCGATTCAAAACTTTCCGGAAGGAGCAATTATTTCTATGCCTCTTTGCAGTCTTGGTGTGTCGAAAAAGAGGGCTTTTTTGTATGGCGTGTTGTCCGGGCTTGTTGAACCGGTGGGAGCGATGCTTACAATTTTGCTAACCGGTATCATTGTTCCATTTCTCCCTTATTTTTTGTCGTTTGCGGCAGGTGCTATGATTTACGTTGTGGTGGAAGAATTGATTCCGGAATCACAAATGGGGGAGCATACCAATATAGCAACCATCGGTGTGGCGGTTGGTTTTACACTGATGATGGTTCTTGATGTGGCTCTCGGATAGTAAAATAAATACGATAAAGCGGAATATAAAGTGCAGTTACAAAGAGAAAACACATTGATAAAATATAGGAAAAAGAAGGTTAAAGGTGGTGTTTTCTTTTGAAGGAGAGCTTTTCTAAGAAAGCTGTTGGTGAAAGGTTGAAAGGATTCCGTTTATCGATGCATATGACTCAAAAAGAATTTGCAGAAGAAATGCACTGGGATGTGAATACATATCGTAAAATTGAGACGGGCTGCTCTTTATTAACTTCTGATAAAGCACAGATGTTGTATGATAAATATGAGATTGATATCACTTATCTTTTAACAGGTAATAAGCCTGATTTTGACAATCATTTGCGGCAGCTTTGGCTTACGGCAAGTCGTGTGGAGAAAAAACTTATTCTTGCCCGCCTTATTTCTTATGTTGAAGAAATGTTGTAGGAGAATATGTGATGCGAAAAAAGGTACTTATTTTGGAGGATATGGAAACCACAAGAACTGCATTGAAGCGTATTGTGGAATCATGTGATGATGCAATTACGGCGTATGCATTTTCTGAGGTGGGACCTGCTCTTGCATGTATGATGGAAAATCATATTGATTTGTTCTTTGTAGATATTATATTAAAACCACAAGTTGCAAATGATTTTTCAGGGATAAAGTTTGCAGAGTATGTAAGGAAACAGGAAGAATATTTTGGTGTGGATATTATTTTTGTAACAAGTCTGATTGGACTTGAGGCAGAACTTTTACGAAAGATACATTGTTATGATTACATAGAAAAACCAATTCAAGAAAGTCGTGTCCGTAAGGTCGTCATGCAGGCATTCCGTAAAATGCACAGTACAGTTTTGGAGGATGCCGTCTGTTTTGTTAGAAAAGATAAAGTTTCTTACGCTGTGCATGAAAAGGATATTGTTATGCTTTCTAGCAGACATAAGAAGTTATATATTATTAAGACGGATGATGAGTTAGAAATTCCAAATCTATCCCTAAATCACTTTTTAAAACAAATTAGAACACAGAAATTTTTGATTCCAACCAAAGGAATTGCGGTGAACTACGCCTATTTGGAGTATGTGGATCCCGTGAACCGCTATGTGAAACTGCGCGGACGGGACGAACTCATAGAAATTGGAACAAGAATGAAGAAACAATTTTTAGATGAAATTGAAGAATTGCAAAGGATGAGATGATGAGCTGGCTTTGGATCTATATAACATTGATGGAATGGGTCGGGATTGTTTTGGTGGTGAAAGCTCTGGGAGATGAACAGTATCACATAGAGCCTAAAAAGGCAGGGGTATACTTCTTAGGAAATATGTTATATTATGCAGCTTTTATGTATTTTGGGCTGCCTCAGATATGTTCTGTGATTGGATATGTTTTATTATATGCATACATTTATTGGTGTTATCATGATGGAATTGTAAAGACACTGGCTATGTGTGTAATGGGCTTAATAATACTTGGTGTTGTTGAATTGTTACTGTCTCAGGGAGTTTATTATTTTGTGCCTCTTGATTTGGCAGATGGCTGGTTAGAGGCAATATCATCTACGCTGTTAGTGGTTGTAAGCGCACTCTTGTCAAAACTAAAAATTTATAGGCTTATGGGGCTTTTTGAGCGCTGGGATGTCTCATATTTCTTTGTTGCGTTTTTGAGTTTAATGATTTTTGCCCCAGTTGTTGTGCTTCGAGCATTTAAAGAATTGGTCGTAGCGGAATATTTTTACATTACAGTTTGTATTTTGGTTATGTGGTTTTTGATATCAAAAATACAGAAAAATAAAATTGAAAATCAATTGCGTAAAAAGTATTTGGAAAGCTTTACCGAGATTATTTCGCAAATTCGGAGGAGACAGCATAAAGTTAAGAATCAGTTTGATACAGCGTTTGGGATGTATCGCTTATATGACAATTACGACGAATTAGTTGCGAAGCAGAAGGAATTTCTAGGAAGAATATGGGATTACGAACTGCCAACGGATGCAATTGTTTTGGAAGAGCCAGCGGTGGTGGCATTAATATATGAGAAAATTAATGAAGCGATTGAAGAGGGGATTGAAGTTCATACGATTTTTTCGTGTAGTATGCTGCATAGAGGTGTTTCTGATGTTATCTGGGTACAGATTTTAGGTACTTTGCTTGATAATGCAATTGAAGCGGAGGAAGAATTTGATGGACAAAAGAAGATGTGGATTGAAATACAAGAACAAAAGGGAAATGCGGGAAAGGTATCAATCTATATTGCAAATGCTTATTATAAGAAAAGCCAAGATGAACTAGAGCAATTATTTGAGTATGGATATAGTACAAAAGGTGAAGGGCGTGGAATCGGACTCTATGATGTCAAGATACTGGTTCATAAAAATAAGGGTGATTTAATTGTTCAGAATGGACAAAGGGATGGGGGTGATTGTTTCGAACTGTGGATTGTGATTTAGAAAAAAAGCTACAAATCGCAAATAGATGATTTGTAGCCTTTTTTTTATTTTTCTTTAAATTCAGGTTCACCAAAGAACATTAAGCATGGACCATGGTAAAAAATTATACCGCCCAGAGCGATGCACAAGGAACTAAACTTGTACAAGAATGATTTGTTAATCTTTTTCATATATCTCTCCTTTCCGTGTCAACTTGGCACAAATTAATTGTATAATTTGTAAAATGATGCTCCAAAAAACGACAGAGCGATGGGGCACATTTTGCAGGGCAAAATAAAGAATGGTGTAAACCAAAAGAATTAAAGAAGACAAAAAACGCTTATTTGTATACTGTTTTTTTGTCATTACCTTTCTTTTGGCAGAGGGAACAGGTCCGATAAAAAAGAGAAGTAAATTGCTTAAAACAAACAAACTGATTTGTGCATACAGGGGAAGTGTAAACATTTCACCCATGAACAAAATAACAGCAAAAAAGCAAAAACTGAAAATAAAACAACTCCAATAATGTTTCAGATGAATACCGCCGGAAATCCAGCGAAACGGCAATAAAGCAACCAAGCAAACTGCAAATTCTGAAAATTTTCCGATGACAGCGAAAAATACGAAAAAGAAAACGAGCTTTGATAACTCATAGGCGAACACTTTTAATGTGTAGTCCATTTTTGCCATTTCCAAGTCTGTAAACTGATAGGAACTTTGAATTTGTTCCAGCGATTTATCATAGACACTCATGTTGTTCCCTCCTTTTGCAAGCCAGTATAGAAAAGAAAAAAATGGAAGAGGAAAAATATGCGTAAGTGTAAATACTGCACGGAATAAAAGCGTCATATAGTAGAAAACGGATAAGAAAATTGCTTTTGTGCAAGAAAATAAATACGTTATGAAAATAAAAACATTTAATTGTTTATAAATGATAAAATATTTCATCTCTAAATAAAGAAAAGGGAGGAATTTACAATGGACAAAGAGGTTGGAGAGAGAATACGACACGTGAGACTGGACAAAGGATATACAAGAGATACCTTGTCCATGATGTCGGGAGTATCGGAAAAATATATTTTCCAGATTGAACGGCAGCACACAGGCTTCTCGGTAGACATATTGTTAAAACTGACCAAAGCACTGGATTCATCCTGTGATTATCTGCTTAGAGGGCATACGGAGTTTCCTTATGAAAATGAAATTATAGAGTTGATAGAAAAATTTGAACCAAATCAACTGGGAAAAGTGTATCTTATGTTATCTTCGTTATATGAAATCATGAAGAGGGGGGATTTGTAAATTGTAAAAAGGCTGCAAATCGAAAGTGACTTGCAGCCTTTTTTCTTAATCTTCTTTTACTTCTTTGAAGTCAGGCTCTCCAAAAAACATCATGCACATTCCCTGTGCATAGATAAGACCGCCAAGAGCGATACATAAAGAGCTGATTTTGTACAAAAAAGATTTGTTAAACTTTTTCATGAATGAGTATCTCCTTTCTGCATAGATTCCTTTAGCGCTGCGCCTTCCCCACCGTTCCACTTCAAAAGCAGTATAAGGTGATAGTTTTTTAAAATGGACAAATATGCATAAGTGCAAGATTTTTTAGAATAAACGCATAGATTTCTATGAAATTGGAAAATAATAATGCTTTCATGCCATAAAAGGGATGCGTTATGAAAAAAGAATATAGGCTTTTTTGGGGAATGATAAAATAGCATGTCTTTGCTTTGGTGAAGAAAAGAAGGAGGAAAAAAGAATGAATCAGGAAATTGGATTGAGAATCCAAGAGGTAAGAAAGAAAAAGGGGCTTAGCAGAGGTGATTTGGCGGATATGTCAGGGATTTCGCCTAAATTTATTTTTCAAATTGAAAAGCAGGGCTTTGGTTTTTCTGTTGATACGTTAATGCAATTGACTCGTGTACTCGAAACTTCTTATGATTATCTTTTAGAAGGTCACGCAGAATTTTAATCTCAAATGTATAAAGAACAAATCCATAAACCATACTAAATCCTAAGTTAAGCGGAAAGGATACATGGTTATGAATGAGAAAAAAATGGTAGGCAAAAGGAGCGTTTTATTTTCCAGACCGCCGATTATCATTGGTGCGGGCAGTGTTGCCGGGGAAAAAGAAGGAAACGGTGCTTTTGGCAAGTGCTTTGACATGGTTGAGGAAGACCCTTTGTTTGGCGGAAAAACGTGGGAGGAAGCGGAGAGCAAAATGCAGCAGCTGGCGACCCGGATTGCACTGAGAAAAGCGGGACTAGAGCCGCAGGAAATCCGTTATTTAGTGGCAGGAGATTTGCTTGGACAGTTAATTGCTACTTCTTTTGGTATCATGAATTTCAATATCCCGATGTTTGGTGTATATGGTGCGTGTTCAACGATGGGAGAGTCTCTGGCGATTGGAGCAATGCTCATTGATGGAGAGTTTGCCGATTATGTGGTCGCATTAACCTCAAGTCATTTTGCCAGTGCAGAGAAACAGTTCCGTTATCCGCTTGCCTATGGCAGCCAGCGTCCGTATTCTGCAACGTGGACGGTGACGGGCAGTGGCGCAGTGGTTTTAGCATCTTCACGGGCAAAATGGAAACGCAAAGAGACCGGTTATGTGGAAGTGACGGGGATTACAACAGGAACGATAACCGATTATGGAATTAAAGACAGCATGAATATGGGAGCCTGTATGGCACCGGCTGCCTGCGATGCCATTCTTCATAACTTTAAAGATATGGGAATCGGACCGGATTATTATGACTGTATTGTGACCGGCGATTTGGGAACCATTGGACAGAGAATTTTGATTGATATGCTGCGGGGCTATGGCTACGACATTGAAAAACAGCACTTCGACTGCGGTACCGAAATTTATTACAATAAAGAGCAGGGAACCAATGCCGGCGGCAGTGGGTGCGGATGCAGTGCGATAACACTTTGCGGATATATTCTTCAGAAAATGAAAAAGAAGGAGTGGAAAAGGGTACTGTTTGTTCCGACCGGTGCGCTGCTATCTACAGTAAGTTTTAACGAGGGAAATTCGATACCGGGCATTGCCCACGCAGTCATGCTGGAGGGAATTTCCGGCTCCGGAAAGGGGGTGGGAGAATGGACTATGTAACAGCGTTTTTGATTGGCGGTGCAATTTGTGCGATTGTGCAGGTTATTATGGATAATACGAAACTGCTCCCGGGACGAATTATGGTAGGACTTGTCTGTGCAGGTGCTATTTTAAGTTTCTTCGGACTATATGAGCCATTTGCCGACTGGGCAAAATCCGGCGCATCCGTGCCGCTGATTGGATTTGGGCATCTATTGTTTAAGGGCGTTAAAGAGGCAGTTGACAAGCAGGGATTTATCGGTACTTTTTATGGGGGATTAGAAAGTGCGGCGGTCGGTATTTCCGGTGCATTAATTATGGGATATCTGGCAAGCCTTGTTTTTAAATCAAAAATGAAATGATGTAAAATATCCACGTTTTTATCGTTTTGTACATTTACTTGAAAAAGCGGTTGTGATACAATGTTTTCCAAAGGGGCAAAGGGGTGTCGTGTCGTTTGGCTGATACCCCTTGTCGGTTTGGCATATAGTGAATAAGAGTTTATAGAAAGTGGTGAGCTTGTTTGAAACGACCGGGGAAGGAATTGGAAAAGTATTGGTACGCCGGACTCACGGGATTTTTTGTTATTGTGGCAGCGTTAGTAGTTTATGCAATAACGAGTAATTTGACGGGGCTTGGGAAAATATTTGGCGCACTTAATTCGGCATTGATGCCGGTGTACATAGGCGTTGTGATTGCGTATCTTCTCAGTCCGCTTGTGAATAAATCGGACCGTTATATATTTATTCCATTGTGGAGTAAAATTTTTAAGGGGAAAAAGAAAAAAGCATCAAATGTTGCGAGGGGATGTTCCGTGTTTTTTGTGCTTCTTCTGGCGATATTTGTTGTGTTTGGAATTATGATGTTAGTAATACCGGAGATTATTGACAGTATCACAGGGCTTGCAAAGAGTATGCCGGAGTATTATAACAATGTGAAGAACTGGGGTACTCATATTTTTAAATCGAATCCGGAATTTGCGGATTATTTTACGAAAGCCTCTAAAGATATATTTGATAAATTGTTAGATTGGCTGCAAAATGATTTGCTTCCAAATAGTGATAAGTTTTTGGGGGCAATTACCGACGGTGTTATGGATGCAACCAGTGTTTTGGTTGACTTTTTTATCGGGCTTATCGTTTCCATTTATCTAATGGCAGGAAAAGAAAACTTCTGTGCTCAGGCGAAAAAACTGATTTTTGCGGTTCTGCCGGCAAAAAGAGCGGGAAGCGTGTTGTCTGTGTTAAGCGAAACGCATGGTGTTTTTGCAAAATTTATCAGCGGAAAAATTATTGATTCCCTGATTGTTGGTGTATTGACATTTATCATTATGAACATTGCGGGAATTCCGTACACCATTTTGATAAGTGTGTTAATTGGTGTGACAAACATCATTCCGTTTTTTGGCCAGTACATCGGTATTATTCCGAGTGCGGTGCTGGTTTTTATTGCAAGTCCGAGCAAAGGTGTTTTGTTCTTGATTTTAATTATCATTTTAATGCAGTTTGATGGAAATGTATTAGGACCGAAAATTCTTGGTGATTCCATTGGCTTAAAGAGTTTTTGGATTTTATTTTCCATTTTATTCTTTGGCTCCTTGTTTGGAGTTTTAGGTATGATTTGTGCAGTCCCGGTGTTTGCCGTTATTTACCGCATGGTGAAACGGTTCTGTGCCGGACGGCTTGCGAAAAAGCAGTTGCCGACGGAGACAGAATGTTACTGCAAGGCATGGGATGATGCCTGGGAGCCGGGGGACGAAAATAAGAAAGGATGAAGGATATGAGAAGGGGCAGCCGTTTGTTATGTATAGGGATAGCAGCTTGTATGATGTGTGGATGTGGTATTCTGCCAACAGAAGAAGAGTTTGACGCAGCACCGTTAGTAAAAGAGTACAGTGATGAAAATGTAGGAAAATATACTGTTACGAGGGGGGATATGATTCAAAGCGAATCGATTGCCGTTCGGTATGAAGGTACGAAAAAATCCGATGTGTATGGTACGGATGATGGTATCCGCATTAAGAAATTGTGTGTTTCCAAAGGGCAGCACGTAAAAAAAGGTGATGTCCTTTTACAGGAATATCTGGAAGATGAAGAAGAGTCGCTAAAGACCAGTAAACGTCAGGTGAGTACGCTTACCCTTCAGATTAGTCAGGCAAAACAGATGCGGCAGAGAGAACTAGAGCAGTTAAATCATACAGGTGGCAGTAAAGAAGAAAAAGAAAACGTAAAGACGCAGTATGATGCGCAGATTAAGAGCTGCCGGTCAAGTTTAGAATTAGCAAAATTAGATATTCAAAGTTTGGAAGAAACGATACGGGAAGCATCTTTGAAGGCGCCGATTAGCGGAACGGTGACATTTGTAGAAAAATCGCTTGAGGGCGGTTATGCAAATCAGGAAAATCTACTTGTCACGATAAGGGCGGCGAAGAAGAACCGGTTTTCCTGTAAAACCGAATATACGTCCCATTTTTCGCAGGGAAGTGAGGCAACCGTCACGGTTATGGGACAGCAGTACAAGACCACGGTGAAAAAAGGAAAAGGGAAACAGATTTATTTTGTCCCGAAGCAGGAATTGGCTTTGAAAAATGCAGTAACAGGAACAGTAGATTTGGTTTTGAAAGAAAAGAAAAATGTTCTTTATGTTCCGTCAGCACTTGTTTTTGATATGGGAAGCAAAAAAGTTGTTTACATAGAGGGAAAAGAGGGAGTAAAGGAAACGAGAGAAGTTACAACCGGAGAACAGATTCAGAATGAAATCGAAATTACCGGTGGATTAAAAGAAAACGAGCAGATATTGACAAACTAATGGAGTATTTTGCAAAAAGGGAGGAAACCATGAATTGTAAAGTGCAAAAGTATCGTGTATTGGTGATGGGACTTTTGATTTTATCGCTGATGGGACTTTCTGCCTGTGGCAGACAGGAATCGACAGCGAACGTGCCAAAACTCAAAGACCCGGTTGGCGTTGATGTGGATACGGCAAAAGTAAAGAAAATGAATTTAAGTAGTGTGAATTCCTATTCCGGCGAGGTAGTGCCGGATATGGTTGGCGCTTATTTTGCAAATTCGGGACAGGCTGGTGCCGTGAAAGTAGAAATTGGCGATAAGGTAAAGAAAGGTCAGCTTTTGGCTACACTTACCGGTTCGGAATCGACGGTGAAAGATTTGCAGAAGGAGTTAGAATCTCAGATTGCAGAAAATGCGGAGACAAATGCTTCCTCTCAGAGTAAAATCGAGCAGTTAAACATCGAATTAAAAGCGGTGAAAAAACAGAAAAAGCAAGCGAAAAATACGAAAGATAAGAACAACCTTGGTAAGCAGATTGTGCAGAAACAGGAAGAAATCAAAACGGAAAGACTACGGTTGAAATTGCAGAAACAGACGCAGAAACAGTACATCGGTGAATTAAAAAGTGATATTGCAAATGCGAAAAAAACAAGCAAATTGAACCGGTTGTATTCCCCGGTAAATGGAGAAGTAATTGCGAAAAATCTGGCGCCCGGAGATTTTGTGACAGGCGGTGTTTCGGTGATTACAATTGCCGATATGGATAAAACACAGATTCGCACCGAATACATTGGTTCTTCGGTGTTAGATCGTGCAAGCGGCTACCAGGCCGTGATTAATGGAAAAAAATATAAAGTAACGGCACAGGAACAGGACGTTTCACAGATGGATGTGGAGATGGGTAATCTCCCGACAAGTACTTATTTTGATTATGAAAAAGATGCGAATGTTTCGGTTGGAGATTCAGTGACGCTGGAGTTTTACAACAATGCCACAGAAGACGCTTTGGTTGTACCGAGCAATGCGGTTTTTAAAGCAAAAAGCGAGCATTATGTATACCGTATGGATGGAGATGCGAAAAAGAAAGTGAAAGTGACACTGGGAACAAAGACCGATGCGTATACACAGATTATGTCAGGATTAAAGGAAGGAGATGTTGTCTATGTGCAGGATTAAAAAACTGGCAATTCTCCTTGGTTTATGTATGGTGCTTACCGCCTGTGGAAGCGGTGAGCAGCAGAAGTCCAAAGTAATGCTGTATCAAGGAGATACAAACAAAAAGGAAGAAGAGCATTATAAAACGACGAAGGTGAAAAAAGGTACCTACGAAGAGAAAATTTCGGCGACAGCCAGCTTGGTTTATCAGAATGATAAAGCAGTAACGATTAAAGATTCCAATGCCTATCTGGATAAGATTTTGGTAAAGAACGGACAGAAGGTAGTGAAGGGACAAAAACTTGCCACTTATCACGTAAAGATTTCAGATACAAAGTTAAAAAAGAAAAAGCTGGAAACGGAACAGGCAAGGTCTGAGTATGACGTGAACCTAAAGAGCAAGAGAAACGAAGTGCTGCAGCAGGAAAGAACGATAAAAACGCTCACGGATGCAACTGAAAAAAAACTGGCACTGCTACAGTTAAACAAATTAAAAAGTGAGTACAAAGATTTGCAGAAGCAGGGAAAATCCATTCAGAAAAAAGAGAAAGAATATAACGATTTGGTACAAAAACGGAAATCTGCCACACTTACGTCTCCGTACAGCGGAACAGTTGCAGAGATAACGGATTCTATCGGTGATGAGGCGTCCGGTGAAAATATTATGCTGATTCGTGATAAAAAAGATTTTCTGTTAAGTGCAGAAGATGCTTCCGGTCTGCGGTATAACATGACGGTAGATGTTGGTTTGGGAGCAACACTTGATAGTATTAAGTATCACTTAAAAGGCAAAGTGATTTCGACCGATAATTTGCAGCAGGATTTGCAGGATGGAAATGACAATGGCGGTGAGCAGCAAAATGAAAGCGGCGGTGCTCAGTTAATTCGTCTTTCTAAGAAAGATAGAGAATCCTACCAATTTTCAAAATATAACATTTACATCACAGGAGTGAGTTTGAAAATTGAGGATGCCTTACTTGTCGATGCGGATGCCGTATACGAGGAAACGGAGAATGAGGAAATCAAGAATTTTGTTTATCTTGTAGAAAACGGCAAATTACATAAACGCTATATTGTTAGTAACTATAAACAGGAAAAAACGTATTTGGTAAACCAAGGTCTGGAAGAAGGCCAGACGCTGGCGATTGTATCAAAGTAGAAAGGAGAGGTAAGTCGTTATGATTCATTTTATCAAGCAGAAACTTCTCCATAAAAAATGGATGGTTGTAAGTCTTTTAATCGGTAATATTTTGTTGATTGCCATTGCTTGCAGCAATCCAATGTATCAAGGAGCGGCACTGCAGAAAACATTGTCCTCAAAACTGGATGAGTATATCCAAGAGGAGAATCAAAACCCGGGTGTGATTTCTTTTGAGGCCAACATGAAAGGGCAGGATGGACAGGAAAAGGAATATCAGAGCATGAAGGAAGAGGCTGCCGGTGCAGCAGACCGCCTTGATGTGGAGCAAAGCTATTTTGTGACATATAACGAGTCGTCAAAAACCAGAGGACACTATGTAGGAACCCGCAATAAAGATGACATGACAAAGACAATTAAAATCAGCAGTTTGTCAGAACTGGAGAAACACAGCACGATGTTGTCCGGAAAAATGTATCAGGATAAAGTGGGTGCAGATGGTGCATTGGAAGCAATTGTTTCCCAGAAATGTATGAGCAAATTAGATATTATGGTGGGTGACATCATTGAGCTCAACCGTTTTATGGATGCTAAGGGCAATGCCATCCGAGTAAAAATTGTTGGTGTGTTTACAAATAAAGAGGCAGATGATACCTACTGGGTACAATCTCCGTCCGATTATTATATGGATTTGTTTATTTCACCAAAAGTATTTGAAAGTGATTTTATAAACTTAAAGAAACAGTCTTTTGTAATGACCACCACATGGTCGTTGGTTTTCGATTACAAAGAACTGGCTGCTGAGCAGATTGATTCGTTCGTAAGCGAAACGGAAGATATGATGCAGGAAACATCGGATGCATATAATTGTAAAATTGATGAGCCGGCTTACTTGGAGGTTCTCCGTGAATACCAGACATCTGCAAAGAAAGTGCGCACAACACTTCTTATTTTACAGTTCCCGGTACTGGCGCTTTTGCTGGCTTTCATTTTTATGATTTCCAGACAGATGTTAGATTTGGAACAAAATGAAATTGCCCTGCTAAAAAGCCGTGGTTCGAGTAAGAAACAAATTATACTGATTTATTTTTTGCAGTCCGTTATTTTGTCAGCGATGAGTGCTGTTGTGGGACTGCCGCTTGGCTATTTCCTATGTAAAGCACTTGGCTCAACGAATGGATTTTTGGAATTTATTCAAAGAAAAGCATTACATATCACGCTTGGTACTTCGGTATTTTTGTATATGCTTGGTGCGATGCTTATATCCATTGCGTTCATGGTGTTACCGGTCTTCCGCGACGCCAACGTTACGATTGTTAATGTAAAAAGAAACAAAAACAAAAAGCATAAAAACATTTTCCAGAGAGTATATATGGATGTGATACTGCTCGTGATTTCTCTGTATGGCTTGTATAATTTTACAGAGCAGAAGGAAAGTCTTATGACGCAGATGCTAGAAGGAGAATCGTTAGACCCGTTTTTGTTTATTTGTTCTTCGCTGTTTATCATCAGTGCCAGTCTGGTAGCGCTGCGCATCCAGCCGCTTTTGATTAAACTTGTTTATCTGATTGGGAAAAAACGCTGGAAACCGGCATTTTTCGCTTCGTTTTTACAGATTTTGAGAACAAAGGGAAAACAGAGCTTTATGATGGTCTTTTTGATGCTGACGGTTGCACTTGGTATTTTTAACGCAACGGTGGCGCGGACGATTCTTTCCAATTCGGAGAGTAATATCCGGTATGAAACGGGAGCAACACTTGTTCTCAAAGAGCAATGGGAGAGTAATGAGGCGTTCCTTGCGGATAATCCGGATAAGGAAGTATCCTATACGGAGCCGGATTTTTCGACCTATGAGAGCATGAAAGGTGTAAAACATGCAACGAAAGTTTACTGTGAGGATGAGATTTCTACATCACTTGGCAAAAAAATGAGTGACAATGAAACAGAAACTTCGTTGATGGCAATTGACACGAAAAATTTTGGATTGACGGTAAGTGATTTTGATTCGACACTTTTGCCGACGCATTTGAACAATTATTTGAATGCGATGGCGGGTAATCCGGATGCCATTCTTCTGAGCATGAATTTTCAGAAAAAAATGGGTGTCAAGCTGGGGGATAAAGTGACCTATGCGACAAAAGATAAAAAAGAAATGACAGGAGTTGTGTATGGGTTCTTTGACTATTTCCCAAGTTATGTGAAGCAGACGCATGAACTAAATCAGCAGGATACGCTTGTGACGACAGACCATTATCTGATTGTTGCCAATCTGGCACCGGTTCAGCAGACGCTTGGCGTGAAGCCGTATCAGGTGTGGATTCAGACCAACGGTTCTTCGAAATTTATTTACGATTATGCGAAGAAAAACGGCATCGAATATACGGTGTTTGATGATGTGGCATCCAAACTGGTAGACGTTAAAAACGATGCACTGTTCCAAGGAACCAATGGTATTTTGACGATGAGTTTTATCATTATCTTGATTTTGTGCAGTACCGGATTTTTGATTTACTGGATTTTGTCAATCCGGCAGAGAGAATTGCTTTTTGGTGTGTTCCGTGCGATGGGCATGACAAAAAAAGAGATTATTCAGATGTTAATTAATGAACAGATTTTCAGTTCCGGAATTTCCATTCTGATTGGTGCCGGACTAGGTGTTCTGTCATCCATTTTGTTTGTGCCACTGGTGCAGATTTTCTATGCCTCGACCGACCAGACGGTGCCGTTAGAAGTGGTGTTTAAGGCACTTGACATGGTTCGCCTCTTTAGTGTCATCGGCATCGTAATTGTAATCTGCATGGTAGTTCTTGGTAAGCTGATTAGTAAGATTAATATTTCCCAGGCGTTGAAGCTTGGTGAAGACTAGGGAGGTGTCAGAATGGAAAATATGATAGAAACCAAAGATGTGATTCAAAGCTTTCCGATTGCCGGTGGCAAGGAGTTAGTGGTTTTGAAAAACATTAACATTCAGATTCCGACCGGGAAACTTACGATGCTCCGAGGACGTTCCGGCTCCGGTAAAACGACACTGATGAATCTTTTAAGTGCACTCGATTATCCGAAAAGCGGCGAAATTTTATTTGAAGGAAAACCGATTCAAGATTTGCCGGAACATGACAGGGAGCAGATGCGGAAAACGCAGATTGGATTTGTTTTTCAGTCGGTGGCACTGATTCCGATGATGACCGCCTACGAAAATGTTGAGTTTGTTCTCAGACTCGCCGGATACAAAGGGGACAGGAGAAAGCGGACGGAAGAATGTCTGAAATTAGTTGGTCTCGGAAGCCGTATGCATCATATGCCACAGGAACTTTCCGGTGGTGAGCAGCAGCGAGTGGCGATTGCACGTGCGATTGCACACAAGCCAAAGATTATTTTTGCCGATGAGCCGACGGCGGAGCTTGACAGTAACACAGGGCTTCAGGTGATGAAGATTTTTAAGGAACTGATTGAAAAACAGGGAGTAACCATAGTAATGACGACGCATGATACCGGATTGATGGAGATTGCCGACTGCATCTATCATATTGAGGATGGAGAGATTGCCGATGAAGATTAAATTAAAAGAAAAAATTAGCAAAGTAAAACAAATAAAAAGTCCTGAATCTACAATGGAAAATCCGGAACAGACGATGGATGTGCCGGACGATGTGATGATTGAGTGTGACAGTCTGGTTAAAATTTACAAGACCAAAGATATTGAAGTGCTGGCGCTTCAAGGGTTGGATTTGACCGTGAAGCGTGGAGAACTTATGGCAATTATTGGAAACAGCGGAAGCGGTAAGTCCACGTTTTTAAATATGATTGGTGGATTAGATCGGCCTTCAGCGGGTAAACTGTATGTGGATGGCAAAAATCTTTTTCAAATGACGGAAAACGAACTGGTTAAATATAAGAGAAGTACCGTTGGTTTTGTGTGGCAGAACAATGCGAGAAATCTTCTTCCTTATTTGACTGCGTGGGAAAATGTAATGACACCGATGCTTTTTGTGGAAGAAAAAGAAAAGGCAGTTTCTGAGGAGGAAAAAAAGAAAAGGGCACTGGAACTTCTGGAACTGGTAGGTCTTGGACACAGAAAGGACAGTAAATTAAGCCAGCTTTCCGGTGGTGAGCAGCAAAGAGTTGCGATTGCAATTGCGCTTGCCAATAATCCGAAACTGTTACTGGCGGATGAGCCAACCGGTGCCGTTGACCGAAAGACTGCGGATGACATTTTGGAAATGTTCCGCAAGTTAAATGAGAAACTCGGACTTACGATTGTCATTGTAACGCATGATAAAGAGTTGGCAAAAAAGGTAAATCGTGTTGTTTCTATCCGCGATGGGAAAACGAGCAGCGAGCGTATTATGAAAAATGATTACCGCGAGCGCATGGAACATTTGGACATTGACTGGCAGGAAGAAGAGACGCAGGAAGAGTTTGCGGTTCTTGACCGCGCCGGACGTGTGCAGATTCCAAGTGAGTTGCTGGAACAAATGGGAATGGATGGAAATAAAGTAAAACTGGAATTTATTGGAGGGAAAATCGTCATTGAAAAGCCGAAAGATTAGTGTTATACTAGGGCTACGTAATGGGAGCAGGGAATTGCTCTCGGAATGAGGTGTAAAGATGAATTATATGAAAGGTTATAATAATCGCGAGAGACGAAGAAGAAGGCGCAGCCGTTTTTCTAAAGGCTCTGATAACTATATAGGAAACAGTTCATATTCAAGCAGAAGTAAATATCGAAGCAGTATGGGACAGGCAGTGTCAGGACGATGGATTGTCTGTCTCATTGCAGTAATTGTGCTGATTGCAGTGGGTGCCGTCTGCTTGGTTCAGGCTGAGTTCTCTGATGATGAACAGCCAAAAGGGCAGGCTGTGGCGAGTGGAAGCGGTGTTACGGTAACACAGACGGCACAGGCAACGGCAGCAGTGACGGCGGCAGCGAATAGTGCAAGTGCTGCGTCACAGCAGACAAAAGTTCCTGAAAAGGGACAGGCAACCTATGCGCCGGATGGGGTTGCAAATGAAATTGCCGCGGTTCCGACACTTGCGCCGCAGACCATTCCGACACCTGTGCCAAAGATTCGCTCGAAAGCGGTTGCCTTATCGTTTGACGATGGTCCAAGCACAGTGAATACACCAAAAGTGCTTGCTTTATTAAAACAGTATCAGGCACATGCGACCTTTTTTGTGGTAGGATCCCGTGTAAAGGAAGGCGCAGAAGTTTTGAAACAGGAAGTGGCACAGGGATGTGAAATTGGAAACCATACGTGGGATCATGCCAATTTAGCAAAACTGAGTATGGAAAAAGTGAACATGCAGTATGACAAGACTGCTGACTTAGTAAAAAAAATGGTTGGTTACGACATTACACTGCTGCGTCCACCATATGGTGCCATCAGTGAGAAAATGCGTAAAAAATTGAAACATCCGATGGTACTGTGGAATACCGACACGTTGGATTGGAAATCAAAAAATACAAAAGCTATCATGAAGGAAATCAAGAAAAATGTCAAAGATGGAGGCATTATTCTGATGCATGATATTCACCCGACTACCGTGGAGGCGCTGAAGAAGGTTCTTCCGTGGCTTGTAAAAAATGATTATGACATCTTGACGGTTTCTGAGCTTGCCAAGCGAAAAGGTGCTGTTATGCACAACGGAAAAGCATATGGCGGTTTCACCGGCAATTAAGTTTGTCGTAATATTCGTACAACTTCTGTACGCCGTTTTCTAAGCGGTAGTAATGAAAGATGTATGGAATTAAAAGCACAAGGAATAATACATCCAGTGCAAGCAGTACCGGCTGCTTTGGAAGAAGCAGACTGGCGAATAAACTTAGTATCGTGAGTAGTGCAAAAAGTGCCGTCACGATTAAGTGAATCAGGCGTTCGTGCTGAAAAAATTGAATTTGAATGAGCAATTGCTCTTGTTCCCTGGCGGCCTCTGCGGTGGTCAGGGATTTCTTTGATGTTAATGTTTCGTAGTAGTTCAGATAAAACTGTAAGCGTTTCTTCATAGCAGCATCCTCCTGAGTGTTTTTGTGATGGTTTTGTTAGGTTTATTTTAATTCAAATGGTGGGAAAATGCTAGGGGCAAGTGAGTGTTGGTGTTTTATTTTATCAGTCCAGATGTTTAAAAGAAGGTTATGAGAGCAAAAAAATAGTTGACACAAATCAATTCTTTTGGTAGAATATCAACTCGTAAGGTCTTTTATGACCACGGTGCTGTTATAGCTCAGGTGGTAGAGCGTCGCCTTGGTAAGGCGGAGGTCACGGGTTCGAGTCCCGTTAACAGCTTTTATAGGATTCAAAAGTTTTGTGTAAGACCGGTAGGTCTTATTTTTTTTGCCATAAAGCCTTTGGCGTATCAAAAGCAACCTAAATGGGCTTTATATCATAAAAGCGTTGCATGCTGAAAAAATTATTTGATATGAAAACAACCAAAATGCATGAAAATAGGAAAAAGAGTTGTCTTTTCACTGCGTTTTATCGTAAGAATGGGGTAAATCGACCGGAAAATGCAACCATATTGACAAATTATGAGTAAAAGAGTTGCTTGTATGCTGCCCCAACCCCTAAAAATAGCCACTAAAAGCAACCGGCGCAAGCAACCGCCAAAAACCAACGAGCCAGCTTCTCATCTTCTTATCGAATCTTCAACAGCTTCCCCCGGATTCTTTGCAAAGCGTTATCGATGGATTTTGGAGACTTCCCAAGGACTACGGCAATCTGCTGGTAATCGTTGCCGTCAAGGTAGAGAGTTACTACTTCTTTTTCAAACTTGCTCAGGTGCTTTTCGATGTGGCTCTCGATGTCCGTTACATTTTCCTTGTCGATTACGATGTCTTCCGGATTTATAAGTTCGGAAGGCTGGAGCGTATCAGCAAGTGTCTCGCGGGAATTGTTTTCCGTATCGGAGTTGAGCGGTGAGTAGAGGGAAACATAGGTGTTGAGCGGTGAATTTTTGAGCCGGTTTGCACCTTTGATTACGTTGTATAACTGATTATCAATGCAAAGAGAGGCATAGTGCACGAAAGAACTTTCGCGGTCTGCCCTAAAAGCGCGGATGGCTTTATAGAGGGCAATCATTCCCTCCTGAATTAGGTCATCATTGTCGCCGCCAATCAGAAAAAGAGTACGAGCCTTCTTCTTGACAAGGGGCTTGTACTTTTCTAGTAAAAAATCTGTGGCAGCATCATCGCCGTCGTGGGAGCGGGCGATGATTGTTTCATCGTTTGCTGCGTGATAATCAAACATAAAATCCTCCTCAATTAGTGGTTCATACGCTGACGTACAATTTCGTAAGCAAGAACGCCGGCGGCTACAGATGCGTTAAGTGAGTCGATATCGCCCTTCATCGGAATGGATGAAATGAAATCGCAGTGTTCTTTTACTAAGCGGCTGACGCCTTTTCCTTCGTTGCCGATTACAAGGCCAATTGGTCCGGTGAGATTCTGGCGGTACATCAGCTCGCCATCCATATCAGCGCAGACAAACCACATTCCCTTTTCTTTTAACTGTTCAATCGTGGACACAATATTAGTAACTTTAGCAACCGGTGTGTAATGAATGGCACCGGCAGACGCTTTGACTACCGTAGCAGTCAATCCAGCAGCACGTCGCTTTGGAAGAATCACGCCGTGGGCACCGGCAAGGTTTGCGGTACGGATGATGGCACCCAGATTGTGCGGGTCTTCAATACCATCCAGTATAAAAAAGAACGGTGTCTCACCTTTTTTCTCTGCGAGTGCAAACATATCATCAATCGTGGAATAAGCAAAAGCGGACAAAACGGCAACCACGCCCTGGTGATTTTTTGTCTCGCTCATAAAATCCAAACGTTCTTTTGGGACAAAGTCCACCATGACATCTGCCTTCTTTGCCTCTCTTAAAATAGTAAGAACCGGACCGTCCTGACAGCCTTTCTGTACAAAAAGACGCTCAATCAGGCTGCCTGCGCGCAAAGCCTCAAGGACACTGTGACGGCCCTCGATTCGTGAACTTGTTGTATTTTCTTCTCTATATTCTTCTTTCATGATTAAAATCCTCTTCTTTCTATAATAAAATATCCAGCCGTTCGAAACCGATTTTGCATAATTCAATGGCGCGCTCTAATCTGCCACTCAGATAAAGATAGCCAAACAAAGCTTCTAAACCGGTAGCGTTGCGGTAATCATGAATGTCTGCGTGCTTTGCCACAGAAGACGTTTTCGCGTTGCGCCCGTGACGGTAAATGCGGATTTCTTCCTCAGATAAATCGTCCTGCAGACACAAAATCAATTTTGCCTGTGAGCCGGCATTGACAAACTCACTCGTTCTTTTGTGCAGATTTTTCACAGGACCACCTGTTCGTTCCATGATTAATGTGCGGATAATGATTTCGTAGACAGCATCTCCCAGATAAGCCAGTTTCAGTGGTGATATCGTCCGGATATCGGCAGACTCATGTGGAAAATACGAGTGTATCAGGTCTAATAAATGATGTGCTTGTTCCATTCGTTCTCCTCTCATACCGGTCAAAATGCGTGTGACCGCTTGTATCTGTCCCCATTGTAACAGTTTCCTAGTTCTTGTCAAGAAATGAGAAAAAATAATGTGCAACTTATCCAAAAAAGTGGGTATTTTTTATTTATTTTGGTTGCATTTTCCCATAAAGGATGGTACAATGAGACTACATTCAATGTGTACGAGTGTCTGTACATGCTAAATATATTAAAGGAGGATAATCATGAGCAAGACATCCAAAATTGTCACAAAGACATTGGCCGGCGTGCTTTCCCTGGCTATGGTTGTGACATCTTTGTCAATCACAGGAACGACAGCTGATGCAAAAGCAAAAATCAAGTCTGTCAAAGTGAAAAGCCCCGTTGTAAACGGCGGTAAACTGGTTTTGAAAAAAGGCCAGAAAAAACAGATTAAAGTAAAAGTTACAAAATCCGGCAAGATTAGCAAAAAGGTTACATACAAATCAAGTAATCCAAAAGTTGCTAAGATTGTTAAATCTAAAGGAAAAGTTTATGTCAAGGCAGTAGGTAAGAAAAACAAAACTGCTAAGATTACAATTGCTTCCAAAGCAAATAAGAAAAAGAAAGCTACGTTGAGAATTAAGATTGGTACACCAATCAAATCCGTTAAGCCTAGCAAGTTTGTTGTTACAACAAGTGTAACAAACACAAAAGAGGCTGACGCAACAAAGCGTACAAAGAAAACGAAGAAAACGACAAAATTCGTTTCTACCAAGAAGAGTGTACTTACTATGACAGTTAAGTACGATGATAAAGCAGCTGCTACTACAAATCAGCAGACAGCACAGCTTTATGTAAAATATTCCCCAACAAAAGTTGGTTATAAAGGAATGAAATGGAAAGCAAAGAATTCTAAGGTTGTTTATGTATCTCCATACGGTGTAGTTACTCCGGTTAAAGCTGGTACTACAAAGATTTACGGATACACCAAAGACGGTACAAATAAGAAGGTTACGATTAATGTTAAAATTAATGCAAAACCTGCAACAGCTACTCCGACTCCAAACTATGAGCCGGCAGACACAAGAACTCAGACCGTTGTAGAAGACTTCGAGAGTTATCCGGTAGGATATAACTGGGAGAGCGATGAAGAGCAGGGAACAGCTGGTAAAGCTACTAAGGGTAAAGAGTATGTGAACAGCAACGTTGGTAAAATGACAGTTGCAACTGACCCTGAAAATCCTAAGAACAAGTGCTTAAAGATTGAGTATACCGGTGATACACAGGCATACGATTATGCACCTATCTTCAACTTGAAACTGCAGAAAAAACTCGATGAGTATTCCGGTATTAAGTTCGAGTCCCGCGTGGTAGCAAGCAACACTGGTGATGTGAAGTACAAGACAGCATATGCTTACTTTGCAAAATATGGTAAAATTACACCGGAGTATTACTTTGCAACTTCTCTTAAGAAAGCAGACGCTGAGAAGAAGGGAATCTCTGAAGAACTGATTAAATTCTCCGCTGATTCTTCTCATGCATCCGGTAAGGATGAGAACTACACCGTTCCAAATAAGGGCGATGAGTTCGAGGGTATGGTATACAATAACCACTCTCTCCCAATGATGTATGATGACTGGGCAAAAGAGAAGAAGAATGAAAACCGTACCATTGGTTTCAAAGAGAGCGAAAGTGATAAATACAAAGCAGGATGGCATCCAAATAAGATGAACCTGACTAAAGGTAATATCACAGAGACCGGTCTTTTGAACCAAAAGAATGTTTCTTTGGTACTTGGAAGTACTTATACAGGAAGATATCCAAGCACTAACGCAAGTTTGACACTTTATATTGATAATGTATCTGTATTGGAAGGTGAGACACCTTGTACAGCAGTTAAAATTGAAAATGCTCCAACTAAGATGGTTAAGGGCATGAAATTGAGTATGTCTGCTGATAACTTTGCTTATACACCGGATAATACAACTCAGACTCAGTTGACATGGACATCCAGTGATGAAAAAGTTTTGAAAGTTGATTCTTCCAAAACGGATCCTGTACTGGAAGCAGTTGGCACCGGTAAGGTTACTTTGACGGCAGCTGTAACAAAGAATCCTAGTGTTAAGACATCCTTTGATGTAGAAGTTGTTGAAGGAACTGCTGCAGCGTCTGATCTTACAATTGATCTTTCTACATTGAAGATTATGCCTAAGAAAGCTGACGATGATAAGACAACAAAAGTATATTCTACAGTAGATGGTGCTAAACAGGCTGGTGGAGTATTAAGTCTTGCGTTTACTCAGGCAAACAAAGATATGTATGTACTGGATCTTGGCAAGACATATGATTTGTCAAACTACAAAGGTGTTGCATTAAGTGGTAAAGCAACAGAGCAGATGTCGATTGAATTGTATCCGGATACAGCAGATTTCCAGCAGGATAAATACTGGACCAAACAGGTACAGTTCGCTACTTATCCATTCTTCGAAGGATCTCATGCAATTCGTTCTTATGAGGGAACAAGTTATGGTGAAGCCGGTGTAGAAGAAAACTGGTGGTGCAACTGGATTGATGGCGTTGATTCAAAGAATGTTAAAGTGGATGGTACAACACCGAAAGGAAATCTTACGAATGTTCGTTATGTTGTATTGAAAGCTAACAAGTTTGATGCTAACAAACCAGAACATGTATATGAATTGAAGTCTTTGGTATTCAGTAAAGATTGGAAAGAAAATACAAATCCTACTGATAAAGAAATCAAAGCAAACCCGGAAAAATATCCGGAATATAAATAATCATGTTGTAAAAGCTGTTTCCTGCGAAAGCGGGAAACATGCTTTACAAATAAAAACCAAAACAATACTATAAAATAGGAGGTAAGAGTTTTGAAGAAAAGTATCAAATCCGTTCTTGCAAAATCAATGGCTGTAGTTATGGCTTTCAGTCTTGCAGGAATCGCACCAAACACTTCTTCTGAAGCAGCAGCTAAAAAGCCTACGCTTACGAAGAAAGTAACCGTAACTGTTGGTAAGAAAAAAACAGTTAAAGTAACATCTAAGAAAAAAGTTAAGAAGACAACATGGTCTCTCAATAAGAAGGGCAAAAAAATTGTTTCTCTTAGCAAGAAAAAAGCTAAAAGCGTAGTAGTTAAAGGTAAAAAAGCTGGTAAAGTTACTTTGACTGCTAAAATCAAAGTAGGTAAGAAGACCTACAAAAAGACTTGCAAGATTACTGTTAAGAAGGCAAGAAAAGTTAATGTAACACCGGTACCTGCTAAGACAGATGCAGCAAAAGCTACAGCAACTCCGGCAAACAACAATAACAACAATGGTGGAAGCACAGCAACTGCTACACCAAAACCTACAGAAGCTCCTGTAAGCGTAATCAAAACAGAAGCCGGCACTTACACAGTAGATGAGTCTGCTACATACAATGTTCCATTGACAGAACTTAATGAGACTACATTTACTTGTGATGCTAAACGTTCTGATGGTGAGACTGTTAAAGATGGTACTTTGTACAACAAAGACGGTTCTGTAACATTCACATCCACAAAAGATTATAACTCCGGTGTATCTTACTACATCAACCCGGCAACCAAAGATGATGACATCATTGATATCTCTGATACACGTGGTGAAGGATTCATGGGTTATGACAATGGTACAAAAGACATGTCTGCTTATGACTACGTTCGTGTTAAAGTAACATCAGAGAACGAGATGAACTGCCGTACTTATAACGGAAATGACCAGCTTCGTTCCGCTGGTTTCCCAGGTTCTTCTTCTTCTGAGACATATGAAGGCGGATGGATCCACACAGATGATGAGATTTGGGAAGCTGAATCTACTTTCACTGCCGGTAACACAGTAAAAGCAGCTTACAAGACACGTACAGTCTTCATTCCTATTTCTATGCTTATGGGTAAAGGAATGAACCCAGAGAATTTGACAGCTATCGCATTCTGCCCACAGTCTTCTGGTGCTGAAGTAACAATTCACAGAATTGACTTCGTAAAAGTTAAATATGACAAACTTGTTACAGGTATTGATGTAAAAGCTGCTAAGACAGAGATTGCTCCTGGTAAGACTACAACTGTAACAGCTACAGTTACACCTGCTGATGCAACTCGTCAGATTGTTAAATGGACATCCAGCAACGAAGACGTAGCAACTGTAAACTTCAATGGTACTGTAGTAGCTAAGAAGGGTGCAGAAGGTACAGCAACAATTACTGCAACATCTACAGATGGAAGCAACGTAACTGGTTCTGTCGAAATTACAGTTAAAGAGCCATCGGAAGAGCCTACTGTAATCGAAACTCACAAATTTGATTTGACAAGCGATGATATTGTAGCAAAAACAAATCCTGGCGAAGGTGCAGGTGTAGCAGCTACAAAATCTGCTGCAGGCATTGAGTTCATGGCTGGAAAAGCAATGACATATGTAGACTTCTCTGCATATCTCGCAAGCAAAAACCTTGATATGGCTGACTACGATGAATTGCAGGTTGCGTGGGAAGTACAGGATGCAGACGGCAAGAAAGTAGAAGATTACGCTGGTGCAGAAGGTGCTCCAACATATGGTAAAATCGCATATGCCGCAACAGCTAAATTGGATGGATTTTCAGATGGTATTGATACAGATTGGACAGGTGAAGATGATACAACAGCAAACAAATCTTGGCTTGCTAGTCCATATACAGGACAGACATCTGTATTGACGATTGCTAAGACAAACCCTACTGAACTTGCAACAGTAGCAGGATTTAACCTTCAGTTACAGTCTCTTCCAGCTAATATGCATATTGTTTTGAAGAGCATTACTCTTTACAAAGACAACAACGTATATGTTGATTTGACAAGTGATGGTGTTGTTGCTAAAACAAATCCTGGCGAAGGCGCTGGTGTAGCAGCTACAAGTTCTGCAGCAGGTCTTGAGTTTATGGCTGGAAAAGCAATGACATATGTAGACTTCTCTAAATATCTTGCAGATAACAACCTTGACCTTGCAGACTTTACTGCATTGCAGATTGCATGGGAAGTACAGGATGCAGACGGCAAGAAAGTAGAAGATTACGCTGGTGCAGAAGGTGCTCCAACATATGGTAAAATTGCATATGCCGCAACAGCTAAATTGGATGGATTTTCAGATGGTATTGATACAGACTGGGCAGGTGAAGATGATACAACAGCAAACAAATCTTGGCTTGCTAGTCCATATACAGGAGAGACTTGTACATTGACAATTGCTAAGACAAATCCTTCTGAACTTGCAACGGTAGCAGGATTTAACCTTCAGTTACAGTCTCTTCCAGCAAATATGCACATTGTTTTGAAGAGCATTACTCTTGTAAAATAATTAATTGCTGATAAGGCTGACTAAAATTGAATCATGGGAGGCGCTGCTCGTAAGAGCGGCGCTTCTTTTCATGTAAAGATATTATAATTTGGACGTGTAGTAAAAAAGTGTTTTATAACACAATTGTTATAGGAAATATATGTAAGGATTTATATTTGGAGGGAAAAGCATGAATAAGAGTTTGAAACGAGTGATTGTTTCTGCTATGGCTTTATCTTTATTGGTTCCAGCGGTTTCAGCTCCAAAGGCGGAAGCTGCAGCAAAACCAAAGCTGAGTGCGAAAAGCGTTAAAGTGACAGTAGGAGCAAAGAAAAAAGTAACTGTAAAAAAAGTAAAAGCAAAGAAAATCAAAAAGACGACTTGGTCATTGCCAAAGAAAGGAAAGAAAATCGTTTCTCTTTCGGCAAAGAAAAAGACAGGCGTTACATTAAAAGGTAAAAAGGCAGGAAAAACAACTTTGACTGCGAAAGTTAGAGTTGGCAAAAAGACCTATAAATTAAAGACGAAAATTACTGTAGTAAAGAAAACTGCAGTTATTACTGCAAAACCAACACAGGGCGCAACGAAGACTCCGGCAACAACAGCACCGGCAAACACTGCAACAGCGGTACCTACGGCAACACCAGTGGCTACATTCCGACCGTTGGCAACACCAAATATGACAGAAGTACCAAAGAAGAGTGCAGACTCATTTGCAACTACGAAACCGGAAGCTACGATTGATCCGGCTACCAAAGTTGGTTATAACGTAGATTTTGAAGATGTTACAATCGGAACAAAAACAGAAGATGCAATTACCGGAGATGGTATCAAAGGAGTTGTGCTTCGTGGACATAAAAAGGCTGATGACGGTGGCGTCGGAACATCAAAAGACTATTTGGATGTAGTAGACGGAAGTGATCTTCCGGTTGAAGGAAATAATACACATGTACTTCACCTTCACCGTGAAGATAAAACATGGCAGGGGCCGATGATGAACATCACCGATAAACTGGATGAAGGATGTACCTATGAACTTAAGGCAGATGTATTCTGCCAGAACACCGATTTGATGTGTTCTTATCAGGAGCAGACTCTGGAAGAACTGTCACCAAGTTATGGTAACTTTGGTCCGACTTCCGGAACAATTACAAAGATTCCGAAAGGAAAATGGAATACAGTAACATTTACGATTTCCGTACCGGATGATAAATTTTATTATGCACTGTATTTTGAGTCTTATAACGGAAATGGTAACGATGACATTTACCTTGACAACATTACTTTGACAAAGACATTGCAGACAAATCCGGACAAAACAATTGATTCTTTGAAGGATACTTACAAAGATGTATTCCCGATTGTCGGCGTTGGAGCAGGAATTGCTTCGATTCTTGGTAAGAATGGTTCCGAGTTTATTTCTCAGCAGTACAATGCCGTTACACCGGGTAACGAAATGAAACCGGATGCAATTCTTGGTTCTACGATTGGTAAACTTGTGAAAACAACCGATGAAGTTTCTGCGGATAAGACCGATTTCATCACAGTAGAGGATGCAAAATCCATGGGATATATTATTCCGGATAACTACACTTCTTATGATGACAACCGTTTCAAATCAGCTACGGGTGAGTATGCCGTGCCGAGACTGAATTTTGATAATGTAGATAAGCTTATGAAAGCTGCTCATGAGAATGGCGTGAAACTGCGTGGACATACATTGGTATGGCATCAGCAGACACCGAAGTATTTCTTCCAGCAGAATTATAAAATTACGACAGGACAGAAGTACAACACATCCAAAGAGTGCATGGATACACGTCTTGAGTTCTATGTTAAGACAGTTATGAACCATGTATTGAGCAGTGAGTATGCAGATTGTTTATACTCCTATGATGTAGTAAATGAGTATCTGCACAGTGCAAATGCGGAGAAAGACTCTAAGAATATTACTTATTGGGGATTGATTTACGGCACATATGATAAGTCTGTGAAAGACCATGGTGTGACACTTCGTCCTTCTTATGTAAAGGATGCTTTCAAATATGCACACGAAATGCTTGTAAAATATGACCGTTTGGATGTTAAACTGATTTATAACGATTATAACTGCTATCAGAATCCGGAAAATATCATTCACCTGGTAGATTACATTAATAGTGATGGTAAAGTATGTGATGGTATTGGTATGCAGTCACACTTGGACATTACGGACTCGTTCCACAGTGCAACAAACTATGCAAAGGCATTGGAGTACTTCCGTCTGAACTGCCCGGATTTGGAGATTCAGATTACTGAACTTGATGCAACAATGGTTAGCACAGAGGACAAGCCATTGACGGATGAGGATCAGGCAGCATACTATGACCAGATTATGAATGCGATTTTGACTAACAAGAAAAATGGCGGCAACATCACAGCATTGATTATCTGGAGTTTGTATGATGGTGTATCATGGAGACCGGCAAAATTCCCATGTCTGTTCAATGGTTTGTATATGCCAAAAGCTGCATTCTATGCTGTAATTGATGCGAAAAAGCAGTATTGGGATTAGCTAATATAGAGATATGGTGATACACACATATAATGTTGCTTATATATACCATAAATCTTATAAAGTGATTGCTATTTCATTATTAAAATGATAAAATATAAATACGTATACGAGTACTTATACAGATAAAAAAGCGCTACTCGAATCGGGTAGTGCTTTTTTTTATAAAAACATAAAAAAGGAGGTCAAGACATTGAAGAGACAGATGAAGAAACTCATTGTTTCCGCTGTAGCTCTTTCTCTTGTTATTCCTGCGCTTAGCGCACCAAAGGCAGAGGCTGCAAAGAAGCCATCTTTGGTAAAAAAGGTTTCTGTAAAAGCAGGTAAAACAAAGAAAGTTACAGTGAAAGGTGTTAAGACAAAGCAGATTAAGAAGACAACTTGGTCTGTGAAAAGCAAGAAGGTTGTCACGCTTTCTAAGAAAAAGAAAAACAGCGTAACAATCAAAGGTAAAAAGGCAGGAAAGACAGTTTTGACTGCCAAAATCAAAGTAGGTAAAAAGACCTACAAAAAGACTTGTAAGATTACAGTCAAAAAAGCAGGCAAAGTAACAGTAACAAAAGCACCGGTGGCAACACCGACCGCACCGGCAAAGGTAACTGATACACCGGGAGCAAAAGCTACGGCTACACCGACGGCTGCTCCGACAGCAGTTCCTACACTGCGTGCACTTGACCAGGGTTACAAAACGGCAAAGGCACCGGAAGCAAAAGACCCGGATACATTCCCTACAACAGTGCCGGAAGCAAAGGTTGACCCGGCAACAGCAACTGTGTATGATGAAGATTTTGAGGATGTAGAAACGGGTACAAAGTCGACGGACTGCGTAAACGAGGATACTCCGGATCCGGAAGGATTGAAAAGATGGATTCTTCGCGCGTTCTCAGATGATAACAACACCGGAAAAGATTATCTGGAGGTTGTTGATTCGAGTACACTTCCAACCGGCAACAGTGCAGTTGGCAAGAAAGTTCTCAAATGCCACCGTGAAGCAAATTCAAAGAGCTGGCAGGGAGCTATGATTAATCTGTCCAAGAAATTAGAAGGTGGTGCTACTTACCGCGTTTCCTTTACTGCCTACAGTGAAGTGTCTTCATTGAACTTTAACGAACAGGTGATTCCGATTGAAGGTGGCGATCAGTCGTATGCTTATATGCCGACTCGTATCACGGAAACCCGCTGGAAAACAACAAAAGGCCAGTGGAAAGATTTCGACTATGAAATCACTGTGCCGGATGACATGTACTTCTATGGATTCTATTTACAGAGTGATGATGGTACAACCGGTGATATGTATGTTGATAACATGAAGATTGTAAAAACGGCACAGCCATCCAAGGCAACGGATATTCCGAAACTGAAAGATATTTACAGTGATACTTTTGGTGTGGTAGCGGTTGGTGCATCGGCAAATGATCTTCTTGGAGATACAGCTTCTAAGTTCTTGAATGAACAGTACAATGGCATTACTCCTGGTAATGAGATGAAACCGAATGCCGTTATGGATTCTGACAAAATTGATGCAGTGCCACTTGAAGATGCCAAAGCACAAGGTTTGTATATTCCGGAAGGATATGACAAACAGGCAGATAACTCTGCAACTTATAACGTAACAGAGACTGTAGACGGAAAAGACACAATTGTTAAAAAGACAGGTGTCGTTGTTCCTAAGTTGAAGTTCGATAAAATCGACCAGATTTTGACCGAGTGCCACGCAAAAGGATTGAAGCTTCGTGGACATACGTTACTGTGGCATGCGCAGACTCCTACCTATTTCTTCCAGAAAGGATTCTCTGTTGTAAATAACAAGAGTAAGAATACTTCTGAAGAAAACATGGATTTGCGTCTTGAGTATTTTGTAAAGAATGTGATGGAGCATATTTTGAAGAAAGATTTGGAACTTGCCGGTGGCGACAAGAGCAAATGCGTTCTTTATGCTTATGACGTAGTAAATGAGTATATGCATAGCGGAAGTCCTAAGGGAACATTCTGGAATACGATTTATGGCATTACGGATAAAGAGAAAAATGCCGGTTATATGTCAAGTACCGGAGTAACGCTTCGTCCGAAGTTTGTCAAAGAAGCATTCCAGTGGGCAGATGAAATTTGTAAAAAATATGACCGCGACGATGTGAAATTGATGTACAATGACTTTAATACTTATCTTTGTCCGGAAGATGAAGTTCTTTTGATTGACTTTATTAACGAGGATGGAAAGATTTGTGATGGTCTTGGTATGCAGAGTCACTTGACGGTTGGCAATGCAGCACACAGCCCGGATTTGTATGCACAGGCACTTGAGTGTTTCCGCTCAAATATGCCGGATATGGACATTCATATCACAGAGATTGATGCCGGTTACACATCGACAGCAGATAAAGTAGTAACAGATCAGGATCAGGCTGCTTACTATGACCAGATTATGGGTGCTCTTTTGCAGAGTAAAGCAAAGGGAACAAAGATTAGCGCCCTTGTTATCTGGAGTTTGTATGATGGTGTTTCATGGCGTGCAAGCAGTGTACCTTGCTTATTCAATGGCTTGTATTCACCAAAATCTGCTTTCTTTGCAGTAGCAAACGCAAAGGATGCTTATAAGTAAATAAGAGATTCTTAAAATAAAAATACCACCCGGTCAAAATAATTTTGGCGGGTGGTATTTTTTGTGTTACATTAGATTGTCGCAATAAAGCAGCACCATTCTTTCATATAGGTCACATCAAGAATTTCAAATCCATTTTCAAGTAACGCTTCACGCACTTCGGCTTCTTTTGTATCAATAATGCCGGATGTAATGTAAAGACCGCCCTTTTTGAGGTGAGGTTTTACAACGCCTGTGAGCGGGATAATGACATCGGCAAGAATATTTGCTACCACGATATCGTGACCAGTTCCGGCTTTCACCTTCAAAAAGGCGTTGGAAATCAAATCGCCGTCATAAAGGGTGTAGTCGGAAGAAGGAATATGGTTTACGGCCATATTTTCGGCGGCAACTTTTACGGCAACTTCATCGATATCAATTGCGGTGGCGTGTTTAGCACCAAGTTTTAAAGCGGCAATTGAGAGAATTCCGCTGCCACATCCGACATCAAGGACGGAGTCCTCGGTTTTTACATATTTATCAAGTGCCTGAATACAAAGTTTCGTTGTTTCGTGGGAACCGGTGCCAAAAGCAATGCCAGGGTCTATTTCGATAAGAATATCCGAATCTTTTTCTTTTTTATATTCTTCCCAGGTTGGCTTGATGACGATATCGTCGGCAGCACGGAACGGTTTGAAAAATGTTTTCCAGTTATTAATCCAGTCTTTGTCTTCGGTTTCCGAAAGAGAAATGGTTCCTTTTCCGATTTCACAGAAAGGTTTGATTTCCTGAAAAATATTCTGTACCTGAATCATGACTTTTTCCGGGTCACAGTTTTCCGGTTCCATGTAAAAGTGAACTTTTGCAGTCCCATCGTTATCTTCCGGATCCGGCAAAATATCGACAAACATTTTTTTCTTATCTTCTTCGCTTAATGGAAGATGGTCTTCAATTTCAATTCCTTCCACGCCGATTTCGTCAAGCATATAGCTGAGCATGTCCACGGCATCTGTATGTGTATCAAGTGTAAAACGTATCCATTTCATAGAGGGTACCCCTTTCTTGTCGTATACTGGATATTATAAAGAGAAGCAGGTGGAAAGTCAAATTTATCCTTAAAATCGTTTGTGTCAAGTGTGTCGTTGGTACTTTTTTGTATTTCTGTAATTCCGTAGAAAAGCTTTGCGTCTCGTGGGCGTTCCCACTAATTGAGTGCGTAGCGGTATGGGCACTGAAACCACCAGTGCCTCATACCGACGTACTCAAAACCCACTCGTCACAAAGTTTATTTGCGGAATTACTGGAATACAAAAAAAGTGCCAACAACACTTGACACAAACTAACCTTAAAATCTACTGGAAAATCCACTGCGAATCAACTATACTTGACATATACGAAAGCAAATTAGCAAAGTGAGGAAACAGTTGTGCGCGAAAAATGGATTGTGGAAACAAAAAAGGGAGATTTTAATGGCTTGTCGGCGAAGTTAAAGGTTTCGCCGCTGGCGGTGCGGTGTCTTATGAACCGCGGTGTCGAAAGTGAGCAGGGGATGCGGGAGTTTTTATATGGTACGCTTGATGATTTGCATGATCCTTTTTTGATGAAAGGGATGGATGAGGCGGTCCGAGAGATTGTAAAGGCGAAAGAGCAGGGGCGCAAGGTGGCAATTGCCTCGGATTTTGACTGTGACGGAATTTTTTCCGCTTATATTTTGTGGAAGGGATTTCAAAGGATTGGACTGGATTCTGAAATTTTTACGCCGGACCGTGTAAAAGAAGGGTACGGACTGAATCGTCGTATTGTAGATGAGGCGCTCGCAGGCGGACGGGATTTTCTTGTTACCTGCGACAATGGAATTGCGGCGAATGAGGAAGTGGATTATGCAAAGAAACTTGGCATGACGGTGATTGTTACGGACCATCATGAGGTGCAGGAGCAGATGCCGAATGCGGATGCTATATTAGACCCAAAGCGGGATGATGAAACATATCCGTTTCGCGGGTTGTGTGGCGCCGGTGTGGCGTTTAAGCTGATTTGTGCACTGTATGATGCGCAGCAGGTTCCGGCGGAAGCTAAGGATGAATTGCTAGAATACGCCGGGATTGCAACGGTGGCTGATGTAATGGAACTGCAGGGGGAAAACCGGATTTTGGTAAAATATGGTTTGAAAGCACTTTCGCATACGAAAAATATAGGGCTTCGCGCATTGCTTAAAGTACAGGGATTGGACGATAAAGAGATTACGGCAGGACATATTGGATTTATCCTGGGACCGTGCTTTAATGCAGCAGGGCGTATAGCGACCGTGACAGAATCCTTTTCTCTTTTGATGGAAGAGGATGAAGAAAAGGCGTTAGAGAAAGCTGAAAGATTAAAAGAAATTAATGAATCCCGCAAGCAAATGACAGAAGACGGTGCGGAAGAAGCCTATTTAAAACTGGCGGAGAAAGAGAATGAAAATAAGCTTCCAAAGGTGTTGATAGTATTATTGCCGGATACGCATGAGAGTCTTGTTGGTATTATTGCCGGACGGGTGAAGGAGCGTTACAACCGCCCAACGATTGTTTTTACGGAAACGGAAGACGGTCTTGTGAAAGGCTCCGGGCGTTCGATTGAGGCGTATGACATGTTTCATGAATTGTTGGCGTGCAAAGATTTAATGGAGCGGTTTGGCGGCCACAAAATGGCGGCAGGCATGACACTTCACAGGAAGGATTTGCCGGAGTTAGAAAAGCGGTTAAATGAAAATTGTGTGCTGATAGAAGAGGATTTTCGCCCGGTCGTAAGAATTGACGCACCGATGCCGATTGGCTACATAACAGAAACTTTGTTAAGTGAAATTGAAAAAATGGAGCCGTTTGGCGTGGGAAATCCAAAGCCGATTTTTGCGGAACAGCATTTTCGTATTTTGTCGGGACGCAAATTTGGTCAAGAGGGAACGGTGTTAAAGTTACAGGTGCAAAACGATGCCGGTAATCGCATCGGAGCAGTCTGTTTCCGACGGACGGAGGAGTTTGAGCAGTTTGTCATTGCGGAGTGGGGCGAAGCTGAGTTAAAGCGGATGTACGAGGGGCGTGAAAATCTGTTAGACATTGCATTTACCTATTATCCATCGGTGAATGAATATAATGGGCGCCGTGAGTTACAGATACAAATTGCCGGTTGGTGCCGGATTCCACGATAGGAGGATAGAATATGATTGAGATTAGTTTATGTATGATTGTGAAAAATGAGGAGAAAATTCTCACACGCTGTTTAGATAGTGTGGCGGATTTGGTGGATGAAATTGTGATTGTTGACACCGGCTCCACGGATGCAACAAAGAAAATTGCGGCAAATTATACAGATAAAATATATGATTTTACGTGGGTGGATGATTTTTCGGCAGCGCGGAATTTTGCTTTTTCTAAGGCAGAAAAAGACTATATTTACACAGCGGATGCGGATGAGGTAATTGACGAGGAAAACAGAAAACGCTTTCGTGAATTAAAGGAAGTGCTTTTGCCGGAAATTGAAATTGTGCAGATGAAGTATGGCAATCAGTTGTCTCATGGAACCGCATATAATTTTGACGAAGAGTATCGTCCGAAACTTTTTAAAAGACTTCGGGAATTTACATGGATTGAACCGATTCACGAGATGGTTCGCTTAGACCCGGTTGTTTTTGATTCGGATATTGTCATCGGGCACTATCCGGAGAGCAACCACTGTAAGCGTGATTTTGCTACTTTCCGGAAACACATTCACAAAGGACTTCGGCTGTCAAAACGGCTGCATCACATGTATGCGATGGAGTTGTATATTTCCGGGGATGATGAAGATTTTTTGGAAGCGGAAGAATTTTTTGTGGCGTCTGTCATGGACCCGGAGCGGAGTGCGGATGAGATGAAGGAAGCTGCATGCGTGGTCTGCCGTGCGGCAAGAATCCGGAAGGACGCGGGCATTATGATGAAAATGGCATTGAAAGATATGCTCACCGAAGGCTCCGCCGAAATGTGTTTTGAACTGGGCGAGTATTTCCACGAGAGAGGCGATGATTCCGAGGCGTCACTGTGGTATTACAATGCGATGCATGAGGCGCCGAGCATATTGAATATTCATACGTCGACGGATTGGCCGGAGAAACGGCTGGCGGAGATTGAAAAATAGCAGATATATCGAATAAACAAGGGTAGATTTATTATTTTATCAGTTATAACTGATAAAATTCAAAATTGTTCCTTGCTTTTTTGTTGTAAATTGGATATACTATAAGTAAGAAATTGAGAAAATGGAGGGATGTTCAGTTATGATTAAACGAGAATTGTATATGAAAAGGATTCGTCCATTTATAGGAAATGACCTGATTAAGGTTATGACGGGGGTGCGGCGTGCCGGAAAATCGGTTATGCTTGAATTGGTTCAAGAGGAATTACTGGAAGCAGGTGTTATGCAGTCGCAGTTTATTTGCATTAATTTTGAGAATATGCAATATGCGCATTTACAGACAGCACAAAATCTGCACAGTGAAATTTTAGAACGTGCGGCAGAGATAAAGGGCAAAGTGTATCTTTTTTTTGATGAAATTCAGGAAGTCACCGACTGGGAAAAGTGCATTAATTCCCTTCGGGTAAGTTTAGACTGTGATATTTATATTACGGGTTCCAATGCCAAATTGCTGTCAGGCGAACTGGCGACATATCTTGGCGGGCGGTATGTTGAGTTTGTCATTTATCCGTTTTCTTTTGCGGAGTTTCTTGAATTGTACCGTCAAAAGATGCCGGATGAAACAGAGACTTTGGCATTTCAGAAATATCTGCTTTTGGGAGGAATGCCGTATTTGGCGAATCTTTCTTATGAGGAAGAACCTTCCAGACAGTATCTGACAGATGTTTTTAATTCTGTTCAACTGAAAGATATCGTGAGGCGTAATAAAATTCGTGATATTGATTTGCTGGAGCGTATTGTTGCCTATGTGATGGCGAATATCGGAACTACATTTTCAGCGTCATCGGTTGCTAAATTTTTTAAGAGTGAGCACCGGGTAGTGGCAGCAGAGACAATATTAAATTATATCAAATATTGTTGTGATTCGTATTTATTTTATCAGGTGAAACGTCAGGACTTGCAGGGCAAACAGATTCTTGCATCAAATGAAAAATATTATTTGGTGGACCACGGATTAAGAGAAGCTGCTTATGGTGGAAATATGAGGGACATTAACCTTGTGCTTGAAAATATTGTGTATATGGAAATGCTTCGTCGTGGTTATACGGTCACGGTGGGGAAATACGGAAACCGGGAAATTGATTTTGTGGGAGACAAACGCGGTGACAAATTATATGTTCAGGTGACGTATCTGTTAGCGGCAGAGGAAACGATTACAAGAGAATTTGGTGTTTTTGATTCCATACGAGATAATTATCCGAAATATGTGGTTTCTATGGATGAATTTGATTTTGGGCGCAATGGAATTAAGCATAAGAATATCCGTGATTTTTTATTGATGGAAAAATGGGATTAATATAAAGTTTTATGTGGCAAATATGGAGTAGTGGTGATATAATGATGTAAAACTGGTTTAATGTTGTTCTCTGAGGAGAAGAAAGGCGTACTTAGTGAAAATATCATATAACGGCCTAGGAAAATTATTAATTGATTATGGAATGCAAAAGAAAGATCTGATAGATAAGATTGAAGTGAGTTCTATTTCCATTGCAAAAATGGGAAAGGGTAAAGAGTGTCTTTAGGTGTATTGGAGAAAATTTGCAATTATTTCAATTGTGATATTGGTGATGTTATGGGTTTTGAAAAATGAGTATGTCTCCAAATGCGACAAAATAAAGATTGAGAGGTTATACAAATCTTAAATGAAGAAGAAAATTTACAATAACGCATTTACTCGATTCACAGACAAGAAATTTGATGAAAAGTATGCATTAATAAGTCATGCAATTCAGTTGGGAGATACAATTGACGCAAAGAAGTATCGGGATATTTTAAAGGAACATGGTATTGATGCTAGTGACTTACCTTCTGCAGAATTGTTTAACAGAGAAAATAGAATTGAATTAGTACCTGAGAAGAACAAATTTACATTTATAGATTTATTTGCAGGAATCGGTGGTTTTAGAATTGCAATGCAGAAGTTTGGCGGTCAATGTGTATTTTCAAGTGAGTGGGATGAACCTGCTAAGGAAACTTATTTTAGAAATTATGGCGAAGTACCATTTGGTGATATTACGATACCAGAAACGAAAGCATTAATCCCCGACAAATTTGATGTTTTGTGTGCTGGATTTCCATGTCAGCCGTTTAGTAATGCTGGGTTAAAAAAAGGAATTGAAGATACGCGAGGAACATTATTTTATCACATTGCGGAAATACTCCGTGATCATCAACCTAAGGCAGTGTTGCTTGAAAACGTTAGAGGACTTATCAGTAATGATAAAGGCAAAACTATTCAAACTATTTTGAGAACAATTACAGGAATGGGGTATACATGTAATGTACCACAAAATCTTATTGATAATGGGCCGGTATCAAAACTAAAAGAAGAATGTGCAAAGATGGTTTTGTGTGCGAAAGATTATGGGGTTCCACAGAATCGTCCTAGAATTTATATAGTACTTTGGAAAAAAGATTTGGATATTAAAGAATTTCTCTATCCAAAGGCAGAAAACTCAAAAACGAAAGTTTTATCCATTCTTGAAAAGAATGTTCCTGATACATTTACTATTTCGGATAAATTGTGGGCAGGGCATCAAAGAAGAAAGTTGGAACATGAAGAAAAAGGAAATGGCTTTGGGTACTGTCTATTCAATGGAGAGTCAGAATACACAAGTACTATATCGAGAAGGTATTACAAAGATGGTAGTGAAATTCTGATTGAACAACTAGGGAAGAATCCAAGGAAAATAACACCAAGAGAAGCTGCCAATTTACAGGGATTTCCTAAAGAGTTTAAATTACCGGATTCAAATACTAAAGCATATCAGCAGTTTGGAAATAGTGTTGCGGTACCGGTAGTTGAAAAGGTATCAGAGCAAATAGTGAAACAAATATTGGAGGTGTAAATAGATGTTTGCAGATTTAAACTCTCCTGCGCTTCAACCTGAAAGTATCAAGGCAGGACTTATTCCAGAAATTACAATATGCGAAGGCTTGAGAATGAAGCTGGATGAGATGTTTTCACAGGAGGAGAAAGCATATAGAAAAATTTGGGGAACAACATCAGTTGTTCAAACTGATAAAAGCTATGTTTTCTTTTCGAATCAATGGCTGTATCTGGCTGTAATGTGTAAAAAATATGCACAGGCTTTGTATCAGTATTGCGACTTTTTTGATAATCATATGAGGGCAGATACTGATGTGATGAATTGTGTTAAGGCACAGGATTATAGCGGATCTGCATACGTTAATTTATTTGACTCCGATGATGATAGAGAATACATGAAAAAATTCATTAACGGAGATCCGGAGTTTAGACCAGGTAAAAATCTTGTTAATACCGGAGATAAAATAAGATCATGTAAGGATATCTTTGGTTCCTGTGTTTTAGCGAAAATGGATGTTCCTAATGCCTCATCTGCATACTTGGGAAATCTGGTTTATTATCTTGCGAAAAGACCAGCACTTTATGATGAACTTGAAATTGAAATTTCTGGTCAGACTGAAGTGTTGGATTCAGTGATTAAGCTGCCAGCAGTGGTGAAGGATTGCGCGAAAGCAATTGTTGATTACATATATAAGTTAGATGAGTTCGAGAGTATTGTTGAACGAATCGAAGTTATGGATCAGAGTGTGAAGATTAATACAGGAAATACAAATGGACTGTTACCAGAAGGAAATTGGTTGCGGTATATGTTCGTACGTCCATCGTCTGGAATGTTTGATTCAGAATCATCAAGTGATAAAACTAGAGTATTTGATACAGAATATCTTATAAAGGTAAATGATAAAGAGTATAGATGCAAGTTAACTACTGAATGGGTTGGAACAGAAATAACTGAGGGAGCACAGGGCAATAATTATTTGCAGGCGCTTATAAAACTTGTTGGGCGCTATTATTCTGATGTGCTTGAAATAAAGGAAGAGGGTGGAATCTATTATCTTCATGTGGTGAAGAGAGAATTCCTCATTTCAGATTTACCGGATGCATTTGATTCTGTTTTTGCTGAGAGATATATCACATCACTTTTGACAAAACCATTTGTAATTTTAACCGGTAATAGTGGTACAGGTAAAACTAGAATTGCAAAACAATTTTCACAGTACCTTGAAAGAACAATCGATGGTAAAAGGAATTGGTTAATTGTTCCGGTTGGTGCAGACTGGACGGATAATACTAAAATGCTTGGATTTTATAATCCCCTTGAAGCAAAGTATGTCTCAACTCCAATACTGGATTTTATACTTCAGGCTATTAAGAATCCGACAGTGCCATATTTTCTTGTACTTGATGAGATGAATTTGTCGCATGTAGAAAGATATTTTTCGGACTTTTTGAGTGCAATGGAGTCAGATGAAGAGATACCACTTTATAAGGTATCTAGCGAAAAAGTAAAAGATGAGGAAGAGACATCTATTCCTGAGAAAATACGACTTCCTAAAAATCTGTTTGTAACAGGAACAGTTAATATTGATGAAACAACATATATGTTTAGCCCGAAAGTATTAGACCGTTCTAATGTTGTTGAATTTAAGCCTGAAAAGGAAGCTGTATTGAGCTTGATAACAGGTTCTATTGATGTGAATGATGTTTCTCGTGCAGGAAATGGAGTAGCTGAGGGCTTTATAAATCTTGCGGCTATGATAAGAAATGGAGTTTGCAATGTTGGACAATTAAAGCTTAAACATGTTTTGGAATTTCTTGACAGTATTTACGAGGAGCTTCAGGAAAGCGGATTCGAATTTGCATATCGTACCGTCAAGGAAATCCGTCAGTATTTTGCAGCAGCATGTGAGTTGCAGAAAGAAGAATTTAATCTTACAAGAACAATGGATGAACAGATCGTTCAGAAGATTCTGCCTAAGATATATGGTGATAGAAAACAGATAGGAGAGTTATTGAATACTCTTGAAGAAAAGTGTCAAAGAGGAATCGAGGGAGATTCAGAAGAAATGACTTTGTCATTGAAGAAGATAGAGCAGATGAAGAAAAGACTTGATAAGTATCAGTACGCAAGCTTTATGTAAGAAGGTGTTTTTATGGGTATAGCAGCAGTTTCATTTAAAGATAAAAATGGAATAGAGTTCGTGATTTATCCGCAGGGTGAATGGGATGCCATTAACTTTGATGCGGCTACTTTAGAGAAAGACATAGATATGACTGCCTATGGAGAAAAAGAACCTGCATCTAAAGCTGCGTTATGCAAGATTGATATTGCAACTTCAGTGGATGGGCAAAAAATATTAAGACTTCGCGAAACGGCCACTTATACTTGTAGATTAAAGGATGCCAAGCAAGATGGTTCAGATCAGATTTGCAAAAATCTTGTTTTCCCAAATGAGAAGAACAATAAATTTCTCAAGGTAACAAGAGATAGAGATGCATTATCTTTTAGATTTATAAATTACCTTGGAAGAACACATTTAAAGAATTCTACAGATGAAACTGTGGCAGATTTTGAAATAGTACCTCGGAAAATGAATTATGAAGAGGACTATATTGAACTAACTAAAAAGCTTGCTGAAGAGTGTGCTGAGATTTTGTTGGAATATTCAGGTGTTACTGTGAACAGATTTGGTACATCTGATACAAATAGTGCCGAGACTCTTTTTGAACAGTTTATGTTTTTGAGAGAGTTTTGTTACTTACATAATTTACAGGCTCTATTTGGTCATATAAAACGTAACCCTGATAGAATGCTTGTGAATGATGAAGTTTTGAAACCAACTGGGCAGGGGACACCAAGCGCAAGCTTTTATTCTAATCCCTTTTCGTATAGTAGAGGTTGGCAGATAGTAAATGGAAAGCCTATGCCGCAGGAAGTTTCAGTAACAAGAAAGTATGATAGCCTTGATACTGTAGCAAACCGTTTTGTGAAGTTTGCTCTAAAGAAATTTAACCTGATATGTAGAGAACTTTGTTTTAGTCTTGATGCTGCAAAAGGTAAAAGTGTAGAACAGAACATGTATACAGAGTGCTATCGCGAGGCTCTTGAAATTCAAAGAATCACTGATGATATTTTACGAGACCATTTCTTTGATGACGTAAGAGAGCTTACGATAATGCCTCAAAATAATCAGGTGCTTGAAAAGAGAGAAGGATATAGGCAAGTATTTTACGCAGCAGCTATGGTTGATCTTGCTCTTCAGTTGAATTGGGAGGGTGAGCAGGAAGTTTATAGTGGCGAATCTAAAAATACGGCACTGCTATATGAGTACTGGCTGTTTTTTGAACTTAGAAAAATTATCAGTTCAATTGATAATAGCCAATGCATACAGGCTGCAGAGAAGCCGTTCATTAATATTGATAATGGACTGACTATGTCATTAAGGGAAGGTCAGACTTCTTGTCAGGCATTTCTTCTTCCTGATTTGGGTACTAGGGTAAATCTGTATTACAACAGGACTTTCTCAAGAGAAGAGTTTTCAAATACAAAGTATGCAGGTTCATATTCAAGACCGTTTAGACCGGATTACACGCTGGAGATTTATCCGTCAGATTATCTCAAACCCGAAGATGCTGTCAGAGAAGGTGCAGTAAGCTACATTCATTTTGATGCGAAGTATCGAATAACCGATCTCAGAACATTTATTGGACCGGATGAAAATGAAATGACAGAGGAGCAGATAAAAGAAGAAGTTGAAAATGATAAGCAGGACAGCGTAACAAATACATACAAGCGTGGAGATCTTCTTAAAATGCATACATACAATGATGCAATTAGAAGAACGGTAGGAAGTTATGTTTTGTATCCAGGTGATTATGATTCAAAAACAGAGAATTATAGACTATTCGAAGAAGTGCTTCCAGGAGTAGGTGCTTTTGCAATCAAACCAAGCATTCAAGAGGATAGTGAAAATGCATTGAAGGATTTTATTTCTGAGATTATTGAAGCTCGTAGTAGGAAGTACAGCAGACTTAATCGTATGTTATCATATAGTAATATTGTTCTTGGGGAACCGGCGATAAGTATGCTGGATAAAAGAACTTCCGGAAAGGATAAGGACAACAAGAATATTCATAGTGACCTGTGTGTAATCGGCTATTTAAAACCTGATTATTATGAAGTGTTGGGGAAAGCTGGCCTTTTATCTGAAGGAAAGACTCTTGTTTTTTATTACTATGCAATCAAAGGTGAATCTGTGTATTCACATCATGTCGCCATAGGAAAAGCAAAGTATATTCGCTTTTATCAGAATGATATTAACGCTACGGGCACATATGAAATAGAGCCGCTTAAAGGGATCATAAAATCAAGAGAATTGGTTTCTAAAAAGCAGTTGGATGAATTGTTGACAGAGAGTGGCTCTAATGATGGTAAAGAAAGAACGGCAGATTTTTACTACGTTCTTAAGGTTGAGATAGTAAATTGCAATGAGCCAAAGATTAGCTGTAAGAATAGTGATTTAAATGGCATGGATGGAAATGATACATTCAGTCCGCATTCACCGAAGGTTGTAAATGAGGATTGGTTAGAAATGAATTTGACAGCGAAAGAAGCGACTAGAGGGGGACTATAATGGAAAAAATATTTGATAAAAAGAATGTAATACTTATCAGAGTTGATGATTCTGATTTGGCTTCTTTTCTTGTTGATTCAGATATTAATGATACAGGGGATTATGAATGGAGAATCAAAGAATTAGCAGAAGCTGTAATAAATGTTGTTCCGGAATATGTATTTGCAAATCATATGGGAGGAAGCATTTTACAGACCGATATAATTGATGCAGTGAGAGAATCAGCAAAAGCATTATATAAAGTAAAAGAATATGATCTTATGAGACGTTACTGTATTGATAATGATCAAGATGCTTTAATTGAATTGCAAAAGGGTGGGTATAAAAACAGAGGTGAATTTGGTGAATTGTTGTTGCATCTTTTGCTTCGGGAATATAAAGGGACAATCCCGCTGATATCAAAAGTCTATTTTAAAGATTCACCTGGAGTACCGGCACATGGATATGATGCGGTACATATTACACCGGATAAACAAATACTTTGGCTTGGGGAGAGCAAATTATATGGAGATGTAAAAGATGGTTTAAAAGCGCTTTTACAAGATTTAGATGAGCATTTTAAGAAGGATTATATAAATGAACAGTTTTCAATCATTAAAAAGAATCTTGAAAACCATTCCATCCCTCAAAGAGATGAGTGGGTTGGCAAGCTTTCAAAGTGTAATAAATTATCAGAACAAATAAAAATGATTAATATTCCAATGCTATGCGTATACCCAGATGATATTTATCGTAAATTTGCTGATACTGCAGATTCTCAGGCGTTTACTTACCATGAAAAGAGCATAAGGAAATTAAAAAAGTTTTTTGAGGATAATAATCATCATCCATTAAAAAGTAATCTCAATGTAATTCTTTTTATGTTTCCGATTAAGGACAAGATGGAGTTTGTTACGGAATTACATAAGAGATTATGGCATATGCAAAATCTGTAGAATTGGGGGATATATATGAATATTATTAATGAGTTGGAAAACATATCAGGTGTGATTTCGTATGACCAAAGTTTTAATATGGCAATGAAATGTTCGCAACTACTTGAATCAAGTGAACTAGGGGAAGTGAAATTTGGGAGAGAAGTAATAATATGGGTTTTAAATCGATATGAAGATTTACCTTCTGAGACGAAGCCTATATGGAATGATCTTATAGAATCAGCGGGTTTTTATCCATATATCAATAATATGAGTAAAGAATCTGATTTGTCAAATGAGTCTCTAGCTTATAAGACGAGAATTGCATCGTTCGAATCAGATTATTTGGATAAATCTCTTCATGTGGAACAAAAGGTTATTTCTAAAAGACTCTTTTCAGGGAAAAATCTGGTTGTAAGTGCACCTACAAGCTTTGGAAAGAGCTTACTGATTGAAGAGATTGTAGCATCTAGAAAGTATAAAAATATTGTTATTATACAACCTACATTAGCTTTATTAGATGAGACAAGAATAAAATTAAAAAAGTATAGTGATTTTTATAAAATAATAGTTCGAACAGCACAGACGGTTTCAGATACTGATAAAGGAAATCTGTTTTTATTGACCGCAGAAAGGGTTATGGAGTATGGCGAATTACCAGAAATTGATTTCTTAATTATAGATGAATTTTATAAATTAAGCTTGCGCCGAGCTGATGATAGAGCAGATGTTTTAAATAATGCATTTTTGAAAGTATTTAATATGGGTAGACCGCAGTTTTACTTATTGGGACCTAATATTGGTGGAATCACACCAGGATTCGAGGAACGCTATAATGCTGAATTCTACAAGACCGATTTTTCGATGGTTGCCAATAAGAAAATAGATTTTTCAAATATTTATGATGATTCATTATCACAGAAAAAACTAGATAGTGAAAAACTACCTGATTTATTTGTGCTTTTAGATTCTTTACAAGACGAACAGACTATAATCTATTGTGCATCCCCTTCGAGAGCAAGGAAACTATCAAGAGAATACTTATTACATGTTAAAAGCATGGATGCGATTCCTTGTGATTCGGTTGAAGAAAAGCTTCCGTTATGTGAATGGATTGAAAACAATGTATCTTCGGATTGGAGTCTTAAAGAAGCTTTGGTATACGGTATTGCAATACATGACGGTTCTTTACAGAAGCATATTAGTAACTCAATTATTAACTATTTCAATAATAAGAGGCTACATTATATTTTCTGCACATCTACGATAATAGAAGGCGTAAATACTAGTGCAAAAAATGTGGTTATTTATGATGGGAAAAAAGGACCTAATGATATTGATTATTTCGACTATAGTAACATCTGTGGACGCTCTGGAAGGATGATGGAACACTACATAGGTAATGTATATTCATTTGTTCGGCAACCTGAAAAGAAGGAGTTTATAGTTGATTTTCCATTTGTTGAACAGGATAAGGATGTTTTGACAGATGAGATATTGATAAATATTGAAAAAAAAGACGTTAAGGTACAGGTGAAGGATCGTTATGAGGTATTAAACAGTTATCCAGACGATTTGAAAAAGATATTGAAGATAAATGGAACGAATATCAATGGTCAAATGGCAATTTATTATGCTTTAGAAAAAGATATTGATAATAAGCGCGAACTAATTACGTGGTCTCAAATGCCTAGTTTTGATGCAATGGTGTATGTTTTAAGCTTGGCTGAACATAATATTTTTGAATTTGACAAACATGGTGTTATGTCAGTAAGACATTTAGTAATGCTGTTAAATACTTATCGTAATAAAAAAACAATAATGGCGTTGGTTAATAATAAAAAAAAGCATATGCTTCAGCAAAGGAAGAAAGCACCAACAGAAGAGCAGCTAATGGCAATAAATGACAATGCGATTGAAACAGCGTTTCATGTGCATAGGCAGTGGTTTCAGTTTAAGGTACCTAAGGCATTTAGGGTTGTAGATAGTCTTCAAAGATATGTATGCGAGAAGCATGGGATAAAGCCAGGTTCATACAGTTATTTTGTTCAGCAGTTAGAAAATGATTTTGTGCCTGAGGGATTGTCTATTTTAACAGAGTATGGGATACCTAATACTACAATAATAAAGATGGCAGAGATTATTCCGCGTGATATGTCTGAAGACGATGTTATAGAGTACATAAAGAAAAATAGAGCAGAGGTGTATAGCATTCTTTCACTATATGAAATAGAAAGATTGGCAGAAGAATTGTAGCAGGAATGGAGCTGAGCTGGCTCTTTCGCGAAAAATGAGAGGTATTGATAGACAAAAAAATATAATGCGGCTGAAGTGTTGTCGGATGAGTTGCTCAGTCAAGGGAGACAGTAACATGGCAAAGATATTGTGCTGCAAGGAGAATAAAGCACTTTGCCATACTATTGTGAGATATACAGATGGACTATTTTTTGACGCGTGCATGAATGAAAATCATGGAAACATTAAGTGCCGCAAAAACATCGAAAAAGAAGGGAAAGGAAATCGATATGTAGAATTAATGAGAGGTCATGTACCGTTAATGGATGCAGCAACCGCATCCAGAAAGGTATTTCGGAATGCGTTTATAAGATAAAGAAAAACTGAGTTTGGAAGGATTGGTCTGTGACAAATGTTCGCTGCCGGTTCCTTTGTATTCCAGTAATTCCGTAGAAAAACTTTGTGACGAGTGGGTTTTGAGTACGTCGGTATGAGGCACTGGTGGTTTCAGTGCCCATACCGCTACGCACTCAATTAGTGGGAACGCCCACGAGACGCAAAATTTTTCTACGGAATTACGGAAAACAAAAAAGTGCCAACGAACACTTGACACAAACAATTTTGCGAAAGAAGTTGAAGTGCGGCGTGTTTTCATGTATAATATTAACGCATGTGCTTTTTGATGCAAATAATCGGTGCCGCGAAGGCGGGACATTAAGGAGGAATGGCTATGGTAACAGCCGTTGTAGGAGCAAACTGGGGAGACGAAGGAAAAGGAAAGATTACGGATATGCTCGGTGAAGAGTCCGATATTATCGTACGCTTTCAAGGAGGCAGTAATGCAGGTCATACTATTGTAAATGATTATGGTAAATTTGCCCTTCATATTCTGCCGTCCGGCGTTTTTTATAACCATACGACAAGTGTTATCGGAAATGGTGTTGCGCTGAATATTCCGGATTTATTTAAGGAAATTCAGGGAATTGTTGATCGTGGTGTACCGATGCCGAAGATTAAAGTTTCGGACCGCGCCCAGATTGTGATGCCATATCATATTTTGTTTGACCAGTATGAGGAAGAGCGTCTGGCTGGAAAATCATTTGGTTCGACAAAATCCGGTATTGCGCCATTCTATTCTGATAAATATGCAAAAGTCGGAATTCAGGTTTCCGAACTTTTTGATGAAGAACTTCTACGTGAGAAGTTAGAGCGCATTTGTGTTCAGAAAAATGTTATTTTAGAGCATTTGTATCACAAACCGACATTGAATGTTGACGAATTGATGGATACACTGCGCGAGTACCGCAAGATGGTTGAGCCATATGTATGTGATGTGTCTGCCTTCCTTTTTGAGGCAAGAGAGCAGGGCAAGAGAATTTTGTTAGAAGGACAGCTTGGTTCCTTGAAAGACCCTGACCATGGTATTTATCCGATGGTTACATCTTCTTCTACACTCGCAGGCTATGGTGCAGTGGGAGCAGGACTTCCACCATATGAGATTAAGAGAATTGTTACGGTTGTTAAGGCATATTCAAGTGCTGTTGGAGCCGGTGAATTTGTCAGTGAAATTTTTGGGGAAGAGGCAGATGAATTAAGACGCCGCGGTGGTGACGGCGGTGAGTACGGTGCTACGACAGGCCGCCCAAGACGTATGGGATGGTTTGATGCGGTAGCAAGCCGTTACGGATGCCGGATTCAGGGTGCGACAGAGGTTGCACTTACTGTGCTTGACGTACTTGGTTATCTGGATGAACTTCCGGTATGTGTTGGCTATGAAATCGATGGTAAAGTAACAAAAGATTTCCCAACAACAGCTTCTTTGAAAAAGGCAAAACCGGTATATGAAGTGCTTCCGGGCTGGAAGACAGATATCCGCGGCATTACGGAATACGATAAACTTCCGGAAAACTGCCGTAAGTACATCGAGTTTATTGAAAAAGAATTAGGTGTTCCGGTTAAATTGGTTTCCAATGGACCGGGAAGACATGAGATTATTCATCGATAAAAGTTAGAAGAAACTCTTTGCGTCTCGTGGTTCTACGTTCCACTCCGGTCCGCGCAGGTCAGAGGTTCCCCGAACCTCTTGCGCCGCTTTCGCTAGTTGAGTACGTAGCGGTATGGGCACTGAAAACACCAGTGCCACATACCGACGTACTCAAAACCCACGAGTCACAAAGGGTTTCTTCTGATTTACGGGAAAACTAAAAGATTAGAAGCAAATGCATGAAACGGTGGTTACTTGGATTTTTTGCATCTGGGAGGAAAAGAAAAAGATTGTATCACGGGTGCTTGACTTTTTTGGCTCAAACATTACGTTTTTATTCCTATGTGGTGAGTGTGCTACAAATACGAAAATATCAGATAGACGTCTTTTGTCTATCGATATTTTCGTATTTGTTAAGTGGGAGCGGCACACGAAGCGCATAGGAATAAAAACGTAATGTAGAACCTAAAATAGCCTCAAGCCAACCGTTAATACAATCTTTTTATAATCCCAGCAAAACATCAAGCAACGCATCATTCTGCTCCGGCATCATAAAGCAGAGTCTGATATATTTATTATTCAGAAACGGAAACGTAGAGCAGTCCCGTATCATCAGATTTTTGCGTATGCAGGCGTCAAATGCGTCCTCCGAAGTAAATTTATCGGTCGTAATTTTTACGAGTACAAAATTAGCGTGTGCATGATAAACCTTAAAGTTCGGACTCTTATCAAGGCGTGCACAGATTCGTGCTCGTTCCGAAGAAATTAACTCTCTCGTTTTTTTGATATAATCCTCATCTTGAAACATGATTTCTCCGGCGATTGCAGCCAATGAGTTAATCGTCCAAGGATTCTTTTTCTGATTGATTTCATTGAGCAAATCACGGTTTCCGCAAATGGCATAGCCAAGTCTGAGTCCCGGTGCTGCAAAGAATTTTGAAATACCGCGCAAAATGACAATGTTATTGTAGTATTCGGTAAGTGGAATCGCGGTTACTTCATCTGGTTCCTCGGCAAATTCCACATAAGTTTCATCGACAAGCACGGTGATCGATTTGCGTTTGCAGTAATCCAGAATTTCACGCATCTGCTGGCGTTTGATGACAGATGACGTTGGGTTGTTTGGATTACACAAAATCAGCAAATCGACATTGGCGGAAAGTTCCTCGGTGAGTGCTTTTGTGTCCAGTTCAAATTCGCTGGCTTCCGTGAGGCTGAAGTAATGGGAGCGTCCGCCGCCCATTGCGACTTCCCGCTCGTATTCGGAATAGGTCGGGCCGACAATCAGTGCCTTCATCGGGTGTGTAATCTGGATAAAGAGCGAAATTAATTCTGTCGAACCATTCCCGACAACAATATTTTTATAGTTTGTGTGTACATAGTCTGCAATACATTTGCGCAGAGATGTGTATTCACGGTCCGGGTAGGTCGTGATAGCGTCAATGTGATTCGTTAAAGTTTCTTTTAAACGAAACGAAACACCAAGTGGATTTACATTCGCAGAAAAACTTATAATGTCTTCTTTTTTTATTCCATAGACGGCCTCGATTTTCTCTAAATCGCTTCCGTGAAAATGTTCTTTTGGTTTTAGTGCCATTTGAGTCACTCCTCTCTTTCGTCCTCTCCTTATTATAGACATACTGCATGAACTTAGCAATACAAAAATAGATTGATTCTTACTATTCACAGAATGCATAAAAAATGGTATACTATAGAATTGAGGTTAGGAGGTTATCAATGAGAGAAAAGATTTTGTCATTGGCAAAAGGAAATTTCATATATGAAACGCCAAAACTTTGTTTATCAATTGAAAAATTGGTGTTTGAGGTAACAGCGGGAACACATGGGACGGCAAGCTTTCTTTTGGAAAATTCTTTCGGCACAAGAGTGAAAGGATTTGGCACTGTCGAGGAGATGTGCATTGATTTCCTGCCTTTTTTTGATGGGACAAAGAATGAACTGACGGTTGATGTGGATGCCGGCGAATTAAATCCGGGGGAAAAACTAAAAGGAAATCTAGATTTAATTACTGACTGCGGCGAAGAAAAGCTGCCGTATGAGATTACAATTGTGTCTCCTGTGCTTTGGGATGAAGAAGGAGAGATTCGGGATTATCCGACCTTAAAGAAGCGGATTGAGAAAAATCCGGAACATGGCGTTGATTTATTTTTGGCACCGGAGTTTCGGGATGCCTTTTTATATCGGGATGAGAGCGGGCGCATTTTATACGACTGTCTGTTAAAGAAAAATACAAAACTTCAAAGCTTGGAAGAATTTCTGGTGGCGATGAAGAAAAAGAAAGCCATCCGCTTTGAAACAGAGCATCCATCCGGCAGAGAACTGGTATATGAATTAGATGGAACAGACAAAGCCGATGCAATTTCGATTCGTGTGAATACATGGGGACATGCGGGGATTCATGTCCGCACAACGGCAGATTTTATTGAAGTGCAGACGCATGTTCTGTGGACGGATGAATTTGTGGATGGACGAGACGTTTTGGAATTTACGATTTGTGCAGATAAAGTACCGGCCGGCAGACGCCACGGTGATTTGATTTTGCAGACGCCGTATGAGAAAAAAGTAATACATATTACGGCGCATAACCGAATTGGCGAAAAAGAGCGAAAGATTCAAAGAGCCAGAAAAAAAGCGATTGCCATGGCAATTCGTATGTTTTTATCATATCAGGAGAAGCGGGTTACGAGAGAGGCATTCGGAAAGTTCCTTAAAAAGAATCGTGAAATTCTCGAAAAAATCAGTGGCACATATGAGCAGGCGGTGCGCGGATATATTGCCGTGATTCTGCGCGAGAAGGAAAATATTCTTTCCTTTTTCCAGGAGACGGAAAATTTAAAAATGCCGCCGCTAGGGGAATCGTTGGAAGAGGTAGAAAATTATATCTTGATTCAATTTATTAAGATTATGGATTCTGAGCGCAAAGAGGACCGCATCGGACTGGCAAATCTGATTTCTTCGTATGCGGAAAACGGATATCAGAGTGATTTACTGACTTACCTTTTAACGCAGGTGGACGAGCGTTACCGCTTTGGGCATTTGCTAGAGAAAGATTTGCGCGCGCAGTTGGAGAGTGGCAGCAACAGCCCGCTTTTATATTCGGCGATGATGCTTGCTTACCGCGAGGATTCCACCCTGATTTCCAGTCTGGATGACGTGACAATTAACGCAGTAAACTATGGGTTAAAACGTGATTTAACTACGAAAGAAGTATCTCTTGCCGTTAGTTTTCTTGGAGAACGTCTGCCACACTTTGATGCCAGAGTGTTTTCCATTTTACAAAAACTGTATGAGTTCTTTGTCATGACCGATACGCTCCATGGCATCTGTGGAATGCTCATCCGAAATGAAATCCGCGATGCAAAATATTTCTCGTGGTTTGAAAAAGGTGTCAACAAGCATTTGCGGCTGACGGATTTGTATGAATATTATATGTATACGATAGATACGGAGAAAGTTCGGACGCTTCCGGATGCGGTCTTATCGTATTTTCAATATGAGAACCATTTGAATGACAGATGCAAAGCGTTTCTGTACGCCTATCTGGTGAAGCACGCCGGTGAGAGACCGGAAGTTTTAGAGGCTTATGGCGAGCAGATTCATAAATTTGTAGAGAGAAATCTTACGCACCATCGGATTACAGAGGACTTGGCGGTGCTCTATGAGGCGTGCGTAACAGAAGAAACGCTGACAAAAGAAATGGCGGATGACCTTTCTGAAGTGATGTTTTCACATCGGATTACCTGCGGCAATGACCGGATGGACGGTGTGGCGGTTGTGCATCGCGAGACGAAAGAACAAACTTATTATTCCTTTGAAAATGGACAAGCGGTAGTTTCACTTTATACCCCGAACACGCAGTTGTTTTTTGTGGATGAGAGAGGGCTTTACTATTCGGGTACGGTTGATTACCGGATGGAAAAAATGCTTTCGATGGAAAACTTAGCGCCTGTGTGTTATGAACTTGGCGCAAAAAATCCAAAGCTGATTACGCACTTGGCATATAAGGCAGAGCGTTCTGCAAAAATGACGGATGTGCAGGCGGTGGTGTTACAGGATGCACTGCAAATGGATTGTTTACGGCGGAAAATGCGGGAGAAAATCCTGCTCTGTTTATATGATTATTATCACCGCGAGGGCATGGCAGAGCCATTGTTTTCGCTGATTGAGCAGTTTAATCCGATTACACTTAAGAGGGAACGGATTGCGGATGTGGCGGCGGACTGCATTGCACAAGGAAAATACGAAAAAGCACAGGTTATGCTGCTGCGCTATGGTGTGCCGGAATGTGATAAGAATGCATTTTCCACGCTCGTAGAGGCGCTTGTGAAGGAACATAAGGACGAGTCAGAGCCAATGCTCGTGAAATGGGCGCTTTATTTGTATCATCAGGGCTGTGCCGGAAAGGATGCAATGAAATATCTGCGCCGCTATTATACCGGAGATTTAATTACTTTTACTTCTCTTTACGAAAAGTGCCGGAAAATGCCGGAAGTCGGGGCGGATGAAGATATTACGGAGCGTCTTTTGGCACAGGTTTTGTTTGTCGGTGCCAGTCAGGAGCCGTATGAGCCGATTTATCTGGAATATATGGAATCGGGTGAAAACCGGATGTTAGTGAAGGCGTTTTTGTCGCAGCTCGCTTATGATTATGTCGTGGAGCGGCAGGAGTTGTCGGAACCAATGTTTGTTAAAATTGAAAAAGAAGCGATGTATGAAAAAGATGCGGTTATGGTTTTGGCTGTTTTGCGCCATTACCGGTTAGAGGAGCATTTTGCCAGCAAGCAAAAAGAATTTGTGGAAATGAATCTGGAAAAATTTGCGAGCGAGGGAACTGTTTTCGCCTTTATGAAAGATTATATTGGCAAGGTGAATGTTCCGTTTGAAATTGAAAATACCGTGATTATCCAGTATTATAGCGGCGCACCGGGAGAAATTCTCCTTTGTGAGACAGACCGTGGCGGCAAAGTGAAAAAAACAATGCCGATGCGGCAGGTTTTTTCGGGTGTTTATGTGTATGAAATGCTGTTGTTTGACGGCGAAGAAAAATATTGTTACATTGAGGAGCAGACAACGGGAGAGAGAACGGAAGTGATGTGCGCCCGCCGCACAGAGCAGGCGAAAGGCGCGCTGGGATTTTTCCATATGCTTAACGATATGATTGCAGCAAAGAATACCGGTGATATGGAGTTGTATGGCAGTCTGCGCAGACGTTATGAAAAAGACCGCTTTGCGGCTAAGAAATTATTTACGCTTCAGTAAAGAAAAGGGAAGGAAAACGGAGAGAGCACATGAGTGAACGAACACTGCTGCTTGGGTTTGACCTGGGCGAAGAAAAATCACAGATGGCTGTCTATGACAGAGAAAAGAATATACCGGTGCTTATCGGACAAACGGAAGAAAATCCGGAAGGGCTGATTCCGACCGAGATTGCACTTTCGGGCGAAAAGCCTTTGCGGGATTTTCTTGTGCGGATTCGCAGACAGGAAGATGTGGTTGTTGACGGCAAAATTTCAAAACCTCTGAATATGCTGTCTTACTTTTTTCGGAAAACACTTTCCCTTACGAGAAAAGATTATCCTGGCGAAACGATTAAGCAGCTCGTTGTTACGGTAAAGGATGCGGATAGAGAATATGTGGAACTCATTTATGCGGCACTTGAACAACTTGGAATTGGCAGGGAGCGTGCGATGGTGATTAGCCACAAGCAGGCATTTCCGTATTATGTGCTAAACCAAAAGAAAGAACTGTGGATGAATGATGTCGGCTTATTTGATTATGAGGGAAATACGTTGACATATTATCAGATGCAGGTAGATAGAAGCAAAAGTCCGATTTTGGTTGGTGTTTCCGAACGCGATTATTCGGGGGCGGTTTCTCTACCGGAGGAAAATAAAGAGCACAAGGCGGCCGTTTTTGAAAATGTTGTGTATGGTGCGATTCACAAAAAACTTTTGTCAACGCTTTACATGGCCGGAGAGGGCTTCGAAGGCGGATGGGCAGATTCGCTGTTCCGTAAATTGTGTGTGGGCAGAAGGCTTTTCAAAGGAAGAAATCTGTATGTGAGCGGTGCCTGTCTGATGGCGCGTGAGATGGCAGAAGAAAAGCGGTTAGGAGATTATCTTCTGTTAGATGAGCAGATGGTGACTTCGCAGGTTGCGGTGAACTTATATGCGGAGGCTAAGCAGCAGAAGGTAGTTCTTGCAGAGGCAGGAGTTCCCTGGTATTTAGTCGATGAAGAATTGGAACTGATTCCTTCGGGTGAGACCGAGCTTGCTTTGCAGACAAAAAATGTATTAACCCAAAAAGAAAAGCAGTTTATGATAGAACTTGACCCACTTACCGGACGGCTTGACAGGCGCTGCCGGCTGATGTTACGCATTCGTTTTGAGTCACCGAGCCAATGCATTGTGACAATAAAGGATGAAGGATTCGGAGAGCTGTTTCCAACGTCAAACCGGATTTGGGAAAAACAGGTAGAACTGTAAAAGAGAAAGGAGAGGAAAAAATGATTCTTGCCAAAGGGAAAATAGCCAAAAAGCCATATGAATTATCGTATTTAGGGCAAAATATTTATTCCATCGAAGAATTGTGCTATGTCATTTACCACAATATTTACGGCATAAACGAGGAATTTTTTCAGATCTCTCTGGCAAAATGGATGAAGGAAGAACTGGGATTAAAAGAGTTAGCAGAGAAATTAGAGGCAATGATTGTGGGAGAGCATGGGCTGAAAGATTTGGTTGTTACGACACTTTGCGGCTGTGATTACTACAACGAAGAAGAAATCCGCGGGATTGTTAAGGTATTAGATGAGATTGACCATTTGCCGTCTTATCAGAAAAAGAAGATTAAGGCGGACAATTATGTGCGCACCGGACATTACGGAAAGGCAGTGATGGCTTACCGGAAACTTTTGCAGGGACCGGATGCGATTTCGTTTACACCGGAAGAGTATGGAGATATTTTACATAATGAGGGAATTGCTCATTTTTACACGTCTTCGTTTTTGGAGGCGGGGGAGGATTTCCGCGAAGCCTATATTCGGAACAATAAAAGAGAATCGTTGCAGCATTATTTGTGGATTTTGCTGATGGAAGAAAAAGATAAAACGTTTGAGGAAGAGAGTTTGTCGTTTGGCTTAAAACCGTCGGAAATTGAGCAGATACGGTTAAAGTATCAGGAAGTGCTTGCCGGTTTTTATGTGCCGGAAGAAACGGAATCGATGATGGATGATTACAAGGAGCAGCTGCGAAGGGCATTTGCTTACTAGGCAGGAGGTGACATGGTGAAGGAGAAAAAGGATACGAAGGAACTGTTAAATGAACTGGAACAGGAAATGGTTCGTGTTGAAAAAGAAAAAGTGGATTTGCGCAATGACAAGGAGCGCATTGCTTATTTGGAGCACCTCTGCGAGAACATTAAAGAGGCCAAAAAGCAGTGTGAAGATATTAAGTTTGAATATGGACAGGTAACATCGTATTTAAAGGACATTCAGCTTATTGACCGCGCACCAAAAGAGGAGCAGGAAAAACTTCTGGCTGCGGCAAAGCAGATTGTAGAGTTGACGAAAGAGCGCAAAAAGAGCCAGAAGCAGGAATACAAATTTACGGAAGCCCAGCGCCGTGCCATGGATAATTATGAGGACGTGGTGGAAGATGATATTAAAAAATTAACGGAATACGAAGAATACCAGATGAAAATCAAACAGGATTTGCGTCAGCTTTCCGGTGAGAAAAATCTTTTGCTTGCGGATAAACAGGATATCATTCACAGGCAGGGGATGTTAAAGGTACTTGGAAAATGCCTGACAGCACTTTTGATTGCAACCTTTGCAATGCTTGCGGTTTTGATGGCATGCTTTAAGGTGAATATTAATGTTGCGTTTGTCGTGGCGGTTTTTGTGACGTTTGTATTTGCGGCTATTATTTTGAATGAAGCCAGAAAAAACCGGATTGATATGGTGATTACGGAGAAGAAAGGCAACCGTGCCATTTTTCTTTTGAACCGTGTCAAAATTAAATATGTAAATAATGTCCGCACACTGGATTATATGTATCATAAATATCAGGTGCGCAACGCGGCTGAGCTTTCTTTTGTCCGCACGCAGTATGTCCGTGCCAAGAGAGAATGGGAAAGACAGCGTGAGAGCAGTATCCGGATTCATGAGGCGAATCAGGTGGTTTTGCAGGAACTTCGGAAGTTAGAGGTTAAGGACTGTGATATTTGGTTAGGTCAGGTGGAAGCGTTAGTCGAGCCAAAGGAAATGGTTGAGGTAAGGCATGATTTGAATGTGCGCAGACAGAAACTGCGTGAACAGATGGATTATAACACCGGCATTATGGAACAGTGTCTGGATGAAATTGATAAAATCCGGAGTAAGAAACCGGAGTATGCAGTTGAAGTGGAACGAATTTTAGGAGGAATGTAACATGAAACCGGATATTGATTATACGTTGTATTTATGCACCGATCGAAATATTATGACAACGGAGACCATCGAGGAATCGGTCGAATTGGCAATTAAGGGCGGCGTGAGTGTTGTCCAGCTGAGGGAAAAGGAGTGTTCTTCGAGAGAATTTTATGAGATGGCAAAGGCCGTAAAGACGATTACCGATGCGTATGAAGTGCCGCTTTTGATTAATGACCGCATAGATATTGCTTTGGCAGTAGGCGCGGATGGCGTTCATTTGGGACAAAGTGATTTGCCGCTTGATGCAGCCAGAAATCTCTTAGGTGCTGATAAAATTGTAGGGGCGACAGCCAATACCGTGGAACTTGCGCAAAAAGCATGGCGTGAAGGTGCCGATTATCTTGGCGTTGGGGATGTGTTTGGCACGACCACAAAAGCGGATACCCGTCATATTACATTAGAAGAATTAAAAGAAATTAAAGAGTCCGTACCAATACCAATTGTTGCCATTGGCGGGGTAAATGAAGATAATATTGCTCTTTTGCGTGAAACCGGTGTGGACGGTGCAGCCGTTATCTCTGCCATTGTCGGACGAAAAGATATTACGGCCGCAGCAGAAGAACTTATTTCAAATTTTCGAGGAGCATAACCGGCACCCGTAAATTTCCTTCGCCGGTTCCGATGTCCAAATCCGGTTTGTTTGCACCATGGTAATCGGTGCCGCCGGTGATGAAAAGACCATAGTCGTTTGCCAATTTCCGCACAAAAGCTTCGTCGTTTCCGCGGTTTCTCGAATACATTGCCTCGATTCCGCGAAGACCGTAGCCGCATAACTCATCCAGTAAATGATGAAGTTCGGTCACGGACATTTTATATAACAGGGGATGAGCAAGAACTGGAAGTCCTCCTGCATTTTTAATTAATTCAATTCCCTTTTTGGGTGTCAGATAGTGCCGTTTTACAAAATAAGGACCATCGGCTGCAAGAATCTTTTTAAATGCTGAGTCAATGCTTGGAATTGCTCCTTTTTCCAATAAAAAGCGGGCAAAATGTGCACGGGTGAGTATTGTGTTTCCAAATCGCTCGATTAAGGAATCATAATCAATCGGATACCCGGCTTTTTGCAGATTTTCACACATTTTCTTATTGCGGTCGTCACGCTCTTTTGCGACAGCTTCTAATGTATCAAGAAGTTCTTTTTGTTTCCAGTCAATATTGTAGCCAAGAATATGAATTTCTTTGGAACGTGTCGGTGTAATCTGATACTCACAGGATAATTCGACGCCCGGGATAACCTGCAGATGCTTATCTTTTGCAGCCGCTAATGCCCGGTCAACGCCGCCAACTGTATCGTGGTCGGTTAAGGCAAAAGCAACCAGTCCCTGCGCTGATGCTTTGTCTACCAGCTCCTCCGGAGTGCAGGTGCCGTCTGAAAAAAGTGAGTGAACATGTAAATCAATATATTTCATAATTGCCTCCTGATGTAGTGTTCATGTATGTTTTGAAAGACAGCCCTTTCCTGCGTGGACGCATAAGGAACGCCTTTCAAGACATACATGGATGTCAACAAATTGCTTCGCAGCAAGCTGCTCCCGCAATTTGGTCAAACATTCGGAATCCGCAGATTTGCACAGCAAATCGCTCCTTCCTCATGTTTGGGCGGGTTTCAAAGTCCAGTGTACCACAGTTCTATTTTTTTGAAAAGTATCATATTGTAAGAAAAGAGAGTACACGGTAATGCCGGCGGGGGTTCGCCGGGAACGGAGGGGTTATGAAAAAATCGAGTGTGTTGACATTGACAAAAGGTGTTGTTTTTTCCTATCTGATATCTGGTATCTGCCTGCTGATTCTGGCATTTTTATTGTTTCAGTTTGAACTGCCGGAAGGCGTGCTGCGGGGTGGCATTATTTTCTCGTATGTGTTTTCCTGTTTCCTTGGCGGCATGGTAGTGAGCGGAAAGCAGGAAGGAAAAAAATATTTGTGGGGGCTCTTAGCAGGAATCTTGTACTATGTCATTTTAGTTGCCGTTTCCATGATACTGAACCGGGAAGCATTCACAAGAATCCCGGGCGTTTTCCCTGCATTATTTCTCTGCGCATTCGGTGGCATGTTAGGAGGCATGACACAGGCAGGCAGAAAGTAAATCTTGTAGAACTAGAGCGTTACGTGGTCTCAATGCAACGTAAATCGGTTTGAATGTAAAAAAGCGTTGCATGTTTTGGAGAAAAATCTTAATTATTTCTTCCGGGAGCAACGCTTTGCGTAAAATCAGATAAAAAGAGTTGTATTTGCAGCGCAATTTCTGATGCAATAACCTTAAATTCAGCAAAAAATGCAACTCTTTACCACAAATACCGGAAAAAGAGTTGTCTGAGAAGCTTTTTACATCACTCACACAGTCCAAGAACGAAACTTCAGGAGCAAGCAGAGCGGGATAATTGTTGTTAATCTTTTTAAGATTATAGTAATTTAACAAAAAGTTTTACGAAGAGTGGGTTTTGAGTACGTCAGTAGGGGCACTGGTAGTTTCAGTGCCCCTACTGTTACGCACTCAACGAGCGGAAGCGCCCACGAAGCGTAAAACCTTTTGCTAAATTACGGAAAATTAAAAAAATCACCCTACAATTATCTTGCACAACACAAAAACCTATGCTACAATAAGAGTTACGAAAACGAAACGATGGATTTAAATGGAGGCAATCATGAAAAGAATTAAAACTTTGACAACAAAGAATTTAAAAGAAACATTGAAAAAAGGTGGATGCGGAGAATGTCAGACATCCTGCCAGTCAGCTTGTAAAACATCCTGTACAGTAGGAAACCAGAGCTGCGAAAACAAATAAGTAAGGAAACTGTTTGAATAAACGGTGATTATGAGCAATGGAGGGCTGACCGAAGGAGACTTCGGTCTAGTCCTCATTGCACGTTATAGCGTCACCGTTACAGAATGAGAGGTCAAGGATGATACATCAGTATAAGAATAATGGATATAATATTGTGTTAGATGTAAACAGCGGTTCCATTCATGTTGTGGATGACGTTGTTTATGACGTGCTTTCTCTGATGGATGAAGAAAATGCAGATCGCTATGGAGAAGCCGAATTTTCACGTATTGCCGATGTTATTTTGAAGAATGATTATAAAGAAGAAGTTACGAAAGAGGATTTAAAAGACGTCTTTTCTGACTTGCAGGAATTAGAGGAGAACGGAACACTTTTCACAAAAGATGTTTACAAAGAAGGCGTCATTGATTTCAAAAAGAGACAGACGGTAGTAAAAGCACTCTGCCTGCATATTGCCCATGACTGCAACTTAGCATGCCGTTACTGTTTTGCCGGTGAAGGAGAATATCAGGGCGACCGTTCTCTTATGAGTTATGAAGTAGGAAAAAAAGCATTGGACTTTTTGGTGGAAAATTCCGGCAGCAGAAGAAATCTTGAAGTGGATTTCTTTGGCGGAGAGCCGCTTTTAAACTTTGATGTTGTAAAAAAATTAGTAGCTTACGGCAGAGAAATTGAAAAAGAAAAAGACAAGCATTTCCGTTTCACCTTAACGACAAACGGTGTTTTGTTAAACGATGACATCATTGAATTTGCAAATCAAGAAATGGACAACATTGTCTTAAGTATTGATGGACGTAAAGAAGTGCATAACCACATGCGCCCGTTCAAAAACGGAACCGGAAGTTATGACTTTATTATAGATAAATTCAAAAAAGTAGCAGAATCGAGAAACCAGCAGAAATATTATGTGCGTGGAACATTTACCCATAATAATCTGGATTTTGTTGAAGATGTGCTGCATTTGGCAGATGAAGGCTTTGAACAGATTTCGGTTGAGCCGGTTGTGGCAGATCCGAAAGAGCCGTATGCCATCCAGCCGGAAGATATTCCTCAAATTTGTGAGGGCTATGACATTCTTGCAAAAGAGATGCTTGCCCGCAAAAAACAGGGAAAAGGATTTAATTTCTTCCATTACATGATTGACTTGAGCGGCGGTCCATGTGTTTACAAACGTTTGTCCGGATGTGGTTCCGGAACAGAATATTTAGCGGTTACACCGTGGGGCGATTTGTATCCTTGTCATCAGTTCGTGGGTGAAGAACAATTTTGCTTGGGAAATGTAGATGACGGTGTTGTAAATACGGATATGCGCGATACATTTAAATTGTGTAATGTATATGCAAAAGAGGAGTGTAGGAACTGCTTTGCCAAATTCTATTGCAGCGGCGGCTGTGCGGCAAATGCTTATCACTGCCACGGTGACATTAACAAACCGTATGAAACCGGCTGTGAATTGCAGCGCAAACGTGTGGAATGTGCGATTATGCTCAAGGCAGCAGAAGCCTATGATGAGGAAAATTAGGGCAGCATAACCTTCGTCGTTTCAAAAAGATGGAAATTTTGCAAAAAAAAACTTTGAAATATTTGGAAATACGTTTATAATATGTATAGATAATGGGAATGCTATACAGGTATACAGGAGATAGTGAAAGGAGATTAGTAAAGTGGCTTTTGATATTGGAATTGATTTGGGTACCGCCAGCATATTGGTATATGTAAAAGGAAAAGGCGTTGTATTAAAAGAGCCTAGTGTTGTTGCTTTTGACCGTGACACAAACCGGATTAAAGCAATTGGAGAAGAGGCGCGTCTGATGTTAGGACGTACGCCGGGAAACATTGTAGCAGTTCGTCCTCTTCGTCAGGGTGTTATTTCTGATTACACCGTAACGGAGAAGATGTTAAAATATTTCATTCAGAAAGCGGTTGGCAAACAGAGATTTCGTAAACCGCTTATTAGTATCTGTGTGCCAAGCCAGGTAACAGAGGTTGAGAGAAAAGCTGTAGAAGATGCTGCTTTTCAGGCAGGTGCACGCGATGTAAAGATCATTGAGGAGCCGATTGCAGCTGCAATTGGAGCCGGTATTGATATTGCTCGTCCTTGTGGAAATATGATTGTAGATATCGGTGGTGGTACATCGGATATTGCGGTAATCAGTTTGGGAGGTACTGTTGTCAGTGCTTCGATTAAGATTGCCGGAGATGATTTCGATGATGCGATTGTCCGTTATATGAGAAAGAAACACAACCTGCTGATTGGTGAGAGAACCGCTGAGGATATAAAGATTCGCATTGGTTCTGCTTATCCACGGCCGGAAAGTGTGACAGTAGATGTCCGCGGACGTAACTTGGTGACCGGTCTGCCAAAGACCATTACCGTTACTTCTGAGGAAACAGAAGAAGCATTAAAAGATACAACTTCACAGATTGTAGAAGCAGTACATAGTGTACTGGAAAAAACACCGCCGGAATTGGCAGCCGATATCGCAGACCGCGGAATCGTACTCACTGGTGGCGGAAGTTTGTTGTATGGATTAGAAGAATTGATTGAATCCAAAACAGGAATTACAACGATGACGGCAGAAGATCCGATGACAGCAGTTGCAATTGGTACCGGTCGTTATGTGGAATTTTTAAGTGGAGAAGTGACTATAGGGGATGCTAATTAAGTTTTCCGGTTACAGGTCACAAAAAGAACAGGAGGTATGATATGTTCCGAGGTCTTTATACAGCGTGGACCGGTATGGCAAATGAACAGAAAAGACTGGATGTTATTTCCAATAATATGGCGAACTCAAATACGGTTGGCTATAAAGATGAAAAAGTTGCCAGTCAGGCATTTGACCAGGTGCTTGGAATTAAGATTCGAGACGGCTCACAGGCATATCACAATGAGTGTATTGGAAGTTTAAGCCTTGGCGTAAAAATCGGAGAAACTTATACCGATTATTCGCAGGGTTCGGTCAGACAGACCGGTGGTACATATGATTTGGCATTGAGTGGCAGTGGATTCTTTACAGTGAGTGTAACGGACAAGGCAGGAGAGGTTCATACGCGTTACACAAGAGACGGAAGGTTTCATCTGACGAAAGACGGCCTGCTGGTAGATGCTGATGGAAATGCCGTCCAGGGACAAAATGGAAATATTACCATCGACCCTTCGTCGAAAAACGTATCAATTTCGGCGACCGGACAGATTATGGCAGACGGCGAACTTGTAGATACTCTTAATATTGTTGATTTTGAGGACTACGATTATTTGAAAAAATACGGAGATACTATGTATGAACCAGTGGACGGAGCCACGACCAAAGATGCAGAAGGAGAAATTTTGCAAGGTTATACCGAACAGTCAAATGTTAATGTTGTGCGCGAAATGGTCGATATGATTACTATAACCCGTGCCTATGAAGCGGGTCAGAAAGTGATTCGTTCATACGATTCGATGTTAGACAAATCGGTTAATCAGGTAGGAGCACTTAAGTAATAGTTTATTTGGAGGTGGCAGCCGATGATGCGTTCTTTATGGACTGCAGCCAGTGGAATGATTGGCGAGCAGAGCAATCTTGACGTGATTGCAAACAATTTATCAAATATTAATACAACCGGATACAAGACTCAGAAAGCAAATTTTAAATCACTGATTTATCAGAATTTGCAGGCAAAGTCAACGACAACGACCGGAGAACCAAAGCCGGTAGGAGCACAGGTTGGACTTGGTGTCCGTGTTGGCTCAATTTCTTCTGATTTTACACAGGGAGCCTTAAATGCTTCAAATGGCGCGTTTGATTACGCCATTCAGGGCGAGGGATTTTTCCGTGTACAGTTAGCAGACGGAAGTATTGCTTATACGAGAAATGGTCATTTTAATATGTCCATTCAGGGCGACAGCATTGCCCTGACAGACAGTGAGGGAAATCCGGTACTCGATGTAAACGGAAATGCAATTACTGTTCCGAATACATACCGTTCCAGTAAAATTGGCGTTGACCAGTTTGGTAACTTGACTTATCCGGATGCGAATAACAACCAGCGGAATATCGGAATTCAGATTGGTCTGGCATATTTTCCAAATGCCGGTGGACTTGAGAAAACATCAAACTCGAATTATCTGCAGTCGGAAGCGTCAGGAGCACCTACGGTTTACACGGCAACAGAATTAAATTCGAAAATTGTATCTGGCTACTTGGAGAGCTCAAACGTACAGGCAGCCGATGAAATGGTAAATATGATTATTGCCCAGCGTGCTTACGAAATGAATTCAAAAGCAATCACAGCATCGGATGAGATGCTTCAGCAGGCAAATAATTTACGTTCATGATAAGTAAGGCGAGGTGAGACATATGGCAGTATCTTCAATTGGTGATACTTATTTCACAAATTATTCGACCGAGGCAAACGATGCAGTGTCGCAGAAAATGACAAGCCAGATTCAGGATGCCGAAACGGATGAAGAAATGTTAGATGCGTGCAAGCAGTTTGAATCGTATCTGGTGCAGCAGATGTTTAAATCCATGGAAGAATCTGCAAAAGTATTTTCGGATGATGACGAGGATAACAGCAATGACTACGTTAATATGTTTCAGGACAATTATTTATCTGCCATCGCTGACCAGATGGTAAACAGCGGTCAGGGACTTGGCATCGCAGACAAACTTTACGAATCAATGGTGAACAACAAAGTATAATGCGAAAATCAAAGAAAGAATAAGCCTTTGACGAAAAGAAACACAGTCAAGGGCTTTTTACATATTTAGGAGGCACTCATGGAGGAAAGAAGAGGGTATGTGTCACACATCGTCTATCGCAACGTGGAAAATGGGTACACGGTATTTGAATTGGAAAATCCCGATGAAGATGTGGAGGAAACCTGCGTCGGAAATGTTCCATTTCTAAACGAGGGAGAATATGTATGTGTGAGAGGAGAACTTGTTACGCACCCGATTTATCAGGAGCAGTTGAAGGTGATGTCCTGTGAGGTGCAGGAACCGGATGATGAACTGGCGATGCTCAGATATCTTTCGTCCGGTGCGATTGCCGGTGTGCGTGGCGGACTGGCAAAGCGGATTGTGGATAAATTCGGGGATAAAACCTTTGAAATCATAGAAAAAGAGCCGGAGCGGCTTGCGGAGGTCAAAGGAATTACGGAAAAGAAAGCACGTGCAATTTCCGAGCAGTTTGAGGAAAAAAGAGAAATGCGCGGAGCCATGCTTTTCTTACAGGAGTATGGCATTTCAAATGCGCTTGCCGTAAAAATTTATCAGACCTATGGCAGCGCACTTTATGAAATTGTCCGTGAAAATCCGTATCGGATGGCAGAAGATATCAGCGGTGTCGGATTCCGAATTGCGGATGAAATTGCAAGAAAAAGCGGCTTTGCGATGGACTCTGCACCGAGAATCCGTGCAGGTATTTTGTATGTGTTAAATGCGGGAACCAAAGAGGGCTATGTCTACATGCCGGAAAAACTGCTTTTACAGGAGGCGGTTTACCAGCTTGGTGTGTCGATGGATCAGCTGATGGATTCTTTAGAAGAATTGGTATATGATAAATCCGTGATTGTGACTGAGGAGCGGGATGTTTACCTGCCGTCCTTATATTATTCGGAAATGAACTGTGCCAGAATGTTATTTGACCTAAATGTGCCGGTGGAGCGTCCGACGAAGGCTTTGGATGAACTAATCTCGCGTGTTGAAAAAAGTCAGGAAATTGTACTCGATGACCAGCAGAAAATCGCGGTGCGAGAAGCTCTCACCAGTGGATTTTTAGTAATTACCGGTGGACCTGGTACCGGTAAAACAACGACGATTAATACATTGATTGAGTGTCTTATGGAAAAAGGGTTGTCGATTTTGCTTGCGGCCCCAACCGGACGTGCCGCTAAGCGAATGGCAGAGGCAACCGGTCAGGAGGCACAGACCATTCACCGTCTGTTAGAGTATAATGGAGCGGCGGCAGAACAGGAAAATGTGAGCGAGGAACGCTCGGATTTATTTGGCAGAAATGAGTGGAATCCGCTTGAAACCGACGTCGTAATTATTGATGAGATGTCGATGGTAGATATTTTCCTGTTCCATAATTTATTGAAAGCGATTGCTGTTGGAACCCGTCTGATTTTGGTGGGCGATGTAAACCAGCTTCCGAGTGTGGGACCGGGAAATGTGCTGCGGGATGTAATTAATTCTCACTGCTTTAATGTTGTGAGGCTGTCTCATATTTTCCGTCAGGCAGCGGAAAGTGATATTATTGTAAATGCCCACCGCATCCATCGCGGAGAAGAGATTGCGCTGGATAATCAGAGTAAAGATTTCTTTTGCTTAAAACGGGATGACAGCCATGGTGTGCTTGAAGTGATGCTCTGGCTTGTCCGAGACCGGATGCCAAAATATACGCATTGCACGCCGTTTGATGTGCAGGTCTTGACCCCGATGAAAAAGGGAGAACTGGGAGTTCACCGATGTAACGAAGTTTTGCAGCGGTATTTGAATCCGGAAGCACCAGGGAAAAATCAAATGGAACTTCACGGTGTTTTATTCCGTGAAGGTGACAAAGTCATGCAGATGAAAAACAATTACCAGATTAAATGGGAAATCCGCGGGTACAATCATATGATGATTGAAGAGGGGAGTGGCGTGTTTAATGGCGACTGCGGAATCATTACCGAAATTGATACATTCAATAAAGAGGTGACGGTGCGTTTTGATGATGAAAAATATGTCACTTATCCGCAGGGAAATCTGGATGAACTGGAACTGGCGTATGCCATTACCATACATAAGTCGCAGGGAAGCGAGTATCCGGCAGTTGTGTTGCCTATTTTATCGGGACCACGGCCGTTAATGAATCGAAACATTTTGTATACAGCGGTTACACGTGGCAAAAAGTGTGTGACGATTGTCGGAAACAAGGATACTGTGCGTGAAATGATACAAAATAAATCCGAGCAGATGCGCTATTCTTCGCTGTGCCGCCGTCTGCAGGAATTGGAGCAGGAGTCATTGGAAAAGTAGTAAAAAAAGGATGCAAAATGAGGAAAAATTTGCTATGATAGAAGAAGGGGAGGAGTGCCTTTGAATCCATTTGGATTTTTATTTCCACCGGCTTGTCCGATTTGTGGAACAGGATTGAAAAAGACAGAGAAAAAGGTTTGTTTATCCTGCCGCAGAAAATTATCGGAAGCGCGTGTAACAGAACCTGCCTGTGCCCGGTGCGGAAAGCCGTTAGAGGAGATTGAGACGGAGTACTGCGTAGACTGCGAAAAGAAACGCCGGGGAAAGTATGACTTTCTACGTCAAGGGACAGCGTTGTGGGTTTATACGGATTCGCTCAAGGAAGCAATGGCGTCATTCAAATACGAAGGCTGTTATGAAAATGCAGCATTTTTCGCGGAAGAATTTATTCGATTCCGCAAAGAAAAACTGCTGGCATGGAAGCCGGATTTTCTGATTCCTGTTCCGCTGCACAGACACAGAAGGTGGTTTCGCGGTTATAATCAGGCAGAGATTCTTGCGGAGGAAATCGGGAAGCGGTTACATCTTCCGGTAGAAACCGATGTCTTGTGTCGAAGTCTCGATACGAGTCCGCAAAAGCAGCTGGATGATAAGGCGAGATACCGGAATATGTCAAGTGCTTTCTATGTTCCGGAGAGTGCCGGTTATAAGTTAAATGGCAAGCGGGTTGTATTAATTGATGATATTTATACAACCGGTTCAACGTTAGAAGCGTGCGCCGGAGAATTAAAAAAAGCCGGTGTTAGTGAAATATATTCTGCCTGCCTTTGCATTGGTAGAGATTATTAGAGGAGGAAGGTACAATGGAAATTGTTTCTTGTAAAGAATGTGGAAAATTATTTAATTTTATACGTGGGCAGCGAGTCTGTCCGGCGTGCTCCCGTAAATTAGAGGACAAGTTTATGGAAGTAAAGAAATATGTCAGAGAGCATCCCAATGTAGATGTAAAGGAATTGTCGGAGGAAATGGATGTTTCTATCCGTCAGATTAACCGCTGGGTGCGTGAGGAGAGACTGGTATTTTCGGATGATTCACCGGTCGGACTTCCTTGCGAGAGCTGTGGCGTAACAATTAAGACCGGACGTTTCTGTGATAAATGTAAAGCAGAGTTAGCGACCGGATTCCGCCATGCGGCAGGACAGGATAAAAGACCGGCACCGCAGCCGGCACCAAGAAAAAGCGCCGCGGATAGCCGTATGCGCTTTTTAGATAACTAATTTATTAAAATTAAATACGTTCAATTCCGCTATCGGTCAGTTTGATTTTTCCTTCCTTTAACAGCCGGCCGATGGCTCGTTTGAAGGCGGCTTTGCTGATTTTGAATTCACGCTTGATAATCTCCGGAGAGGTTTTATCGTGGAATGGCAGGAAACCGCCTTCTTTTTGTAACCTCTCGTAAATAAGTTCAGCGTCTTTGCCCATTTGCACTTTTGTCTTTTCCTGTAAACTTAAGGTCAATTTTCCTTCTTCGGTAACTTCTTTGATGCGTGCCCTCACGACATCGCCGATGTGAAGTTCTCTTGTCATTTCGTTGTGTGGAATTAAAGCGGAATACTGATTGTCCACAGCAACAAATGCACCAAAAGAATCCAAAATTTCATAAATCAAACCTTCTACGTGATCCCCTTTCTGGTAAGGGCTGTCACAGGAAAGATAGTCATACACCTTCATAGTTGCACATAAACGGCTGCTTTTGTCGATGTATAAAGCGACTAACACGCGTTCACCCAAGTGAACTTTTTTTGTCTGCTCCTTAAAAGGAAGCAGCAAATCTTTGGCAAGTCCCCAGTCTAAGAAAGCACCAATGCCGGTTACGTCTTTGACTTCCAAAACCGCAGTTTCACCGAGTGAAAGATATGGTCTTTGTGTGGTAGCAATTAAGCGATCCTCGGAATCTTTGTACAAAAACACCTCGTAAAAATCGCCTTTTTCGGTCCCTTTTTTTACCTGGTTATTCGGGAGCAGTACTTCCAAATCTTTTTCTTCAAAAGAGCGAAGCATCACACCGAATTTTGTGATTTTTGAAACATACAATCTGGCAAATTTGCCAAGAACTTTTGATTCGTTCATATTATTCTCCATTCTTTGTCGGGGTAAATTCGCTGAGGAAATAAGGATTTTCCTCTTTGTCCGTAAAGACTACATAAAATTTGCCATTTTCACTGGCTGTGCGAATGTACATGGTGTCTCCCATTTTGGCAGCCAGACGAAATTCGGCACGGAATTCGGAAACTTCAAAATCAATTGGCAGAACATTCACAGCCAGACGAATATACTGTCCGTTGTTTACATGGTGGTTTGTGTCAAGATAATTCTGGCACACATCGACTTCTTCGACAAGTGTCAAGTTTTCCGGACATTTTACCTTTCTGGAAGAATATTCCATGTCGTAAGCAGGTTCTGTCGGATAGGCGGCCTTTTCACTGTCATCAATTTTTGTTGGCTGACCGGTAGACGGGTCAAAATAAAACCATCTTGAATCGGCGTAGGCAAGAACCTCTTTGTCCGGCGTTTCCATTAAAAAATTACGGCATCCGAAAATGCCTTTAAACTGATACGGCCATGTGTGTACTGTGAAACGCTCTCCCATAACCGGGCGGCGTTTGAATACAACATGCCATGCGCTTACTAACCAAGCGCGGTTTTTCTTTAATAAATCTAAGGCAGAATGTCCGACGTCCTCGCTGTGAAACAGGCAGCAGTCCTGCATTGCATTTACGGTATCGGAGACACCGAGCAGTCCGTCCTTATCAATTCTGCTGTAAGATACTCTATCATGATAGGAATACATGCGATTTCCTCCCTTCGTTCAAACAGTTTCATTATACTACCCTTACCCGAAAAAAACTAGTGAATTTTTTTTGAAAATGTGGTAATATCAGCTATGAAAACAATGAATAGAAAGGTTGTGTTTTTATATGAAGAAAATTATTTCAACAGATAAGGCACCGGCAGCAATTGGTCCTTATTCTCAGGCAGTAGAGGTAAATGGTCTTGTATTTACATCAGGTGTGATCCCGATTATTCCGGAGACCGGTGAATTGGTTGAAGGCGGTATTGAAAAACAGGCGGAGCAGGCAATCGGTAATCTGAAGGCGCTGATTGAAGCAAGTGGTGCAAAAATTGAGGACACGATTAAAACAGTTGTATTCATTAAAGATATGAATGATTTTGCCAAGGTAAATGAAATTTATTCCCGCTTTTTTACGGGAGACTGCCCGGCACGTTCCTGCGTGGAAGTGGCAAGACTGCCAAAAGATGTTCTGATTGAGATTGAGGCGATTGTTGCGAAATAAATAGTCGAATCCTGTAGAATAAATGTAAAATTAATTTTCTCGGTAAAATTGTGGTAAAAATTAGTAGAAACAATGAGTTTACAAAGGTTGACAGATGCGGACAGAGTTGTTATACTGAAACAAGTATTTAACAAATTTGTAACATTTAGAATGCCGGATGAGTTTGAGGCCGGCAGATGAGTGACAATGGAGGGAAGAAAAGTATGCAACACACAAGGCTTGTGAAATGTGCGTTGGGGGCAGGACTTGTTTTATCCTTTGGAATATTTGGCAAGTATATGGTTTCATCTTCAACTACGATGGGTTCTGAGACGGAACTTGCCGGTATGGCTTATATGTTAGACCAATACTGTACGATTCAGGTTGGTGCAACACAGTCAAATCCGGAAGCAATTGTAGCGTTTGAGGATATGCCGGGTAACACCAATAATGGGACAAGCGCAGTAAGTGGTTCTGCTGTCTCGAATGCAACACCGGAGCCGACGAAAGAAGCGACAGCGACGGCGACACCAAAACCGGAATCGGAATATGCCAATGTTGGTATTTCCATTGCGGCGGATTATGTAAATATTCGTAAGAAACCAAATACGGATGCGGAAATCGTTGGTAAATTGTACCGTGGAAGTGCGGCTACGATTGCTAAGACGGAAGGTGACTGGGTTTATATTAAGTCCGGTTCGGTTTCCGGTTATATTATGAAAGATTATCTGGCAATTGGCTACAGTGCAGAAAAACTGGTAGACCAGTTTGGTACGAAGTGGGCGACCGTTACCACGGAGACGCTTCGTGTCCGCGAGAAAGAAAGTGAATCGAGTAAGATTCTTGACCTTTTGGCCGGCGATGAAAGTTATGAAGTGCTTAAACATGAATCCGGCTGGGTAAAGGTTCGTGTCGATGGTGATACAACCGGTTATGTCAGAGATGATTATGTAAAAATCTCAGTTCAGTTTGAAAAGGCTGTATCGATTGAGGAAGAACGCGAAGAAGAGAGAAGAAAAGCGGCAGCAGAGGCAGCGGCGGCAGAGAGTGAACGTCCGGCGAAGTCTTCATCGAATTCAGGAAATAGTTCGTCAAGCAGCAGTTCGTCAAGCAGCAGTTCTTCAAGCAGCTCAAGTCATAAATCGTCATCAAGCTCAGGAAAGAGTTCTTCGAATGGTGGCGGTGGAAGTCATAAATCAAGCAGTGCATCCTCCAGTAATGGCGGCGGTGGTGCAAAAGGAAGTTCCGGCGGCTCCAGTAACGGTTCCGGTGGTGCAGGTGGAAACAGCAGCTCCGGTGGCTCCAGCAATGGTTCCGGTGGTGCAAGCGGTGGTTCCTCATCGTCCGATGGCGGCAGCACATTGGGAAGCGGTGACGGTTCTGCAATTGCTTCTTACGCTTTGAAATTTGTTGGAAACCCATATGTATATGGCGGTTCCAGTTTGACTCATGGTACGGACTGTTCCGGATTTACCATGTCAGTATTTAAGAAATTTGGTATCAGTTTGCCACGTACTTCCGGCGCACAGTCGGGAGTGGGTAAGAAAATCAGCCCATCCAGCGCAAGAGCCGGTGACTTGATTTTCTATGCAAGTGGTGGACATGTCAACCACGTTGCACTTTGCATCGGCGGCGGCAGGGTTGTACACGCAAGTAACCCACGTACCGGAATCAAGACAAGTAATATGTATTATCGTAAACCATATTGTGCGAGACGAGTTCTTGGTTAAATCTAAGAAGTCATACAACTCGAAAACGAACGCCTGTACGCAGACAATTGTAGTCATGTGTGCAGGCGTTATTTATCAACAATTAAAACGACGAAATTGCGATATTTGTTAGTTGTGAACAAAGTTATAAACATTGTCAACAATTTAAGTAGACTTATGTAGCATGTTTTTGACTATAAGACAAGTTAATTAATTGTATGACAACTTGATGGCACAAGGTTAAAATGTTTATCTGATTTATGGATTTTTATGTTGCCGAACAGAGGTTTTTGTTGTATAATATGATTACGAGATGAGCCAATGGACATCTTGAAACTTATGGGCAAAGGAGCTGATTAGTATGAACTTAGTAATAAGTGGAAAAAACATTGACATAACGGAAGGATTGCGTGCAGCAGTTGAGGAGAAGATTGGAAAACTCGAGCGGTATTTCAATGATTCAACAGAAGTTCATGTTACATTGAGCACAGAGAAGAATCGTCAGAAAATTGAAGTTACGGTACCGATGAAAGGAACCATTATCCGTGCAGAAGAAACAAGCACCGATATGTATGTATCGATTGATTTGGTGGAAGAAGTTATCGAACGCCAGCTTCGTAAATATAAGAACAAGCTGATTCAGAAAGAGCAGAACGTAGCACAGTTTAGCAAAGGATTTGTTGATGAGGACACATATGATGAAGAAGAAATTTCTATCATCCGTTCTAAAAAATTTGCGATGAAGCCGATGGATCCGGAAGAAGCCTGTGTACAGATGGAACTTCTCGGACACACGTTCTTCGTTTTCCGCAACTCGGAAACCGACGAAGTAAATGTTGTTTATAAGAGAAAAGACAATACATACGGTTTGATTGAGCCGGAATTCTAAATGAAAAATAATAATCACCCCCGGTGGTAAGCGGGATATTTGCTTCGCAAATATAGCTTCCCCCGGGGGTGATTTTATTTTTCGCGAAAAAGGAAGAGAAGAAACGGGAAAAGGGAAGAATCTCTTTCTAAAAATGTATTTTTCTATTCTTTTCGGGTTTTAATTTTATTTGTTGTCAGATTTTTGCTTAAAGTTGCTCAAGATTCCAGTAATTTAGAAGAACTGCTTTGTGGATTGTGGGTTTTGAGTACGTCGGTATGTGGCACTGGTAGTTTCAGTGCCCATACCGTTACGCACTCAACAAGCGAAAGCGCCCACAAGACGCAAAGCATTTCTTCTAAATTACGGAAACTGAAAAAATTAAGCGAACATCTGTCACAAACAAAGACAAACCCTGAAAAGAAATAGAAAAGGTTGCATTCTCCCCCGACTAATGATAAAATACCATATTGAGACAGTAACGTCTCTTGTTAGGATGTATGGCATGTAGCAGCGAGAAAATGCTAAAAAAATAATTGGAGAGTGACAAAATGGGATTATTTAGTAAGGTTATAGGAACACATAGTGAACGTGAAGTGAAACGTGTGATTCCGATTGTTGACAAAATTGAATCACTTGAACCAGAAATGGAGAAGTTATCTGATGAAGAACTTCGTGGCAAAACGGCGGAGTTTAAGAAACGTTTAGCAGATAAAGAAACTTTGGATGACATTTTACCGGAAGCGTATGCGGTTGTACGTGAGGCTTCTAAGAGAACCATCGGACTGAGACATTTTCGTGTACAGTTGATTGGTGGTGTCATTTTACATCAGGGACGTATTACCGAGATGCGTACCGGTGAAGGTAAAACGCTCGTATCTACTCTCCCGGCTTATCTGAATGCGCTCGAAGGAAAAGGTGTTCATATCGTAACAGTAAACGACTATCTGGCAAAGCGTGATGCAGAGTGGATGGGGCAGATTCATGAATTTCTTGGTTTGACAGTCGGTGTTATTTTGAACAGCATGGACAATGACGAGAGAAGAGAAGCATATAACTGTGATATTACATATGCGACAAATAACGAACTGGGATTTGATTACCTGCGTGACAACATGGTTATTTACAAAGAGCAGTTAGTACAGCGTGATTTACACTATGCCATTGTCGATGAGGTTGACTCGGTATTGATTGACGAGGCGAGAACACCACTTATTATTTCCGGTTCCAGCGGAAAATCGACAAAGATTTACGAGGCGTGTGATAACTTAGTGCGCCAGTTGAAAAAAGGTACTGAAAAAGAATTGTCCAAGATGGACATTATCATGAAAGAAGATAATAACGAAACCGGTGACTATGTTGCAAACGAAAAGGAAAAGACAGTAAATCTTACCGAGCAGGGTATCAAAAAGGTAGAGCGTTTCTTCCATTTGGAAAACTTAGCCGACCCGGAAAACTTAGAGATTCAGCACTGCGTAAACTTATCACTTCGTGCACATGCGTTGATGCATCTTGATAAGGATTATGTGGTAAAAGATGACCAGGTACTTATCGTAGACGAATTTACCGGACGTATCATGCCGGGAAGACGTTATTCGGACGGTTTACATCAGGCAATTGAAGCAAAAGAGCATGTAAAAGTGAAGAGAGAGAGTAAAACTCTTGCCACAATTACATTCCAGAACTTCTTTAACAAATATGATAAGAAATGTGGTATGACCGGTACCGCTCTCACAGAGGAAAAAGAGTTCCGTGAGATTTACGGCATGGACGTTGTTGAAGTGCCGACAAACTTGCCGGTAAAACGTATTGACCACAACGATTCCGTATATAAAACAAAACGCGAGAAATTGAATGCAATTGTTGAAGATATTGTGGCAAGTCATGAAAAAGGACAGCCGGTACTTGTTGGTACGATTACGATTGACGCTTCGGAAGAATTGTCACAGTTGTTGAAAAAACGTGGAATTCCACATAAAGTATTGAATGCAAAGTTCCATGAACTTGAGGCAGAGATTATCGCAGATGCCGGTCAGATTGGAGCAGTTACGATTGCGACAAACATGGCTGGACGTGGTACAGATATTAAACTGGGCGAGGGCGTAACCGAACTTGGCGGTTTGAAAATTATTGGTACAGAACGTCATGAATCCCGCCGAATTGATAATCAGCTGCGTGGTCGTGCCGGACGTCAGGGAGACCCTGGTGAATCGAAATTCTACATTTCGCTGGAAGATGATTTGATGCGTTTGTTCGGTTCCCAGAATCTGATGCAGATGTTTAATTCGCTTGGTATGCCGGAAGGCGAGCAGATTCAGCACAAGATGCTGAATAAAGCGATTGAGCGTGCACAGAAGAAGATTGAGAGCAACAACTATGGAATCCGTAAAAATCTGTTGGAATATGACCAGATTAATAACGAGCAGCGTGAGATTATTTATGCAGAGCGCCGCAAGGTGCTCGATGGCGATGACATGCGTGATACTATTATCAGCATGATTGATGAACTGGTTGAAAAATATGTCAATATGGTAATTGGCGATGACCAGGGACCTTCCGAGTGGAATTTGAAGGAGTTGAATGAAATTCTCATTCCGATGATTCCGGTTAAACCGGTTACCGGAGAGGGTTGCGGTTCAAAACAGGAATTGATTCAGAATTTGAAAGAAGAGGCTCTTCGTCTGTATGAGACAAAAGAAGCAGAATTTCCGGAGCCGGAGCAGATTCGTGAGATTGAGCGTGTCGTTATTTTAAAAGTAACGGATAGCCGCTGGATGGATCACATAGACGATATGGATCAGCTTCGTCAGGGAATCGGACTTCAGGCATTTGGACAGAGAGACCCGGTTGTCGAGTATCGTTTACAGGGCTATGATATGTTCAACGATATGACGGAGTCCATTCGTGAAGAGACGGTTAAGATGCTGATGCATGTCCGCATTGAGCAGAAGGTTGAGCGTGAGCAGGTTGCTGAAGTGACAGGAACCAATAAAGATGATTCGGCAAATGCACCGATTGTCCGTAAATCGGAAAAAATCAGCCGAAATGCACCGTGCCCATGTGGTTCCGGGAAAAAATACAAATATTGCTGTGGCAGATAAGCAGTGAATGACTGCGTTTGCATAAAAAAATTAAGGTGGTGATTTTGTGGTTGAATTGGATAACATCCGAATCGAACTGAGCAGTTTTGAAAAACCACTTCTGGAAGTAAGGGATTCACTTTAACTTAGCAGAGAAAAAGTTAAGGATTGAAGAACTTGAGAGAAATATGGAAGCACCTGACTTTTGGGACGATGCCGAGAAGGCAAGTGCGGATATGAAGGAATTAAAGGACTTAAAGAGTATTGTTGAACGTGCCGATGCACTCAGCATGGCGTATGACGATATTATGACGCTGATTGAGATGGGGAATGAAGAGGCGGATGAGTCACTGGTTCCGGAAGTTGAAAATGAGTTTGTGCAATTCCAGAAGGAATTTGAAGATTTACGAATTACAACGATGCTTACCGGTGAGCATGATGCCGAGAATGCGATTCTTACCCTGCATGCAGGAGCCGGTGGCACAGAGAGCTGCGATTGGGCAAGTATGTTGTGCCGTATGTATGAGAAATGGGCAGACAAACGCGGCTTTACCGTAGAAGTTTTAGACTCACTGGATGGTGATGAGGCAGGACTGAAATCCGTCACATTGGAAATTCAAGGAGATAATGCTTATGGTTATTTAAAGAGTGAGCACGGCGTTCATCGTCTGGTGCGTATCTCACCGTTTAATGCGGCGGGAAAACGACAGACTTCGTTTGTGTCGTGTGACGTCATGCCGGATATTAAGCAGGATATTGATATTGAAATCGCAGATGATGATATCCGAATTGACACGTACCGTTCGAGCGGTGCCGGTGGACAGCATATCAACAAAACGTCATCGGCAATCCGAATTACCCATTTTCCAACGGGTATTGTGGTACAATGTCAGAATGAGCGTTCACAGCATATGAATAAGGATAAAGCGATGCAGATGCTCAAAGCGAAACTTTTGATTTTGCGTGAACAGGAAAATCTTGCAAAAGAATCCGATATCCGTGGTGAAGTCAAAGAAATTGGCTGGGGCAGTCAGATTCGCTCTTATGTTATGCAGCCGTACACGATGGTAAAAGACCATCGGACCAATGCAGAGACCGGAAATGTTTCTGCGGTATTAGATGGTGATATTGACATGTTTATGAATGCCTATTTGAAATGGATTAACAGTTAGAAGGGGATAAGGTATGAAAGAAGTCGTTACATTTTTTTTGAGTGGCAAAGAATACGGAGCAGATGTTTCCGAGATACAGGGAATTGAAAATTACGTGGAATACGCAAAGGAGCCCGGGCTTTCCGATGGCTTTTTAGGCATTGTTTCAATCCGTGATGAGTGGGTTCCTTTGCTAAATCTGAAAAAGAAACTGGTTCTGCCGCCGGTGCCCGTAACAGGGGAGACCAAGTATCTGGTGTTTCAGCTGCCGCAGGGGAAAGCAGCCGTTTTAGTGGATGGTGTTTCGAATATTATTCAGGCGGATGGCGATGAAATACAGGATTTCCCGGCACTTGTGCACACGAAAAAGACGGCGTATGCCGACTTTGTGGTAAACCACAAGGGACGGTTGATTCTTAGTATTAATCCGGGAAGCCTTCTCACAAAAGAAGAATGGCAGGAAGTTGATAAAGTGCTGAAAAGCAAAAGTGAAGAGTCTAACGAAGAGTAAGACTTTTGATTTGGAAATGGAGGAAAAAATGATTCGAATTGCAGTGTTAGGTTATGGAACGGTTGGTTCCGGTGTTGTTAAGGTGATTCAGACAAATGCAAAAATTATTGCAAAGAGAGCCGGACAGGAAGTGGAAGTGAAATATGTATTAGATCTTCGTGATTTCCCGGACGACCCGATTCAGTCCAAAGTAGTACATGATTTTAATGTTATCTTAGAAGACCCGGAAGTGGACATTGTTGTAGAGACCATGGGCGGAACGAAACCGGCTTATGAATTTGTGAAAAAATCTCTGTTAGCCGGAAAAAGTGTATGTACATCCAACAAAGAACTGGTGGCTGCTTATGGAGCAGAACTTGTGCATATCGCAAAGAGCAAGACGGTAAACTTCTTGTTTGAGGCGAGTGTCGGCGGTGGTATTCCGATTATCAGACCGTTAAACCAGAGTCTGACTGCTGACCGAATCGAGCAGATTAATGGTATTTTAAATGGAACGACAAACTATATCCTTACGAAGATGGCGCAGGAAGGTTCTGATTTTGCCGACGTTTTGAAAGAGGCACAGGAACTTGGCTATGCAGAAAAAGACCCGACCGCAGATGTGGAAGGATATGATGCCTGCCGTAAGATTGCGATTTTGACTTCTTTAGCATACGGACAGCAGGTGGATTACGAGGATATTTATACCGAAGGAATTACCAAAATTACGGCAGAAGATTTCAAATATGCAAAAGCCCTTGGCGCTGCTATTAAAATCTTTGGCACAAGCCGTAAAGAAGGAAATAAATTGTATGCAATGGTTGCACCACAGATGATTCAGGCAGACAATCCACTGTACGCAGTGAATGATGTATTTAATGCAATCTGTGTGACGGGGAACATGCTTGGTGATGTTATGTTTTATGGTAAAGGTGCCGGAAAAGAGGCAACAGCAAGTGCGGTTGTATCGGATGTGGTAGACGCAGTAAAACATATGAATGTCAATGTGATGACAATCTGGGAAGATGAAAAACAGGAAGTTGCTCCAATGGATGAAATGAAAAACCGTTTCTTCGTCCGCATCGGTACAAGTGAAAAAGCCAAAGCAGAAGATTTGTTTGAAGAAGTTACACCGGTAGATGGTGGAATTGCAGATGAATTTGGCTTTTTGACAGGAACCATGACAGAAAAAGAATTTAACGAAACTATTTCTCAGTTTGATACATTTATTACGAGAATTCGTGTTGGATTCTAGCAAAAGAGAGACTCACTGAGAAGGAGGAAACTATGGTATCAACAGGACAAATGATGGGCTATGTGATGGCAATTTTGCTGCCACTGATTGCCGTTTTGATTCCTTTTTATATCTTATGGAAACAGTCCAGTAAAGTGGAGCGTGGAATGCTCGGAGCCATTGGTTACGGAATCATGGGATATTTCTGGCAGGAAATTATCTACAGCTTCTTGGGGCTCCTTGCACTTACAAAAATGCGGGATGTTTTGAATGCGACCGGTGGAAATGCGGTTGTAGTTGCGTTTGTTGAAGCACTTGCGGGCAGTGTTTTTGTTGCAGCAGGATTGTACTGGGGTGTTTATTTGACAAACACCAAGCAGCGTTCCTTGTACCGCTCAACAACGGTAGGACTTGGCTTTGGTCTTGGAGCCGCACTTCTTACTTATGGATTCCAGCTTTATTATGCGATACGGATTAACGTAGGAGCATTTACCGGAACGGATATGGCAAAAGCGAGTATTTTATCGACATCTACCGCATCGTTATATTTGGACGCCATCCGCAACATTTTAGTGGTACTTGTTTACATGGGCGTTGCCTTTTTGGTTGGAAAGAATTACTTGGAAAAGAAGAGACTTGCCGCATGGCTTACGCCAATCATTGTGTATGTATTTATCCGATTCACTGACGTGATTTTAAATACTTATGCACCGGCACTTGTCGCTAAGATTGTGTATATGGTTGTACTCGCATTCGTTGCCGCCGTATCTGTGTGGATGGTAAGAAACTGGTATCAATCAGAGAAACAAGTAAAAAGTTGAGATTTAAAATTAGCGAAATAATAACTATTCAGGACTTCTCCACCTATCAAGTTGAGATTTAAAATTAGCTAAATAATAAAAAAATTTAAAAAGAAGAAACGACAAATCAGCGAGAAATATAATTCGCATTGCGAATTCCCGATTTCGAGTCGATTTGTCGTTTCTTCTTTTTTGTATATTTTGCTATTATTTTGTAATGTTTCCTATGACGCTCAAAATCTGGTCCGGCTCAAAAGGCTTTTGAACAAATTCGTTTGCGCCTAATTTAATGGCATCCACCATTTTGCTTTTCTGTCCGGCAGCAGTAACCATTACTGCGTGTGCATTTTCATCATAAGCAATGATTTTCTCCAATGCACCAAGACCGTCCAAAACCGGCATCGTGATATCCAGTGTTACAATATCCGGTTTCAATTCAATATACTTTTCAAATCCAATCTGACCATTCTCTGCTTCCCCGATGACTTCGTGTCCATTCTCGACGAGAATGTTGCGAAGCATACGACGCGACGTACGGGAATCGTCAACAATCAATATTTTTGCCATAGTTCCAATCTCCTTTATCTAGCCTAATTTTACAATAAGGTCTGAATGTTTGCCGTCAATGTAAACCGGCAATACATAGAACTCGCCTTCTCCATCAATGGATGAATCAAATTTAAATTCCGGCGGCTGCATATCGATGGTTGTATCCTGATAACTTAATTCAGTAGCATACAGTCCGTTGACACAGTTTGTAAATTCACAAACCGAATCCAAAGCGTCTTCATCAACCGTATCAAAAGTTTCTTTTGCGTAACCGTCGGCAAGCGCTAAAATGCTGTCATCATTACAGGTGAAACCAAGAAAACCATCATAATCACCGGTTGTATGCTGGTAAGCAATATACTTTGCACTGTGAGAGGTGACAAACTGTCCCTTCTCGATGCGTATGTAAGAACTTACAAAACGTACAATGTTTCTTAATGTAAGACCAATCAACGACTGGTAACGAGAATCTTTCGCATCAACAAATGCAGGAATCATACCTTCGATATTACCATCCTGAATTGCTTTTAAAATTTCATCGGAGAAACCATTCTCCTTTTGGAATGTATCAAGAGCTGTCTCGATTTCATCACGGTTCATAATACCGTTTTCTTCCAGCCCCTGAATGAAAATCAGGTACGGATTTCCCTGGCGACCAAGCAGATAATTTACATCTGCTTCCGTTAAGTAACCCTTCTCCACAGCCAAATCACCAAAACGTTTGTCTGTCTGCATTTGCAAATAATTCAATTCATTCGCTTGATTGCGAGTTAATAACCCCTCGTTCTCTGCAATTAACCCCAGTTTGACGCGATTGTCTTTAATGTATTTCATGCAGGAGGAAAATTGCTCAGCGGTGATTTTCTGGTTATCTAATAAATATTGACCAAAAAACTGACTAAACATAAAAATCTCCTTTCAATTGTTGTAAAATTATTATACAATAGAACGCAGAAAAGTTCAATGAAGAAATGTAGAGAAAGGAAGTGTTTGTCGTATGGCAGGTTCAGTATGGGGAGAAGTGTTTCGCGTGTCGACATGGGGAGAATCTCATGGCGAGGGAGTAGGAGTTGTTGTCGATGGTGCGCCGGCTGGCATTTCCCTTTCCGAGGAAGATATACAAAAATGTCTCGACAGAAGAAAACCGGGCGAGACGAAATATTCGACGCCCCGCAAAGAAGGCGATAAAGTAAAAATTATGTCCGGTGTATTTGAAGGAAAGACAACCGGAACACCGATTTCCATGGTTGTCGTGAACACCTCGCAGAAATCCGGTGATTACTCCAACATTGCAAATGTATTTCGTCCGGGTCATGCGGATTTTACATTTGATGCCAAATACGGATTCCGCGATTACCGAGGCGGTGGACGTTCCTCCGGACGAGAGACCATTGGACGTGTGGCAGCCGGTGCCATTGCCATGAAAATTTTAAGTGAGCTTGGAATCACTGTAACTGCTTACACAAAGCAGATTGGACCATTTGTATGCGAGGAAGAAAAGATGTCTTTGGAGAACATTGAAAAGAGTCCGCTGCGCATGCCGGATTTGGAAAAGTCTTCTCTTGCTGAAGATTATCTGGCAGAAAAAATGGAGGCGCATGATTCCGTTGGTGGTATGATTGAATGTGTAATCAGCGGCATGCCGGCAGGAATCGGAGAGCCGGTTTTTGGCAAGTTGGATGCTATGCTGTCCGCAGCGATTTTCTCCATTGGTGCGGTAAAAGGTGTTGAAATCGGCGCCGGTTTTGCCGTTGCTGATAAATGTGGTTCCGAAAATAATGACGGTTTCTATATGGGAGCGGACGGCAGGGTGAAAAAACATACGAATTTTGCCGGCGGAATTTTAGGCGGCATGAGCGACGGGGATGATATTGTACTCCGCGCCGCATTCAAGCCAACGCCTTCGATTTTCCAGCCACAGGAAACTGTAAACCGCGACGGCGAAAACGTAGAAATCGAGATTAAAGGCCGACATGACCCGGTGATTATGCCTCGTGCGGTTGTTGTGGTGGAATCCATGGCAGCCATTACGCTTGTTGATAGACTTTTCGTCGGAATGACCGCACGCATGGATAAGATTCGTGAATTTTATAAAGGCGAATAAGTGGAATTTGGGGATGGGATGACTGCTATTTCAAAAGACGTAAAATAAGTCAACGATATTTGCGAGAAAGTTGACCTAAAAACAAGTTTTTGTCAAATAAGTCATCCCAATCATACATCATGGTTGACTGGTTTTTCAATATTATGGATTCAAGTCAACGAAAAAGGGCGAAAAGGTTGACCTAGTTGAGAAAAAGCTTAAAAGCAGTCAACGAAGACAGCGAAAAAGGTTGACTGCTAGAGCGAATTTTGAATTTTCAGTCAATTGCCTAGTGGATTTGAGGTGAAATATTTCAAGAAATAGGAGGCGGGTATGAATGAGTGAGATAAAATGGGTTTTTTTAGATGTTGGTTCAACACTGGTTGATGAATCGGATGTTTATGAAAGCAGATGCAGTTACGTGATAAGTGCGAAGGGCTTGGAACGTGATGAATTTATGGAAAAAGTGCATCAGGCGGCAAAAGTAAGTCCTAAACCGATAAAACAGGCGGCACAGGCTTACGGAGTCACTTTGCCGGAATGGGACAGTAGTTTAGAAAAGATTTATTTAGGAACAGAAGATGTGCTAAAAGCTTTATCAGGCAAATATAAATTGGGCATTATTGCAAATCAATTAGCGGGGACAAAAAAGAGATTACATAATTGGGGAGTTTTGCATTATTTTGATGTTGTCACAGCTTCCGCAGAAGCGGGGTATGAAAAGCCGGATTTGAGAATCTTTAGGTTGGCGCTTGAGCAGGCTGGCTGTAATCCACAAAATACAATAATGGTCGGAGACAGACTTGAAAATGATATTGTTCCGGCAAGGCAGCTCGGTATGAAAACGATTTGGGTACGTCAGGGATTTGCAAAGTATCAGAGCGTTGAAAAAGAATGCGAAAAACCAGATTATATCATAGAGAATATAGGTGAAATTGTGAAAGTGCTTATGGGTAGGACATAGTAAAATATGGCTTATTGAAGGAATGGAAGGCGTCAACTATACTGACCCGTGGAAGAGAATTTTGATAAAACGAGGACTGGCTACCATAATGGGCTTGGTCATCGGAGATGCCCTGGGGGTTCCGGTGGAGTTTGCGTCTCGTGACGAATTGAAAGAAAATCCGGTAACGGACATGATAGGATATGGAACACATAATCAGCCGGCCGGTACATGGTCAGATGATTCCAGTATGGCAGTTGCAACGATGGAGTGGCTGGGAGAGATAGAAACACAACAGCCGGATTACAAACGGTTGATGGACAAATTTAGTAATTGGATTTTATATGGTGATTACACACCGTATCAGGAAAATTTTGATTGTGGTATCTCTACCTGCAAAGCAATTATGAATTATGGCAGAGGAACAGAACCTCTTTTGTGTGGAGAAAAGGGAGAGTTTGATAATGGAAATGGCTCGCTGATGCGGATACTTCCGGCAGCACTTTATTATGGGATGGACGCTCTTCCAAAGGATTGGCTGGCAGTTATTCCGAAAAAAGAGTGGATTATGGAGCTTGCAGAAAAAATGTAATTTTTCGACAAAATTATGCAAAAACATTACCAGTAGTTCCTGAAAATGGAGCTACTGTTCCTTTTCAAATAAACTTTTCTCTATTATAATAAAAAAATGAACGAATAAATAGAGAGGAGAGTTTAATTATGAAAATAACAGAAAGAAAATGCAAACAAATTGTTGGCGGAGCGGCCGCGGCGGCACTGCTGCTATCGGGAGTGCATTTACCGGGGGCGGCATGGAAAGAGGTAAAAGCGGATACCGTATCAGTCAATGCGAAGATTACCAAGGAGCTAATCAATAAAAGAAACCGGTTCCTTAAGCAGTTTGCATTATCCGATGGAAGTTTTACGGCAGTTGCATATTCGATGCCGGTTCACTATAAAAAGAAAGGTGTCTGGAAAGAAATTAATACGACACTTGTGAAATCAGGAAAGAAACAATATAAAACAAAATCTACAGATTTATCGATTAAAGTGTCCAAAAAGGCGAATAAAAAGTCAATGATTTCCTTGAAACGAGGATCTGCTTGTTTATCCTGGTCATTGAATGGGAAAAAGATGAAAGCGGTGAATGTAAAAATCAGCAATCCCAAGAAAACCAAACAAACTGATGTGTTAAATCAAAATGTGATTTCTTATCCAAAAGTGTTAAAAAACACAAGCATCACCTATAACATTTTCCCGGAACGTGTGCAGGAAGTTATTACGGTGTCGAAAAAGCAGAAGGCAAAGAAGTGGACGTTCAAGATCAATGCAGGAAAAATGAAAATCAAGGGTAAAGGAAATCAGGTATATTTCAAAACGAAAAAGGGCAAGAAAAAATACCAGCGTCTGCATACAATTGTGACCGATGCGAACGGAGTTTCTACTTCTAAAGTAAAAGTGAAATATAACAAGAAGAAAAAGACACTTACCGTGACCCCATCAAAGAAATGGTGGAACAGTAAAAAGAGAAAATTCCCGATGGAGATGCGAACCAGTTATCTGACGGATAAACACAGCAGAAATGTAAAAGTAGGAGCAGCCTACAGCGGAGCACCAAACGGAACATTTACCTATGATAAATCACTGCTTTTACAGGCAAATAAATGTATTGGATTTGTTCAGATGTCAGCGATAGCGGATTTGAAAAAGCCGAATGCACAGATACGAAGTGCAGCGTTACATATCAAAAATAAAAAGACATTAAAAATGGGAGCAGGAAAAACATTTGATATTTCTGTGCACAAAGTAAAAGATAAATGGTCTGCGAAAAAGCTGACGTTCAACAACCGTCCGGCTTATGAGGCAGAGGCAGCAGCCAAGACCGGCATCCAGAAAAAAGGAAGTTATTCACTGGATGTGACGGCGATTGTGAAAGGATGGCATCAGGGGGAGAATAATTATGGTGCCAGTCTGGTTGCAGAAAATACAAATCGCACATATCAGGCGGAATTAGACAGAAATCCGTATTTTACCGTGAATTATGAAGTGGTAGGATTTGATGGAGCTGTTCAGTTAAAAGAAAATGAGCCAATTACCAGAGACATTATCAAAGAAGGTCAGGAAAACTATTTCTACTTTGACACGAAACTGGGCATTGCGTATGAGGTATATACCGATTCTGCCATGGATACGCAGGCAACCATGTATGATGAGAGTAAAGAGCGGGTTGGCTATGCGGATAATACCGGAACGAACAAAAACTTTTCCTTTGTGGGCAGTTACAACAAAAGACGTTACATAAAGGTTAGTACAAAAAACAAAGCAACCGGCAGTTATACGCTGCATTTGAAAAAACGTTTTGCCATTCCGGAAGTGACAGGGATAAAAGGACAGGACAGTTATACACTGACATGGCAGCCGGTCGAGCATGCCAAAGAGTATGTTGTCTGTATTTACGATGGAAACAGAAAAATTGGAGAAACGATTGTGACCGGCACATGTTATGAGTATCTGTATACAAATGATACCGTTGGAAAGACACTTGGATTTACCGTTACGGCAAGAGAAAATAAAACGCTGACCGGAGAAGCCTCACGTATGGTTTACAACACGGCAAGCCAGTCGGAATGGGTCTATCAGACACCGATGGAGAAATCACGTAAAAATGCATCGGTTGTAACAGCAGGTGAGAAATTATATGTACTTGGCGGTGAGAATGAAACCGGCTCACTTTCCTCCTTTGCTGCATTTGATACGGAAAAGAAAACATGGGAGAGTTTGCCGGATTATCCGGGAAATGTCTCCGGTATCTGCAAGGCAGCCATGATTGCAGACAGCAAAGATATTTACGTAATCGGTGGACAGACAAGCACAAAGCCAGATGCGAAAGCATTGAAAAATGTCTATGTATATCATACGGAGAGTAAGCAGTGGCAGAAAAAAGCAGATATGAAAGAGGGAAGAACGAATCTTTCCACAGCCGTTTGCGACAAGAAAGTATATGCTTTTTCAAAAGCAGGAGCTACAGACCGGGTGGATGTTTATGATATGAATACAGATACATGGGAAACAACCGTTATGCCGGGAACCAGTACGATTCTTGGAGCGGCAGCCGTAGATAATCGTGTGTTTGTTTTGAAAGAGAAAGAATCAAGTTTATTTTTTGAAGAGTATCTGCCGGAAGAAAATACATGGGAAGAGCCGGGGGCGGTGTGTCCGTATACGGTTTCTGACCGTTTTGCGGCACCGGTAGTGATTCGCGGTAAAATTTATCTGGTAAAAGAAAGTGAGACAAAAGACGTTTATGTATACGACGCTTATCTGGATGAGTGGAGCGAAGTATCTGCCATGAATCTGAAGAAACAGGAGTCTGTTTTAGCGGCCTGTGGCAATGAGCTTTACAGCATTGGTGGTGAAATGACAGGCTTTGGTGTACTGGATGTGGTTGAACAGTACACCGTCAAAGTGCAGACGACCAAAAAACAGATGGAAGTCAGACAGGGCAGTCATTATGAATTGCAAATCAACGCCGGAAACTTAAAAAAAGGACAAAGTAAAGTCGTTACGATTTCCGTAAATCCAAAGGAACTGGAGATTCAAAACGCATCTTCTTTTGCTGAGGAAGATGATTTAAAAGAAGGCGCGGAGGGCGTTACGCTGTTAAAATACCAGCCGAAAAAAGGTGTAATGGTCTGGAAATTAACCGGAAGTCTGGAGCGTGGTGAATCTTGTGAAACGTATCAGTCCATTCCGGTAGAGGCAAAAAAAGATGGTAAGACGGAAATTGCTTATACCATGACAGAGCAGTCATAAGAGACAGGGAGGGAGAAAACAATGAAACAAAAGCAATGTGGGAAAAAGATAATATTTGTGGCGGCTGCAGTAATTTTATGCGTTTTCGCCGGATTATTTTTACTGCAGAGGAAAGAGCCTTCTACAAAGGGGCAGGGGGATAAGCTTTACCGGTCCCTTTCCAAAGATGACCGACAGGTGGCAGACGTATATGCCACCTTGTATGAAACCGACAAAGAAGAAGTAGCCAGAATACAGAAGAAGACAAAAGACTGGGAAAAGACAAACAAACAGCTGGAAAAACAGTTTTTTACAATCGATGAAAATATAAAGTATGAGATGCAGAAAGAAGGCTACCGCTTAGAAGATTTGGAAAAAGCAGAAAAACTGTCGGTACAGACCGGAAAAAAAGCGATGGAGTTGATTCGGGCAAAAGGAAAAGCCTCGGACAATCGGAAGTGGTCCAATGTAGTAAAGAAAGAGGAGCTGCAGGCGGCAGAAACGACCGAGGTTCCGGAATAAAAAAGACATAACAGGAAGAAGAGGAGTTTAAATTTATGAGAGACTTAAGAGCAGTGATTCACGGAATTACAACAGCAGTTTTGTGTGGCATGGCAGTTTTCTCCTGCAGTACCATCAGCAAAGCTGCCGGAGAAACTTATCAGACAGCAGTGGAGGCAGCCTATGGAGATACTTTCCGTGGCGTCTATGAGAACTATCTTGCCGGTTCCCCGTTAGAGGCAGAGAACCCGGACGGTGTCGACACGGCAAGCGGGCGGCTCGTGCTTTCCCGTACCGACCTTTCCTTAGAAGGAACGGGCGGGATGGACTTGGAACTCAACCGCTATTATGACAGCAACGAAGCCAATCTCGGACATGCAACCGTCGAATATTTAGACAAACTCGAAATCGACACGGTATGGGTTAAATACCGGACACAGGACAAAAAAGAGCACAAAATCCTTGTCAACCGTGCCCTGTTATCCAAACATAAAAAAGCGTTAAAAGACCTCTTAGTTTCTTATGAAGTGGGTGAGGCTCACCGCAATGTAGAACAGGATGGGGAGGATGCGATTGAAACCAAAACCCAGCGGACGAAGATTGTCAGCCGGGAAGGGCATGACGTATACGGGATTGCCAGCGGATGGCGCTATGACCTTCCGTGGATTGAAACCGTAACACTGGCAGAAGAAGAGGGCTGGGGAAAAAATCCTGCTTATCTTCACTATGGAAGTGCCGGTGTGATTGGGATTGAAACGAGCGCCGATGCGGCAGCAAAAACTTACGCAATCCAAGGACTGAGTGGCTACTCTTACGAAGATTTAAAACTGGAGGATTTTAAGCAGACCGTGGATGGCATTTCCTGTACCTACCTGCTTCGTGATAAAACCGGACTTCGCACCTATTTTAACGAAGACGGTGTTGTTGTGCTGCAAAAAGACGCCCATGACAATGCCATTACCTATACATACACCGATGCCATTCATCTGGCAGCCATTACCGATTCCGTCGGACGAAAGATTGTATTCCATTACGAGGGAGACGGTGATGACAAAGTGCTGAAAACCGTCACCGTGCAGGGAAAAGAAGCGGCAGGCGGCGTAACCAAGAAAACAATTACTTATGAAACGGAAGAAAAAACATATACCCCGCATCACGGAGATGTGTTAAACGGCTTTGTGCTTACGGCGGCAACCGTCGATGGAAGCCGGGAAACCTATACCTACCGGACCGTGGAACGGCTGATGAATACCTCCGGAGCGGGAATCGCTTCCCAGCGTGTTTCCACCAACCAGAGCTATCTTCTGACAAAATGTAAGGCAAACGGCAGTGAGACCAACTATGAGTACCGTGCCTGCTCGCTGCGCGGCGAAAAAGAAGGGGGAACCGGACAGAAGAGAGATGTGGTGACGGAGCAGTTTTATGTCACCAGAGAGTATGAAAAAGACAATAA
>NZ_QUDR01000060.1 GCF_003477605.1 Clostridium sp. AF37-5
ACGTATTATGTCACAGATATGCACGGCAATGTGGTGCAGCTTTTGGATGAATCGGGAAATGTCACAAAGACGTATGAGTATGATTCCTTTGGAAATGAAGTGAATCCGGACAAGAAGGACGATAATCCGTTTCGTTATTGTGGAGAGTATTATGATAAGGAAACGCAGGAAGTGTATCTGAGGGCAAGGTATTACCAGCCGGCAGTAGGAAGATTTTTGACGAGGGATAGTTATACTGGGGAAAGCGATGAACCGCTGAGTCTGCATTTGTATACTTATTGTGAGAATGATGGAGTGAATGCCTGGGATCCAAGTGGACATAGAAAATCAAATGCAACGAAGGTTACAAAAGAGATAAAAAGAATTATACGAAACGAAATTAAGAAAATGACTAAAAATATAGCAGATCATACTATTTCAAAAATTTTAAAACAAACTATCAAAAATAGAAAAAAGTGGTGCAAAAATGTATCTAAAGGGGAATTAAACAAACTTGATGCGCCAGAACTTTTGGCAAGAATGATATATGGTGAATGTACCCCAAAAGAAATAAATAGCAAAGCAATGGGTTATAGAAAAGAAAATATAGCGTTCTGGAAAATTGTTAAAAATGCTGCAGGGAAAACTAATAGAACAAGAATAAAGAAAGAATTATTAAAGTCAGGGCGTTATTATGGGTTAACAAATGATAATGATTATGCGGCACATGGGAGAAATCCTGACTGCACTATAAAGTGGGCACGAGCTGTTATTATGGGTACATTATACGAAAAAAATAAAATGAATAAACTGATAAAAGTGTCTGGAATCAATAAAAGAATGAAATATTGGCATAGTCAGGAAGATTGGAGCAGATTTTACAACCCTACTACAAAAATAGTGAGTAATTTGGGGGTAAAGGTGATTAAGTATAAAAAGTATGCAGAAACAATATTTTATGAGGTGTAAGTTTGAAAAAAAGAAATTTTAGACAACCAAGAAACAAAGGACATAGCAAAT
>NZ_QUDR01000061.1 GCF_003477605.1 Clostridium sp. AF37-5
AATCATGACCACCAGCTCAGCTGGTGGTTTCCTCTGCGGCTATAAGCCTGTGGTACTAGCCGGCTCTAAAGAGCCATTGAAGATTCGCCATGCGCATAGTTACCACAGGCAAGCCCTAAAGGGCTTTAGCTTATGCCTTGTTTACTGGCTCACCCGTAAACGGGTCTATGTACTCTTTCAGTGACATCTGATCATATTCCAGATCTTGTTGCATCTGATTCCTTACATATTCTTCAATTTTCTTTGCATTTTTGCCTACTGTATCGACATAATACCCTCTGCACCAGAAATGTCTGTTTCCATACTTGTACTTCAAATTTGCATGTCTATCAAATATCATCAAAGAACTTTTCCCTTTCAAATATCCCATTATTTCTGACACACTGTATTTTGGTGGTATACTCACAAACATATGAACATGATCTGGCATACACTCCGCTGCTATTATTTCAACACCCTTTCTTTTGCACAATTCGCTTAATATATGACCTATATCTGCTCTTATTTGCTTGTATATAATCTTTCTTCTAAACTTAGGTGCAAAAACTATATGATATTTGCATGTCCATTTTGTGTGTGATAAACTATTATTGTCCATTTGGACTCCTCCTTGTTGTAATGATTTGGTTGGCGAACCTTATATTCATTATAACATGGAGGTTTTTTACTTGAAGCTAAAGCTGTTTGGGAACACACCTGCATAGCAGGTGGTTTATTTTTATTGCCAATACAA
>NZ_QUDR01000062.1:0-358 GCF_003477605.1 Clostridium sp. AF37-5
CTGCCCAGTTCCCCAGAATATAATTCTTTGCGGATTCTACTGCCTTTGCTTTTGTTTCACTCTCTGTTACATGCAGAATCTTATCAAATGCTTCTTCTACCACCCATTTCCGCTTTCCGTTAATAGCTCTGTATATTTCACTTCTCGCATCCTGTGCGGAATCTTTCAAGTGGCTTGTTGCTGATATGATATATTTATGCATGTGAAAACGGTCCAAAACAAAACGTGCCTTGGCATGCATTCCTGCTCCCGTTCTAATCCAATCCGCTCCGTCTCCGTTTATATATATTTTCTCCAGCACTTCCTCGTCATAGCTCTCTGTAATAAAATCAAACACTTCCTGCCATAGTTCTTTCGT
>NZ_QUDR01000062.1:368-589 GCF_003477605.1 Clostridium sp. AF37-5
CCATAGTTCTTTCGTTCCTTCCGTCCCGGCATAATCCCCTCCGAAATAATGGCAGTTTACCAGTTCATGCTTACTCCCATCGAAATTTACATCCTCGTAGACGTAGATAAGCTTTGGCATAACGGTATTAATGCGGGGCTTTTTAATGTCACCCTTCTTTTCAAGATACTCGGCAGGTCGTTTGTTCCCAATGGACTGATGGCATCTTTCAAAGTTATAGG
>NZ_QUDR01000063.1:0-313 GCF_003477605.1 Clostridium sp. AF37-5
TTAAGGTATCCGGGTTGATTTTGGATTTCTTATAGGTATAATCATAATACTTTTTGTTCGTTTTATATTTGTTCGGATTAAAGCTGCTGACAACCGTTACCGTGCGGAGTCCGTCATTTCCGTACTGCCAGACTTCATAAGCGGTTTTCCAGTTGCCTTTATCGTCTTTTTCCCGCTCCCTGAAATCATCATAGGAACGGAGTCCGTCGGTTCCTTTTTTCTGGAAATAGTCATACTTTGTACCGTTTGATTTCTTTCCGGTTTTATTGTCTTTTTCATACTCTCTGGTGACATAAAACTGCTCCGTCACCAC
>NZ_QUDR01000063.1:323-540 GCF_003477605.1 Clostridium sp. AF37-5
ACTGCTCCGTCACCACATCCCTCTTCTGCCCGGTTCCCACTTCTTTTTCACCGCGCAGCGAGCAGGCACGGTACTCATAGTTGGTCTCACTGCCGTTTGCCTTACATTTTGTCAGAAGATAGCTCTGATTGGTGGAAACTCGCTGGGAAGCGATTCCCGCTCCAGAGGTATTCATCAGCCGTTCCACGGTCCGGTAGGTATAGGTTTCCCGGCTTCC
>NZ_QUDR01000064.1 GCF_003477605.1 Clostridium sp. AF37-5
CTTTGTACTGAATGTTACCGATGGCTTTTTGTACCATGCTGCATAAAGCGTGGTATCTTTTGCAATATCCCACTTATTCTTTCCGGAACTGTAGTTGATTACAGCCGTTTCACGTTCCGTTACCGGAATCGTTTTTGTCCGGTCAGTTACCCATCCGGCAAAGTCATAAAATTTGGAATACAGATATGGGAAGTCTTCCCATGCATCATAAGTAAACTTGTACTCTGTTTTCGACTGTGAATTCGTCACAAACGTTACTTTGTACGTGTTTGGTTTCCAAATAGCATATACAATTACAGTATCTACCTTTCCACTCAAATCATCCACTACATCTCCATCTTTTGCATACGACCATCCGGTAAAGGAATAGCCGGTCTTCTCAAAACGGCATGTTGGATTGGCTTTTGTGTCATAAGTCACATCCAAGTCATCCATGCTGCCGGAAGTGGCACCGTTTCCATCGAATACTACTTTGTGGGTTCTTGCCGTCCAATGCGCATAGAGCGTGTGGTTTTCCGCGCGGGT
>NZ_QUDR01000007.1:0-1028 GCF_003477605.1 Clostridium sp. AF37-5
TTCCTTTTGGTATTCTGTATCCATGATTGCTTTTTGTATATCTTCCATTCGATGATCTGCTAATAAACAATGATATAATGTGTTGATTTCCTCGATCCCTTGCGAAATTCCCTTTGCCATTCCACGCGCCTCTCCTTGGACAATCCCTTTTTCTATTCCACGCGCTTCTCCTTTGGCAATCCCTTGCGCAATTCCTTTCTCTATTCCTCGTGCTTCTCCTCGTTCTTCATACATATCTAACAATACACACATATTGATTTTTCCTCCTTTTCCTTCAGTTTCTTCTATTAATTCTTTTGCTTTCTGATATCTCCTGTCGTTTGTCACCGCAGACAACCAGTCTAAAAACGCCTCCGGATGGTCTAATTCAAACTCCGTTGTTTGAAAATATTCATCCAGTTTCTTTCTGTCATTTCCACAAGACAGATAATGGACTATGTATTTAAAATCTGATTGATACTGGCGGATTGTCGTTTCCGGCTGGCTGGCTAGGTTAATAATACAAATCGGATGCTCAGGAATCCATTTTGTAAGTTCCTCACCAATATCTTCCGGAAACTCCAGCATATCATTCAGACATCTTGGCTTTCCCCATTCATTCTGACTGTAATTCAAAACCAGAGTGATGACCGGACTTAATTTCTGTGAATCGTTAAGTTCCTTTGTCATCGGATTTGGATAATTGCCGGTTTTCCGATTACTTTCTTTCGCTTCCTTGATCTGCTCCATATATTTGGCGTGCTGGTACCCCATATCACGCACCGGCATAACGTTGTTTTTGTCACTCTGATTTTCCAGACATAAGAAAAAACTTCTATTGTGCTTCTTACACTTCATCGGCACATCCATCTGTAACTGCCGAAGTTTATCATCTGATACGGCTTTCGTAATCAACTCGCCGGGTTCCCGCGACAACTCTTTCGCTGACACATAACATCTGCCACCAAATAAGTTTACGTTTACAATGTCTGAAAATACATCTTTGTATTGTAGTAAATTTTTCTCTGCTAAATCTTTTGCTCCCAAAT
>NZ_QUDR01000007.1:1038-116333 GCF_003477605.1 Clostridium sp. AF37-5
TCCCAAATAATATCCTCCTTAATTAGTCAATTTTTTTATCACTACAAGGAGAACATCTTCGCCCCACCCTTGTTTGTATATATACTAGCACAGTTGCATTACAAAGTCAATATATTTACTTACAATCGTCGGGCGACTTACGCCCCTCAAAAAGAATCTTAAATCGTACCAAACATGCCAAATTCCGGCATATAAAAAGAGCGTAAAACGACACCACCAATAAGAGGGACGTTCTACGCTCAAAGTTTTTTCAAAACCCGTCTTATATTACTTCCTTATCTTGACTTTTTTCACCGTGCTCCACTTACCATACACCTTTTTCTTGCCATTCATCTTATAGGCACGAACCCGAATGTAATACGTTTTCTTCTTTTTCAGTTTCTTAATGGTGTACTTGGTTTTCTTGGTCTGTACGCTCTTTTTCTTTTAGAACTTTTTGTTCATAGCGTACTGAAGCTGGTAACCTTTAGCGCCAGTAACTTTCCCCAAGAATAACTTTAAGCGTCCTTTTTTACTTAATGCTTTTTTTATTTCCGCTTCTGTCATCCCTGTTTTTCGATAGTTTTGTTCCTTTGTCGTATTTAATTTACTTTCTGTAACTGTTGTGATAAACCTACAACACCTTTGTTCCTTATCTCTTCTTTACCTTAACTTTTTTAACTGAACTCCACTTTCCATACACTTTCTTTCCATCTGCAATTTTATAAGCTCGAATCCGAATAAAATATGTCTTTTTCTTTTTCAGCTTCTTTAATGTAACAAAGGTTGATTTAACCGTTTTTTTCTTGGCCTTTTTAAACTTTTTATTTGTTGCATACTGAATCTGATACCCCAAACTGTTTGGCACCTTTTTCCAGGTAACTTTTACTTTGCACTTCTTTTGATTCTTTGCAACGACACCTTTAATCTTTGTCAAAGAAGCCATTTGACCGCTATTCTTCCCATCATTGACCGTTTGTGACGATTGCGGAATATTCCCTTTTGTCGGCACTTGCGGCGTCATAGATGGCTTCGGCGTATTCGCCGGTTGATTGTCTGGATTCGGTTTCACACTTGGCTGAGGACTAGGAGATGGGATTATCTGTGAACCATCACTCTCTCCTTTTGACACAATCGTACATGTATCCTTTACCTTCCCACATGAAACAGTAATTGTCGTTGTTCCTTTTCCTACGGCTGTCACTTTTCCTGTTTGATCTACGGAAGCAATACCTTCATCATCTGATTTCCATGTTATTGCTCCATCTGCATCAGAAGGATAATAACTTGCATTTAACTGGTAACTGTCACCAATAGAATTTAATTCTATTGATGTTTTGTTTAAATAAATGCTTGTTATTGGGATGTTGACTGTTACCTTACATGTCACTGTTTTTTCGCCTGACTTTGCCGTGATCACTGCCTCGCCCGCCGATATTGCCTCAACATTTCCTGTTTTGTCCACTTTTGCAATCTTCTCATCCGAAGACGACCAAATAACTTCATCCGTAGAATCCATTGGATTTAATCCAGCGGTTAATTGATATTTCTCATTTCGTCCTAATGTCATTCCTGTCTCAGACAGCGTAATTTTCTCCGTTGCAATCTGCTGTGCAACAAAAGCAATATCATTTTCTTTTGCATACTGCTCTGCGTAACTTCCTGCCACGCCATAAATTGTCATTTTATCCGGATAGGAAAATGCACTGTCAGATATCGAAGTTGTTGCTTTTGGTATCGTAATCTTTCTTAATTTTGTACAATTTTTAAATGCATCGTCTCCAATGGTTTCCACTTGATATGGGAGAATAATGGATTCTAGGGAGGAACAGCCTCGAAATGCCTGGGATGGAATATTTTTTATTCCTGCTCCCAATATAATATCCGTTAATGCCTCACAATTTTCAAATGCATTTCTTTGTACCTGCTTTGTACTATCTGGTAAATGTAATTTTTCTAAGGAAGCACAGCCCGAAAAAGCGTATGAATAAATATAATTCAATTTAGGTGATAACTTTACTTCTTTCAAAGCGCTACAATTTCCAAACGCATATTCTCTTATTGCCTCTACAGTATCTGGAAAAGTAATAGACTCTAAAGAGTTGCAATTATAAAATACACCTTCGGTAATATTAATACGCCCTTTTGGCAGATAAACATTTTTTATTTTATTATCTCCCGAAAAAACATATGTTCCCATCGAATTTACACTATCTGGAATATTCATTGTTTCAATTGACATGCATCCTTTAAATGCATTAGACTCAATTTCTTCTATTCCATCATTCCAAACAATATCTTTTAATAAACTTGCATTTTCAAAAGCGGATTGTCCTATCTTTTTTAATGCACTTGGAAATTCTATTTTTGTAATTTGAGCACTTCTAAAAAAATTGTCAGGAATTGCTGTCACCTTTTGATCAAACTCTATTTCCTTCAGTTGATTACATCCTGCAAACACGCCACCATCTTTCATATCCCAAAAGGAATACCCTGTACTTTCTATACTTCTAGGTATAAAAACATACGATATACTATCACAATTCGAAAATGCATACCCACCAACATGCTCTACTTTATTAAAATCAACCCTTTCAATTGAGTCACAATCTTCAAAAGCACGCTGTCCTATTCTTTTTAATGCACTTGGAAATTCTATCTTTTTCAAATTAACACAATCTTGAAATGCATAATCTGAAATGACAGTTATCGTGTCAGGTATTTCGATATCCTGAATTCCCGTACAACCTGCAAAAATAGAGACTGGTATTCCTGTTATACCACTTTCAAATACAACATCATTTAATGAAGAACATCCACAAAATGGACCTTCAGAACTCCACAGTCCGCCCGAAGTATTTGTAAGTTTTTTATTTATAAAAACGCTTTTAAGTTGTTCACACTGTCCAAAGGCATTACTTCCTAAACCATCACATTTTTTTGGCAAACATAGTTCTTCAATATTACAATTATAAAACGCCAAATCGCCTATTACTGTAACATATGGATTAAATTTTATCTCTCCCAATTCTACACAATCATAAAAAGATTCACTCTCAATTCTGGTTACATATTCTGGTATTTCTATCTCTTTTAAATTTTCACAATAACAAAAAATTCTGTATCCTATCACGGTATATTTCACATTATTCGGCAAATATGCATACCCCAGACTGGTACAGTCTTTAAACGCACTGTTTCCAATGAATTCCACACTATCCGGTATACTCACAGACAGTAAACTCGTACAGCCTTCAAACGCACTTTCTCCAATGCTAGTTACACTATCAGGAATCAGCACATGCATCATTGTTTTATTATTCAAAAACGCCTCATCACCAATCGCTGTTACCGTATCCGGGATTTCTACAAATGGCTGCCATCCCGTGTATTTTACTAAAACACCATCTTTTATGATAAAATTTGCACTATCATCATAAAAGACATCATCGCCATCTCCGTAAATTGACGCATAATTATCAGCACGATAAATTGTAATTCCTCCATTGGAAGAACCATATCCGTATGTTCCTTTTGCTAATTCCGAATAAGAACGTTCCCATTCATTGATACCACATCCTCCCGGAGCACAACCATTCACTGCGGCATTACAATCATATACTGTGATTCCTTTTGAAGTCAGTCCGGTAAAAATCATGGTATGCTGACCAGAAGAAGCTGTTGTACTGGCCTGAATTACATCACCAATTTTAGCCTGTGCAAATAATTGCTGCACTTGTGCCGCTGTAAAGTTTCCTGTCAGTTGTCCTACCTTATTTACACCATTTTCGTCTCTATATTGATAACGAGCATTAGAATAATATCTAGCCGGCATTTCTTTTCCATAAAGGAAAAAGAATACCATACGTGCAAACCCAAAACACTGGGTTGCTCCACCCCAATCTCCTTTCCATGTTGCTCCTTGATTTGGCGGATATTTCTGTTTTATTGCTGCTAACCGCGCCTTGATGCTCTCTGTGCTGTCATAATTTCCATCAATTGTTGCCCCACTTGGTGTCTTGCGTGTAACTGTATTGCCGGAAATCTTCAACAGACCCGCAGATACATCTGCTGATGCTTCCGAACAGCAACGATCCATATAAGTAGCATAAGAAAAACCAGAAAGCGAACCTGCCCAGCTTTTTAATGCCTGTTTTACTGACTTATCCGAGCCATTTACACAACCTGCCACTTTGTCCATAGTTGTTTTCATTGTTGTAATATAAAAACCATATACAACTTTATATTGCTCTATTTTTTCTGCTGATGCTTTCCCGTTTTTAAATTCTTTACGCAGCTTATTAACTTTATTTCTTGCCAAATATGTATATGCCTGACACATTCCAGCTTGTATGATCTGATCTGCTGTTGGACAAAAAGATTTATATATTTTTCCTAATATATTTGCACAAACATTTTTCACAAACACAACCGGTGATGAACCATATTTTGCCACGGCACTTACCATTTTCTTTATGACTTCATCCTGTAGATAATTTTTCTTCGCAAATGTCAGAAAATCTGATGTCCGATCTGACATAATTGACCGGATTGCACTGGCAAACTCTGAATCCATGGAACTAAAAGCATCATCCAATTTGTTCAATACTGCCAAATCCAAGTCCTGCATTTCAATATATGCCGTAATTATTTTCAATGCTTTCTGTGCATTGCCGGCATAACCCAATATTTTTGAAAATGTATCTGCATCTGTATACATATCCACAAGTTTGTCAACTTGATTATCTGACAGGTTTAGGGATGAGTTTTTCAATGACACTTTATAATTGTACAAATCCGTTGCATTTGCCACATTATAAGCATCGGAAATGATACTATATGCATTTCCAATTTGCGAAACTGTATTTGTAGCAGAAGTATCACTGGACAGATACGCCTGAATTAATTGATAAACCACTTCCTTATTCAATTTGTCTTTGGTGCTCTGTCCAATTCCCGCCTTGCTTGCCAATTCCGATATGATGATGTCCGCACCATTTTGTAACGAATATAAAATGGAGGCACCTAAACCTTCTGCATCATTGATCGTTGACATCCCTTTTTCAATGCGCTCCTCGCATCTAGCCATATAGTTATCATAGGCCTTGTTATCGAGATATTCCGGACATCTATAATATATGTCCTCTTCACTAACAGAATATGCTGCTTTTACTTTTTCTGCCGGAACAAATTCAGCCAGTTGCAAACAGCACATGATTGCTGCCATTAATATGGCTAAGATTCTTTTTTTCATAACAATCCCCTCCAATTTTTGTTAATTCATGTCTACATCATAGCACATATTGTTCTATGGTTCAATAGTCCATTTTGTTCTAGCATTATCATATACACTACGTTCAATTTATAATATTATTGAATTTTGCTCGGATTTCATCCGTTTAAAATCACCCTTAATCCTAGGAGGTTTTTTACATGAAAATGCAGCGTATTCGTGATCTGCGAGAAGACAACGATTTAAAACAAACAGACATTGCAGACTACCTACACATTAGCCAGCGTACGTACTCACATTATGAGACAGACAGCCGGAGCATGCCGATTGAAGTACTAAAGCGACTTGCTGTCTATTACAATACAAGCATGGATTACCTGGCGGAACTTACCGATGAGAAAAAGCCCTACATAAGAAGCAAAGAAACACTTCCAAAATAAAAACACATCGCTTCCCTTTGCAATGTGTTTTTATTTTATATGGCTTGCATAATTTTTTTACAGCGAACTCACATCCACCAAATACGCTCTCTTTTTATTTGTAATCAGAATTTTCTTCTGCGTTTTCACCAGATGAATTTCCATATCATTTCTCAATTTCCCCGGAATATTCATCTTCTTCCACGTATGATTTGTGAGTTGAATGAGATAAACCGCCTGTTTTTTCTCCTCCAGATTTCCAAATAATACATAATCACCACTTACATCAATTACATCGCCACTATCCTTAACATCCGGAATGGTAAATGACTGATTTCCGGTAATTTCATAAAATTCCAGTGATTTCTTTTTGTGGTGGTAACGGTAAGACCATTTCATATTAACAAGGCCGACACCTGAATATTTCTTCTCAATTCTCATGGTCTGTAAATTTACTACGCATGTAGAATCCTCTTCTGTACTGTTTTTAAAAATTGACTCACCGTAGGTTAAAATTCGGTTTTCATCCAAAAACTCAATTTCTGTTGTTCTGGCATATCCATTCACGAGTTTCTGACTTATTTTTTTCTCCGTCTGCGAAGCAATATCAAAGACTGACCAGTAGCCGTCTCCCCTGTGATTGCACAAAATTTTACTACCTGCCGGTGACATAACAAAATTGCATATCATGTTACCGCCGGATATTTTTTTCACCGTTTTCTCTGCCAGATTGATTTCCACCAAATAACCTTTTGTCGCATTTTTTTCTTCTCTTACACCGTAAATTATGCCGTTTTTATAATAAGAGAAAATCTCGGTAATTCCTCCCGTGTAATTAAAGGCATAAATTTCGTTGCCGCTTGCCACATATTGAAAACCGCATTTTTCCCCGTCAAGTACACTTTCAAAAGCAACCGGTGTCATTTTCTTTAATCCATTGGAAACTACTGTGTACACATGGTCTACTTTTTCCTCATCTCCCTCAAAATGATATTCACTGATAAAACTTTCTTTCTCTCCGACCACCATCATGTTTTCCTGTAATTGTATCGTGCCATCTTTTTCCGCCTTAACGTCTGCCACCTGTTTCGTTGGTTCTGGATTTAACTCCACCTCGGTGACATTTTCCTTGCCAAACATATTTTCCAAAAGCGATTGAAACACATTGGATTTCGTTGCCGCCACAGTTACAAAAGTTCCGCACAAAAGGAAAATCACTACCGCCGCAGCCGCTGTCCGAAGTTTTTTCATTGAATTTCTCCTATGGGAAATACCCTGTATCTTTTCCGGATTCAGTGCCTCTTCCACCCAGTCTTCCGGGGCTTTAATCTTATCTATTTTTTTAATATCCATCATTATGCCTCCTGTTTAATCCCTGTTAATTTTTCATGATAGCAGCGAGTTTTTCTCTGCCTCTGCGAAGTCTTGATTTCACCGTATTCACACTTGTATGCAGCATTTTTGCAATTTCACCCGTGCCATATTCTTCATAATAATAAAGCACAATTACTTCACGGTATCGAAAAGGTAATTTTCGCAGAGCCACAACAAGCTGCTCTGTTTCTTCATCTTCTATTTGCAAAGAGCCAGCCTTTTGGTTCTCCTGTGGCACATATCCAATATCCACTTTTCGATTCCAGAACTGCCTGTGGTAATCTCTGCATTCATTTCGCGCAACTGTATATAGCCACGCTTTTATATGTTCTTCCTCTCGAAAGGTTTGTTCGGTCTGGTAGAGTTTCAGAAACGTATTTTGAAAGCAGTCCTTTGCCGCTTCCTCATTCTGCGTCCAGACAACACATAGTCTGGTTATGTCATCTGCATACTGCCGCACGACGTCCTCATACTCTATCCCGGCATATTTATTTATCATTGCCTGATACTCCTTTACTACAATTTCTTTTGCATGCATGGTAGAAAATAATTACTTTCTATATAATACACGATTTGGATGGGAAAATGGGTGCAGGATTTTAATTTTTGTTGTTTAGGATTTTAAGACCCTCATATATCGGACAGACGACTTTTATTTTTTCCAAACTTTTTAAGCGACAGACCGGATTTTCTCCTTCGGATTACCGGTCTTTTACCAATAAAAAAACTCCGATTACGGAACACACACTGCATACCGTAATCGGAGATAAAATCGAGTAATTCTTATCGACGGAACAATCCTTTTTTCTCATAAGGTTCACTTGTATGGGAAACTAATTCATAACCAATCTCTTTAATTTCCTTTTCCAGCATAGAAATATCTAACGATTCCTCGCTGATTACAACAGTTTCTCCTTTTTTTGCAGAGGAAGAAACTTTCTTCACCTTACAATGGTTGCGAATCAAATCATTCATATGCGATTCACACATACCACACATCATACCGTCAATTTTTAACACGGTTTTTACCATTGGAATCATCTCCTTTAACACATTTTCATGTCTATTATAGCAAGAGATTCACCCTTTGTAAAAGATTATTTGTTTGTTGATAAAAATGGTTGCAGAACACCTGCCATCTGGTTAATCGGCATCGACTGCAGATAAATCTTACCGGGACCGGTCACTACGGTGTTAAAGAATCCTTCTCCACCAAGCACTTTATTTTTCAGTCCCTTAACGGTTGTAATATCCATCGTACAGGTTGCATCCATCGCAGCTAAGTAGCCGGTATCAATAATCATCTGCTGCCCTGCTGCCAGCTCATATTCCTTTACATAACCATCAATTTCTACAAAAGCCGTACCGTTGCCGGAAAGTCTCTGCATAATAAAACCTTCGCCACCAAACAGACCGCCACCTAATTTTTTCTGGAACGCAACCGATAATGTCACTCCATCCGTAGAAGCAAGAAATGCGCTCTTCTGTGCAATTATCTCATTTCCATTTCCAATTTCAAATGCCAAAATCGACCCCGGAAAACTGGAAGCATAAGCAATCTGTCCGGCTCCGCCTTCTGCTGTATAACGGTTCTGGAACATATTTTCCCCGCTGAACATACGACCAATCATTTTTCCCATTCCGCCGCCGGATGTCTCCATCTTCATGTTTGGCGTCATCCAAGACATAGCTCCTTTTTCCGTAATCATGGACTCGCCTGCCTCCAAATCACAAATAACTACCGGCAACGGTGCTCCTTCAATTGAATATTTCATATGTATAAATCTCCTTTCGCAATTTCATAAATTGGATTTATTCTATCATATTCAAACTGCACTTTCCATAATCACTGTCAAAGCGGTTATAAAACTGTCGTAATTGCTATTATTTTGTCGCAGCCTCTAAGAAAGAATAAAAAGCTGGTTTTGGATCTTCTAAACTTTCTCCAAATAACAGACATGAAGTAGGTTTTCTCCATGAAATCGCATCATAGAGTCCCCATACCGTAACACCTGTGATTCCGCGGGCATTTACGGATTTATCACGATTTTCCTGTTTGGAAATAAGCAGTTTCATAATATCGGAATAATGATTTGCCAGATCCTCTTCTGTCTGTCCATCTTCGATTCCGATATCCAATTCTGTAACCTGAACCTGAAGTCCGGTTGCCAAAAACTTATCCACTGCTGTTCCATATTTTTCAAGAGACGGATAATTCACAGTAATATGGCTCTGCATACCGATTCCACCGCAAATTTTTGCTTCTTCTCCTTCATTAATGTAATTGATGAGTTCTACAATTTCATCCGCAACATCATATTCATTGTAATCATTATAGAACAACGTAATATCTTTCTGCAGACCGTACTGTTTCAACTCATCATAAGCTACTTCGTAAGCCTTTTTCACATAGGTTGGTTTCAAGCCCATGTCACCATAAACATCAACCCATGTTGTATCGGATGGCTGATTGGTGCGGTGTGTGTACTCATTCGTGATATCCCAGCAATAAACAAGAGAACCTGCTTTTCCGGTCAAACTCTTCTCCTTGTCCATCACATGTTTCATCACGGTACGAATATAAAACTCAATTCGCTTATCCATCACTGCTTTGGTCACAATATCATTATTCGCATCATATCCTTCGTGAAAGAAACGCGGTGATGTCTGCTGATGCCACTGCATCACATGTCCTCGCATCTGAATGCCATAATTATTTGCAATTTCCAGAATCTTATCTACACTGTCAAAATTCAGTTTAGCAACAGTCGATTCGGTGTAACCATCCGGAATCACATAACCAAGTTTTTTCGCTTCGCTCACAGAAATCGTACCACTCCAATTCGATAAAACCTGCTCCGGTTTTAACTCATTTTCCAACGTATAACTGTTAAAATGATGTTTCACAAACTTCATCGTATCATCACTCTGCATCTGATAACCATTATTCCATGAAGTATTGTAACTTACTACATTACCCATGCGTTCAAAAATTCCACTGTAAGTATCCTTGATACTCGTAAGTCCTTCCGGATTAAATGGTTCTTTTCCCGCCGTTGTCTGTGTAATGGTAAGATCATCCACAAGAAAATCAAAATTACCGGATGGTCCCTCGACATAAAATGTTAATTTAGAAAATGACTCCGGAACCTCATAAGTACCCTCAATTTTAGTCCAAACACCGGATTTCAATGTTGTTTCATCCTTGATTGCCGGATAACTACTTTGACCGGAAACCGTCAGATTCGCTGATAACTTGACTTTTTGGTCAGAGCCTGTTGTCTGCTTTACCCATACCGAAATCGAATACGTTGCACCCTTCACAATCGAATCCGTTACATTCAATTCAGCTCCGTTCCATGTGCTCGTACGTCCGGTTACAGAAAGACAATTTCCACTTCGTCCGCCGGAAGCCACTGCTACTTTTGCTGCTCCACGTCCGGTAAATCCGTCCGTTCCGTCTTCAAAACCGGTAGACAAATACGTTTTTTCTGCAAATTCACCTGCCGGTGTTGCCGTTGGTGTTGCTGTTGGCTTTGCCGTTGGTGTTGCTGTCGGTTTTACCGTTGGTGTTACCGTCGGGGTCGCCGTTGGCTTTGCCGTTGGTGTTACCGTCGGGGTCGCCGTTGGCTTTGCCGTTGGTGTTGCTGTCGGGGTCGCTGTTGGTGTTTTTTCTGGCTCCTGCGGTTTATCCTGTCCATCCGTCGGAGTTTGTGTAGGAACAGAAGGCATCGTAACTACCGCAGTAGAACCTGGTTTTTCCGTTGTTTTTACGACATCATTTGTTGCCACCGGCGTACGGACAAGTGTAGCCTTTTTGACTTTAACTTTACACCTGTAACTCTTCCACTTGCCATTTTTCACCTTGCAGGTAAGGGTCGTTGTTCCCTTTTTCTTTGCGGTCAGTTTTACAGCATACTTACCGCTCTTTTTGTAACTTGCAATGCTTTTTTTCTTAATACTCCATTTGATACGCTTTCCTTTTGCGTTTTTGATACGAATTGTCTTCTTCTGTCCCACTGTCATCGTAACACTCTTTTTGGACAGTGCAATTTTTCTTCTTGCTGCTTGACCGGAAACACCTTGCAACGGTGTCATAAGGGAAACAGCTAAGGACATACTTAACAATCCTGCAAAAACTTTTGCCTGCTTCTTCTGCATATAAATCCTCCTTGATAGCATATAAATTTTCCTTATAAGGAAAACGCTATATTTTACACTCAAATTATACGACGTTTACTACCAAGTGTAAAGGAAACTTTATCTAAAGAAATACCACAAATGATGCAAGCCATGCCATAACCAGCTGAAATCCAGCTGCTAAAAACATAAATTTAATACTTCCGCTTTCCTTACGAATCGTTGCCAGCGTAGCAAAACAAGGAATATACAGCAGGCAAAAAATCATAAGACAATAGGCATTTACCATACCAAATCCGGCTGCACCAAGTGCCTGATGCAGCGCTCCCATACCGGCTGCCGAATTTACATTTGCTATTCCAAACAAAACAGCACAACTTGATACAACAACTTCCTTTGCCGATATTCCGGCAATCAAGGCCACGGCTATCTGCCAGTAACCAAGACCAATCGGTTTTAACACAGGCACGATAAAATGTCCGATTGCTGCTCCAAAACTTTCCGACATCTCATTTGTGTAACCATGTATTCCAAAATTTAAAAGAAGCCACATAGCAATAGAAGCAAGGAAAATTACGGTTCCGGCCTTCGTCAAATAATCTTTTACTTTCTCCCAAACATAAATCCAAATCGTACGGGCACTTGGTGCTTTATACTCCGGCAATTCAATAATAAGCATTCCATTTGCTTCTTTTTTATCTACAATATGAAGAATAAAAGCAACAAAAACAGCAACAACTAACCCAATGACATACATTGAGTAAGCTGCTATCATTGCATGTTTCCCAAAAAACATCTGCGAAAACAAAATATAAATCGGAAGCCTTGCACTGCATGACATAAAAGGCGTAACTAACATTGTTTTCATACGATCCTTGTTATCTTCTAATGCCCTTGACGCCATGACTGCCGGCACCGAACACCCAAATCCGAGAATCATCGGAATAAAGGCACGGCCGGATAACCCAATCCGCCCCATAATGCCGTCCATAACATAAGCCACTCTTGCCATGTATCCACTATCTTCCAAAAAAGCAAGTGCCAAAAACAAAATAAAAATATTAGGCAAAAATGTCAATATACCACCTACACCAGCTATAATTCCATCTACCAAAAGCGATGTAACCGCCGGATTAACCTGCCATGCTGCCAATGCGTTTGAAATAAATCCACTTAACCATTCTACTGCCAATTCAAAGTACCCGGATATAAAATCTCCCACCGTAAAGGTCAGCAGAAATACGAGTGCCATAATCCCTAAAAAAATCGGAATTCCGAAAATCGGATGAGTCAAAATACGGTCAGCTTTATCCGTTGACTGCGCCTTCTCCTCTTTGTTTACCAACACTTCCTGAACAATTTCTTCAATGAATTCATATTTCTGGTTAATAATTTCTGATTCATAACTGCGGTCAAGCACTTGTGGCAAATCAACCGGATATTTTTCAGAAATTTCTTTATCTCCTTCTAAGAGTTTAATTGCACACCATCGTACATGAAGCATTTCCGGGTACTGTTTCTGCAAGACATCCGAAATACTATCAATCTTATCCTCAATTTCATCACTATATACCATGGCATGATCGACATGATGGTCATGTTTGTGATGTGATGGCATTGTATGATGATGAACGAGTTTATCCGGCATAACCGCATCCTTGTGATGCGACACAGCATGCATCAAAATTTCAAGCCCGGTACGTTTTCTGGCAGACACAGGAATAACCGGAATTCCAAGCATCTCCGGCAGACGATGCAAATCAATTTCCATTCCACGCTTTTCCACAATATCCATCATATTTAGTGCTAATACCACCGGCTTTCCAAGTTCCAACAGCTGCAGCGTCAAATACAAATTTCGTTCCAGTGAAGATGCATCTGCCACATCCACAATAACGTCAACCTCATCACTTAGAATATACTGTCTGCTCACTTGTTCCTCCATCGTATAAGAGGTAAGACTGTATGTTCCCGGCAAGTCCACAAGCCGATATGTATTATTATGGTATTTTAGCGCACCCTCTACTTTCTCAACCGTTACACCAGGCCAGTTTGCCACCTTTAAATTGGCACCGGTAAAAGCGTTAAACAACGTTGTTTTTCCACAATTGGGATTGCCAATAAAACCAACCACCAAATTTTCACTCATTGTTTTTTATCCTCCGCGACTTCAATTTTCCCGGTTATCCCCCTGCCTAATGCAAAACGCGTTCCCCGCACACGCACAATCATCGTTCCACTTCGCTTCCGGTTTAAAACTTCCACCGGAGTTCCCTTCGTCATGCCAAGTGCTTCCAATCTTTTCTCCGTTTGAAGCGGAAGAAAAAGCCCCTCAATAATGTAGCTGTTTTCCTTTTTTCCTTCTTGTAATATCATAGAACTTATTCTCCTCTACCCGTAATTATCCAAGGAGCCGGCTGCTGCTTAAAGGAATGATTTGCAGACAATCTGGAAACCGCAATCTGAATTGTCTCCACATCCTGAATTCCCAATTTCGAAAGCATCTCACCAGCTCCTGCTGCCACCTGAAAATCCAACGTATAAATGACAACATGAACATTTGGATTCTTCTTAACAAAATACTCAAGTTCCTGATTCATACTTGCGCTGGCTACCATGAATACCGTCGAAGGAACCGGACAGTCACGCATCGTTTCTTCATCCACGTGGTCAATAATTTTTACATTCTGCAACCCAAAATGGTCTACATTTTCCTCCATTGTATCACGGTCTGTAGCACTATATTCAACAGCAATAACCGTTCCTTCCGGAGCCAAAAGAGCGGTCTCAATGGCAATACTCTCTCCTCCGATAACACAGACATCGTCCTGCGTATCCACCATCATTTTATTTAAAATAACAGCACGAATCTCACTTCCCACATACTGAATAGAGCCCTTTTTGAAAAATTCATTGCCAATGCCGATTTTTGCCGTGTTTCTCGCATTTGGATTGACAATCAGCATTCCGGCAGAAGCATTGATTCCACGGTTAATCATATCCTTTACCTGACTGTTCAAAATCGGTCCGTCTGGTTCTGAACCGTCATTGTACCAAACCTCACACTCACCAAGCCCGGCATTCCACAAGCGGTAAAAAATATCGTCAATTCCTGCATTGGTAAATACCATTGTCGTTTTGTGGGATTCAACTGTAGGAATTACATTCTTGTTTTTCTTTGTAATATCAATAATTTTCACATGTTCCAAATCAATTGTTGTATTCTTTGCATAATATTGAAGCCAAGATAAAATAACCTCGTTTGTAAATATCTGTTTTTCCATTATAAAAGCCCCCTTTTGATATTTTTTATCAATTATTTTTATAAGCAGATTATACCACTAAAACTGGGGACGAGGCAAGGTGAAAGGGAGTTAATTTTGTGTCAAGTGTTTGATGCTAATTTCTTCGTAGTTCCAGTAATATAAAAGAAAAACCTTGTGACTCGTGGGTTTTAAGTGCGTCGGTATGTGGCACTGGTATTTTCAGTGCCCATACCGCTACGCACTTAACGAGCGAAAGCGCCCACGAGTCACAAGGTTTTTCTTTTATATTACTGAAATTTCTAACAAACTAGTATTAAAATTTGACACAAAATTAGTTTACCCCAATGAAGTTTTGAAGGCTTTCGCTCAACAAAGGCTCCGGTGTCAGCATTTGTAATAAGGAGCCAAACATATCGGATGAATTCTTATCCTGTTTTTTCTTACCATGTGCTTTTTTATCTTTTTTCTGGTCGTTGGTTTCCGGCAGTCTGGCGTACCGGAAGCTTTTCTTGAATTCTTCTGCGACTTTCCGCAATCCCGCTGTCAGATATGTTTTGTCAGGGTCTTTGTCACTGATTCTGGAAATTGCCCGGACAATGAGAGTATTTGCTTCCTGCTTCGATTTACAGTGTCTTAACTGCTCTTTCAGTTGTTGTTTTGCTGTTTTTACACGCATTGCACTTCGATATAATTCGGGATTGTGAATTCTCAGATAATTTAACTCCTCTACAGATAAGTTCGCACCTCGTTGCAATTTTGCCCGAATCTTTTTCTCATAGTCTTGTTTTTCTTCCTCTGACATACCAGAAGTTATGTCCGTCAATTGTTCGCACACTTTTTTCCATATATCCTGTTCTCTCTCCTGTACGCCCTGTACGCTCCCGCTCGTCATTTGGAAACTTTTCCCAGTTGTTTTCATGTAAATTCCTCACTTTGTCATCGATAAATCCTTTTATCTCATATTATCATCCATGACTCTGTTTTATATATCGGAATTTTACTTGATTCCATAACGGGTCAAATCTACTTTTCCATCTACCACTTCAATACCGTCTGCCATCAGCCGTTCTGCCTGCACATTGGCACCGCCAAAAGCGAAAGCCCCCGAAAGTTCTCCCCTACTGTTCACCACACGGAAACATGGGATGTTGTCCGGGTCCGGATTTTTATGAAGCGCATTTCCAACCGCACGCGCCATTTTTTCATTTCCTGCCATGGCAGCAATCTGTCCGTAGGTTGCCACATGCCCTTTCGGAATTTTTTTTACTGCCTCATAAATCCGTTTTGTCGGATCATCCGTGACAAGTTCATAACTCTCATAAATCATTTTTCGAACATCCGCATCCGGGATGGTTCCATCCAAAACAATCGTATTCCAGTGTTCCTTGTTCTGATGCCATCCCGGTACTACGGAACCATAAATACCACGCCAGAAATCTCTGCTCTCCGGCGTTACCTTTACATTCAGACAGAGAAGTCCTTCCCTTTCATAAGTCCACAAAAAAACTTTTTTACTTTTTTTCACTCTTACAAGCTGCCAGTTGGCATCTCGAAATGGTGCGTCCTGATATGTGTCTGGGAAGGATAACCCATAGGTTAGTGCTTCTTCTCTTGTCTTCATAATGTATTAAATCTCCTCTGTTTCATTACCCTTTTGTTCTCACTTTTAAAGTCTTAGACCATTGTCCATACACACTTTTCTGTCCGGCATCCGTATCAACTACCGTATTCGAGCAATAGCGGATATAGTACGTTGTATTTCGTTTCAATTTCTTAATCGCACGTACCAGCCTTCCCTTATTTGAGACCGTCTTCGCCTTTTTAAATGATTTCTTGGTTGAGTACTGGATTTTCATTACATAATCCGGGTACTGCTTTATTTTAATTTTTTTCGAAGAAATTTGCAAATGCTTTTTCTTTAAGGCTCTTGGTTTTCCCGGCACATACACATCCAGCCAGATTTTTTTTGAAGTTCCATTTTCATAATTTGCCGCCAGTGCAATGTAAATGCAGGTACGTTTTTTCAAATATGACTTTTTCACCGTTATCGTGTTCTTCTTATAATGATTATTTTTATAAAGAACATTTTTCTTTGAAGTCAGACTGCCAAAGGAATTTTTACAGTATATAATCTGATAATCCTTACAGCCGGACGGTTTATCCCACTTCAAAACGTACTGATTGTTTTTGATGGTTTTAATACGGAAATTCTTTGGCACATTTTTCGGCTTCTGAACTACCGGTTTTACCACTTTTTTCAAGTATTTTGCAGGCACATAAGCTTTCTGACTGTTAAAATAAATGGCTGCCCAGCTGGCGTTGCTCTCTTTTTCATACACCTGAACCTGTGCCTCATTTTGCAGATATCCCAAAACTTCACTGGATGAATTAGCTGCTGCCTGCACATTAATATCCCTTTTCTGATTCGCATAAGTAACCGGATAATTCACTTGATAGTCCACCAGATTACTCGGCGTTTTCATGTCTGCCCGGTAAAGATTGATATACTTACTCTTTACATAGTAATATCCCGGACGATTTCTCGTCATATAATTTACGTCATTCTTTCCGTTAAAAGAAATTTTGTAATATGTATCCGTTGTGTCCGATGTGCGGGATGGAAGTTTCACCGTAGAAACAACATTTAACTCGGTATTTACCTTTACTTTGTAAACGTCACCGGAATCTGCTGTTCCCGGAATCGGACTGATTCCAATAAATGACGAAGTGACTCTTCCGGTTCCCTCTTTCTTAATCGTCTCCCCTGTCGGAACTACATTTTCTGTTCGTCCACAATCCAGCCATACCACACTCCTTGGCAGCCTGTAAAAGCCCGGCGGATGTGATGCCATAAGCAGATACTGTTTACACATAACCGGACTTTCCGTGAAACTGCGGTAGCCATTGCTCCAGTAAATAATGTAATTTTTATCATAGGCGACAACTTGAAGCTTGCTGCCTTCATTTTCCAGATATGCACCGGAAATCCACGTGAAATTCTGATACCCCTGAACGGATGAATACAACTGTTTCAGATTCTCAATATTATCCTGCGGAAAATATTGCGGGTCAATCGTCTTCCCCTGAATTTTCGTGTTTACAGGCACCTTATCAACGGCAATGGTTTTCCAGTAATTTGCCACATTATCGTTTCCTACTAAATACGCATGGGCAACGACCTGAATGCCCGGACAGCAGTTTTGCAGATATGCGGTTCGATAACGCGTGACATCTCCGGCTGCTTTTGTCGAAGTACCAAATAAAAGTACGCCTGCGAAAACAAATACCACGCCAAACAGACTGTGAAAAATTTTTGCGATATATTTTCTGTTTTTCCCCATCGCACTCACTCCTTTCTCGCTCTCTATTTTATCATATAATTTTTCGCTATCCGGCGATTTGCGTGAATGGTAATTATACAGCGTGAATAGTAAATCGGGATTGCCATGTGAAAGTTAATGTCGTATAATAGGGGCAGATAATCGGCAGCGAAAGGAATACCACAGATGATTTTACAACTACTTACCGGCATACACAATTTAACAACACAGCTTTTCGGAATTTTCATTTCTGCATTTTTTCTTGGTGTAAAGCCAGTCATGAAAAATTTTGGAAAACTGCTTTTGTTTGCATTGGTGGATGTTTTTTTTTACTGGGGCATCAACCTTTTTACAGGCACGGAGTTTGCCAATCAGCTTTACCCTGTTTTGGTACACCTTCCACTCATTTTATTTTTGTTTTTGTGTTACCGTTATTCACTTTTATCCTGTTGTATTTCTGTTTTTTCCGCCTATCTGTGCTGTCAGTTCAGCAACTGGATCGGACTTTTTGCACTTACGCTTACTAAGAATCCGGTCTGGTACTATAGCACACGAATTGCTATAACACTTATCACATTCTTTTTCTTGTTCAAATTTGTCCGCCGGACAACACAAACTATTTTTTCAAAAGAAAATAAGGAACTTGTTATCATCGGCTTTCTTCCATTTATTTATTATATTTTTGATTATGCCTCAACGAAATTTTCCAATCTTTTGTACTCCGGAAATAAAGTCGTTGTTGAATTTATGGGATTTGCTTTTAGTATCGGCTATCTCATTTTTCTGCTTGTATACTTTAAGGAATCCGAGAAAAAATCGGAAATCCGCCAGTACAGCGACCGAATGGAAATGCAGCTAATATCGCTGCAAAAAGAAATTGAGCAGGTCCGTAACAGTGAACAGACGCTTGCCATTTTGCGGCACGATATGCGCCACCACCTAAATCTTATTCTCTCCATGCTAAACCAGAATCATCCGGAAAAAGCCATTTCCTATATTCAGGAAATCGGCACCGCTTATGATGACACAATTGTCACAAGATACTGCAAAAATGAGACTTTAAACTCGGTAATTTCCATTTATAAAACACGTTTTCTTGAGCGAAACATCAATTTCCTGCCAGAAATTTATGTGCAAAAGGACCTGCCGTGTCCGGACCTCTCTCTCTGTACGATTTTATCAAATGCACTGGAAAATGCACTGCATGCTCTGGAACATACATCAGGCGAAAAATGGGTCTCCTTACATATCATGCAAAAGGAAAATCTTTTGCTGTTGGAAATAAAAAATCCTATTGAAACAATGCCAAAATTTATTGACGGGATTCCCATTTCGGATAAAAAAGGTCATGGTATTGGAACCAAAAGTATTGTATACTATGTACAACAGTTAAATGGACAATGTCATTTTTCTGTTGAGGAACATTGTTTTGTATTAAAAATCATTCTTTCGAGGTGCATATGAAGATAGCAATTTGTGATGATGAGGTGGCAGTAAGCGAAGTAACAAAATCTCTTTTACAGCAATGGGCAATTCACCAGTCGATTTCACTTTCTGTCCACTGCTATGAAAATGGAGATGCTTTGATTCTTGCGCAAAAAAGTGAATGCTTTGACCTGATTTTTCTTGACGTCCTTATGCCGCTTCTAAACGGTATTGATACGGCAAAAGAATTACGCAGGCAGAATCAAAACGTTCCCATTATTTTTCTGACCTCATCCAAAGAATTTGCGTTTGACTCTTATGAGGTCAAGGCACTTCAATATCTGCTAAAGCCGATTTCTCCCAATCAGCTTTGGTCTATTATGGATGATTTTATAGCGCTGATAAAGAATCAGAAAGAAATCTTTGTTGCCCGCACTTCGGACGGATTTTGCAAAATTGCACTGGAAGATACAAACTATTTAGAAGCTCAAAACAAATCCGTTCTCGTTTTTCCTCATAACGGTACAAGTATCGAAATCCGCGAACTATTTTCCCGGTGCGAAGAAGTTTTTACTTTGGAACAGGGATTTTTCCGCTGCCACCGCAGTTACATTATTAACTTAAATTTCGTAAATCAGTTTACTAAAAACAGTGTGACTATGACAGATGGTGTTACACTGCCGATTTCACGCAATCGCTCCCTCGCATTTAAGGAAGCTTATTTTACCTACATGTTTGAGTAAAAGGGCTTCGCCTGTAAATTAAGAAAACCGCTGTAAGCGATGCAATCGTCTCCGCAATCCAAAAGCAGTGCCAGACTGCTGCACCGCCAAATAGTTTTCCAAGCACAAATGCCGCCGGTATAATTACGACAACATAACGAAGCAGCGAAAGAATCAAAGATTCCACACCTCTCCCCAATGCCTCTAACATACCACTTATCGTAACCGAAACTGCCGATATCACAAAGCCCATACAGATAATGCGTACCGCCTGTGCACCCTCCAAAATCGTTAGCGAATTTTCTGTAAACAATCCTATCAGATTTTCTGCAAATCCAAGACATATCAACATCCCCACAAACATAATAGAGGCAATCATAATCAGTGCTGTAATAAAAATTCTTTTAACACGCCCTCTCTCTCCCGCGCCATAATTATAACTGATAATTGGGCGAATTCCCTGTACAATGCCATTTGCCGAGAGATAAATAAATGTCTGCAGTTTATAGTAAATGCCAAGCACCAGCACATACGATGCGGAATACACAGCAAGAATTCCATTAAGTGCCGTAATCATAAAGGAAGGAAGGGCAAGGTTTAATGTCGCCGGAATTCCTACTCCATACATCTGCCCCATCAACCGTTTTTGGAAGACTTTTTTATGCCAGTGAAAATGCAGTGATACCGGGTGCTTGATAAAAATAAACAAGTACACAATAAGTGGTATTACTTGTCCAATACCGGTTGCAATTGCAGCTCCCTCAATCCCCATTTTTGGGAATATTCCAATACCAAAAATCAACAGCGGATCAAGTATGATATTAGCAACACACCCACACAGCATACTAAGCATCGAAACTTTCATCCGTCCCTCTGCCTGAAAAATTTTCTCAAACGTTATCGCAATGACATTTGGAACTGCAAAAATAAATACAAGATTTGAATATTTCACACCATCCGCAAGAATCTTTTCATTTTCTGTAAACAGCGAAACAAATGCCGGTGCAAAAAGAAGTGCCGCAGCCATCAAAATCACGCCATGCAAAAGGCTGAGGATAAGCCCTGATGTCACAATATCATCCGCCCTCTGTTGCTCCTTCGCTCCCAGATAATATGCGGCAGCCGCATTCATTCCTATCCCGAAGCCAACCGCTATTGCCGTTTCCAGTAATTGGAGTGGATATACTAAAGATAATGCCGTCATCGCCTGCTCACTAATCTGTGCCACAAAATAACTGTCAACAATGTTATATAAAGAATTTACAAGCATGGACAACATCATTGGCAGTGACATCGACAATACTAACGGTAATATTTTCTTTTCTTTCATAAATGTTTGTTCCATGGGGAACTCCTTTCTTGGCAAGCGTACAATTGTGGTTGTGTCAAGTAATGTTTTTTAATTTTTTTATTTCCGTAATTTAGCCAATCCATTTTGCATTTCGTGAGCGCTCCCGCTTAACAAACTGCGTAGTGGTATGGATATGCAAAAAACGCATATCTCATACCCACGCGTTTGTACTCACTCAACGCAAATTGGATTGGCTAAATTACTGGAATCTTAAAAAGATTAAATATCTTTATTTGGCACACTCGGAATGTTTATCTCCATTCCTGCCTCTAGTGCAGCTTCAAACCATGCTCTCTTTGCATCTATAGCATTAGCAATTGCTTTTTCTTTTGTATCTCCACAAGTAAAGCATCCCGGAAGTTCTGGAAACGAAACCGCGAAGCCACCTTCCTCTGCATCCTCAACAATTTCCATTCGATAATTCATTTTCATGTAATCGCTTAGCGTTTTCACTATTCCTCTCCTCCCATTCTACAATCTGTTACGCTAATTTAAACTTTCAGCGTATTCATTATATATGGCGTTTTATATGGTGTCAACACTAATCAAGACACCTATAGCCTGCAATTTCCCTTAAAAAAGATAATACCAGGTCTTCCAATATAAAAAGCTTGGTATTATCTGTACCTGTTTCATTTGTGCATAATTGTTTCTGAAAGTATACACATATAACTCTGAACGCTCTTTGTCGCTGCATAATTTTTCCATTATGGTAAAATGAACCTCCTCTCTATGGCTAGAGTATAATTAGTAAATTGGTATTTTTCAGTATTTTAACATTCCAGTAATTCAGGCGAAAACTTTGTGGCGAGTGGATATAAATACGCGAAAGTATCCGATATACAAATCTGCATATCAATACTTCCGCGTATTTATCAAGGCGAGAGCCGTCCACGAGACACAAAATTTTCTCCTGAATTACGGAAACTAAAAAAATCAATCAAACCTTGTTCCCAGATTATAATCCGTCTGAAATTTGGTCTGGCAGAATTTATCTCTTGTTGTGTTGACTGCGACCGCTGTGACAAGTCCGTCCGGTTTATTATCATTGATTAGCACACGCTCTCCCTGTCCTGCGCCAAAAATAATATGGTCATAGCGCACATGATTTTCTTTTAAAAACCGCAGGGTATGCTCTTTTTCCCACTCACCTCTGGCAGTCAGAAATATAATCATATCATCTTCCGAAATTCCATCTAAAAATTCTTTTGCTCCCGGCAAAAACTTATCGTGTCCTAAGATATACGGCCCGTCATGGACAACGATTGTGCCGTCCAAATCTAAAATCCATGTCTTTGGCATGGGCGATAAATTAACTTCTTTTGGCTCTAACATAATATTCCTCTCTACTACTTTTTCCTAAATAACATATAGAATTATATGATTCGCAGCCATATTTGTCAATTTTCACCCAAACAACATTTTTGCAGCCTGCTCCAACGCCCTCCGTTTTCTGTGTCATCATACGATTTTTCCCTGTCATCAATTCCTTTCACCAAATCGAGGGCAAGCAATCCATCCTCCACCCGCTCAACAAAAATAACACTACCTACGAAGCGTAGACTTTCGTTGATTTCATCCTATTCATCAATTTTCTCCGGGTCCCACCCAAATGCCTTGTAATACTTAATATCCAGCTGATTCTGTTTTACATAAGTTCTCAATGTTTTAACTACTTCATCCGCAAGCGAATCTTCGAGAACATCTGAAACAGCTTTTCCATCACTTCCATATAATTTCACCAAGTCTTTCTGTAATAATCCACCATCTCTTGGATGTACTACCTTTTTCACCTGATATCTGCCACCGTCTTTTTTCAAAAACATGACTGCCACCCCACCACCGGACTGCGCCTCATATAAAGTTTTTCCGGACAAGCTGAAGCCATACCAGTAGAATTGTCCAATTACTTTTACCGTATCTTTTTGTCTATTTGTTCCTGTGATTTTGACAATTGGAATTACCACATCACAGTTTCCAAATTCTACTTTTTGATAATTTTGACTGCCCTGATAAACATATCCCTCATACAAAGATGGATTGTCATAAAAGGTTTCAACAATTGCCTTTTTTATCTCCGAACCGCCAAGTTCTTCATACCTTTTAAGGACCGTCGTCTTCTCTTTCTCCGTAGATGCTTGGATGCGTAGTTTTTCTTTTTTTGCCACACCTTGTTTTCCTTTTTTCTGATACAAATACATCTGGTAATCACCCTTAGTCTTGTCTTTTTCAAGCACTAACCACACAGCAGATGAAATCGTATTACCTTCTTTTGAAATTAATGCTTTTTCGCTCAGAAGTCCCTCTTTATCTTTATACAAAGAGGTTCCCTCCGCATAAAAATTTAATGTATCGGCATACTTATCCTTATTCTGTTTCTGCCATTCTTTCTCTAAAAAAGCATCCGCTTTTTGCGTAGTGTCCGGCAAAAGAGACGACGTTTCTTTTTTACCATTCGTTGAAAGATTATAGTGATAGCTCTTTCCATATACTTTTTTATTTTGCAGATTATAAATCACCAGTTCGTCTCCCTGAATCAGAAACCTAGTCTGCAATGTATCGGCATTGAAGTGATTACTTTCAATTTTCTGCAAATCAATCGTAGCCGACACACGCTCACTTTGCCGGTCATAAATAACAAGACCAAAACTTCCGGCAAAAATAAGTCTTTTCTCCGTACATTCAAGTATTTCTGGCGCATATACGGAATCCAGCCTCACATGATAATCGGTCATTTCTGTTACAATTTTCTGACTGCTCTCGTCTGTCTGCCACAAACCGGAAATTGCCTCAACAAGTCCGCCATGACTTACGCCATTAATAGTTCCGAAAAGAACTCCCATTATAAGGAATGCAGCCGCTGTTTTTCCAAGCCGTCTGACCCAAACACGGTTTTTGTGTACCCTTTTTTCTACTGTAGTATTTGAAATTATACTTTCTAAATTTCCCCACACTTCCTGTTTCGTCTGCTCCGGCAATTCCATACCGTCAAACATATTTTTTCCTATCTGTTTATTCATTACCATACACCCTTTCTGTCTGCCAATCTTGTTTTTAATTTGTTTCTTCCTGCCGCCAGCCGGGACTGGATGGTACTCTCTTTCCTTTTGAGCATAATCCCGATTTCCTTTACTGAATATTCTTCATAATAATATAAATAAAGAACCTCCCGGTATTTTTGTGGCAGTTTCAAAATCTCATCTAACACCGGATACTCCTGTTCTCTCTCATCCGACATGATTTCCCGGTTAATATCCAGTGCCACTCGTTTTTTATGCCAACTGCTTTTTAATACATCCAGACAATAATGTTTGGTCGTACTTATAAGCCATGCCTTTTCATGGGAAGCATTTTCAAAGACCGGTTGTTTTTCCCACATTTTCAGAAAAATATCTTGTAACCCATCTCTGGCATCGCTTTCATTTTTCAAATAAAGCATACAGATTCGATATACCATATCACAGTAGCACTCATATTTTTCATGAAAATAATCTTTTGTCCAATCCCTCACCATAAAACCTCCTTTCTCTTGGTCTTCACTATATAAACGAGTGAACTTGCAAAAATATCCTTTTTTCATAAATTTTTCTTGTTATTTTCTCCTATCTCTGCTATTATTTAATTAGAATTATTCGATAGGAGGTATCGTTATGGATATGGATTTAGGCATGGATATTGCCAGTTATTCCATGGCAAATGCTACAAACAATCTCATGCAGTCAGTCGGTGTCTCGATGCTTTCAAAAACTTTAGACTCACAGGAAATGCAGGGAGATGCATTGGCGAAAATGATGGAAATGTCAGTAAACCCAAATGTTGGTGCAAACATTGACATACGCTTGTAAAAAGTGGCTGTATCAAGCAGCCACTTTTTGTTATGATTCATACAATCTTAAGTTCTTTTCCACTAATTTTTCTCCTTCATAAACAAGACGAAGACTAAAAAACCGCGGTTCATCTTCCAGAAACAATTTTAGGAAAATGGCATCCCCCTCCCATGTTGGAAGTGAGGGTACTTTTTCTTTTTCAACCCAGAACAAATCCCCCTCATCACACTCTATTACTTCTCCCTCAAATTTGTCTGCACTAAAAAGGCACATCAGTTCCGGCTCACACTGGTCACTGACAAAAGTTACAATTCCGCGAAATCGGTAAGAAGTAAGTAAAAGACCTGTCTCCTCCTTTACCTCCCTTAACAGACATTCCTCCGGGCCTTCGCCTTCCTCGGCATGCCCTCCAACACCAATCCATTTGTCCTTATTAATATCTTTTTCCTTTTTTGTCCGATGAAGCATCAGATATTTCCCATCTTTTTCAATATAACAAAGTGTCGTCATTTTCATCGTTTGTCACCTCTTTTTAAATTCATCAATCTGCTGTTGAATCGTCGTGTAATCCCGCTCAAACAATTCATCACTAATTTGTTTATGCAGCAGATCTTCCGGTACTTTTTCCATGATTTTTTTGCGGACAAAATCTTTGCTTTTCTGCTTGTATGCCGGCAAATGATTCACTTCTTGAATATGTGCCAGTTCCGGACGCCACAACAATTTTATTTTGTGAAGCATTTTCTGCTTGGGATTTTTTTCGGCTTTACGGAGTACATAAAAATCGCACACTCCATCAACTTCTTCTACCGTAATAATGCCCCACCACTCCGGTACATGTTCCCCCACGTGATGAGCATGTTTCGAACCGGCAACGACATAATTTCGGTCAAAAAAACGGTCGTAATCTTTGACCTGACGTGAAAGTCTTGCGTAGGTATCTGCATCGCTTTTGATTTCAATTCCTACCAGTTCTTCTTCCAAAACCATCACAACATCCGCTCTGGATTTTCCCATCGTTTTTTCCTCTATAATCCGAGTTTTCCCGTACTGTTCCTCCAAAAAGTCAAATAGCGGTTCCCTGATATCTTTATCTTTTAACATCGTATTCCTCCGCCTCCAAAAGTTCAAATTCATTTTTATAGAAAGAAAGGATTCCTTCTTCCTGCATAAGTCCTAACTCCTTTGACAGTGCACTCCGGTCTAAATTCAGGTAATCCGCCATCTGCTGCCTGTTAAACGGAATCTTGAATTTCCGGCATCCGCTTCTCACCCTCTGCATGGAAAGATAGGTGTACACACGATCCCGGATTTTTTTCGGCGTTGTACAGAAAATACGATTTGACAACACCAGATTTTTCTTGCTGAGCATACGGATTATGTTCGCCTGCATTTTCCCGTACCACAAATATCCGGCATTTTTTTCATGCATAAGCTGTTTCATAGGAAGAAACAAAATAACCGTCTCGCTCGTAGCCACTGCATCTACCGCCATTGCCTCGCCACAGAGTGCATACGTCTCCGCAAATACATCCCCGGCTTCCGCATTTCCTAGCAGACTTACATTGCCGGAGACATCCACACTTTCTATATTTACATTTCCTTTTATGACAATTCCCATCTCCTCTGTAATGTCACCCTGATGAAAAATAATCGTATTTTTTTTGAATTTTTTCTCTCGCAGACACAAAAGACGAACCATCTCATCCCATTCTGCGTCCGTTATTTCCATAAAAATCGGTATTTGTGGTTTTTGCATTTTCGCTCCTCAATTTCAAAAAAATGATTTTCGTTGTTATAACAACATAATTTTAGCACAGCGTTTTCTATAATACAACCAGAAACAACAATTACCCGAAAGGAAGGATAAACTATGATACGAAGAATTATTCAGATTGATGAAGATAAATGTAACGGATGCGGTGCCTGTGCCAATGCCTGCCACGAAGGTGCCATCGGTATGGTAAACGGAAAAGCAAAATTGCTGCGCGACGACTACTGCGACGGACTTGGCGACTGTCTGCCAACCTGCCCGACCGGTGCCATTACTTTTGTAGAACGGGAAGCTGCTGCTTACGACGAAGAAGCTGTGAAAGAAAATATGAAAAAGAAAGCAAAAGAGAAAAAATCTCCAGCATTCAGTGGATGTCCCGGACAGAGAATGCGCCAGTTTGACCGCCGCAATTCAGCACCTGCTGTATCCGCAGACAATTCTCTTACGTCCGAATTAAGACAATGGCCGGTTCAGATTAAACTCGTACCGACAAAGGCTCCTTACTTTGATGGTGCAAAACTTTTGATTGCTGCGGACTGCACCGCCTATGCGTATGCTAATTTCCATCATGATTTTATCAAAGGAAAAATCACCGTTGTGGGCTGTCCAAAACTGGATGACATCGATTACTCAGAAAAACTAACCGAAATCATCCGGAACAATGACATCCAGAGTGTAACCGTTGTCCGCATGGAAGTACCGTGCTGTGGCGGACTTGAGCATGCGGCAAAGACAGCACTGCAAAACAGTGGAAAATTTATCCCATGGCAGGTTGTCACAATTTCTACGGATGGACAGATTTTAGATTAATTACAACACACAATACATGATGTGTATGTCTTCATAATCCCCGCTGCGGTTTTCAAAGCCGCCGGGGATTATTTCTCCATTTTCTTCTGATATTCTTCGCCCCACGTCCACATAGCGTCTAAAATCGGTTTCAAACTGTATCCCACGTCCGTCAATGAATATTCAACTTTTGGCGGCACCTCGGCATATACTTTTCGATTCACAAGTCCGCTCTGCTCCATCTGTCGAAGCTGTGCTGTCAACACTTTCTGCGAGACATGTCCAATTGATTTCCTTAACTCCCCAAACCGTTTTGTCCCCGGAAGTAAGTCTCTTAAAATTAACACTTTCCATTTATCACTAATTAAAGTAAGTGTCGTTTCCACCGGACAGGCAGGAAGTTTTTCTACTGTTGGTATATTTTCCATAGCAAAAGTCTCCTTTTTTCGCAATTGTTTCCTTTTGGTAACTATGGCACAAAATAGTGCTTACTTTACGAAAGGTCCCTATGGCGATATTATAATAGCATCAACAGGAAAACACAATATTTTTCCAAAAAAAATTCCAGGAGGTTTTATTATGAACAAAGTAATTGAATTTTTAAAAGAGAATCCGGTACAGTATCTCGCTACCGTAGGACGCGATGAAAAAGCAAAGTGCCGCCCATTTATGTTTGCCGGAGAAATGGACGGAAAACTGTGGTTCTGCACAAATAACACAAAAGATGTTTATCTGGATATGCAGAGCAATCCGGAAATTGAAATTTCTGTTTCCAGTCCATCTTATGCATGGATTCGCCTGCACGGAAAAGCCGTATTTGAAAACAACATGGCTGCAAAAGAAATGTGTATAGCCAATCCGATTGTCAAAGGACAGTATGAGACTGCGGATAATCCGATTTTTGAGGTATTTTACCTAGATGAGCCGCATGGTGTAATTGCTGATTTCTCCGGAAATCCACCGTATACATTTTAAGAAGTAACCCATTTTGCCGCCAGAAAGGAGAACATATAATGACAATGACGAAAAAGCAGTATCTTAATTTGTTGGTAAACGAATTTCATTCCGCCACCATGGCAACGATTGGCGCAGACGGTCATCCGGTAACCCGCATCATTGATTTGATGCTTTGGGATGAATCCGGTGTTTATTTCTTGACGGCAAAAGGGAAATCCCTTTATACTCAGCTTATGGAGCAGAAATTTATCGCCCTGTCTGCAACCGCAGAGAAACGGGCGATTTCCCTTCGCGGTAAAATTAAAAATATTCACTCCGAAAAATTATAAGAAATATTTGAAAGAAATCCTTATATGAAGGGAATTTATCCCGGCGATACCAAAATCGATGCCTGCACTGCGGACAATGCAAAGAAATCTGCCCAAAACAAGCTATTAAAAAGAGGTATTAGCATGACAAAAAAAGAACGACTTATCTTTCTCATCCAGACATTACTAAAAGAAAGTCCGGAATACCACAATACGCCCATTCCGAAAGGTCTGGCGGAGCAGCGTATGCTTTTGCGTGCTCTGATGAATGTCCGGGCACCAAAGCCAATCGATGAGAATTTTATACAAGTGCAAAATGAATATCTACAGGAAGTAATTGAGGAAAAGGGAGTGACTGACCTTGACGATTTAACACCGGTCAAAGACAATTTGTATGTGTGGCAGGGAGATATTACAACACTTCGTTGTGATGCAATTGTAAATGCCGCCAACTCCCAGATGACCGGCTGCTACATTCCGGGTCATACCTGCATTGATAACTGTATTCACACTTACGCCGGTGTGCAGCTGCGCTATGACTGCTTTCAAAAAATGCAAAAACAAGGGTTTGAAGAACCAACCGGCCAGGCAAAGATAACACCTGCTTATAACCTGCCCTGCCGCTATGTTCTCCACACTGTCGGACCGATTGTGGGGGGACACCTGACAAAAAGAGACTGTGATTTGCTGGCAAACTGTTACACTTCCTGCATGCAGCTCGCTACAGAATACCATTTAGAAAGTATTGCTTTTTGCTGCATTTCCACCGGCGTTTTTCATTTTCCAAACGAGAAAGCAGCCGAAATTGCTATTGATACAGTAAGAAACTTTATGAACAACAATGACACAACAATACAGAAGGTGGTATTTAATGTTTTCAAAGAAAATGACAAAGAAATCTATGAACGACTGCTCAGCTCAAATTAACCGGTTAAAAGAAAAACTGGAAAAGGCAGATGCCGTTATCATCGGGGCAGGTGCAGGTCTTTCGACCTCTGCCGGATTCACCTATTCCGGAGAACGATTTAACAGATATTTTTCAGACTTTATTGCTAAATATGGCTTTTCTGATATGTACTCCGGCGGCTTTTATCCGTTTGAGACCTTGAATGAACACTGGGCATACTGGAGCCGCTATATTTATATCAACCGCTATCAAAATGCACCCAGACCGGTTTATGAAAATCTACTGAAACTAGTAAAAGATAAGGATTATTTTATCCTTACTACTAATGTAGACCACTGCTTTCAAAAGGCTGGATTTGATAAAAAAAGACTTTTTTACACTCAAGGTGATTATGGACTCTTTCAGTGTTCCAAACCATGCTGCAGCAAAACTTTTGATAATGAAGTTCAAATCCATCAAATGATGAAAGAACAGGAAAACATGCGGATTCCGGACTATCTAATCCCCCTCTGTCCACACTGCGGCGCTCCTCTGTCAATGAATCTAAGAGCTGATTCTACTTTCGTAGAGGACAAGGGATGGCACGCAGCCGCCAGCCGCTATGATGACTTTTTACGCCGGCATAAAAACTTAAACGTCCTATTTTTGGAACTTGGTACCGGATATAACACACCCGGCATCATTAAATATCCATTCCGGCAGATGACTGCTGCCTGGCCGGATGCTTTTTATGCTTGTATCAATCTTGGACAGACAGAAGTTCCATTGGAAATCCAGAACAAGTCCATAGGCATTTCAAAGGATGCCGGAGAAGTGATAGAAAATTTGCTTACGGGTATCTGATACAATCTAAAAAACACCCGAAACAAAAATTTCAATACCGATTGCAATCAGAATCGCACCACCAAGAATTGTTGCTTTATTGGAAAATTTCGTTCCGCATTTTTTACCAAGAATTAAGCCGGTAAAGCTGATTACAAAGGTCACCGCCGCAATAATCAGAGAGCACGCCAGTGCCATAATAAAATCGTACTCCGCAATCGTAAACCCGACAGACAATGCATCAATTGAGGTTGCAATTCCCTGTACCAAGAGAGCGAGTGCACCAACTTTCGCTTTTTCCACTTCTTCGGCTCCATCCTGAATACCTTCCTTCACCATTTTCCCTCCGATAAAAAGAAGCAGTATCAGTGCAATCCATGGAATGAATTTCTCAAACATTTTAAAATATTCAATAATGGTGTGAACACATACCCAGCCGGTCATTGGCATTAATGCCTGAAAGAAACCAAAGGTTCCTGCAATGGCACACATTTTTTTCTTGTGCATCCAAGACTCATTCAATCCATTTGCTAAAGAAACTGAAAACGCATCCATCGCCAGACCTACACCAAGCAATATACTGTTGAATACAAAAAATAAACTCCATTCCATTTCACAATCCTCCATCTGTTTTCCATTCCGTAATTCCCCATCTTTTGCATAAAAAAACGGGTACAGCAGACATCACTATACCCGGTTGAATTTCTAAAATAGATAGACTTCACGTATAGGAATCCGCTATACATGAGTCTCGCAATTTAAAACAAGCCAGACCATTCGGTCAGTATGTTGACTTGATACGTGTCGTACACGCTCGCTACTCCCTCATGGAAATTAATTGATAACAGAATATCATTAAAGTGGAAGGTTGTCAACTTTTTCTGCAAAGCCACCGGTGTTCCAATCTTTAATTCTTTTGCCGTCATATTCCGGTTGATTCGAATATCTTTCTTCTTAAGAATAAACGGAAGTTTCTTTTCCTTATCAGCATATAGGAAAGAATTACGCTGACTACCTGTGCGGCAACCGTCCTTTGTAAAAATTTGCAACATTCTATCCTTTTCACTCGTTATATATATGAAAACATGATAAAATGATATTATTGATTGGAGGAATGTATCATGAAAAAAACAATTTTATTTGCCGTTTTCGCTATTTTGTGCCTGGGAACCGCACTCCCTGTCCACGCAAAAACAATCCGAAAAAATTATGTGGTCATGCAGGGCGGCACACGGGGAATTAAAGTAAAGAGCAATTTGGCAAAAAAGAAAGTGAGTAATAAAAAAATATCAGCTAAATTTAACAGTCATTATATGTCACTTGTCATTACCGGAAAAAAGGCCGGCAAGTCAACTCTGACCTACTGGTATGGAAAGGGCAAAACAAAATATCGTTATACCGTTACTGTTTTAAGTAAAAGCAAGGTAAAAGCACTGGCAAAGAAAAAACTGAAAAAATATGTAACCGCACTTCCGGAAGGAACCAATTACTCTTATGTGGATTTAAACAATGACGGTGTATCCGAAGTATTTTCGGACAATGGGATTACCTATTACAATTACGCAACAAAAAAATGCGTAACAAAGGATTATAAAATCGGAAATTTTTACGCCGGCAAAAACAGCAAAACTCTTTTGATAACCCGGCCACAGGAAGAAATCCGTAAAACTGAATTTTTTGAATATTTTTCTTCCCTTTATGAGATAAATCCAACAAAAGTATTTGACCTTGTTGACACCGCTGCCGGCTACCGAAAGTACACTACTGTCGGATTAAAAGAATATGGAATTAAAGATGCAAATGCCATTTATTCCTTCTATGATACTCACTATGACCAGGACGATTACGACTACGTTGGCTATACCAAAGAGGAATTGACAAAAAAAATACTGGAATCCATTCCAAATGCCAAAGAAGTTCTCAAAACGAAAACTAAATAAAAAAACAATTTGTTAGAGACTATAACAAGATATGTTATTCAGTCTCTAACAAATTTTTGGGGTTTTATCACGGGAAAATCCCCTTAATTTCTTCCGCGTAAATTAATTTCTTCAGAGCTACCACATAAGCCGCCATTCGATAGGTGCAGTCATACTTCTCTTTTGCTTCCGTAATCTCTGCAAACGATTTAGACATCAGATTTTCCAACATCTCATTGACGCGGTCACGCTCCCAGGTAAGTTCCTGAATATTCTGAACCCACTCAAAGTAGGAAACGATAACACCACCGCCATTAGCAAAAATATCCGGAATTACCGGTATACCGCGCTTTTCCAAAATTGCATCTGCCTCTTTGGACGTTGGACCATTGGCTGCCTCCACAATATAAGAGCACTGCAATTTATCCGCATTTTCTTCGGTAATCTGATTTTCCAAAGCTGCCGGAACTAACACATCACACGGTGTTGTTAATACTTCCGAATTGGAAATATGAGTAATTCCTTCTGCGTCGTAATCTTTCAAAAGAGCCCCAGACGTTTCCAGATACTCAGCAATCGTATCAACATCCAAACCATCCTCTTTGTATAAACCGCCGGACACATCACTGATTGCCACAACTTTGCTTCCCCTGTGCCGGAAAATTTTTGCCGCATTACTTCCGACATTTCCCATTCCCTGAATGACCACTTTTATTTCGTCCAAATTTTTTCCCTCTTTGGCAAGAAGCAATTTGGTACTTATCACAACACCACGTCCGGTTGCCGAATTTCTTCCACGTGAACCGCCAAGTTCAATTGGCTTTCCGGTGACAACGCCCGGACACGGCTTTCCCTGCAGCTGACTGTAAGTATCCAAAACCCAAGCCATCGTCTGAGCATTTGTATTTACATCCGGTGCCGGAATATCCGAATCTGCACCGATAATTGGTGCAATCGCAAAAGTATAACGTCTTGTAAGCGCCCGCAGTTCCCGCTTGGATAATTTATGCGGGTCAACTTTAATACCGCCCTTTGCGCCACCGTATGGAATATTCGCAATTGCACATTTTAATGACATCCACGTAGCCAGTGCGCGAACTTCATTTAATGTAATATTCTGATGATATCGAATACCACCTTTGAATGGTCCGCGGATATTCGAGTGCTGAACACGATATCCTTCAAACACATGAACCGAACCATCATCCATTTCAACCGGAAGGTAAACTTTTGTCTCACGCTGAGGACATTTGATAATTTCCATATAAGGACTATCAATCCCTGCCATTTTCGCTGCATCACTCATTACATTTCTTACATTTTCATATGGGTCATAACTATGTGCCATAATAGCCTCTCTTTCTGCTTTCGCAACTTCCCATTTCCTGCTCCCTGCCGGATGCGCATCGGCTTTACGTCTAATACCTTATTCCTCATTTTTTTGAAAGTCAAGGTTTTCAGAATTTTCAAATTTATTTAATAAAATTAACCATTCGCACTTAATCAAACAAACCATTTTGTATTTTCACAAAATAAAATTAAGTGTGTTCTTGACGTTGTCTCCTAAAAAGAGTATGCTGATTTTGTAGGATTGCATCACAAGGAAGCAACCCGCAGACATCATATTACTTAAGAATGGAGTTTGACAATGAAGAAGAACGAACTTGACCATGTGGACTGTGAAATTTTGAATTTACTCAGTAAAAACGGACGAATGAGTGTAAAGGATTTGGCAAATGAAGTTTTCCTCTCTTCTCCTGCTGCCTCGGCGAGAGTGGAGCGGCTTGAAAAAGAGGGTTACATTACCGGTTATCACGCCACATTAAATCCCGAACTTCTCGGCTTTCACATCCGGGCTTTTATAAACCTTGAGGTTGAGCCAAATCAGAAAGCGGAATTTTATCCTTATATCCGTTCCTGTCTTAATGTGATCGAATGCAATTGCGTGACCGGCGATTATTCGATGCTTTTAGAAGTTCTTTTTCACAGCACAACCGATTTGGATACTTTTATTGGTGAATTGCAAAAATACGGACGCACCAAAACATTGATTGTATTTTCAACTTCTGTAGACCACAGAGAAGTAACGATTCAGAATATACCAAAGGAGAAGTCAGATGAGTAATTTTATGACGAAAAATTTTTATAAACAGCGGGAAGACTTTGAAAAATCGGCAGCTGTTCGCGACAAAAAATTTTCTTTCCCGGATGGCGTAGTCGAAAGCCGTGATATTCCCTATATCGCTGACAGTCAGAAAGAACATCTCATGGATGTGTACCGCCCACAGGGAAAAGAAAATGAAACACTCCCTGTCATCATCAACATCCACGGCGGCGGTCTGTTAATCGGCAATAAAGAATTCAACCGCTATTTTTGTGCCAGATTATGTCTTTTAGGCTATGTTGTATTCAGCGTTGAATATCGTCTTGTCCCGGACTGCAGCGTTTACGACCAGTTTTCAGATGTCTCAACCGCCATGACATTTATCCGTGACAATTTATCCTCCTATGGGGGAAATCCGGATAGAATCTATGGCGTTGCCGACAGCGGCGGTGCTTATCTTTTAACAAATGTAGCTGCAATGACAAAGAACAAGAAATTCGCCAAAGCTGCCCACACAAAGGCACCTGATTTTTCCCTGAATGCCCTTGGACTTATCAGTGGCATGTTTTACACAACCCGCTTTGACAAAATCGGTCTTTTCCTTCCTTCTTATTTGTATGGAAAGGGCTATAAAAAGAAAGCAATTGCACCGTATGTAAACATTGAAAATCCGGAAATTATTTCGGCGCTTCCACCATGCTTTTTAGTTACCAGCCACAGCGATAACTTAGAGCATTATACCGTAAAATTTGAAAAGGCATTGAAAGCAAACCGGGTATCACACAAGCTGCTCCGGTTTGGGAAAAATAAAAAACTCACGCACGCCTTTAGTGTATTCGAGCCATTCTATGAAGAAAGCACAAAAACACTAAAATCCATGCATGAGTATTTCCAGTCTTTTTAGAAGGTCCGGACTTTTATAATCCTAAATCCTCATAATCCTCCGGTAAAAACCGATGGTAAATAATATGACAGCCTTCGTCTTTGAAACAATAGAGATATTTATCTTTGGAATCCACAAAATGAATCATGTAGTCAAATTCTCCATGATTCATTTTTTCTATTTCATAAGCATCTTTCTGTTTCGCAAACAATGCCTCTACTTCTTCCATGACCGTGCCATGCTTTGCCAAAAGCGCTACCAGGTCAAATATAAATTGGTTCTGTCCACCGTTTTGATGAACATACTCGGTTGCACGCTCAGATAAAAAGAAACAAAAGCGCTCTCCTTTGTGTGTTATTTCTACTTCACCGAATTTATCATAAGCAAAGGATTTAAACTTTGAAAGTTTTTCCTGCATCTCATCAGCGGAAACGTCTCCTCCAAAAAAATGATTTAACGAACTCAAAGGATAATACAAACGGATTGGCTCTTTCATGTAACCAAGTTTCGCCTGCTCCTCTGCCACAATGTCACATAAATTATCCATTAATTTCTGATATGCCTCATTCTGCATGCTAATAATCTCCTTTGATGTACTATTTTTACTCTACATCGGGCATTATATAACGAGGGGAAATAAAAAGCAAGTAGAGGGTTGCCAGTTAGGGTTTTATTCTTTATGATTATAAGTATCAATATAAATGGAGGGATTAGATGAATTACTATAAACGTGCGTTGGAATTAAAAAAGGAAACGATTGCGAACCGCCGCTATCTGCATGAACATGCAGAGACAGGGCTGCATCTTGAAAATACGGTGGAGTTTGTGATGAAGCGGCTTACGGAATATGGTCTTAACCCGGAAAGATGCGGGGAAGGCGTGACGGCTTTGCTTGGACAAGGTGAGCCGGTTCTTCTGCTTCGTGCCGATATGGATGCGCTTCCTCTGACAGAAGAAAGCGGAGAAAGTTTTTCATGTAAAACCGGAAAAATGCACGCCTGCGGACATGATTTTCACGCTGCCATGCTCCTTAGTGCGGCTAAGATGCTAAAGGAAAATGAATCTCATTTATGCGGACGCGTGAAGTTTATGTTCCAGCCGGCAGAGGAAACTTTTGAGGGGGCTGACAACATGATCGAACACGGCATTTTAGAAAATCCAAAGCCGGATGCCGCGCTTGCTTTCCATGTAACGACCGGCAGAAGTCCGGTTGGCACTTTTATGTACAATAGCAAAAATACCATGATGAACTCGGTGGATGGCTTTCAAATTACCATCCACGGAAAAGGTTCCCACGGTGCCTGCCCGCATCAGGGCATTGACCCGATTAACATTGGTGTTCACATTTATCTTGCCCTGCAGGAACTAATTGCCAGAGAAAGTAATCCTGCCGATTCCTGTGTTCTCACAATCGGCCGGTTTTGTGCCGGTGAAGTTGCCAATATTATTCCGGAAACAGCCATTTTACAAGGAACACTGCGCACCAATAACGAAGCCGCAAGGGAAATCCTTGTAAAACGAATCCGCGAAGTCAGTGAACGAACCGCTGCGGTATATAACGGAAGTATTGAATATACTGTGCTTTCCGCCGTCCCACCGCTTATATGCAATCCGGATTTGACAGAAGAATTTGTTTCTGCCATGAAAACTCTTGCCATTCCAACGCTAAATGGTTATCCGGATATTAACGCACCCGCTTCGGAAGATTTTGCCTCGATTGCAAACAAAATTCCAAGTACGTATATGTATTTGTCTGCCGGCTTTGAGGATGAGCGCGGCGATTACCCGGTGCACCATCCAAAGGCTCTGTTTAATGAGGACGTGTGCCCGATTGGGGCTGCCTGCTACGCACAGTGTGCGGAAACATTTCTAAAAAACCGAGGGAAGATTTAATCCCTCGGTTTTCTTATCAGAACGGAAATTCAAAACAATGCCAGAAGCGAAGAACTAATTTTTTAATGCAGGAAGATTCCTGCCACATCGTATTCTGAATTTCATTTCCATATTCTCTTAATTGTGATAACTCTTTCTCCGTTATTTCACCGTTCTCATCAAACCAGAAACGTTCCATGCCCTCTCGTATCTCCCGTGGCAAATCTTCTTCGGAAAGTTTTAAATAGGCAAATAACGTGGTCAAATATGAAATAATAAATCGATAATTCGCTGCCGTATCTGCCTGCATAAGTGTTTTTCTACGCTTGTAGACTATAGCCTTTCTGCGAATTGCAAGCACTCCTGCGAAAAGAAAACTTACAGCAAAAATGCAAATTACGATCCATAAAATGATTTGCTGCCACGATAAGTATTTGTTCGGTGCCTCATTTTGTTTTGATTTTTCTTTCTTTTTCGTAACCTTCTGCGAAATTGAGGTCTGCTGTTTTTCTATTTTCTTCTGCTGTTTTGCTTTCACCGTAATCTTATCATAATGTCCCGGTGTCACATCCACGGGAAGCCACCCCACACCATCACAGTAAATTTCCACCCATGCATGCGCATTTTGCCCGGTCACGTCCGCACGGTAATTTCCATTAGCATCTTTTTCATCGGAAGTAACTGCCTCATATCCCTCCACATATCTCGCCGGGATATTCGCCGCACGAAATGCAAGCGTACCAAGAGAAGCATACTGCAGGGCATCCCAGTCACCTTTCTCTTTTCCCGCATTTTTTAAAGAACTTCTAATTTTTTCAATAAACGAAACCAAATTATCTTTCTTTTGAGGAACATACGGTGCAACCTCTTCTTTGGCCTTTTTTGAAAGGGCAAGATAATGTTTTTTTACAAACTTTCGATAATCCATTTCCATATCCGCATAGGCGCGCACCTTTTCGTCTGTAATCGTCTGTTTCTGCCAGTCAACTCCCGCCGTTTTCAAAAGAGAATCTTCATCTATCATGCAAATTTTGTATGTATTTTTTTCATCTTCACGATTGCTCCAGAATTTTTTTTGCAAATTCAAATCCCGGTAAAGGGTATCCAACGACTGAATACTCGAAAAATCCACACCGTAAGGCAAATACTGATACCTCTCATAAGCCCCTGTATTTTCAACTATAATCGTTCCTTCTTTCTCCTCTTTTTCCAATCCGTTTTGCTGGCGGCCTGCCGCCTCACAGTAACTGTACAACTGAGCAAGTGGATGAAATCCATCCGACCGGTACCGATTAAATATTCCCTCGTATTTTTCCCCGTATTCTTTTCCTTCTAATGGTTCCCACCGGTTTTCATGATATTCACTTCCTACATATCCCTTCAAATAATACTTGCCCTTTTCGCTTGCAAAGACAGTCAGACGTTTTTCCCCGCTCAAGGCAATTCCCTCTTTAATTTTTCCCTCCGGCAAATCTTTTTCCCCATATCGTATCGCATTCGCTTCCTCTGTTATATTTTCCTTCAAATCTGCTATGATTTCATTTTTGTGATAAAGCTGCCGGTTCCATGTAAAACAGATAAAAACAGCCACTATAACAACCATTTTGCAAAATGCTGCCAAATAATTTTTTTCTTCATCCACTTTCGTATGCGAGTGGGCATATATCCCTGCTAATGACAAAAAAGCCATTGCACCAACACACCATGCAGACGGCATTTCAAAAAATACAGCCAAAGATACAAGCGCTGCCCAGAAAACAAGGACAGGAACCCAGTGTTTCCCTTTGATTGCAATTGTCAAATATCCGGATAAAAACCACGCCGTAAGACAAAAGAATACCACCATAGCAAGTTCTCTGTTCATATAATTCGGTACAACAAAATAGAAAACTGATTCCCCGGTCACAGCATTAAATCCGGCAGTCACCTGATTTACAAAATCCAGTGCACCGGAAATCCATATCGTGCGAAATGCAAAAAGCAAAAGGATTCCCAACACAAAATAAACCAACACAATTTTTGTGCTTTTTGTGGAAAATATAACGAGACAACAAAGAACGGACACAACCATCGAAATAAACCACCATTTTGTATCCACAAACATTTGCTGCACACAAAAAAGAATGCCCGCCACGGTAAATATCGATAAAATCAGGGCAAAAAAACTTTTTTTCTGTTTTTTCTCTTCTACCAGTCGAAATCCTTGATTCTCCACTTTCTTTCCTCTTCCCAATTAAGATGCCGAAACCATAATCTGTCTGACATTGGCATTTTCCATGCACCAGTCCGTTATTTCGTCATCCGTAATCAAAATTATATGTGAATATTTATGCAATACATTGTGATGCATCAGATAATCATCCACAAACGACTGCATAAAACTTATATTTCCATCTAAAATTGTTCTCTCATATCGTTCTCTTGTGCAGCCCTCTTCTACACTAAATGTCATATGAGACAACCCTTTTTTTTCAAAAACTACACTATCAAAAAATTGATCATTTTCCAATAAATTCTTTGACACCTGACTAATCATTTTCACTAACGAATCCCGATACCAAGGCTTATCTATATTTCTATCCGATAGTGCAAACAAAACAATTGTTTCCTGATTTGCCGGCGTATCCAATTCGCGGACAATCTTATGCCCCATTTTTTTCGATAATTTCCAATGAATCGTCTTAATGCTGTCACCCTTTTGATAGTCTCTTAAATCGAGTATTTCTGTGATATCATTACCTTTCCTGCGCAGATAACGATTTTCCATATTCTGCGCTGCCGGTGTCATTTCTTCTAAATGATATTCACCTTCATCCGCCCCATCCGGATACACATAATAAACCAACACTTCGTGATTTTTTACGAGGCACCCAAAGATACCAAAAAAATCTCGAACAATAAATTCGTCTGTTTCCACTTCAATTCTTCCACAATAGAAGCTTTCAACAGCAAATTCCACCTTTTTTTCCTGCTTCGGTGCTACTGATATCTCCTGATTAAAACAAAAGGAAGAATCTGTCAGGCAGTTTGCAATCGTTCCTTTCATTGACACCCGGAAGCAGGGAATAATTCCTGTATTTTTTACACAAATCAATATCGTGCTTACCTGATTCAAATCTTGCTTCACCTGCAAATGCATTGTCAAATGTCTCGCTGCATACCAATTAAGCAAAAAAGACAAAATGGCAAACAACAAAATTCCAAAGAACAGATAAAATGTCACGGCCACATTAGTCCATAAATAGAGAAAGCCCATTAAGACAAGAATTGCCATGTACCCGATTTTTGCTCTCATAATCTCTTCCTTTCCTTGTTGTCTGCCATTTATGTTTTTTGCTATTTTCTCAGCAGTTTCGGCTTTTCAGTCTGCTGTGCAATTTCTTCCAAAATCTCATATGCTGTTACATTTTCCCTGCGTGCCTTTGTATTCAAAATTAAACGGTGTGCACATACATCCGGAAAAATCGCAAGGACATCATCCGGTACAACATACGTTCTTCCCTCACACAATGCGAATGATTTTGCCATCTCTGCAAGTGCCCCAACGCCACGCGGGCTAATGCCAAGTTCCACATGCTCATGTTCTCTCGTTTTCTCACATAAGCAGATGATATACCGAAGGATTTCATCATTTACCTGCATATTTTTCACATAAGATTTGGCCTGCTTTATATCTTCGATCGTCATAACCGGCTGCACCTTTTCAATCAAATCTCTGTCAGACACATTTTTTAAAATAGCTAACTGACTCTCAGCGTCCGGATATCCCATAGACAAACAAATCATAAATCGGTCTAACTGCGAATCAGGCAGTGCCTGTGTTCCGCCACTGGTAACCGGATTCTGCGTTGCCATAACAACAAATGGCTCAAGGAGCTGGTGTGTCACACCATCCACTGTGACACACCCCTCTGCCATTGCCTCTAACAATGCAGACTGTGTTTTTGACGAAGTACGGTTAATCTCATCTCCCAATAGAAGATTGCAATTCACTGCTGCTCCCTCAACATATTCAAAAGCATTTGTCTGCTCATTATAAATTGACATTCCTACAATATCACTCGGCATCGTATCCGGTGTAAACTGGATTCGTTTGTTTGCAAATCCAAGTGCTTTGGAAAATGCTTTCGCAAGCGTTGTTTTTCCAAGCCCCGGAACATCTTCCAACAACACATGACCGGAAGCTAAAATCGCCATTATCACCTTTCGAATGACCTCATCTTTTCCCTTGATAACAGTCGAAACTTCCTTTTGAAGAATATCAATTTTTTCTTGAATTTCCTTTGCGTCCATATTTACCCCTTATTCTAATTCAACGTCTCCATCTTCATTGCCATCTTCTCCATCGTCTCCATCTTCATTACCGTCTTCGCCATCGTCGGAATCATCGGGAACAATATAAATTATACTCTCATCCACTCCGGTAATTCCGGTCTTCTGGCTCTCTGTACAACTAACCTGTTTCAAGTTTGTATTCGCTGATAAATCCAACGCAGAAATTCCTGTGCCGGCAATATTTAATGTTTCCAGCCCTAACTGTTTCTCAAGATTCACAATCTGCGTAACCGCACTGTTTGAAGCGGAAAGATTTGCAACGATGTCATTTTCCGGCAAAGTAAGTACATTTACATTAACCATTGACATATCAATGTCTTTCAATTTAGCATTTGACTTCAAATCAATATCAATATTTGGTAAATCTTCATTATCTGTTGTAGCATCAGGATTACCAAAACCCGTATTCATTGCATTTAACACCTGCAAATCCGGACAGATTGAAAAATCAAGCTCCGGCACATAAGAATCCGATACATCCAATGACTCTAACTTTGTTAATACTGCAAAATTAATTGTTTCAATTCCTAAACTTTCACTGCAATCAAGTATTTTGATTTCATTTGTCTCAGGAATGTGTAAATCCGTAATTTCGTTGCAGTTAATATTCAATGATGAAAGTTTTACCGCTCCATCCAATGTGATTTCGGATAAATTACATCCGGAAGCATCAATTGTCTCGAGGTTTGACAAATTTAAAACATCCAATGTTTCAATCGGACAATATGAGCAATTCAAGGTCTTCAGACCGGTACATGCCGAGATGTCAAATCCCATCGTATCATCTGCCGAAGTACCACCATCTTCCGGCTGCTCAGAACAGTTTAAGGATTCCAGTTTTGTAAAACCTGCTAAGTTCAAATTAATAAAATCATAATTCGTACCGTTTAATGAGCAATCCAAATTAATAAGTCCGATACTTCCTGTCAAAATTAAGTTGTCATCTTTTAACATATTGCGGCTGCAATTCAAACTCTTTAATGAAGGCAAATCAGAAACATTCAAGCTGCTCATAAGATTGTTACTGCAGTCCACATCCTGCAGTTTATCACAGCCGGACACATCAAGTTCTGTTATTTTGTTATTCGAACAATAAAGGCGTTCCAGATTCTTGCTGTCATTTAAGCGTATCGTATTCGAAATCTGATTATTATGGCAGTCAAGCTCCTGTAAATTTTTATTTGTGTCCAAAACTAACTTATCAATCTTATTTCCGTAACATTTTAATTCCTTCAAATTTGCCAGATCTCCGACATAAAAGGTCCCGGAAATATTATTGTTATTGATATCCAGAATTTCGAGTGCTGTAAACTCATTAAAGTCCGCCATTTCCGCACCGATAATTTCCTTTTCGCCCCAGTAGATTTCCGTCAGACGTCCTTCTTTATTCCAATGATAAACGGATTCGTCATCTAAATTAGCCGAAATATCGGCGCCCTTTTGATTCAAAGTCTGAATCAATGCCTGTAATTTTTTCACATCTTGTTCATTTTTCTTTGGCACATCCGGATCAGCCGCCGGTGTAGCTGTCGGATTCGCAGGATTATCCTTTGAGGGATTATCTTTCGACGGATTGTTTGTTGGCTGCGTAGTTGCATTATTCTGTCCGTTTGAAGGATTGTTTGTTGGCTGCGTAGCTACATTATTCTGTCCGTTCGAAGGATTTTTCGTGGCATTTTTTGCATCTGCCGGCTTATTTGTTGTTTTAGTGCCTGCTGATGTACCATTCTTAACTGTTTTTGCTTTTACAACAACCTTGCATACATACTTCTTTTTACCAACCTTTGCCTGTACTTTTGCTGATCCTGCTTTTTTTGCAGCGACAACAACACTTGCTTTCTTTTTCTTTTGTAATTTAATTTTATCCTTGCCCGATTTAATCGACCATTTCGCTTTTTTCTTTACATTTTTAATCTTTAGTGTCTTCTTTTTTCCTACGGTAAGTGACAATTTTTTTACATTAAACTTCACTTTTTTTGCTGCTGCAGCCGGCTCCGCCGGTGAAAGCAGACTAACCGCCATTGCTGCCGTCAATGCAGTAACAAATAACTGATTTCTTTTTCTCTTCATTTTTACAAATCCATCCTCTCTTTCTTTCTATCAAAAATACGTGTGCTAATTAGACAACACATATATTTTGGTCATTCGAATTCCATAAAAGAATCGCTCTTTTACAAGATACGGTGTGGCTTTTTTGGCATAAACACCGCTTGCATCTGCCTCTTCCATCTCCACTGATTTGAGAACATATTTTTTACTATTATACATCGTATCTTTATCCTGCAAATCATCTTTTCGAAAAGCATTTAAACTTACTCTCTCATCTGAGTAATAATCATAATTTCCCGCATACGAATAACTTCCTGCCAAATCGGTAAGCGACTCATCACGATAATAATAGCAGCGAATCCTCATACTTCTCATATGAAATGTACAGGTTCCGGTAGCAGTAAATGTTTTGTCAATTACTTTATCTTTATATGTAATTGTGAAAGCCTGCTGCTTGTCAAATAATTTTTCATTATATCCGGTAATTTCATATTTGGTAATTTCCTGTTTGGTTCCATCTGCCATCAAAACCTGAACGGTAAGTGCTCCATCCGAAAAATCTTCTTCTGTATAACACTCATCTTTTGTCGGCCATGAATAGGTCAGAGATTTCGTATAATTGTTAATTGTATAAGAAATCCGGCACTCTGCTCCACCGCTTGAAATTGTCATGTTATGCTTTCCAACAGAGTTATTGTTCAACCCGCGAACCACATAAGCTCCTTTAGCCAGCCGGCTCGTTTTCCCGGACTCATATTTGGCAGTCACCTTCATACCATCCATGGAAATATCTTTACCATAAAGAAGATTGTCCTTTTCACTCCACTCGCAGGAAAGGGAAATAATACGGTCTGTCTCCTCAGGCTTCTCCGTGTTTTTCGGATTATCATCCGGCTCTGCGGAAGGTTTCGGCGTTTGTGTCGCCTTGGCATCATCTACCGTTTCTTCCGGCTGCTGTCCTCCATCACCTTCTGTCACCTGTTGATCCGGCAAATCCGGCACACCACTTCCGCCGTCTTTTCCCCCGGGAACAGACTCATCCCCCGTTCCATCCGTTTGCTTTTTATCTGCCTTTGATGTATTTTGTTTTTTTATGGAATTATCTTTTTTCTCCTGACGCTTCCACTGCTTTTTCGGCTCTTTTCTTGTCTTGGATTCTGCATCCTCTTCCTTTGACGCCTGACGGTTCGCATCTGCTGCTTTTATTTCTTTCGCCAGACTTTTTTTGTCATACTCATACAGATGCGGTGTCCGCTCCCAATTTGCCAAGCCGGCATAAATAAGCATCCCGGTAATAAAGAGCGCTGCAAACAGTAAAACCGACTCTTTTTTTCTTCTTTTCAATCGATACCCTCTTCTCATACAGTCTAATACAATTATATTACAATATTTATATAGAAAATTATAGGCAAATCTGTGGCAGATTTTCTTTTACTAATCTCTTTTGAATAATTTCCTCCTTTGCAGCAAACACTAACGAAAAGCAACCGCAAAGGAGGTATTTTTATGGAAGATGATTCGGTTAAATTATTACGGGAATGCAATGCCGGCATCAAAATGGGCATTTCCTCAATTGATGATGTTATGGACCATGTGCAAAACGATGGCCTGCGCGGTGTCCTCAAAGACAGCCACGACATTCACTGCCGTCTCGGCGACGACACCCACAAAATGCTAACCAATTACCATGACGAGGGCAAAGAACCTGCCCCCATGGCAAAAGCAATGGCAAAAATGAAAAGCAATTTCAAAACCATGGGCGAAAACCCGGACTGCGGCATTGCCAGCTTGATTACCGATGGCTGCAACATGGGAATCAAATCCCTGTACCGCTACTTAAACCAGTATCCGGCAGCGGATGATAAAGTAAAACATCTCACACAAGAAATTATCGATACCGAAGAAAAATTGCAGCAATCCATGCGGCCGTATTTGTAAAGGAAAAAGAAGGGGCTATAAATCAATTTCGAAGCTTTTATAGTTTCTTCTTTTTTTCATATATTCCCATTTGTCATCTAAGCACAAATATATAAATACCAGGAATAATTCCACCCAAAATCATCGATACTAAAAAACTATATAAATAGTGTTTTCGTTTATATAAGAAAAATAATAGGGGTACAAAAACCATGGAATATAAAATGCAGCCTAGTAATCCATATATGCGCATCGACTCCCCTTCAGCGACATAGTCTAATGAACCTGGTTCTTCCATAAAGTTTCCTAGCGTTAATATACTATACCCCAGCCAAAAGAAACTAACTGTTCCCCAGGCTAAGCCTAGTACTATAATTATAATTTGTTTCATAATTTCTTCTCGCAATCGTCTTTCAATATCATTATTTATTTACATTTACTACAACAAGATTTTCCATGAGCCACCATTATCCGGTCCTATACGGTCTATAATATTATGTTCCTTTAGCTCGGATATATATCTGGCAATTGTTCTATCTGTCACATCCAACTCGATTCTCATTTCACCAATGGATACTTTGGGATTATCTGAAATCATTTTTACAATTTCAAATGCTCTAGCAGCTTTTTTCTTTGAGTAGCTTGGTATACACTCTCGAATTCGTTTTTCTGAAATGTCTATGACATTTTCTATGACATTTTCTATGACATTTTTGTCTTCTTCCAAAAACGTCGGATGAATCGGAATCCTAATCCTCATAGCTCGTCTATCTTCATCCGTAAAGAATTCTGCCCGTGGAGAACCGTTCTTTTCCAGTTCTTCTTGTATTGTCGGAATACCGGAGGAATGACCTTCTGACAAATCCAACTCTTTCAAAAATTCTCCCAATCTTCTGTTACGATAGTGTCTTGAAACAAATCTTTTACCTTCTGCTATCGTCTTTTCGGAAATGGACCGGTCGATTCCGGGGAAATTCATAATATTAATGCAATCCGGCTCTATCTCTATTGTAACAGGCTCACAAGACATATAATCTCTGTGGTAAAAAGCATTAACAACAGCCTCCTCAATTGCCTGATACGGATAATTCATAATCCGCAAAGCTTCCATTTGATTTGGAACCTTGATTACTTTTTCTCGTATAAAAAGATTTCTAAATCGTTCCATTGTTGCCTGAATCATCTGTGGTACGGAACCTGTAATATTAGGAAAATCCTCGCTTACACTTGGATTTTCTATACTCCCCTGCGGAAATGACGTCATCTGAACATAGGTGTATGGGAAAAAACGGTCCGGATGCTCACAAAACATCATGATTGCCACATTTTGAATATAACGTAGTTCCGGCGGTCCTACCAGTAACTGCATATCTTCTAATATCTCCTCTACACCCCGTTCTTTAACTTGTTTTGCTAATTTACTACCTGTTTTTCTCAAATGATCTTCCAAAAGGACAGGTGAAATGTCATCAAAAATAGCCTTATGATTCGCTCTGCAATCATAAGGAGTCTGGTCTGACATATTAATCAATTCCCTTTCCTGCTCAGCATTTGCCTTAACAGAACTGGTTAGATAACGAATATAATAATTATACTTCTTGTCTTTTTTACCGGTAACATGTTCTGGTGATTTGTAAGGACGCTGCTGTCCGGTTCTCGCCACAATAACAAGAATCCATTTTCCATCAACTTCTAGCGGAATCACTTTGGGAAAATATGGTGGAGAAATCATATTGTTGTAACTGAGCATTTCTTTTTGAATTTCATCCAACATGTACTCCAGAATTCCTTTTACCGGACGTACTGCTATTCCATTTTTCTCTTCAACACCGACAACAATATATCCACCACCATCATTGTTGTAATCATTTGCAAATGCACAAACACTATGATAGATGTCATCCGGGTTCCATCCTGCTTTAAACTCTATGCGGTCTGATTCAATTTTTCTTTTGTTTAACAAATCTTCTACGCTTATTTCAAGTTCCATAGTGCCCTCACTTTCCCTTTACCGGTTTTCCTATAAAATCTCTACAATTTCAATCTGGAAATTTAACTCTTTGCCAGCCATCTCATGGTTCGCATCAAATGTTATCGTGCTTTCATCTTTGGCTGTAACTTTTACTGGGAACGGCTGTCCGTACATATTTTGGAGATATACCTGCTGTCCGGCCTCCAACGCCTCCGCTCCTGGCATTTTATCAATATCCACGGTAAATATTGCATCGGGGTCCGCTTCGCCATACGCTTCCGATGGCTCCAAATGAACGTCCGCAATCTGTCCAACTTCCATATTTGCCACCGCTTTATCAAATCCTAAAATCATCATGCCAGCACCGCAAACGAACTCCAGCGGCTCACCACGGTCGTAGGAAGAATCAAACTGAGTTCCATCATTAAATGTACCTTTGTAATGTACCCTCATCGTCTTTCCGACATTCTTGCCCTCAAAAGGCGGTTTACTGTGACAGCCACCACAGCCGCCTCCACATGCAGAACCACATCCGCCATCTTCGTGTCCGCCGCAAGAACCTTCTTCACCGTGATGATCACAATTGGCACCGGTAGAAGTAAGCTCCCCTTTGATATATTTTTCTACTGCCTCATCTGCCTGTCCACTGACACCGGCAAACAGCTCAATTCCCTGTTCTGTGAGCGCTGCTTGCGCACCCTCGCCAATGCCTCCGCAAATCACAGTAGAAACCGCCTGTTCATGCAAAAAATCTACCAGAGCACTGTGACCCTGTCCATTTGTTTCTACAATTTCAGATGACACAACTTTACCATCCTCTATTTCATACACTTTGAATTGTTTGGTATGACCAAAGTGCTGAAAAACTTCTCCATTTTCATAAGCTGCTGCTACTTTCATTTTCTGTCCTCCAATTTTACATTATGCCCTTGCCGTTCGGAAAGGGTTTCTCTCATCTTTACATGAATTGATGGTTTTGTCAATGGGGAAGGGCCTATGTGTCAATCCTCACATCCCTTTTGCAATCTTATCCACCAAGGTTACATCCGCAGGTAACCAATCAACCGAATCCAACTGTGCCTTCGAAAGCCACTTTGCGTCCTCATGCTCATTTAACACAACATGCTCTGACTCCAATTCACACCAAAAGCAGTCCATTGATAAATGAAAATCCGGATAATCATACTCAATCGTGTCAATCAAATCGCCCACAATAATATCTGCATCTAATTCCTCTTTTATCTCACGAATCAATGCCTTCTGCGGAGTTTCACCGGCTTCAATTTTTCCGCCGGGGAACTCCCATCCACCTTCAAATTCACCATATCCTCTTTGCGTTGCGAAAATTTGTTTGCTGCCATTGTGTTTTCTTTGAATAACCGCTGCAACTACTCTTATTATTTTCATTCCTAATTCTCCTTAATTGTGCTCTGTAAATAACATAACAAATCATCCCTCACTGGGTGATGCATTTTCACAACCACTTTACAAATTTTCTTTAAAATGCCTTTGTTATCTTCTTTTTGGTCTTCCTTAACATCTAAAATATCAAATGTACCCATATAATAAAAATTAGATTCTGCATCGCTTTTCTTGACCAGCAAATGTTTTCTAGGTGCTGTTGTCACCTCTTTCATATAGTTACTTTCAATACCCATTCCGATTTTAGAATCCCATCTAAAAATCATGTTGTCCTCAAACGCATCTGCGTAATCCGGTTTGCCATCCACATAATTACGTTCATCATCTGATTTTTCTTTATGATATGTAACAAATATAAAAACATCATCCACGATTCTTTTCATTCCAAACATAACCGAAGATAAATCTTTTCCGCAATTCATTAACAAACTCACGTCTCTTCTCGAATACTTTTCATACAAAACAAATGGAGACTCTATCTCATCCGTTTTCATAAATTTATCTTCGTATCGCGTAAGACCTACTCGAATTATATCTTCTACCATTTGCCTAAACTCATCATGTCGTAAACGCTCCTCATAACAAAGCATTCTTGTAATAAAGTTATTATGGTCATTCGTTATAACTTCAATATTCTTGTATTTTTGATACTCATTATCATTACTTACAAATTTCCCTTGTAGCACATCTATTGCATAATCAACTTGATTATTTGTAATGTTTCTATCATACTTTTCATTTACAAACCGTTTAAAATCATTTATGGAAATACTTTTTTGTTCTAATAATAAACGCAAGATTTCCAATTCTTCCGGTCGCACCCCACTTAAAATAGTTTTCGACAAATATTCTATAATCATTTTTTCTTCTTCTGACAAAGTGCAAATATAGTTCGCTTTTTCTACACTTTCAAGAAACTGAAAATATGTCTTGTATTCCTTAATTATGACTAACGGGTCCACTTCGTTATGAATATAAAAATCATACAAACTAGGAATTTTCCCTAATCTATTTTTTAATGACACATAACTTTCTTTAATAATCGATTTCATTCCTCGAATTTTGTCAATTGATTGGAATATTTTATTCTTCGCAATCTCATCAAAATGAATTGTCGAGGCTCCCGGAATTGTTCGATTTCCGCTTATAACATACTTTCGAATCGTATCTGGATTATAGGAACGATCTCCCGATAAAGCCACCGGAATCATAAAATTATTGTTGTAATTTCCAATAAAATCAAGAATAACGACATATTCCTTGCCCGCCGCCTTTCGAAGTCCCCTACCTAATTGCTGAATAAATACAATCGGCGATTGTGTAGGCCTTAACATAATAACCTGATTGACTTCAACAATGTCAACACCTTCATTTAGTATATCCACTGAAAAAATATAATCCAATGGTTCTTTGTCTGTTGCATTTTCCTCATCCATCGCCAAACGCTCAAACGCATTTTGCCGGATTTCCTCTGAATCATCTCCACTAAGTGCAACTGTTCGGTACCCTAACTCATTAAATTTTGCCGATAATTGTTGACACTCTTGTTTGCGGCTACAGAAAACTAAACCCTTTACACGCTCACCACTGTAACCATAATAATTTGCTTGTTCCAAAATATGTTCCACACGTTCATCACAAATCAACTTATTAAACTCTTCATGAGACAAATTCTTTGATTTCGTATCCTGAACAACAGATAAATCCGTAATTCCAAAATAGTGAAACGGACACAATAATTCTTCTTCCATTGCTTGTTGCAAACGAATCTCGTATGCAATCTGATGGTTAAATATTTCATATATATTATCATCCGAATCCGTTCTCTTATCTGGCGTCGCCGTCATTCCCAAAAACAGTCGCGGCGTAAAATAATTCATCACTTTTTGATATGTATTGGCGGAACTATGATGCGCTTCATCTAAAATAATACAATCAAAATCATCCACTTTATAACGCTGCAAATGCGCATCCTTATTTAACGTCTCTACAGTCGCAAATACATAATCTTTATCATATTCATAATAACCGGCACCAACCAATCCCATCGAAACTGAGTTACCAAACACTCTCTGATAAGACTTCTTCGCCTGAACTGCCAATGACGCCCTATGCACAATAAATAAGACACGTTTAAATCCAAGTTCACGCATAGCAAAGGCAGAAGCATACGTTTTTCCTGTACCCGTAGCACTAATTAATAACGCACGTTTCTCATCTTTTTTCAAAATATTTTTAAGATTCGTAATAAATCGAACCTGCATACTATTTGGTTTTAATTTATATCTCTCAAGCGAGGTTACATTTCGCTCTGTTGCGATTTTTCTTTGTTCTTTTATAATATCATATCTCTGCTTATATTCTTCATAAAAAACATCATAATCAAGCGCATACTCTGAATTCCATAACTCCTCAAATTCTTTCAGAATATCCTCAGCCACTTCTCCCTGCGAAGTAGAAACTAACTTTGTATTCCATTCACGATTTGTCGTAAGTGCAGCACTCGTCATGTTGGAACTGCCAATAATAATGCGATATACTTCTTCCTCTTTAAAAATATATCCCTTCGTATGAAAACCATTCTTCGCCGAATTTGTGTCATACATTTTAATCCGAATATTTTTTAAAGAATTCAATTTTTCTAATGCCTGCGGCTCACTAAAATCAAGATAATTAGAGGTTAAAATCTCACCTGGGATTTCTCTTTTCTCTAATTCTTTTAATGTCTGGAGCAGCGGCGTCACCCCTCCCAGCGTAATAAACGCAACACTGATTTGGAATTTGTCACATTTTAAAAGTTCATCCTCAATGACCGATAAAACCTTTTTTCCCTCATTGTGGTTATTTGAAACAAAGTTTGGTTTATATAATAATTCGGATGCCGTACTACCATTCACATATGCTGTTTCCAAGCCATCTCGAATTAATTGTATTTTTTCCCTTTGCATAACTTGTCCTCCGTTTCAAATAATCCTTTATCAACATTGTAAACATCTTATGACTTAATTGCAAGGGGGAGATGAGGGTGGGCGGAGTAATTCTTTTCGTAAATCAGTCCTGTATCATAGCATAGTTAGCCCAGTTATTCTAGGTACTCTTTAAATTTGCATAAGTTTTTGTTACATTTTATTTGCTTTTACAAATCAGTTATCGCCCCCATTTATATTAATTTTCTATAACAATCACAGATAGCCTCCACAAATTTGTTTGCATACCAACTCTCTTAACTGTGAAGGTGTTGCTGGAACACTTTCATTTCCAATACGCATAAACACAATAAGTTGTCCATCGCCTTCATAATAGTATGGTGTCTGCTGCCCTTTCATAATTTCTACAATAACAAATGTCTTGTCTTTATCATTTTCAAATGAAAGCTTAAACTCTGGTATTGGATTAAGGTTTGTTTTAATTATCTCACTGATTTTTTCTGCATCACCTTCAGCATCCTCAAGACCAACCAACACATTATCGTTTGCCACACCAAATATCAGTTTACCACCATAGCAATTTGCAAATGCACTGATACTCTTGCACCAACTTTTAGGTTTCTTTGTCTCAAGTGCAACCTTTTTATCGTAATCTGTAGTTTCACCGATTAGCTGCTTTATGTCAATAAATTCACTTCCTTCGCTTTATAGTGTATAGAATTTCTAATTATTTACACACTCAATTTAACGTACTTGTCTCTTAGAATTAGCCAAAAAAGTTTTTTGTGAAAATGGGCCTTTATAAGCTTCTTCATCAAGAAATCCAAGTATTATCTTGATTTTTTCTTTATCATTTGGAATTACAATTTTTTTATCCTTCACATCAATCTCTACTCCAACCAACTTTGCTCGTGCTTTTATCTCTTTTGCCGAATAGTTATCCAAAACTTGTGAATCATTAATCATAGCAATCTTTCTTCTTATCCAAGTATTTGCCAGCCCTTTAAATGCGTCTGAATCATCAATTGCTAGCTTTGAACTTGTGGTAAAGGATTCGACCTCGCTGTCAGTAGCTGAACGATAACATTCGCTCAAGTCAAATATTTGCCTTGCATAATAAAATGATGAAAATCGTAATTCTTTATCTGTATAATAACAGTCGACTCCATCAGCTATACTAATTCCGAATCTTTTCTCTTGAAAAAAAGTATTATTTTCAAAAAAAAGATTACACCATTTTGTTGAAATGTATTGTTCTTTTCTAAATCTCTGAAAAACCACATTAAACTTTTCTGTTTCTCCATCCTCCGTTCTCTCACCAACAAATATTGCCTTGATTTCCGGAAATACATCATTATCTTTTTTGAAACTTGGTACTCCCAAAGGATCTCTTATTGCGTCTTTTATTTCATCAGATAACTGATAATTTTCTATTTTTAATATTTCATCCTCATTCGGCTTATAACTGCCATCAAATATTATTTGTGTTTTTTCAGCAATCAGAGCATTTAACGCATTCCTCATAGAAGCAATTATTGTATTTTGAGTTTGTGCATCGACTTCTATTTTATATACCTCATCTTCTTTTGTATTTGCCCTCAATACCATTATAGAACTGTTTTCAAACACTTAGTCTTACCTCCTCATTTCTCAATTAACAAAAATTCAAAAATTCTTCCTACCACTTTTATATCTTTCTTATTTCGTATTTTCTTTTTACTTATCAAAATGTATGATGATATGCCATTCTCTGTAGCAATACTATAAAAATGGTATCCTCTAAAAAATAGTAATGGATGAGGAATTGCAGAATTCACAAATAGTATTACTGCGCTTATTATCAAGCTGATTCCTACTAATATAAACAAATTCCATTCATCTATTACCATATTCGCCAGCGGTAACAAATAAGAGAAAATATATCCTAATATCCATAAATCACCCGTAGATACATCTGTAACTCTAATTGTCATAGGTGCAATATTTTTATAACCATATCTAAATGATACAATAAATAAAACACTTCCTATCATTGAAGCAGATACCAATATTACCGGAAACATTATTCCTTTACTTTGAATAATCCAAACCACTGAAAATGTTATGCACACGGGTGCTACCGCCGAGAAAAAATAAAGTAGCTTTTGTATTATATTAGCCATATCTCATCCACTTCCTTTTATTTCTTTGTTTCATAGATTGCTGTACTTTCAGCAACCATCATGGGTGCATAATTTGATTCTGCATATGATATTGATTCGTCTCGAAAGTTGACAACCTTTTCCTCGACCATATCATTATTATCTGTCCATAGCTCGCATTGTGTCATAACAGTCTGAACCGCATCCTCCATACCTTCAGGTGGATACCTATGTTTTTTCAGCAGTTTCTTTATAAGCATACGCATTTTTGCTCTTGCTGATTCTCGTTTCTGCCAGTCAATTGTTTTATTTCTTCGGAGAGTGTCTGCAAGTTCTTTTGTAATTGCTATCAGTTCTTCATTTTCATAGAAATCCTTTATTGCCTGTGGCCTCGTTAATGCATCATAGAAGGCAAGCTCATCAGCAGTAAGCCCAAGCTGGTCGCCTTCCTTTTGGGCTGCTGCAATCTGTTTCGCAAGATTCAGCATCTCCTCAATAACTTCTTCATTTGTCAACATACCATTAAGATACGCATTAAGTGAGTGCTGCATGATTTCACTAAACTTCTCAGATTTAACTACATTAGTTCTGCGATATACTGAAACCTGTTCTGCAATCAACTTCTTAAGAAGTTCAACCGCGAGATTCTTCTCTTTCATATTGGCAACTTCTTCAAGGAACTTCGGATCAAACAATGAAAATTCCTCTTTGATATCTGAGAAAAGATTGATAACTCCATCACTCTTGATACTCTGCTTTAAAAGCTCATTTATTCTTGCATTCATTTCTGGAAGAGAAATCTTCTTCCCAACTCCTGTATTAGTCAGTCTAAGGACAAGAACACGCACTGATTCAAAGAACGCTGTCTCAAATCGACTTTCTTCATCAACTAGAGAAGAGCAAAGAGACAATGCCTGATGCAGCATAAGTGCTTCTTTTACAAATGAATCCTTGTCATCAACTTTATTTCTGTCCATAACAAAGTTGACAGCACCACTGATAGTTTTTGCTCTTTCAAGGTCCGTTCCACCTGTAAACTTTGAGTAATCATATCCGTGGAACATATCTCGACAAACTGAAAGTTTTTCTAAGAACTTCGGATATGCTACCTTTGCAACATCAGTATCACCATAATTCTTTTTATCACGAGAAGTATAATTATTCATTGCCTGTTTCAATGCAGATGCAATTCCTACATAGTCTACAACAAGTCCGCCTTCTTTATCACGAAATACACGATTTACACGAGCTATAGCCTGCATAAGGTTGTGTCCGGACATTGGCTTATAGACATACATAGTCGCAAGTGAAGGAACATCAAAGCCTGTCAACCACATATCAACGACAATTGCTATCTTCATAGGGCTGTTATTATCTTTGAATTTCTTAGCAAGTTCATCCTTATGATGTTTATTGCCAATAATTTTTCTCCATTCTTCTGGATCATTATTACCGGAAGTCATAACTACCCCAACCTTTTCAGTCCATGCAGGACGAATTTCTAAAATACGCTTGTATATCTTCATCGCAATAGGACGCGAGTATGCAACAATCATTGCCTTTCCTGTTAAAAGATTCTCTCTGTTATTCTCGTAATGGTCAAGAATATCACAAACAAGTGAATTGATAGTATTATCATTGCCAAGAACAGCTTCCATCGTACCAAGTTCACGCTTGCTTTTCTCAACTACTTCTCCATCAGCATTTTCAGCCATAATGTCATATTCACTATCAATCAGCTTAAGAGTTTCTTCATCAAGATTAAGCTTGATAACACGGCTCTCATAATAAACCGGTCTTGTTGCTCCATCCTCAACCGCCTGTGTCATATCATAAATATCTATATAATCGCCAAATACTTCACGAGTACTGCGGTCTTTTGATGAAATAGGAGTACCAGTAAATCCGATATATGTAGCATTAGGCAGAGTATTTCTGATAATTCGTGCCGTTCCAATTTTTATCTTACCAGTTTTAGCATCAACAGTTTCTGCTAGTCCATATTGTCCTCTGTGTGCTTCATCCGCCATAACTATAATGTTGTTTCGCTCCGACAATGCTTCGTCAGATTCTTCAAACTTCTGCATTGTAGTAAAGATAATACCATTTGCCTGTCTGCCGGCAAGCAAAGACTTTAAGTTTTCTCTGCTTTCGGCATGTATCGGCTCTTGTCTTAAAAACTCTTTACACTTTGCAAATTGCCCATAAAGCTGATCGTCAAGGTCGTTTCTATCGGTAATAACAACTATCGTTGGACTATCCAAAGCTTCTTGTAATAAATGTGCATAGAATACCATAGAAAGTGACTTACCACTTCCTTGTGTATGCCAGAACACACCGCCTTTACCATCCGTAACAGTAGCGTGTTTTGTGGATTCAATTGCTTTTCTGACTGCAAAATACTGATGATATCCGGCAAGAATTTTGAATGAGTTAATCCCCTCATTTGAAAAGCAAATAAAGTTCTTTATAATATCAAGAAGCCGATCTTTCTTGAACATCCCCTCAAAGAAAGTATCAAACTGTGCAAACTGTGTATTCTCATAATCTCCATCTTTAGTTTTCCATTCCATAAAGCGGTCTTCACCTGAAGTGATTGTACCTGCTTTAGATGTCAACTGGTCGCTCATAACGCAAATAGCATTATAAATAAACATAGATGGGATTTCCTGCATATAATTCTGAAGCTGTCTGTATGCTTCAGAAGCGTCCGTTTCTTCACGAGAAGGAGATTTCAACTCAACCAATACAACCGGTAAGCCATTTAAAAAGAGAATTACATCTAGACGCTTATTACTGTTCTCAATGAAAGTCCACTGATTAGCTATAATAAAGGAATTATTGTGAGGATTTTTATAGTCAACAAGATAAACGATAGAGAAACGCTCCTCACCATCCTCAAAATATCTTACTGGAATGCCATTTTGCAGATAGTCCATAAATGCAGCATTTTTCTGCACAAGCTCTCCGTTTTCAAAATTTTTAAGCTTATATAAAGCATCCTGAATAGCGTCATCAGGAAGACCTCCGTTCAGACGATACAGAGAATCAAGCAGAACTTCCTCATATAGTGGATTGTAAAAATCTCTTTCTATATCCGGGCCATAAACATATTCATAGCCTAAATCATTTCTAAATAGCTCTATAACCGAATTTTCATAATTAGCTTCCGTGTAATTAGCTGACACTTTATTCACCTCTCTCATCCATTGCTGTAATAAAATCTTCAACCATTTGGTTTAATAATATCACAATCTGTTCTGCCTTTTGCTTTGCGACATCCCTTGATTGATATTTTTTTAAATAATATCCTGTAATAGACATATTTATTTTACTAAGTATTGGATTACGCTTATACCAATCAACAGTAAAATGTTCTTTTATTATATTTAATACCTCCTTAACATCTTCTCCAATAATCCCTTTAAATTGATCATCAAAATTGTCAAGAATGTATTGTTCCAGTTCCGATTGTTTTACACCTATCCCCTGCTTATTGCTTGCAGACTCTTCTTCATATTTTGTAAAATCTGTAACAGGATTAACCAGATTACGATTCACATATTTTATGTAACTTAGTTGATGCTCTAATTCAGGAAACAAGGTAGCCTCATTTATGTTATACAGATCCAGTTCCTTTAAAATAGTTTCTTTATTTTCTCCTGAAATATAAAAACACGTATCACTAAATTCTTCTTTTAGTTTTCCCTTCGCTTTTGATATAACGGAATTCTTGGTCTCATTCTCTTTATTAAAAGAAAATAAGCTTGTCAATAAAAATACTCCACTTTGCTTTCTCAATCTTTCATTTGTATAAGTTGGCATTACCATGTAATTATTTTGTATTATTTTTACAAACTCTCCGTATTTTACTAACCAATTATCCTTTGTTCTTTCGTCTATAATTCGGTCATGATTTAGTCTTTCAAGAACATCAGACAAAGTATTTTCTTTTTCCAAATCATAACTTGCTAAAGCAGACACGATTTGAATTTCGATATCTGTAGATTGAGATGAATAGTATTTGTCCGTATAATAAATTACTCCATATGGTTCTTTTTCCACTTCTCCATCTTCTGTAACATATTTTACCTCACCATGTTTTTTACATGCGAAGTAGAGTGCAACCAACGGATTTGTAGTCAAATCTAAAAGACGGGTACACATCCCATAATGCTGGTACTTAGTCATAATATCAAACATTGAATTCAAGTCCCTAAATTCTGTTGGTGACTTCTGCAATGGTATCTGCATCAATTTATGTTCAATGCTTAACATATCGTCTCTAAATATACTCGGCTCAATATCCCAAAATTCAGTCTCCTGACCCCTGAAATATAATTCAGTAGAAGTTCCGTCTTGAGCTTCCTTAGTCTCTTTTATCTGTCTTATCTTTTTAATAAAAGAACTAACTGAATTAATCAATGTTATATTAGATTCATCAATTTCTTTATATGCCACTTTATCTACTCCTTTGCAAACTAAACGATTATCCTTTGAAGTGTTTTGGCTAGCAGTGCACCACCTGCCAAATTAGCGCTCATAGTATATAAAATATCAGGAATTACACTTACGAATTCTTTCACTTTACTTCCCATGGCGTCATCTCCCTTCGCTTTTATCACTATCTTGACAACAGATACAGTAAATAAGACTACAAGCGATGAAATAGCAATTGGTGCAACTAACCCTTGCACTGCAAGCCAAAACACTTCAAGTATGGTAAACAATAATTTAGCGGCTTAGCCTTTAAGCTTGGCATATTGCTTTTTCCAAGCGCGTGACGGCTTTTTGCAAATACAATCTTCCGAGGAAAAGGCACAGACATTCGGTAATCCGTTATTCCCACATATATCTGGGGTATTAGCTCTGCAACCGTATGTTTGTAATTCTGTGTCTTGTGAATGTAGTGGTGCATTAAAAGGTATTGAGAGGTCTTTTTTATTCATAATCCACCTCCGATATATCAATCTCTCCACTCATAAGTTTTGGAAGAAGCGTGTCTCTTGCTTCAGCAAGTTTTTTGTTCTCTATTCGGTTTGCGATAATCAAATCATAAATTGGCTGAAGCAAATCTCCAATTCGCTTGTAGTCTGCTTCGTTGGGTATGAGAACCTCTGCTTTTGAAAGTTCATCGCGCTTGATGTGTCCCATTGTTGTAGCTTTATCAGCAGCAACGGCAATAAAGCGGTCAAGATGGTGTTTTGTCCAAGCATAATAGAACCACTTATCATACTTGTTTGATGTTACTTTAAACAAATGCTGGTTTAAACCGCAAATACCGCCACACCAAAAATCGACTAACAGACTGCCTGACCAAGAGAAAATAACATCGCCATCGCGAATGATGTACTCACTTTTAATGTTTGGAGAACACAGTTCGCTGTTATCATCACAACAGCCTTGACGAAGTTCTTTAATTTTAAGAACTGGAATGCCTGTTTCGTCAACAGTTGGACGATATTTTTGCATAGCAAGACCGTTTAGATAGTCTGCAATATCTATCAAACTGGCTTGCTTCCAACTATCTGGCAACGTTTCAAGAGTTAAAAACTCATTTGAAAAGATAGCCTGAGCTTGCAGCTCTAAATTATTGTTTATCCTCTCATTTTCTTCAATTTTATTATCAAGCGCCCCAAGAATCGACGCTATTTTTTCTTGCACCCTTTTATCACTAGGTACAAATACTATAATATTCCTCATAGTATTGGCTGATACCTCTTTAAATGTTGTTCCACTTCCCATACTTTCAATATTGTGTTTATTGTATTTGAGTAAATAATACAAAAATAGCGGATCTATGTTTTCATTTGGAATAACACTTTTGAAGCCTTGATTGGTGCATAGTTCTTTTGCCGCAATAGCAACATAACCAATTGGCGCCCTTGAAGAAAACAACACCGAATTTCTAGGAAGAAGCTGCGTTGAACAACTCCTATATCCCGTTTCCGTAATATTTCTTTCCCCCTGCTTAATATAGCGTCCACAAAATGTCGATAAATCCTTTGGTGTTATCCAAGAAATGTCCCCGTTTTCGTAATTTTCACTTTTTTTCGTTGAAGGTGTAGCTCCACCCACAACTGTACCTATATCAGAAATCTTACATTTCTTCCATTCAGCCATAATAAAAATCCTTTCTATCCAATATATTTTCGATGTGCAATCTTAACATTGCTCTGTTTAACCATTGCATATTGCAAGGTTGTATCTATTTTCCTATGTCCTAAAAGTTGCTGTAATTGCTCAATAGGCATTCCCTTATCTATTGCCATTGTTGCAAGTGTACGCCTGAATTTATGTGGATGTACCTTTCGCAACCCCAATTGTTTTCCAAATTCTCGCAGTCGAACTTCAACACCGCCTATTTTCAACCTTTCATGTGGCGATTTCAGCGAAACAAACAATGCTGGATTATTGTCTGTTCTACTCTTCAAGTAGTTCTGTAAATGTATTTTTGTTCGAGCATCAAAATAAACTACTCGTTCTTTGCTTCCTTTACCAAAAACAATACATTCTCTCTCATTAAAATCAATATCATTTCGATTAAGCAATACCATCTCACCTACACGCATTCCCGTTGAAGCAAGTATATCGATAATCGCCAAATCTCGAAGTGTTGTGCAATTATCTCGCATAAGTTCTAATGATTCATCGGAATATGTTTCCTTAATGTTTGTACCAGTTTTGACTTTATGTATACGTCTCACCGGACTTTTTAATATATAATCCTCATCCTCTAGCCATGAAAAAAAACTAGATAAAATGCGCCGGATATTATCTATCGTAACCCTGCTTGACTTCTTCTTTTCCTGATATTCCGTCAAGTAACCTCTAATATCATCTGTTACTATGTGTTTAACATCTTTTTTTAACTCATCAAGCATTGTTTCAATAGTTGCCTTGTAATATTTAAGCGATTTCTCAGAACAGCCCTCTATTCGCTTTGCGGCTAAGAACAATTCTACAAAATCCTGTTCCGAATTCTCCTCTTTATTCTGACTATCTGTTACCTCATATTTTGCAAGAGTATATCGCAAAATCTCTTGCAATTTTTCATTTTGTGCGTTATTCAGATATGGCAACATTTCTTGAACAACATCTTTGATTAAATTCTGTTTCATTGTCTTTTCTCCTTATCTTTTAGAGAACGACAATCAACGGCAGTTCTTTTATTTTTACTCCCGCCGTTGGTGGAAGATTGCCTTTTAATAAAGGTCTATCTCATCATGGTCTTCACCATCATAATGATTATAATAATGAAATCCATCTTCAAAGGGTTTACCACAATCGCAACAAACATCCCAATATCCCCATTCTGAATTCTCAGATGTCATTGCAGATGGAGTAGAACATTGACAATAACCAATTTTGTCAATAGGAATTCCTCTAAAATGCATTTTCTCACCTCCTAAGATTGACAATAACTAGCACCATAATAACTAAAATAGCAATATTGTGCTCTGTTTCACTTCATTCTTATAAACAATAATTTAGAGCAACAAATTGAGATGGTTCTGCTTAAAACCATTAATGATACCGATACTCAGCCAGTAATGCTTGGCGATTACCTTTACATCAAGGGGCGTATTGGATGGAAAGGTTTAAAAAAATCAGAGTATTTGCCAATTTCAAACTACCGTATCATCAATGGTGAGAGTCTCACTCTATCGGGCATTGACTGGAACAAAGCTGGTTACATATCCGCTGAAAGATATGAGGAATCTCCTGAAATAATGCTTAACATTGGAGATATCCTTCTTTCTAAGGATGGAACTATCGGAAAAATTGGATATGTCGATAAACTGGATGCTCCGACTAGTGTTGCATCAGGAATTTTTGTAATCAGGAACACCAGGCAATCCGAAATTTCAACACAGTTCATTTACTATTTGTTAAAGTCTAAGCTGTTTAAAGCTTTTATCGCTAGCAGGACAGAGGGAAGCGTCATTCCTCATCTTTATCAAAAGGATTTTATGGAATTTGAATTCCAACTTCCGTCACCTGATGATATGAAAATTTTTGATGATACTACAGCCGATATGTTTTCCTTGGTGTTTTCAAATCTTAATGAAAATGAAAGGCTCATTCATTTAAGAGATTCATTGTTGCCAAAGCTCATGTCTGGTGAACTTGATGTCTCTGATACAGACATCTAAACCGCTAAATTATTGTTTATCTCATTATTAAGCTTTATCTTATCATCAAAAGTCTTTAACAATCCTCCTATCTTTCTTTGTTCCTCAATAGGTGGCAATTCAATATCTAAATTGGCAACAACATCAGTCTGAACTCTTTGGCGACCAGATGAACCAACCATGGATTTAATCGCCGGATTGCGAACCAACGGGCTAGATATCAAATAGTACAAAAAATCAGCATCACTTACACCATCAATAGCTCGAAAGACAATGTATTCCGTTGATCCAAAACCTATTTCATCAGTATTCAAAACTGAAACTTTTGCAATTTTTCCGTTTTCAAGACAAGGAGTAATTCTTGCCATAATCGTATCATCATTTCTAAATTTTGTGCCACCCTTATATTCCCCAAGCACAAATTCTGGAACATCTCTACAAAAAGGCTGCAATTTATCCATTGGCACTTTCTTTGCAACAACGCCCTTACCTATACTCTCTCTTGGATTAATATAAGCGATTTCTGATAGTTTTTTCGTAGTCCAATTAAACTTCATGCCCAATCGCCCCCAGTTTCTTACGAATTTCTTCTTCCAACTCATGAGACTTTGCAAACATATCTGAAAGCTCTGATGTAAGGCGTGTCATTTTTTCTTCAAATGGTTCTCCGTCGTCTGGGGCTTCTTCAATACCAACATATCTACCCGGTGTCAGAATAAAGTCCTGCTTTTCGATTTCTTTAATGTCTGCTACAACACAGAATCCTTTCACATCTTCAAGCGTACCATCTTGAAATGATGTAAATGTATCAGACAACTTCTGAATATCTTCATCAGTAAAATCTCTATGCTTGCGGTCAACCATATAACCCATCTTGCGTGCATCTATAAATAAGGTTTTGCCTTTCTGCTTTTTGTTCTTAGAAATAAACCAAAGTGTAACCGGAATTGTAACGCTGTAAAATAACTGCGTAGGCAATGCAACGATACCCTCTACAAGGTCAGCCTGAATAATATTCTTTCTGATTTCTCCCTCGCCGCTGGATTGAGAGGACAACGCACCATTAGCAAGTACAAGACCAATTTTCCCATTCGGTGCAAGATGATGTATCATATGCTGAATCCACGCATAGTTAGCATTTCCTGCTGGTGGAGTTCCATATTTCCATCTAAGATCATCTTTTAGCTTATCTTGTCCCCAGTTTGAAAGATTGAATGGCGGATTTGCCATAATAAAATCAGCTTTAAGCGTTTTATGTAAATCATTGAAAAAAGTATCTGCCTGATAAGGTCCAAAATCTGCGTCGATACCGCGAATAGCCATATTCATTTTTGCCATCTTCCAAGTATCAGCGTTAGACTCCTGACCATAAACAGCGATTTCTCCACGCTTTCCACTGTGTGCCTGAATAAATTTTGCACTCTGAACAAACATACCACCAGAACCACAACATGGGTCATATACACGACAGTTTTTGAATGGTTTCAAAATAGCAACGATTGTTTTAACGATACTTGCAGGAGTATAGAACTCGCCACCTTTAACACCCTCGTATGCTGCAAACTGCTGAATACAATACTCGTATGTTCTGCCAAGAAGGTCTTTGCTTTCTTCTGTATCGCCCATATCCATATTGGTGAAAAGATCAACAACCTCACCTAATACTCGCTTATCCAAATCTAGACTTGCATAATTCTTTGGCAGCACATTTTTAAGAGTTATATTTTCCTTTTCAATAGCTCTCATTGCATCATCGATAACAGTACCAATTTCTGGCGTATGTGCCGCAGAAGCAATCTTGCTCCAACGGGCTTCCTCTGGTACAAAGAAAATATTATCTTCTGCATATGCATCCTTATCACCCTCAAAACCATCACCCTCTTCAACAAGCTGTTGATATCGTTTTTCAAACGCACTTGATATATAACGCAGAAAAATAAGTCCTACGATAACCTTTCTGTATTCTGCTGCTGGAATGTGTCCCCAAAGGACACAAGCTGCATCCCATATTTGTTTTTCAAAGCCAATGTTAGCATTATTTTGAACTACCATTTATAAATTCCTTTCTATTAGTAACTTGCTATAATTATCTGCACACACTTCTTCATTTTGCAATATAACTATCGTTCTATCTCCACAATATCATCAAAGCCACATTTCAATTCAACACAAACACATATACTTGCCAGAATATCTAACGATACTTGTTGATCATTGTTGATTTTAGTAAACGTACTTGGTGCTATCTGTGTTTTCTTTCTCAATTCAGTTTTTGTCATATCCCTATCAATCAACATCTTCCATAAAGGTTTATAAGTTATTTTTACTTGATTTTCTGACATGTTGTTTTCTCCGATTATCACGTCAAATAGTCCTTTTATCTTGATTTTTATTATATCATCAGTTTTTCGCTTATGCAATTACAAATTTTGAGTTCTCGAAATCACGCATATGGTTATTTGCGGAAAAAATTGAGTAGAGGAATTATCTTCCTTTACCCCTATTCCACATCTTATCTTTATCCTTTTCTTTATTTGTATCTCTACCGACACTCTCATCATAAATTTTCTGAAACTCCTCATAAAGCTCATCTCCATCTTGTTTTATCTCCAGCCTTTTCATTACATCCGAGAACAACCTTATGCTTCCACTAACATCAGCAATATCAAATCCGAATATATCTGCCTTAACAGAACCACCAAGTTCTGATATTCTCCTGACAATCCAGCCACCTTTGTATACAGGTTCAGTTTCTTTAGTTTCCACAAATTCATTTTTATCTGTTACATCAGTTATACTTTCGCCCACTCTTGTCACATTCACATCAGACGAATTATGAATCTCTGGTATTCGAATGCCATCTAAATCAGTCTGTTGTTTTCTCGCACTATCAGCTTGCTCCTTCTGTCTGCCTATTTCATTCTGATTATTGTCAGACTTCATTCCTGTAACACTTATATCCGGCTCAACAACCGCTTCCGCTGTTCTCTCCATTCCTATGAATGTCACAGCAAATGCCTGTTAGCTTTCTGATACCGCTCATTCAGTTGTTTTCAATACTATATCGTATAGATAAATGAATTATGATTATTCTATATCCTATGGTATTGAATTGTCAAGAACTTTTTCTAATGTTCTCGTATAGAAAAAGTTCCCTTTTCATTTTTTTCGTGTTATACTGTGTTCAACAGTCCATACAGGATCACAAAATGGAGGTGACTACACTATGACAATAGGTGAAAGAATAAAGAAAATACGGGTGTTCCGTAAAATGACAATGGATGATCTAGGCGGTGCTCTTGGCTTTGAAGGAAAAAATATGTCAGTCCGTATATCACAATACGAAACTGGTGCACGTATTCCCGGCGAAGATATGATTCAAAAGCTCGCCGATGCACTGCACTGCAATTACAAAGCTATTTCTGATTATAGCCTTGGTGCTGCAGAGGATATCATTGAAACACTTTTCTGGCTTGAAGAAAGTGCAGCTTCACTTCCAGCAAGAGGAAAAGGCACCAGATTTCCTGAGTACACTGCTCCCGGCAATCTGATTCACTTAACTGCAATGATTCCGTCAAAGCCATCTGAAACAGCCAGACCAACTTATAACGAAGATGATTATGACTGTGCAGGTGCACCTGTTGCATTAACTTTTGAATATGGATTGGTAAATGATTTCCTTTCGGAATGGTGTGAAATGAAAACGAAATTAAATAACGGAGAGATTTCTCCAAATGAATATTTTGAGTGGAAAATCACATGGCCGCATGGCAAATAGAAATAAGAATAGGAGAATTATTATGATACGTGATATGGAATTACTACTTAATACTGTATATGACGACGAAATCAAATCCTACTTACGCGAAGCTCTTAATTGCTATTCTGCAGAAGCTTATCGTGCTTGCGTAATAATGTCAATAATTGGAGGGATTCATGATTTACACAATAAACTCAAAATTTTGGCACCAAGTAATCATGACATTGCCGACCTTGAAAAAAAAGTATCCGATTCAAAAGAAAAACTAAATCCATACGAGAGACTTTTAGTTGATGGCTGTGCTAGATCAGACATAGATTTATTAACACCATCTGAGGCAAAAGAGATTAATAGATGTTTTGATATTCGTAATGACTGTGCTCATCCTAGTGATTATAATTGTACTGCTGAAACAGCACGTTATGTTTATTCTACTATCATTGATATTTTGGCTTCAAAACCAATCTTACTAGGGCAGCAATATATTACTACTATTTATAACAATATAATTTCTGATACCTTTTTTCCTAGAATTGACAAGACCGAAATACAATCTTTTGTCAACAAACAGCTTCAATCTTGTAGCAAACGAATTATTGCTCCACTTGCTCAAAAAATAGTCAAAGGAATTATGGAGGAATCATCCCATACAAATAACAACAAACTATTTTTTCTAGCAAATATGTCAACAGAACTCAATAATAATTTTGATAGAATCATTCAACCACTCTTATTGGACTCAAAATTTCATTCATCCATAATGATAATGCTATCATCCAATGTCAATATAATAAACGTTTTATCGGATGAAAATATCAAACGTATCTTGCATATATTTAAATCATATGTTAAAGAAGACCAAAACTATAACCAAACTATAATAGATGTTTTGCAAAACGCAAAACTTTCAGATGCATCATACAATAATAACATTGTCGAATTATTAAATTTCAGCTATGATAAAATGACAGATAATCAGATTGACTTATGGATAAAAATTGTTACTAATAACACTTATAATCAACAACGACTATCTCAAATAAAGTCAGATTATATCTCACATATTTTAGATAAAACAACTTTTTCAAGCCAAAGATTTCAAGAGATATTTATATTATGCAACAATAAAGATTTGTTTTCTTCATTAATCAAAAACATATCTGAAAAAGTTGCTGATTATGATTACACAATAAGTAACCCTGCTGTTTTGCAATTAAAGGAACTAAATGAAAATTTTATAACTTCTCTGTCAATTAAAGATGTAGACAATATCATATATAGTATCTTAGCAGGTAATCAAGGATATGGACGTGAGGTAGCTGCTTTACTTGATAGTATATATGACAAACCATTTTACAAACGTTATATTAATGAAACTGTTCCTAGTTTCAATTATGATGAATTATTAGAAATGGAAAGTTATAATTTAACTGATTATACATTATATAAATTTGTAACCATAATAACCCAAAATGCCCCTGATTTTGATAATCATTTTATATCACTTGCCAAAGATTATATTTCCAATAATTTTGATGATTATTATGCTACTATATTAACTAATACCATCAATAAGCTTGAAAATAGTGACTCTAAATCTTAGTACCAAAACGAAAAAAGAGAGCTCGCATCCCTTGATTTACAAGGGTTTGCGAGCTCTTAGAAATTATTCAAACTCTACAAAGACTAACGCTTTTTGTTTAGGAATTATTCTCTGTAATGTTTCTCGTTCTTTTGATTATTTGATATATCCATATTATCCTGCCTATACGAGCTAATGTTATCATTTTGTTATCGGCATTGATAACACCTACTCGATAACTGTGGATAATAACTATATGTAGCATGTCAAATTATAAGCTATTTTGCTTAGAGATTCAACACAAAACTGAAATTTTACTTTTCCTTATATTCATCTGGTATTGCTATTTGAAATGTTTCACACAACAGCATCACATCATGCACATCATTTTTATCGTGTTCATATCCCAAATGAAGCATTACCTGACTCAATGGTTCAATACAAGAAACAGTTATATCTCCAACTTTTCCAATACCGGAAAAAGTTTTTGATGGAAATATATCTCCCTCATAAACAATTCCGTCATCTGTAAATTCAAAACAATGTAAATCAATGATTCTTTGTTTATCATCTTTCCAGACAGTATGACCATCCGTTGTATAATCAGTATTTACTTCCTCAAATCCATGCTGCTTAATCACATAAATATAATCATGATAATGTTTCAGTTCAACAAACAAATCAATATCATTGTGTATTCTTGATTCTCTTTTAAGAAGTGCATCAACACCCCATCCGCCATCTAAATATACTTTAATTTCGTTTTGCAAAGCATATTTTATAATTTCACATGCATCTTCTGTACGTACCATAATCTATCCTCCAAATTCAAATCTTTGTATGCTTTCCAACTCACTAAAAGCCTGAAATTTGTCAGTCTTTCATCCTTTTTGTTATCAATCACCAATTAGCTGTAATCCATTAGGATTTAGCTGATATATTTTATCGCACACCTCTTCAATATACTTTCTATCGTGAGAAATGCTAATGACAGCCCCCGGAAATTCTCGGAGCATTTTTCTTATTACCGGACCGGACAATGGTGAAAAATTTCTTGTCGGTTCATCCAGAATAAGAACATTTGCACCACTTAAGCTCATCCTCAAGAGAAGCACTTTCGCCTTTTGTCCGCCTGATAACTCCCGAATCGGATGCTCCATTTCATCTGGTGTGTATTTAAGTGAACCAAGGTATGTTCTAATTCTTGTACGCTCTTCTTTATCTCCTGTTTTATCAAGGTAATCAACCGGTGTAACATCCAAATCCAGCAGGTCTTCATAAGTTTGAGGCATATATTCTGCTTTAATGTCATTCCGATTTAGGAGTTCTTCCGCTATCTTTTTTAGAAGAGTCGTTTTTCCTGCCCCGTTGGCTCCTATCATACAGATTTTTTCTGAACCTTTTATTTTTAAATGAATTCCTTCTGCTAAAATTCTTTTGCCATCCGGAGTCACAAGCTTTGAAAGTTCATATTCTATGACCGTTTTTCCTGCGGGAATGTGTGAGTTTTCATCCCCTAATTTGACAAAGATTGCTTCTTCCTGTTCCGGCATCTGAGTCATATTTTCATCTTCTTTTTCAAATCTTCGTTCCATTGCCTTAACCGTATGCATTTTGTCCTTTAAGTTTTTGGCAACAGACGGTGCTTGTCTGGTACAACTTCTTAATGCACCTTGTACACTCTGCATAACTCTTTGATATTTTTCATCGCGAATCTTTTTCTCCCTACGGTCACTCAGTGCCCGCTGTTTTTGGATTTCAAATTTATGAAGCCGTTCTTCCACATAGCGTCTATAGGGAAGCTTTGCCACGGTATATCTCGCCTTTGTTTTTCGTATAATCTGCTCGATATGTATCACCATGTTGGCAGTACGCTCTATCAGCGTTTCATCGTGTGAAATAAAAAGCACAATGTGCTTCCAGTCATTTATGATTTTTTCCAGTAATGTAAGCGTCGCAATGTCGATGTCATTGGAAGGTTCGTCCAACAACAGCACAGAAACATCGCGAATGAAAAGCCTCATAAGTTGTGTCTTGACTTTTTCGCCTCCTGAAAGACTACCCATTGTCTGGTTACTGTAGAAAAAATCATTTTTCATTCCAAATTTTCCCGCAATAACAGACAATTCTTTAGGCGTTTTCTCCCAGAATATTTCCTCTTCAGAAAAATATTCGTATATTGTTTTTTCCTTATCTTCATCGAGCATCTCCTGCGGAAGATAACCAAGACGTTCGTGTCCCATTATCCTTTCCCCATCTGCTTCTATATAGTTTTCTACAAGCGACGGATTGTATATCCACTTCATTAATGTCGATTTCCCATTTCCCTCTTCTCCAATAATAACTGCCTTATCTCCATCATTTAGCACAAGGTTGAAATCATTAAGAATTATTCTCAGGTCTTTTTTATGTGTTAAATTTAATTTTTTTATCTGCAACATTAAAGTTTCTCCTTTTCGAAGTCTGAGCCAATTATTATTTTGAACACACAAAAACGAGTCTTTTTTGCATACGCAAAAATAGACTCGCTAAATAGCCCCTTATTTCTTTTCCAAAAGGAAAACAAAGGAAATGCCTCTTGCGATAATCCAACTTAAGCGTACACAAAACAAACCTATTCTCTACAGGCTCAATAACTATATGTGTCTTACTTAAATCAAATTATCTATTAATCATTTCCTCACCTTACACAAAATGTGCCTTTCTTTCTTCTAATGGCAATACTATCATACTGTATTTTTTGTGTCAATACATTTCACCTTATGGAAGTGCAAATTAAAATTTTCACTTCCTAATTATACATCCAACCATTACGAAATTCAATCTTTCACAACCTCTTTACAACCACAACCACAGCACTCCAGCAAACGCAGGAGCACCATACCGTAAAACGCTTATGTGTAAATCAACTCCGTTCCTACAACTTCCCTCACACAAGCCTGAATATTATTCATTCTTCCAATCCATTCGTAGGGATTATCTTTCTTTAATTGTTCCGTCACATCTTGTCTGTCGGCATATTCCTTTACCAGTCGAAGAAACATATCCTCTGCTTGCTTATCGACTTCTGCAAGATAACTATGCAGCTTTCCGCTTGTCAGCAGGTTCATATATAACACTTTATAGTGTTCCTTTAAATGCCTTGCATGTCGTTTCCCCCATAAACCAATCGGCTCTATTTCTTCTTCGGCTGGTACTGTGATGTTCGGCAATAAATAATCACCCACCTGTCTATAAGTTCCGCCCATTTCTTCAAAAATTGTCTTTGTCATTTTCCTTTTCCTCCTGTGATTTTTGTCTATCGTGATCGTGTATTATCACGCTTGCGACCTTTAACTGTTCTTGCCTGCTCCAACAAATCATCTATCTGTTTGCGACCAAAAACCTTACGGAGCAGGCTGTAATCTTTATTTTCTGCTTTTAGGATTTTGTTTTCTTCGGTCAATCTTTCATTGACTTTCTCCAAACGCTGATTGGTGCGGTATAACTGTGCATTCGCTGTATTCAGCCTATGATAGTTGTCCCACCCCTCAAAGCAGCGGGCAAGCACCGTTTTGACAAGTTGCTTCAATTTCCTTACAACCGGCTCTGCCATTTTGGTTTTATATGCCTTTGCAGTCATAAATTTCTCTGGTTCTGGCAACTGATATTTCGGTGCAGTATCAAGCTCTATTTCAAGATTTGACAGCTCGTCTTTTGCCTTATCATAGTTCAATACTCGTTCCGACAACACATCAAATTCAATCTGTTTCTGCTCGATTTTCGCACCTAATGCCGCCACTTCTTTTTCTCTTTCCTGCTTTTTATAATCCAAAACAGAAAGATGTTTTTCGTGTGTGCCTAAATGTTCCCACTCAATCCCATAACGTTCCATCACCGCCGCAAGCTGTTCTTTTTCGGACTGTATCCATTGCGACCACTCCGTATCGCCACGACTGCCGCCCTTAAAACCTTGCGTTGCAAGAGCCTGCTTTAGTGACACTCTTGTATCAAGTCCACGCTTGCTGCCTGTGGTAAAAGGTACAAAATCTATGTGCAGATGTGGTGTAGCTTCATCCATATGCAGATGAGCCGAGAACACCCGAAGCTGTGGATTTCGCTCCTGAAAACCCTGATAGTATTCATCTAAAATCTGCTTTGCCAGTTCTCCGTTTTCCGTATCGGCGTTCATATTTCCCTTACCGCCCACCTGTAAAATGATTTCGTGGAACGGTTTTTCCTGCTTGGAACTTCGGATTTTTTCATAATAATCTTTTATCTTTCGGTCTGACCTTATCTGCTTGGCATTGTATCTTTCCAATGCTTCATCAAACAATTCGTGATAAACTGTCTTTATATTTTCATTGCAGTAGTCGATATTGAGATGAGTACGAGTTCCGTCTACATTTTCTGCTCGGAACTTTCGGCTATTGTGATTGACCGAGCCTTTACCGACCATTGCACTTATCGTTCTCTGCATTTTTTCATCTCCCATCTGTAAATTTCAACATTCTCAGGTTTTGTTACTTTTGTCAAAAGTAACGCAAAAGCACTTTTGACGGGTACACCCATCAAAAATGCGACCTGTAAACAGGTTTTGCGTTCTCCGAAGGCTCTCCGAGGGGTGAGCGTGTGCCGGTGGCACACACGCCTGCGAACCGACCGAGCCAGCAGGCGAGACCAAAGAGCCGCCTTTGAAAAGGCACTCTCTGCACACTCCCCTAAACTTTATCCGGTGTCAAAGTGTGACGATGGTGACAATGTTTTTCACAGCGTGCTGCTCTCAAAAACATTGACACCTTTGACACCGTTTGTCACGCCGTCTGCTCGGTTTCTTTCCAAAGTGAAACCTTTCTTCCGTCGTGTGTGCGGCTGTTCTGATAACGGATACCGTAATCACGAAACAGCCTGCTTGCGTTGATACTGAGCCTTAAAGAAAGTACATTCGGCTTTATATCCACCGCAAGCCTTTCGCAAAGTTCCGAAGCAGTTCCTTCCCATCTGTCACTTTCCGAAAAGAGCGTATCCGCTATCTTCTCAAGCAGAGGTTCGGGCGGTTCTTTCCACATCTCCGTTTCCGATTTTGCAAAGTTCCACACCAATCGCTCGCTGTCCCTTACAAGATGGATTTTCATATCCTGCTGGTCTCTGCCAGCAACATCAAGTGTGGCATTGTTGGAAGTACGCTTGTCCTTACTGAGAACAAATGCACCGTCTGCCGCACCCATCAGACCATTCGTGCCTGAAATCATATCGAATATATCTTCCGATTTTTGTTTGCGTGTATGATGAACAATAAGCATTGAAACCTTGTAACTGTCTGCCAACGCTTTCAGCCTTGCCACAACATCATAATCACTTGCGTAGCTGTAATCTGCTCCGCCTGCTTCACGCACACGCTTTAAGGTGTCTATGATAATCAAGCCTGTGTCTGGGTGTTCCCTCATAAACCCTCTTATCTGTTCTTCCAGTCCGCCATTGACCGTTTTACATTCCGTTGCGAAATACAGATTGCCTGTCTCCTTTGCACCGAACATCTGAAACAATCGCTTCTGCAAACGTGGGTAATCATCTTCAAGGGCAAAATAAAGCACCGTTGCCTTACGCACCTTATACTCCCAAAGCGGTGTGCCTGTGCTGATATGATAGGCAAGCTGTGCCATCATAAAGCTCTTTCCCACTTTCGGGGAACCTACGAAAAGGTAAGTTCCCCTTTGGAGCAGACCGTCGATAAGTGGTGTCTGAACCTCAAACACCGTATCATACAGCGTTGTCATTGATACTGTTTTCAGATAGGAAGGGTCTAACTGTCTGAGTATTTCCCTTTGCATTTCTTCAAAAGATTGCTCGTACCCCTTGAAATCCGTATCCTGATTGACTATACTATTGTCAGTACATTTGGAAAGTGACTGTTCCGCATCTGTTGCCGCAGATACATTTGGAATAGTCATTTCTTTTTTATTCTCCATTCGCATCCTCTCCTTTCAAACCGCCGAGAATAATGGAAATCAGTTCTATTACACTCAGCAGTTCATCATCCACACCTTTTCCTGCTTCAATCCTTTTCAGTTCCGCAAGGACTGTGGCAAATTCCGTTTTCAACGCCTTATACACTCTCGGATTGCCCTGTACCACCACATCCTGATTTAAGCAACGGCGGTAACAATACTCCTGTTTTGGCAATCCTGATAGAGCTACAGCTCTGTTAATGAGTTCGTTTTCTTCGGGCGATACTCGAAACCCTACTGTGATATTCCTCCAACGATTTTTGTTATCTCTGTTCTTAGCTGACATTTTCAAAATCTCCTTTCCCTAAATCATCTAATTTTTCTGCCATCTCAATCTGCTTTGACGGAAAGAGGTGTGCGTACTGATAAGTAATATCAATACTTTCGTGACCAACTCGGTCAGCAATCGCCACCGCAGAAAAGCCCATATCAATCAAGAGTGAAATGTGGCTGTGACGGAGATCGTGAATGCGGATACGCTTCACGCCTGCCGCCTTTGCCCCTCTGTCCATCTCGTGATGAAGATAGCTTTTCGTCACCGTAAAGATACGGTCTTTCTTCTTCAATCCGTAAAGCATACCGAGATATTCTTTCATTTCCTCACACAGAAACTTCGGCATTTTAATCGTGCGGTTGCTCTTTTTCGTTTTCGGAGAAGTAATCACATCCTGCCCTTTCAAACGCTGATAGGATTTATTGATTGTGACTGTTTCCTTATCAAAGTTGAAATCTGCCGGAGTCAAAGCTAACAGCTCGCCCTCTCGGATACCGCACCAGTAAAGCATTTCAAACGCATAAAAGGAAACAGGCTTGTCCATCATCTCAAAAGAGAATTTCTTGTATTCTTCCTTTGTCCAGAACAGCATTTCCTTGTGTTCCTCACGTCCCATATTTCCCACCTTTGCCGCAGGATTGGAACGCAGTTCATAGTAGCGGACAGCGTGATTGAAAATGGCGGACAACTGATTGTGCAGCGTTTTCAGATACGTCTGTGAATAAGGCTTTTTCTTCTCATCACGATAGGCAAGCATTTCATTCTGCCAAGTAATAATCTCCTTTGTGGAAATCTCGCTGATTTTCAGTTTCCCGAAATACGGAAGTATCTTTGTGCGTATGATATGCTCTTTGGTAAGCCACGTGTTTTCCTTCAAACGGTTCTTCACATCATTGATATAAAGCTCCGTAAAGGCTTCAAAACTCATATCAAGGTCTGAAGAAGTCTGCAATTTGAACATTCTTTCCCATTCCTGTGCTTCTCGTTTGGTAGCAAAGCCACGCTTGCATTTCTGCTTGCGTTCCCCTTTCCAGTTCACATACCTTGCCATCACATACCAAGTACCGTTATCTTCATTCTTAAATACCGGCATTTACATTTCCCCCTTTCCTGCTCCGTAGAGCCTTTCGTAAAAATACTGGCGATTTACACGCCCTGCAATCGTAATAAAGCCCTTTGCTTTCAATTCCTCATTTAATTGTCTGATGAGTTTATATGCATAAGGTTTTGATACGTTTAGTTCCTGAGCCACATCTTCGGCTCGGATAAATCTGTTTTCCATATCCTTTTTCTTCCTTTCTTAAAATAATTTTTTGCTTGCCGCTTTCTCCGTGTTAAAGTTCCAACAGGCACTCCTGCTTGTCGGCAGGCGCTGTGCTGTCCCAATGCACCGCAGTACATCAGGCGCTCGCTCGTATAGGGGTTCCCGAAAAGTCGGAGACTTTTGGGGAAGAGGAGGAGCAGTGCAGCGAATGAGCTTTTGTGCTTGCACACAAGCGAACGATACGGAACTTGCTCCGACGAGGTCTTGGCGGTTTGGCTTTTCGGACGGTCATTCAGTTGTCGCATTAAGCATATTTGTTTAATTCGTAATTTATTTTACTAAACATATTTGCTATTGTCAAGTGGTTGCAAAGAAAATATTAAACATTTTTGTTTCGGTTTTTCTTGACTTCCACTAAACATTTCTGCTATACTTATTTCACTAAATATAAAAGGAGCGTATCATTATGGCTATCAGCGAAAGAATACATTTTTTCAGACTAATGCGTGGTATGACACAAAAGTATCTCGGTACAGCAATCGGTTTTCCAGAAAAGAGTGCTGATGTGCGTTTGGCACAGTACGAAACTGGTACACGCAAACCGAAAGCAGACCTTACAAATGCATTGGCACAGGTGCTTGATGTTTCTCCACAGGCTCTTGATGTTCCTGACATAGACAGCTATATCGGTCTTATGCACACTCTGTTTACCCTTGAAGATATTTACGGTCTTACTGTCAGTGAAGCAGACGGAGAGGTATGCTTAAAGGTCAACAAGGACAAAGGCAGAGAAGCATATGAACTCCTCAAAATGCTGTATGCTTGGAAAGAACAGGCAGACAAGCTATCTTCCGAAGAAATCAACAGAGAAGAATACGATAACTGGCGTTACCATTATCCAGAGTTCGACACCACACAGCGTTGGGCAAAAGTTCCATCACAGGAATTAAGTGACGCTCTCGTGGAAGCATTCAAAGACCACTTGAAAGATAAATAAGCACCTACAGGACCTGCCACTGGCAGCTCCCTACAGATGCTTTGGCAACGACAAAAAAGCCCTTAACTATGGTTATTAACCACAGCTAAGGGCTTAGTTTATAATATGGAATTTGTTCAGAGCCAAGCTCCGAACTTTAGTCTGCAAGCCACCTGTTAATTGTTCCGTTACCCATAAACCACTGGATAACAAGAATAATGGCACTTGCTATGACTGTTATCAATTTGTTATCAAAAGACTAATCGAAATCGCTGAAACCCGCATAAACACTGGCTTTTTTAAGCAACTCGATTTATTCAAACTCAATCGTTCCAGGCGGCTTACTCGTCAAATCATAGAATACCCGGTTGACTCCCTTAACCTCATTTATGATTCTCGTCATTACAGTCTGCAGCACCTCAAACGGAATATCTGCGCTTTCTGCGGTCATGAAATCAATGGTCTTCACAGCACGAAGTGCAACGGCATAATCGTACGTTCTCTCATCGCCCATAACGCCGACGCTGCGCATGTTTGTGAGGGCGGCAAAATACTGGTTGATGTCGCGGTCGAGACCGGCTTTTGCAATTTCTTCACGGTAAATCGCGTCTGCATCCTGCACGATGCGGACTTTTTCGGCGGTTACCTCGCCGATGATACGAATTCCAAGTCCAGGACCTGGGAATGGCTGACGGAATACAAGGTATTCCGGAATGCCGAGTTCGAGACCGACTTTGCGGACCTCATCTTTGAAAAGGTCACGGAGAGGCTCGATAATTTCTTTGAAATCAACGTAATCTGGGAGGCCTCCGACGTTGTGGTGGCTCTTGATGACAGCGGATTCACCGCCTAAGCCGCTTTCTACAACATCCGGGTAAATGGTTCCCTGTACGAGGAAATCAACAGCGCCTACTTTTTTTGCTTCCTGTTCGAAAACGCGAATAAATTCTTCGCCGATAATTTTTCTCTTTTTCTCCGGTTCTTCGACACCGGCTAATTTTTCATAAAAACGCTCCTGCGCATTGACGCGGATGAAATTCAAATCATAGTCGCCGTCCGGACCGAATACCGCTTCTACCTCATCGCCTTCATTTTTACGGAGAAGTCCCTGGTCTACAAAGACGCAGGTGAGCTGGTCGCCAATGGCTCTGGAAAGAAGCACGGCTGCAACCGAGCTGTCAACACCACCGGAAAGAGCGCAGAGCACGCGGCCATTGCCGACTTTCTCACGGATTGCCTTAATCTGATGCTCAACAAACGAATCCATGCGCCAGTCACCGGAACAATGACATACATTGTAAACAAAGTTGGAAAGCATTTTCGTTCCCTCTTTGGTGTGAAGCACTTCCGGATGGAACTGAATGGCGTACAGTTTCTCCGATGGATTTTCAGCGGCTGCCACCGGACAATCTGCCGTATGTGCACAGATATCAAATCCCGGTGCCACCTTGGAAATATAATCAAAATGACTCATCCAGCATACGGTGTCTTCGCTGACATCCGTAAACAATGCTGAATTGGTATTTACATGAACGTCGGTTTTTCCGTACTCACGAACCGGTGCTTTCTCCACCGTTCCACCAAGCACGTGCATCATCAACTGAGCACCGTAGCAAAGGCCGAGTACCGGAATACCCATTTCAAATAATGCTTTATCATAAGAAGGAGCACCATCCTCATAGCAGCTGTTTGGTCCGCCGGTCAAAATAATGCCCTTTGGATTCATTTCCTTTATTTTTGCTAAATCCGTTTTATACGAATAAATTTCACAATATACATTGCATTCACGGACTCTGCGCGCAACTAACTGGTTATACTGACCGCCAAAGTCCAATACGATGACTAATTCCTTATTCAAAATTAGTTTCCTCCTTCTTCATTTGATTCTAATAATATTGTGTAAAAGCCTTTTCGTGCGGGCACGAACGCCTTTTGTACTTTTTACCCTAGTATCTAACACATTTTATCACGAAACATCCTATGGGGTCAATGAAAACTCCTACAAATCAAAATACCCGACAAATTTGACATCGTGCTTTCCTTTCGGGAACAAATAATGGTAAAGTGCAATAAAATAATCATCTGTCATGCTGGCAAGATAATCGACGACAAGCTGATTTTTCTCCTGCTCGGCATACGGCTTTCTGACATGGGATTTGATATAAAAATTATTTTTCTCCATGTATGCCATGTGATGGCGGTAAAAAACAGAAGATTTGTCTCCGCTTTCTGCCTGACGCAAAAGTTCCTCATACAATTCACCAAACATTGGGCGGATTTCATTTTCATATAAATCGTTAAGCGACTTATTGTTATAAATCATTTCATAGTTTTCTTTTTTCGCCTGCCGCAAAGCGTCAAAATATTCTTCATCCATTTTCAAATAATCTTTGCCATAACTGTTTTCGATGATATTGACACTGAAATTATTGATAATTTCACCGTTGCTGGTGCCAATCGCCCCGGCGGTAAATGGTGATTCTTTTAATAAATTCAGGCGCATTGCGTCCTGTCTGTCTTTGCCAAGATAGGCAATAATATCGCAGATACGCATCACACAGCCCTCTAACGTGCACGGAATCAACTCGCCGATTGCATTCTCATCGACATAGCACGCTTCCACCTTTTTGTCGTATTCTACAAATGTAGACATGTTGCATGGACGATACTCTTTTAGTTCTAACTCACCATTGTGACAAAGAATTCCGTCTAAGGTCTGCAAACTGATATTCCAGTTCACCATATCGTCCAGCACGCGGACGCTATGTACATTATGATTAAAATAACGACCGGTATGCTCCTGATACAGACTGCTCAGAATCCGCTCGCCGGCATGGCCAAACGGCGTATGACCGATATCATGTCCAAGAGAAATGGCTTCAATCAAACTTTCATTGAGGCCTAACACACTGCCGATATTTCTTGCGATTCGTGACACGAGCTGAACATGCAGGGCACGCCTTGAAATGTCATCATTCTGGTAAAAAGAAAATACCTGCGTCTTATCCGAATAACGGTTGTAATACGGCACATGCATAATTTTCTCCACATCCCGCACAAATGCCGGACGCCACAAATTCGCCTTATCGTGGTCCATGCGTCGTCTCACAATTTTCTCATCCGGAAATGCATACGGATTTATCTTATGTTTCTCCCTGTCCTCTAAAATCCGCTCCTGCAATTCCTTCGATAATGAATGATACTGCGCCATAATTCCCTCCATTTTTCATTTCTTTATTCTTCCGAATCGTCCTCCGCCACAACGATTTCCGTCTTTAACCGGCTCAACCGTCTAGATATCGAAATCGTCACATACAAGTCCGTGATACCGCTGTAGACCAGTGCAATTCCGAGACACATAATCAAAATCTGCGCTGCCTCAAACGGATTCATCAAAAGCACAATTCCGGCAACAATATTTACAATTGCCATCGCAAACGCCACGTGCCACGTACCATGTCCGAGGCGAAGCATATCGACCGAATTCTGCATTTTCATAATACCGCTCATCGTTACCAGAAAACCAAGCACCGCCGGAATCAAATCCGTCAGTTTGTCCACTTTCACAATCACGAGAATTCCACCAAGGATTGCACACAACCCCACGACAAGATCATAGCGGTAAATAATTCCACTGATATCTTTTCGAAGATAATTAATAAGGGAAACCACTCCTAATGTCAAAAGCATCGCCGCCAGCAGATAGCAAATCGTTTTCATCGTTGCCCCCGGCCAGAGAATCAAGACAATACCAAGTGCAATAAAAATTACTGCGAGCAAAATCAAATTCCATTTCAACTGTTTTAATAAACTCATAATCACCCTCCAATCATTCAAAATAGTATTCTGTCGTTACCATATCCACACCAACTTCATCCAAGAGACGCTTCATTTCTTCCTCTTTGTTCACCGTCCAGACATTGACGGTAAGCCCCGCCTTGTGAAGTTTTTCCACATCTTCTTTGGAAACAAGCGTGTAACGTGAATCGAGTGAAATCTCATTTTCGGTAAGCCATGCAATCAGCTCATCCGAAACTTTCGTCCACTTATTGCCGCCAACCGCCCCATAAACGTACTGAAGCTTTGATGCCGGAATTCCGATATCTTTCAAACGCAACAGTGCCAAAAGGTGCATACTGATAAAAACAGTTCGTTCAAGAAGTCCCTTTTGTTTTACCAAATCAACGATTTCTCTTAATTCTACAGTTGTATAATCCATCTTCAGTTCCACAATTGGGTGAATCGTTTCGCTCCTCGCCATAATGGACAAATACTGTGAAAAAGAAATCAAATGCTGTAAGGGATGCTCCTCTCTCTTTTTCCCCGCTGTCACCGGATAGCTGATTATTTCCTCAAAAGTCATCTTGGGAATCCAGCGATCAATTCCGCACATCCTGCGCAAATGTCCATCGTGGCTGACAACGTAAACGCCATCTTTTGATTTCCAGATATCACATTCCACGCCATAAAAATCCCCTTCTACCGCCATTGCAAATGACGCCTGCGTGTTTTCCGGCGCCTCCGAACTGAAACCGCGGTGTGCAATTCTCTTGATTTTCATTTGGCATCCTCCTTGGTTTGAGATATGGTTTCTCATGTTTATAACGTAAGTATACTCATTTTGGAGGAAAAAATCAACTTTGATGCAGAAAGGGTTTGTTGGAATTTTTCAGTTTCCGTAATTGAATAAAACAGCTTTATGTCCCGAGGGCACTTTCGTTCGTTGAGTACGTAGCGGTATGGACACTGAAACTACCAGTGCCTCATACCGACGTACTCAAAACCCACGGGTTCACAAAGCTGTTTTATTAAATTACTGGAATACTGAAAAGATTTTCAACAAATACCTTTTCCATATTTACTTTTCTTCTATGTATCTCCCTATTATTCTTTCAACTTTCTTATCCGTTCCATACGACCGCACAATTTTCAAAAAGTCGTCTGTTGTTACGATTTGAAATTGATATGTCTGATAATATTTATGCAGCATTTGAAAGAATGTTTTATCGCCCATTGTTTTCCACAGTTCATACAGGAATAGTTTGCCGCCCTCGTAAACAGAGTTTGAGTATTCGTCCGGCTTGTCCTGATAATCGCTTACGCTTCGGTTGATTGCTTTGGTGCGGGAGGACTGGGGGATGACGATTTTTCGGAACCATCGGTCCATGTCTTTGCGGGTGGAATACTTGTCGCTCCACAGTTTTTTCTGTAATTTTTTATTTGCATAATAAGGGAATAACACGTCTTCACAGAACTCACAAAAGCCCTCGTCAAGCCACGGCTCCTTGTACGAGTCGTTGCCGATTGCAGCATAAAACCACTGGTGAGCGATTTCATGCGGAACATGCGCTTCCAGTCCCCCGTAAGAATTCTTGTTAATTTTGCGAAAGTCCTTCACATCCGGCATGCCAATCATACAAAGCCCCGGATATTCCATCGCGCTGTTCATAAAGCAATGCACGATTTTTAACTGTGAAAACGGATACAAACCTATTTTTTCCGAAAAAATGCGGACTGCCTCTTTCGCAAGCTGCATGGAATATTTGTAATAGCTCTGATTTTTCTCATAATTTGGTCCCAAAATTGAAATCGTTGTACTGCCGGTCTTCGCATCCAGCCGGCAAAAATCATCCGACAAAACCGCTGCAAACTCTCTTAACTTTTTGCCGGTAATCGTTGTTCCATCCTGCACAGAGTGCTGCGTGCCGGTTGCTGCAATCGTGTATTTTTTCGGATGCCGGAATGTAACTTCATAATCTGCTGCCTCATACACATACGTCTCATCGTTGTCACCCACATAAGGATTTTCGTTCCACGCCCCCTTTTGATAGCGAGAGATACAGGGAAAACAAAACGAAAGCTGATACATTTCATGCCCGTCATAAGAGATATAGCCAAATCGGTTTTTCTGTTTTGGAATCTCGGTGCGGAATGAAAATTCAACAGTTACACACTCGCGGGCCGGTGCTAAAACCCGGTTCTTATCGGATAAATAAAGAACTGACGCATCTTCTTTTTTATCAATCTGCAAAATATGTCCTCCGATTCTTGCGGAGGTTATCTCAGTTTTGCACACTTTCTTTTTCTGGTTCGTTTTCTCCTGCAAAATAGCGGCTGCCCAGTTGCGCACGCAAATACTCTTCAAATCATCATCGGTCGCATTTTTTAGTGTCGCACGGACCGTTCCGGAAAGAACCTTGTTGTTGGTGTCAAGCAATATGTTCATCCGGTATTTGCCGGCATACGCTTTTCCTTCCTTTTTTATCTTTTCGTGTTTCTGTTCTACTTTTGTCGTCTCTGGATGCCCTGTGACAAAAACACCTGCGGCAACCGCCACTCCTATTACCGCCAGTATCATGACTGCTATACCTATTTTCTTCATTCGCTGCCTCACTTTCTATCAAGTTTACTTCTTAATTTCCCCTACAAAATATCCACACAAAACTGATACTTGGAAAGTTTTTTTGCTTCTTTCCTTGTTTTTGCGCGATACAATTTGAGGTTATCTGCCGTTGTGACATAACCATACAATTTCGTTATCACACGCCCTCTCCTTGCATAAATTTTCTGCTCCCATGGACCTTTTTTCTCACCAACTTCTTCAAAAGAAATCTTCTCGCCGTTCTGATCAAACAATGCAATCTGACTGTGCACGCCTCCGCTCTCCTTTGTAAACACAACAATCTGATAAGGGGAAACAAACACACTTTTTACTGCCAAATGACTGTTTAGCTTTTTATTGACTGCAATCTCTCTACTCCCTTTTTTATAAACCGTATACGGGATTTCAAAATTCCATGAACCGCAGATAGACTGCTCTTTATCCTGAAGATAAACCGTCAAAATCCGAATCCGAAGAGTTCCGTCTTTCTTAATGACATCCTCTTTATCAAATTTCATCATTCCGATAAACGCATGCTTGTCAACACATTTTCCATCCATCAAAATGTCGGAATCTTCTTTTGACATCTGTTTTCCAAAACTATACTGTGCTTTCACACAGATTCCATTTCCTTCCTTTGAAAAATCCATCTGCTCTGCCTGCATTTTCATCGTAACATACACAGAAAATCCATCGCAGTAAACTTCCGACGCCGTCAGTTTGATTCCTTGGCTTTGTGCACTTAAATGGTTTTCCTTTTCCTGTGTAATCTTTTTCGCATCCTTATACTCACCGGAGTAAATAACTCCCTTCTCTACCTTTTGAAAAATGGTTCCAAGAATCGGAAGATTTGCCGCAAGTGACGGATTTACCGCAAGCACGCTGCCGCATATCAAAATAACAACACAAGCTGCCACCGCCAGATGTTTCCACGTGCGGTTTTCAATTTTATTCTCCGGTGCATCCGGCAGATTCTGCAATGTATCACAAATTGTCTGTTTTACCGCATCCGGCACCTCATCCGTTCTCCGAATATTGCCAAGCCATTTTGTAAATCTATCCATACTAAATCCCTCCAATTCATAAGCGTCCGTCGCTGTCAGGTGATGCTTCTTTCCCAATCTCATAAAATTGCTCCAAAGTCTTTCTCGCTGACTGCAGCCTGCTTTTTACCGCACTTTGTCCAATTTGCAGTGCCCCCGCAATTTCCCGGACTTTAAACTGCTGCCCGTAATAAAGCTCCACAACGATACGCTGCTTTTCATTTAGAAAACCAAGCATTTCCTGCCACTCGATTTCTCCGTATTTATCCGAGCAGTCCATGACATCCGGAAAATTGTCTGCCGCAACCGTCCGCTTATTTTCATTATAAATCGCATAACACCGGTGAATTAAAATCCGCGTCATCCACGTTTTAAAAAATTTAGCATTTCGCAAAGAACCTATTTTTTCCCAGCAGATAAGAATCGTTTCCTGTATGGCATCTGCCGCATCCTCGTCATTTTGCAAAATAGCAATTGCGGTCTTATACATACTCACCTGATAATTCTCCACCAGTTTCACAAAGGCTTCTTTGTCGTGCTTTTTCGCTTGTAACACAAGTTTTTTGTCCATGGTATGTTCCTTTCTTCCAAGGCCTTGAAATTAAGTACTACAACTATTAGATAAAAGAATACCACATTTGGTCGGTTTTTACTTCAAAAAAAAGCCACATCTACCTGCGGGTACAGGTAAATATGACTTTCTTTTTTATGATTTCCTATTTTCTACTCATACCGAAGTGCTTCAATCGGGTCAAGTCTCGCCGCTTTGTTCGCCGGATAGTAACCGAAGAACACGCCGATAATCATGGAAAATACAACGGAACCAATGATGGCAGCCACCGGAGCAGATGCCGCATAGCCTAGGAGGGAAGCGGCGGCGGCTCCGAGAATAAATTCCCAAAGACGCCTCCCAGCAAGCAGAGGATAACCGCTTCTATAATAAATTGCAGGCGGATGGAGCTGTTCTTTGCGCCAAGCGCCTTGCGCGTACCGATTTCTCTGGTACGCTCGGTAATTGAAACAAGCATAATATTCATAACGCCGATTCCGCCTACTAAAAGGGAAATGCCGGCGATAAACGCAATCGCAATGGAAACGGTATCAATCATGTCGTTCATGGAATTTGTCATACTGCTCATCGTATTCTTTACATTTTCTACCTTTAATCTAAAGAAAAAGTATGAACAGCCTGTGTTCATACTTTGATAATTCGGACATAAAGTTGTGATTTTCTGTTAAATGGAAAATAGTTCCTCTAACTGTGCATATGTCTCCACTGTGTTCATTGCACGCCGCAGAGAAGCAGAATGTGGGTAACCCGCGGTGTACCACGCCGCGTGGCTTCGCATTTCACGCATGCCGCGTTTTTCGCCTTTCCACTCAATCTGCATTTTTGCATGGCGCAGAATCATCCGGCACACTTCAGAAAAAGGTGGTTTTTCCGGTACCATTCCGGTTTCTAAATATGTCTTAATCTGATGAAAAATCCACGGATTTCCCTGTGCGCCGCGGCCAATCATCACACCATCACAATTTGTCTGCTCCATCATATTTTTGGCATCTTCCGGCGTAAAAATATCTCCATTTCCAATGACCGGAATTGACACCGTATCTTTCACTTTGGCAATTATCTCCCAGTCAGCCTTTCCACTGTAATACTGCTCTCTTGTTCTGCCATGTACTGCCATAGCCGCTGCGCCTGCTGCTTCCGCCGCCTTTGCCATCTCGATTGCCTGCACTTCGTCCGCACCAAATCCTTTGCGAAATTTCACCGTCACCGGTTTGTCAATCGCTTTTACCGTTTTCTCAATAATTTTTGCCGCAAGCGGAATGTTTTTAAGGAGAGCAGAACCCTCGCCATTATTTACAACCTTTGGCACAGGACACCCCATATTGATATCTAAGATGTCAAAATTCCGATGCTCAATTTTTTTTGCCATCTCACTGATAATATCCGGGTCTGAGCCAAATAACTGCAGCGATACCGGGCGTTCCCTGTCATCAATCCGAAGCAAATCCTCGGTATTTTTATTATTATAAAAAATGCCTTTTGCACTCACCATTTCTGTGCAGATTAAATCCGCTCCCTGCTCTTTGCAAAGCAGACGAAATGGCAGGTCCGTAACCCCTGCCATTGGTGCTAATACAATATTGCCATCTAAGCTTACATTGCCGATTTTCAGTTTGTTACTTCCCATCTTCACTCTTTTTCGTCCTCTCATAAATCAGACGCATGCCCTGTAAGGTCAGCTCTGAATCATAAATATCAATCTTATCGGTGCCCTCTGAAATAATGCGTCCGAGCCCGCCGGTTGCCACAACTTTCATATTCTGATAACCCGATTCTTCACGGAACTTGTCAATGATATATTCCGCCTGTCCAATCGTTCCATACACAAGTCCTGCCTGCATACTTGTAATCGTGGTTTTCGCCATAATCGACTCCGGTTTTATAATTTCAATTTCCGGAAGTTTTGCTGCATTGCTCCAAAGTGCTTTCGCACTGATTCTTATACCGGGTGCCGTGACACCTGCAACAAATGCACCGTCTTCCGTCACCAAATCATATGTCGTAGCCGTGCCGTAATCAATGACAAACACCGGCCCGCCATACAAAAAGTAAGCACCGACCGCATCCACGACACGGTCTGCTCCAATTTCCATCGGATTCGTTGTTGCAATACGGATACCCGATTTTGTCCCATTTCCCACAATCATCGGATCACAGTCAAGATATTTTTTTACACCGCTTGTCAGAGAATACATAATCTTTGGCACAACGGAGCAGATAATGACATCCTCAACGTCGTCCGCAGACACATCTTTGTGAGATAACTGCTCCACAATCTGGACACCAAACTCATCCGAAGTTCTCGGCAGACTGGTTGTCAGCCGGAACTTATGCAGAATTTTTTCTCCTTGAAAAAGTCCAAATGTCAAATTTGTATTTCCGATATCAATCGCCAGTAACATAATAGCCCCCATTCAGAGTAAATGATTTCATTCGTTCACTCCGTCAATAAAAAATGTTTTATAGTAAGTCTCTAAATTTTCTAAAAGTTCTGCGTATTTTACACGGTATTGTTTAATTTTCAAATGGCTTCCGATTTCATCATAGAAGAAATCATTTTCCTTTGCCGTCGTAGACATATAAAGGGAGCCATCTTCATCAAATTCCATGGTAAATACACCGCCGACATCTTCCGTCATCGTCACCGCCATAATCTGCAGTTCATCCTGAATCGCGGATGGAAGCGATGCATAACGCGGATTTAAATAATATTTCTGCTCATAGGCACTGCACGCGCACAAAATCTGTTGTTCCTGCATGGAAAACCTCCTAATCCCGTTCACTTAACGGTGTATATGGTTTATGTTTTGCCACTGCTTTATAAGCCGGACGAATGATTTTCCCGGCATTGACAAGTTCCTCTAAACGGTGCGCACTCCAGCCGGCGATACGTCCAATTGCGAAAATCGGAGTATAGAGCTCGTGCGGAATCCCCAGCATGCTATATACAAGTCCGCTGTAAAAATCGATATTTGCACTAACACCTTTATAAATATGACGCTCATTCGCAATGACTTTTGGTGCCAGTTTTTCGACCAGATTGTAAAGGGCAAATTCTTTCTGAAGCCCCTTTTCATCGGCAAGTTTCTGGACAAATTTGCGGAACGTTCTCGCACGCGGGTCAGAAATTGAGTACACCGCGTGTCCCATACCGTAAATCAAACCGGCACGGTCAAATGCCTGCTGATTCAGAAGGGCAATCAAATACGATTCTACTTCATCCTCATCTTCCCAGTTTTTAACTTTCCGTTTCATATCGTCAAACATCTGCGATACTTTTTTATTTGCTCCACCGTGTCTTGGTCCTTTCAGCGAACCGAGTGCTGCCGAAATGGCCGCATAAGTATCGGTTCCTGATGAGGTTACTACATGGTCCGTAAATGTCGAGTTATTACCGCCGCCATGCTCTGCATGAAGCACGAGGGCAATGTCTAAAATTTTTGCCTCTAACGGTGAAAATTTGCTGTCCGGGCGAAGCATATGCAGAATATTTTCTGCGGTCGAATACTCCGCTTTTGGCGGATGCAGAAAGAAACTGGTTCCTTCATGGAAATAGCATGCCGCCTGATAACCATATACCGCAAACATCGGAAACAGTGCGACTAACTGCAAACACTGGCGCAGCACATTTTCCGTAGTAATATCGTCTGCTCTGTCGTCATAAGAATATAACGTAAGAACGCTTCGTCCGAGTGTATTCATAAGGTCAACACTTGGTGCTTTCATAATAATATCACGTACAAAGCTGGTTGGCAGGCTTTGACGATAATTGGCTAACATGTCCTTGAGTTCTTCCAGTTCAGATTCATTCGGCAGTTTTCCAAAAATCAGAAGATACACAACTTCCTCATATCCAAACCGTTTTTCAGATAGAAACCCATCCACGATCTCCTCAATATCAATGCCTTGATAAAATAATTTACCATCGCAGGGAACTTGTACCCCATCGGAAATTTTTGTTGATTGAATCTCTGAAATTTCTGTGAGGCCGGTCAATACACCACGTCCATTCAAATCACGGAGTCCGCGCTTTACTTCATATTTTTCATAAAGAGTAGAGTCAATGGTGCTGCTCGCTTCACACACCGATGCCATCTTATGTAACCACTCATTTCGATATCCGGCGTTTAAGTTATTGCTCATATTAGCTCCTTTCGTTGCTTTACCTTGGAAGTGTCACATACATAACCGCTTTAATTGTGTGCATGCGGTTTTCTGCCTCGCGAAATACCACGTCAGCATATTTTTCAAACACTTCATCTGTTACTTCCATTTCCGTCAATCCATATTTTTCATGGATTTCTTTTCCAATCTTAGTTTTCAAATCATGGAATGCCGGCAGACAATGCATAAATACAGCATTTTCTTTTGCATTATCCATTGCCGCTTTGTTAATCTGATAAGGACTTAATGCCTCAATTCTCTCTTTCCAGACTTCATCCGGCTCACCCATAGAAACCCATACATCGGTATAAAGAACATCTGCATCTTTTGTTCCCTCTTTTACATCTTCTGTGAGAGTAATGCTGCCACCGCTTTCTTTTGCATATTCCTCACACAAGGCAACCAGTTCTTTATTTGGAAAATATTCTTTTGGTGCGCAGGCAGTAAAATGCATTCCCATCTTGCTGCACGCAATCATCAGAGAATTTCCCATGTTATAACGGGCATCTCCCATATAAGTCAGACGGATTCCTTCCAAATGTCCAAACTGCTCCTCAATGGTAAGAAGGTCGGCAAGCATCTGAGTCGGATGATATTCATTCGTCAGTCCGTTCCAAACCGGCACACCGGCATACTCTGCCAGTTCTTCAACAATTTCCTGTCCAAAGCCACGGTACTCAATACCGTCGAACATACGTCCAAGCACACGTGCCGTATCCGCAATACTTTCTTTCTTGCCAATCTGGGAACCACTTGGATCTAAGTATGTCACACCCATTCCCAAATCATGCGCTGCGACTTCAAATGAGCAACGTGTTCTCGTACTTGTTTTTTCAAAAATCAGGGCAATATTTCGTCCCTCAAATTCTTTCATTGGAACATGATTTTTCTTCTTTTCCTTCAACTCTTTTGCTGTATCCAGAAAATAGCGAATCTCTTCCGGTGTAAAATCCTTTAGCGTCAAAAAATTTCTTCCTTGTAAATTCATTTTTTTCACTCTTTTCTCTGTGTTATTTTTCTTTACATGTTTCAATCACGGATTTTGCCAGTCCTGCAATCCCCTGAATTTCCGATGGAATGATAATTTTGGTTGCCTGGCCGTCACTTGCTTTTTCAAATGCTTCCAAACTCTTCAAAGTCAGAACCGATTCCGTCGGTGCAGCTTCATTTAAGTATTTCAGGCCTTCTGCTGTCGCCTTCTGGACCTCTGCAATCGCCTGAGCCTTACCTTCTGCCTCGCGAATCATTGCTTCTTTCTTTGCTTCTGCACGAAGGATTGCTGCTTCTTTTTCTGCTTCCGCTTCCAAAATCGCAGACTCCTTTTTACCTTCTGCTACAAGGACTGTCGATTTCTTCTCACCTTCCGCACGAAGAATAGATTCACGTCTCTCACGCTCCGCCTTCATCTGCTTCTCCATGGAGTCCTGAATTTCTCTCGGTGGAATGATGTTTTTCAATTCCACACGGTTTACTTTGATTCCCCACGGGTCAGTCGCAATGTCCAGATTGGAACGCATATGCGTATTAATTGTCTCACGTGACGTAAGTGTCTGGTCTAATTCCAAATCACCAATGATATTTCTAAGTGTAGTCGCCGTCAGATTTTCAATTGCCATAATCGGATTTTCCACCCCGTACGTAAAAAGCTTCGGATCCGTAATCTGGAAAAATACAACGGTGTCAATCTGCATCGTTACATTATCCTTTGTAATTACCGGCTGTGGCGGGAAATCCATCACCTGCTCTTTTAACAGAACTTTTCTAGCTACCTTGTCAATAATCGGAACCTTAAAATGCAGTCCAACCGACCATGTACACTGATAGCCGCCCAGTCTTTCAACAATAAACGCCTGTGCCTGTGGCACAATTTTAATACAAGATGCCAGTACACAAAGCAAAATTGCTACAATTACAACAATAATAATCGGTACCAGACTAATCTCCATTTCGCTTCCCATAACATGCCTCCATTCCGCGCTTTTGCGCTGTTTTTATCACTCTTTTACCAGTAACTTGACACCGGAAACCGATTGAATCGTTACTACTTTTCCCTCTTCAATCACCGTGTCATCTACACTGCGTGCCATCCATTCGACACCACGAAGACGTACCGTGCCACTTCCCTTTTCATTATCAATTGTTTCGATAACTTCTGCTTTCTGCCCCGGCAGTTCATCGATATTGGTCTTGGCACGATTTTTGTCAAGCACTTTTACAGCAAACGGACGAACTAAAACCATAACCACAACCGACACGCCGGCAAACAAAACAATCTGTAACCACAAAGGGCTGTTAAGTCCTGCTGCAATTGCCGCTGCCACGCCGCCAAGACTAAACCAAATTGTCGTAAGACCCAGTGTAAAAATCTCAATTACCAACATAATGGCTACCAGTACAAGCCAAAAAATCGTCAACATCGTCTCGAATCCTCCCTTTCATTTTATTCACTGTTTCTCCTTATCATACTAAAAAATTAGGTTTTTGTCAAAATTTTAACAGATTTTGTTTGTGGCGTGGGGGTGGGAATTTTTTATTTTCCGTAATTCAGTAGAAAGTTTTGCGTCTCGTGGGCGCTGCCATTTTTTTAGTTTCCGTATTTTATTCGAAAAGTTTGCATGTCGTGGGCGCTCCCGCTAGACAAATACGCAGAAGTATCGACATGCAAACTACGCATGTCTCATACTTGCGCATTTGTACCCACGCCATACAAATCTTTTCGAATAAATTACTGGAATCCTAAATAAGTTGGCAACTACCTCTTTACGCAAATCTTTTCTTCATAAATCACCGGAACCCCAAATAAGTTGGCAACTACCAATAGTATAAGCAATCAAAAGCGAAATAACTCTCGCTGTACTCTACTAAATGTTGCCTCAAAACAAGTTGCTTACCAATTCAGAATGCTTTCACGCCTAGCATTTACGGCTAGTTTTCTATAATTTCCAGTAATTTAGTACAAAAAGTTTTGGGGCTCATGGGTTTTGAGTGCGTCGGTATGTGGCACTGGTAGTTTCAGTGCCCATACCGCTACGCAACTCAACGAGTGAGAGCGGCCCATGAGGAACAAACTTTTTGTACTAAATTACGGAAACTATAGCTGCTTATTCCGCTGCACCTCATACATCAACAACGCAGCCGACACTGCTGCATTTAACGACTCCAGTTCGCCCTCCATCGGAATGATTACTTTTTTATCGGCAAGGGCGGTGACTTCATCACTCAGTCCATTTGCCTCGTTGCCGATTAAGATGCCGATGCGTCCATCATACGTTTCCTCGCGGAAGTTTTTCTTGCCCTGTAAATGAGCGGCATAAAAGTGAAATGACTGATTTTGCAGCTGTTTCATCTCCTCGCTCATTGACTCGCAGATATAAAATGGGACACGAAACATTGCTCCCATCGTCGAGCGCACAACTTTTGGATTAAACAAATCTACACAGCCGGACGACAAAACAACACCCGACATACCGGCCCCTTCTGCTGTCCGAAACATTGTTCCCAGATTACCGGGATCTTGTATGTTTTCGAGGCAGAGAAGCTTACATTCATCCGAGGAAATCATTTGCTCCCTGTCATAAGACGGCATTGTGATAACCGCCAAAACCCCCTGTGGATTTACGGTGTCTGACATCTGCTTAAATAACGCTGTCTTAAGCACCTCAATCGCCGGACGTTTTTGCAGTTTTGCCAGTTCTTTGGCTAATGCTTGTTCTTCTTTTTCATCACAGTACAATTCCTGTACCAAATCTCTCTGCAATGCCTCACGCACCATTTTCCATCCCTCTACGACAAAGACACCTTCTTTTTTTCTTGCTCTTGCCTGCTTCATCAGTTTCTGGATGCGCTTAAATTTTGCATTTGCTGCTGACTCAATCATTCTTTCATCTCCCGTAACTTCTGTATCTCTGTATTATGTCCCAAAACAATTAAAACATCCTGTGGATGCAGTGCATACGATGCGGATGGATTTACATTAGTCTCTTCCAATCCACGGATACCGATAATACTGATGCCATAGCGTGAGCGGATATTTAACTGCTCCAATGTTTTTCCCGCCCAGTTTGACGGCACTGCCATATCCACAATACTATATTCATCCGAGAGTTCAATTGCCTCAAAATAATTACCATTCATAATATCGTTGCCAACACGGATTCCCATTGCACGGTCAGGAAAAATTACTTTGTCTGCCCCGATACGGCTCAAAATTCTTCCTTCCATATCAGTGGATGCCTTTGCCATGATAAATGGCACATTCAATTCTTTTAACTGCATCGTAATCAGGGCACTGGTTTCCAAACTCCGTCCGATGCCGATAATCGCACCGTCGTAATTTCCAATTCCTAACTGTTTTACCGCTTCCGGGTTTGTGGCATCTGCACAAATTGTATGCGTCACTTCCGAAGCAATCTGCTCTAACCGCTCCTCATCTTTATCCACTACCATCACGGTAGCACCGGAATTGGCAAGGGTTTTCGCAACATACATACCAAAATCACCAACACCAAACACAACAAATTCTTTTCGTTTCATCGTATTCCTCCTATCCAACAGAAACCCGCTCTTTCGGGTACGTTTTTACATTCACAAAGCGCTTGGAGTTAAAAAACAGGGCAAGCGAAATCGGACCGATTCGTCCAATATACATTGTTACTATAATAATTAACCGCGACACCGTAGTCAAATGCGGGGTAAAATCTCTGCTTAATCCAACCGTCGCAATGGCAGAAACAATTTCATACAGACAATCAATAAAATTGCCCGGCTGAACTGCCGCTAAAATGACTGTAGCTCCTAACATTACACTGAAACTCACGGCAAAAATCGACAACGCACGGCGCACCGCCATATCACTGACTCTCCGTCCAAACATTTCCGTATCACGACGCCCCTTAATAATGGAAACAACCGTTAATACAAGTACTGCAATCGTCGTTGTTTTGATTCCTCCTGCTGTACCGGACGGTGACCCGCCAATAAACATTAAAAGACAGCACACAAGGGCAGTCGACTTATTTAACCCTGACTGTGAAATGGTACAAAATCCTGCCGTTCTTGTCGTTACTGACTGAAAAAAAGCTGCCTGAATTTTATCAAAAAAAGACAAAGGACCAAGTGTTGCCGGATTTTGATATTCAAGAATTAATATCAAAATAGCACCAACCACAATCAAAAAAGCTGTCATAAAAAGTACAAGTTTTGCATTTAACGATAAATAATGTAAAGATTCCCTTCCGGTTCGGCGTTTTCGTTTTCTCTGTTTCATAACATCCAATACATTCCACCAGACCGGGAAACCTAGTCCTCCTAAAATAATCAGCCCCATTGTTGTAATATTCACAACCGGATTTCCGACATAACGGCTCAAACTATCCGGTCCGATTACATCCATCCCGGCATTGCAAAATGCGGACACGGCATTAAAAACGGAATACCAGATTCCCGCCAAACCGTAATCCGGAATAAACACCGTCATATAAAGAAGGGCACCCACTGTCTCTACGACAAGGGTCCCCTTTAGAATTTTTTTCACCAAAACAACAAGCCCCTGAATCGTATCGAGGTTATACGCATCCTGAATCAAAAGTCTTTCTTTCATGCCAATCCGGCGACGCAGAATCAACATAAACATCGTGGTAAACGTAATTACACCTAAGCCGCCAACCTGCGCCAAAAGTGCAATCACAACCTGTCCGAACAGACTCCAGTGTGCGTATGTAGGCACCGTCACAAGGCCGGTCACACATACCGATGTAGTCGAAGTAAACAGTGCATCCACAATTCCCGTTACTTTTCCTGTTTTCGAAGAAAGCGGAAGCATTAAAAGAAATGTTCCAATTACAATAGCAACAAAAAATCCAACTGCCATAATTCTCGTCGTTGTAAATTCTTTTTTCCTGCCGAAACGCTTCATTAATGAATCACTTCCCTTTCCTTATGGACATAATGCAGTACATATTTACCTCTGCCACGTGTCTTTGCTTTATAAAGCGAGTCATCCGCCTGCGTATACATCTGCTCAAACGAAACCGGGACTTTTCCTGCTACAGCAGCTCCGATACTGCAAGTCATATTGATATTTCCATTCTCATTCGATATTGCTTTTATTTCGTGCTGAATACGGGAGCATTTTCCAGCCAGCCAGTCCTCACTCTTTAAGTTTCTGACATAAACCATAAACTCATCCCCGCCAACACGTCCAATGATATCCGAGCCACGAAAAATACTTGTCAAAAACTCCGCAACATTTTCCAAAAACATATCGCCGACAAGTTTACCAAGTTCATCATTCATGCGCTTCATATTATCAATATCAACAAGAAGAAGTGCACATTCATGTGTCTCATCCCTTGCATTTAAAGTGTCACGCAGAGAATTTTCAAATGAAAACTTATTCAAAATTCCCGTAACCGGGTCTACCATACAGCGTCTCTGATACTCACGCTTCGCATTATTATCACGGATTCGAAGCTGCACAATCGTAAGTGTCATCATATAACCAAGCACCAATCCAATAAATGCCGTAAAGACGTCAGATTGGGCAATACGCGGAACTTTATACCAAAGAGTAACAATTGAGTAAACCAAATCAACAATTGCCATTAATGGTATAATCAATCGAAAGCGAAGAATAAATACCGTTGGTGTTACAATCAGTAACAGCGGCACAAAACTAGCCGGGGCATTACGGTACGGAAAAATGTCAATCCATGCAGTTATTATAAACATCCCCAGTATAAATAATGTACAAATTGTATTTGCCGCACGATAATAAATCTTTGGTCTCGAAGCATAAAAAATTGAAATTCCTGCTGTCAAAACAACAAATCCAAACAATACATAATACGATAATGAAATAGTCCATCCACGAATCAAAAATGGCGTAAAGAAAAATGCAAACAAAATGAATGGCACCAATAAAACCGTAATTTTTCTTAACATTCTTAAATTCTGTCTGCCACTCTCTTCCCTGCAATCTAAAAAAAACTGTCTTCGTTCGCGGTTATATCTGTTAAAAAGTTCCGAATACAATTTCGTACGTGTCATAATCCCCTCTCCTTTTCTACTCAATTCTGATTCATTTTTGCCAGTTTTGCTGCCTGATCCGCAGCAATCAAACTATCAATAACTTCATTCAAATCCCCATTGATAATCGAATCCAGCTTATGAAGTGTAAGTTTAATTCGGTGATCCGTCACCCTTCCCTGTGGATAATTGTAGGTGCGGATTTTCTCCGAGCGGTCTCCGGTACCAATCTGGCTTCTTCTCTCCTCCGCTTCCGCATCGTGCGCCTTGGCGCGCTCCAGTTCATATAGTCTCGCACGAAGCACCTTCAGCGCCTTATCCTTATTTTTCAACTGTGATTTTTCATCCTGACATGAAATAACGATGCCGGTCGGAATATGAGTTAAGCGCACCGCTGAATCTGTCGTATTGACACACTGTCCACCGTTTCCGGAGGCACGGAACACGTCAAATTTACAATCATTCATGTCCAATTCCACTTCCACTTCCTCCACTTCCGGCATAATTGCCACAGTAGCTGTCGAAGTATGGATTCGTCCGCCGGACTCTGTCGCCGGAATTCGCTGCACACGGTGTACGCCACTTTCATATTTTAATTTTGAATATGCACCGGTTCCATTAATCATAAAAACAATTTCTTTAAATCCACCGATGCCATTTTCATTTGAATTCATTGTATCCACTTTCCAATGGTTTGCCTCTGCAAACTTACAGTACATACGATACAAATCAGCAGCAAACAACGCAGCCTCATCGCCACCGGCACCGGCACGAATCTCCACGATTACGTTTTTATCATCATTCGGGTCCTTTGGCAGAAGCAAAATGCGAAGTTCATTCTCAATGTCGTCAATTTTCCCTTTGCACTCATTGAGTTCCTCTTTTGCGAGTTCTCTCATTTCCTCGTCAGTTTCCTCTTCGAGCATCGCCAAACTATCTTCAATCCCCGCTTTTGTCTCCTTATATTCGCGGTATTTTTCCACAATCGGCTCCAAATCTGACTGTTCTTTCATCAGTTTCTGATATCTCGATGCATCATTTAACACCTCCGGCTCACTTAATTCCTTCAGCACTTCATCATAACGAAACAAAATATCTTCTAATTTGTCAAACATATGCTTCCTCCTAACGAACCATTTCCGTCTGTAAACCAAACACAATCCGGTTTCGTCCACAGTAATCTTTTTTTATTGTAATTTCTTTGAACCCTGCCGCTTCCATCAGCCCGCTTACCGCGTCTGCCTGTTCACAGCCAATTTCAAAGAACAAATAACCATTTTCCTTTAAATATTTCGGTGCCTCTTTTATAATGCACCGATAAAACAAAAGACCATCCGCACTGCCATCTAAGGCGAGTCTTGGCTCATAATCCCTTACTTCCGGCATCAGCATCAAAATCTCATCACTTTCAATATAAGGCGGATTCGATACAATCACATCAAACGTACCTTCGATATCCGCAAATAAATCACTCTGAATACAAGTGACATCCACTTGATTTCTCCCCGCATTTTCCTTCGCTGTAAAAAGTGCTCCCTCCGATATATCCGAAAGCGTTACACTCTTACAGTTGCCAAGTTTCCCTAGACTAATTCCAATGCATCCGGAACCCGTACACAAATCAAGCACATCTGCTTCCTCGCATTTTTTCAGCACTTCCTCTACCAGACACTCAGTATCCTGCCTCGGTATCAGGACATTTTCATTGACCAAAAACGGAAGTCCCATAAACTCCGTTTCGCCTAACAGATATTCGAGCGGAATCCGCTCGCACCGTTTCGCAATCAGTGAAAAAAAACGCTCCGTTTTCTCACTTTCTGCCTCCAATTCCTGATTTAAAAAGAAACCGCTCTTTGACGTTTCAAAACAATCCGAAAATAAATACCATGCATTTAATTTTGCCTCCGGTACACCTTTTTTCGATAATCGTTTTTCGCCTTCGTTTAAAAGTTCCTGCCACGTCATGTGTCTGATTCCTTCTTTTCTTCGTCCGATGGTTCCGGTGCTTCAAAATAACGGTCAAGAGCATTCAAAATTTCATCTTTCTCTCCATCATCCTCGTCATCAATGCTGAGAATCTCGATTTCGTCCTCAACCTTTTCCTTAACCTCTTCTACCGGTTCCTCTTCGTTTTCTGTTTTTTCTTCCTCAAGAAAGGCTTTCCAGTCAAATACTGCTTCCACCGCCGCAATTGCCACTTCAATCATCGAGTCATCCGGCTCTTTTGTTGTAAGACTCTGCAGCATAAGTCCCGGTTTACTTAACACATTAATAACTTTATTATCATGCTCTCCCGCATAGCGGATGAATTCATAAGACAAGCCTGCAATAACCGGAATCAATAAAATACGCAGCACCATACGGAGCCACACATTTCCTACTACAATAAACATGAAAAACAAAATACTGACAAACATAACAATCAAAAGAAAACTTGTTCCACAGCGTTTGTGAACCGTCGTCTGCATACGAACATTTTCCACCGTTAATTCTTTGCCATTTTCCACGCAGTTAATCGATTTATGCTCTGCCCCGTGATACATAAACACACGCTTAATATCTTCCATACAAGAAATCAGTTTCACATAAGCAACAAAAAGAGCCACACGAATGACACCCTCAATCAATCCACGCAATTGAGGCGAAGGCACCGGGCGTTTCAATGCTTCGGAAATAAGAAATGGAACAATCACAAAGATTCCAACCGCCAGCACAATAGCAAGCAGCATAACAAGCCCCATAACAAGGCTTTCTTTTCTCTCATTTTTTTCTTTCGCCTCTTTTTCCTCCTCTTCAAAAAAAGAAGCCGAATAATTTAATGTTTTCATTCCCGTCGACAAAGACTCAGCAAATATCACCATTCCACGGATAATCGGCAGAGACGCTATTTTGTACTTATCCCGAATACTCGATGTCGCTTTTTTCGTCACTTCAATTCCACCATCCGGCTTACGGACGGCAACCGAATATTCTTTTTCATGCTTCATCATCACGCCTTCGATGACTGCCTGACCGCCAAGCTTTGAATACCTCATGAATACTCTCCTTTCATTAAACATGGAAAAAAGGGCAGAGTCACGCCGACTCTGCCCACATTCTCAATCCACTATTTCAAGCCATACTTACGATTGAACTTATCGATTGCACCACGAGCTGCTACCGACTTCTGCTGTCCGGTATAGAATGGATGGCACTTAGAACAAACTTCAACGTGAATCTCTTCTTTTGTTGAGCCTGTCTCAAACGTATTACCACAGTTGCAAATCACTTTTGCCTGGTAATATTCCGGATGAATTCCCTCTCTCATGTTCATTTCACCTCACTACTTGTATTTTCCTTATATATAAAAGGATAATTGTCTTGCTCAAAAACTGCTTGCTCATTATATCATGTTCCACCTTTAATTGCAAGCACTTTTTAATTATAAATGCATTTTTTTAACAGTTTCAATGAATTCCTTATTGTCCTTGGTTCGTTTAAACAAATTCAAAATCTGCTCTAAGGCAGGTTCTGCTTTCATACCGCCAAGTGCTTTTCGGATTTTGACTACTGCTTCCTGTTCTTCACTGTCTAACAGTAAATCTTCACGGCGTGTACTTGATTTCTGAATATCTATCGCAGGGAAAATACGTTTTTCCGATAAACTGCGGTCTAATACAAGTTCCATATTACCGGTTCCCTTAAATTCTTCAAATACAACATCATCCATATGGCTTCCGGTATCTACAAGCGCCGTAGCAAGAATCGTCAGACTGCCGCCTTCACGCATATTTCGTGCAGCACCAAAGAAACGTTTTGGCATATGCAGCGCCGCCGGGTCAAGACCACCGGAAAGGGTACGTCCGCTCGGTGTTACAGTCAGGTTGTAAGCTCTTGCCAGACGTGTAATACTGTCTAACAGAATCATTACATCCTCGCCGCTTTCCACAAGGCGTTTTGCATGCTCAATTACCATTTCCGATACACGTTTGTGATTTTCCGGTAATTCATCAAATGTAGAATAAATGACTTCTACCTGTTCGCCCTCAATCGACTCTTTAATATCCGTAACTTCCTCCGGTCTCTCATCAATCAGAAGAACAATCAGTTTCATTTTCGGATAGTTTGTCGTAACCGCTTTCGCAACCTGTTTTAACAAGGTTGTCTTTCCGGTTTTTGGCTGGGAAACAATCATACCACGCTGCCCCTTACCAATCGGTGCAATCAAATCGAGCATACGCATCGATACTCCTGCTCCCGGTGTTTCTAAATGAATCCTGTTATTCGGAAAAATTGGTGTCAAATCCTCAAACTTTTTACGATTATACAAATAGGTCGGTGAATATCCATTTACTTTTGTCATATACAACAGTGCACTGAACTTTTCACTCTGGTTTCTCGTTTTTAAATTCCCCTCAATAATGTCACCGGTACGCAGTCCAAAACGACGAATAAACTGTGGTGCTACATATACATCATCTTCACCCGGAAGGAAATTATCACAGCGGATAAATCCATAATTTTCCGGCATAATCTCCAAAATACCATTTTTCGTAATACCACTGTCTAATTCTTTCAATTCAGACGGATGTACCTCCGTAATTTGACGATCTTTAACAATCGAAATCAGCCCATCGCTTCCATCATGATACTTCTGTGGACGATTATTGTAATAATAGTTCGACTGTGACACACGTTCATGCTGCTGCGGTCTCTCGGAGTGATAAGTTCTTTCATGCGAATTATATGTTCTCTCACTGTGTGAATCATTTCTTCTATCATTTCTATCACTGTATGAGTCATTTCTTCTATCGCTATAGGAATCATTTTTTCGTTCGTAGCCATTATTATAGCTATTATTGTTATAACCGCTGTTATAGTTACTGTTACTGCCATAATTATTATTGCTGCTATAGTTATTATTGCCATAATTATTGTTATTGCTGTAATTATTATTGCTGTAGTTATTGTTGCTGTAATTGTTATTGCTGTAGTTATTGTTCCGCTCATAACTATTGCTGCCATAGTTATTGTTATAACTGTTATAACCGTTGTTGTTATAGCCGCCGTTATAATTATTGCTGTAACCGCCGTTGCCGTAACCATTTTCATTGCGACGCATCGGACGACGTTCGTATCTGTCCTGACGGTCATTCCGTTCCATGCGGTCTTGTCTTACCGGTCTTGTCTGACGTTCCATCGGTGCTCTCTGGGAAACCGGCTTTCTCTCCATCGTTCTCTCCGGCATAACCTCCGGCTCTCTTTTCGTTTCCTCGGAAACTTCCATCAACCGCTGAATCAACTCCGGCTTACGCAATGCCGTGATTCCTTTCAAACCTTTTTCTTTTGCAATCTCGCGCAATTCAACTAATGTTTTTTTTGAAAAATCCATACATTACTTCCTTTCTAATGCTGATACATCTCTCAACCACTCTTAACTAATCCAATCTCATAATTAGGAAATCAAACTCAAACGCCCGAATTTCAGATAATCGAATTTCAAATGATTCTTTACGATAATTCTGAAACCTTATTATAACGAATAAGAAAAGGTTCGTCAAGTAGTGTTTGGGCTAAATTGCACGCTTTTTAAAATTCAATTTTATTTTTTTTCATCAAATCTCTCGCCGTATCTAAAGAATCAACACCGGTTCTGTTTTTAATCGGTGCAAATTCGCGTTCTCTCTCAACCTCAAAAGATAAACAATTGTCCATCATTCGAATCATATCCAGAACAAGAAGTTCAAATTTGTAACCGTTTGGCTCCTCCGGCTTCATCATCTGCCCATCTTCTGCCATATATGGAATCTTTTTCTCCACTACATGAGTCGGCATATATTCATTCATAATCTTTGTCAGCGTTTTTACATTAAACAGATAGTTCAAAATAACACCATAGTTGTATAACAGTCGTCCATTTTCATCTTTGGAATGAATCATTTCATCAGTCATTTCATAATACTCTACAATCGATGGTTTTCCATCCTCTAAACAGAGAACTCCTACTTTTTCATTTGGGTCTGCCTTTGCCACTACCTTTGATCCGCACACACAGCCTGCCTCAATCGTTGCACCAACGAATACCGGGTCAGCCATCTTCTGAAGTACATTATCCACAGAAAATACGTTCAGCCATTCCACGCCAAGTTCATCGATTTTATCCAAAAGACCTGCTTTTGCCAAGGAAGAGAACCAGCCGCCATTTCCATTTGGTGAAGTTGAAAGTTTTGCTTTACCTTCCATATAAATCTTTCCGTCATAGCTTACCGACGGTGCCATTTCCTGAACAAAAAAGAATACATAATCTTTGTTATAACCAAAATAATCGTGTTCTTTGAAGAACTGTGTCGTATCGTCATTGTTCTTTTCACTTGTCATGATAAATAACGGAATCCATGCATTCGCTTTTTCTTTCACCTGCATCAAATTATGTATTAACTGTTCAAACAGATATAATTCTTTTGTCACGCCAACATTTAACATTCCTTTTGGCTTATCCAGACCAAGTCTTGTTCCCTGTCCGCCTGCCAAAAGAACCGCACCCACTTTGCAGTCATAAATTGCCTGAAGTCCGATTTCTTCATAATGCTCTCTCTTTGCCGCAATCTCCTCTAATGTCACAGCGCCAAGTGGCTCCAATTTTCCTTTTGGTATCTCTTTTACACCGCCCTCAATCAAATTAAGAAGCGACAAATCCAAATCTTCAATCTGTTTCAACAGTGACTTTTTCTCCTCTTCTCCCAATTCCTCAAAATATTGTAATAAATGTTCCTGACCAACAGGCATTAATTTCTGCTTTGCTTCTTCGTAAGTCATCCTTTTTTCTCCTTTCCTTAGCGCCATGGCGCCATCCTATCCTCATTGTACCATTTTCCATAAAAAGTACAAGAGAAACTTATTGTGTTTGCCCTTGAAAAATGATATGATTATTGTTATATGTTTATTGGATTTGTACAAGATAGAATGGAGGATATTATGACACAGAGTGAAAAAGCGTTAAAGCTGCATGAAGAATGGAATGGAAAAATTACAACCACACCAAAGTGTGAGGTAAAATCAAGAGAAGATCTTGCCATTGCCTACACACCGGGTGTTGCAGAACCATGTAAAGTAATTGCAGCGAATAAGGAAGAAGCTTACCGCTATACCATCAAGTCAAATACGGTTGCCGTTGTTTCCGACGGGAGTGCCGTTTTGGGCCTCGGTAACATCGGCGCAGAAGCCGCTATGCCGGTTATGGAAGGAAAAGCTGTTTTATTCAAAGAATTTGGCGGGGTCAATGCTTTCCCAATCTGTTTAGATACACAGGATACCGAAGAAATTATCAAAACCGTAGTCAATATTGCCCCTGCTTTTGGCGGCATTAACTTGGAAGATATTTCCGCACCACGTTGTTTCGAAATCGAAACGCGCTTAAAAGAATTACTTGACATCCCGGTTTTCCACGACGACCAGCACGGAACAGCTATCGTAGTTCTCTCGGGAATCATCAATGCATTAAAAGTAGTGAACAAAGAAAAAGAAGACTGTAAAGTCATTGTAAGCGGTGCCGGTTCCGCAGGAATCGCTATCACAAAACTTTTACTCCGCTATGGATTTAAGGATGTAACACTCTGCGATAAATCCGGTATTTTAAGTAAAAACAGTAAGGACTTAAACTGGATGCAGAAAGAAATGATGGAAGTTACCAATTTATCCGGCAAAGAGGGAAGTCTTGCCGATGCCTTTGTCGGCGCTGACATTTTCGTAGGCGTTTCCGCTCCGGGAATCGTAACAGAGGAAATGGTTACCTCAATGAACCGCGACGGCATTTTGTTTGCCATGGCAAATCCGGTACCGGAAATCATGCCTGACCTTGCAAAAAAGGCCGGTGCAAAAGTGGTTGGAACCGGACGTTCCGATTTCCCAAATCAGGTCAACAATGTAGTAGCTTTCCCCGGTATTTTCAAAGGTGCCCTAGAGGGACGTGCCACACAGATTACCGAAGAAATGAAATTAGCAGCCGCTCTTGCTATCGCATCTTTAGTACCGGAAGATGAGTTAAATGAAGATAACATTATGCCGGAAGCTTTTGATCCACGCGTTGCAGATGTTGTAAGTGCTGCCGTAAAAGCACATATTGCTGATTAATCATGGAAAAATGGGGCGATAAACCGTACCACTCTCTGGATTACGAGAACAAAAAACGTTTTGGTGAAAAAGTATATAAAATTTCTCTGGCTGGTGGAACCACCTGCCCAAACCGCGATGGCACGCTTGGTACAAGAGGCTGTTGTTTTTGCAGTGGCAGCGGTTCCGGTGATTTTGCCGCCACCAAAGGAAGCATTACCGAACAGATCGAAGAAGCCATTGCCCGTGTTTCCCGTTACAAAAACGCAGGGCATCATTTTACCGCTTACTTCCAATCTTTCACCGCTACATACGCACCGGTTGAAACTTTGCGGGCGGCTTGGGAAGAAGCAATGACACATGAATCCGTTGTCACGCTTGCAATTGCAACGAGACCGGACTGTTTAGGAGACGATGTTCTCTCGCTGTTAGCCGACTGCTGTAGAAAAATGCCGGTGACCGTTGAACTCGGTTTACAAACCATTCATCCGGACACCATCCGCTACATCCGGCGGGGTTATCCAAACTCCGTATACGAAACAGCAGTAAAAAACCTGCAAAATATCGGTGTGAATGTTGTAACTCACGTGATTGCCGGTCTGCCCGGTGAAACAAAAGAAAACTTTCTCGATACGGTAAGATATGTTGCTGATATAGGAAGTGACGGTATTAAACTCCAGCTTTTGCATGTACTGAAAGGAACCGACTTAGCGTTGGATTATGAAAGTAAAATGTTCCGGACACTGACTCCGGATGAGTATTTAGACTACATTGCCGAAGCACTTTCGATTCTTCCACCGGATATGGTGATACACCGTGTGACCGGTGACGGACCAAAGGACTTATTAATTGCTCCTCTGTGGAGTGCCAACAAGCGAATGGTTTTAAACTCCCTTCAAAAAAAAATGAAGCAGGAACATATTTTTCAGGGAAAATTCTATCACGGGAAATAAGGAGGGATTTGCTATGCCAAATGGCTCAATTACCATTTATAAACTAATTATTTTATATACACTAAGTAAAGTAGATTCTCCACTGCCGCCCGGCGTGATTTCCGATTACATCACAGACCGCGGCTACACAAATTATTTTAATTTACAAAATGCCTTTGGGGAATTGTTAGAAGCGGATTTAATCAAAGAGGACAGCACCTATCATTTAACGTACTACACGCTGACCGAAGCGGGTGCCGAAACATTAGAGTTGTTTGGTGCTCCTTTATCAAGAGAAATTCGGGACGAAATCAATCATTACTTAGAAGAACACAAATTTGAAATCATTGATGATACATCTTTAGTGAGTGACTACCATGCGACAAACGATGGCACCTATCTCGCCACCTGTACACTGCGCGACGGCAATCATGTTCTCATGCAGCTGTCTTTGGACGTTGCTACGGAAACAGATGCTATCAAAGTATGCGAAAACTGGCAGTCGAAAAGTGATATCCTCTATCAGACTGCCATGCAAAATCTTCTTTCTTGAACTTGTATGAGGGAGTGCCGCATCAACCGACGCCGGTGCTCCCCATTTCTAAATATTTCAAATAAGCACCATATGTCATTGTAACCGCATTATCGCCGGTTCCAACTGCTACGGTAACTTTTTCAAAATCTGAAGCCGTCGCTTTTACTGCAGTCGTATCAGTCGATTGAGACGTTGTTTTCTTCTCTTCTACACCAGTAGAAGCACCACTTCCCTCATATGCATCGGAAGTAGTCGAAACCTTGCGGTTCGGAACAGTAACGCCTTCCTGCATAAATTTCTTTATCTTTTTCACGTAATTTGTCGTCTCTTTATACGGTGGCACACCGCCGTACTTTTTCACCGCACCGCTGCCGGCGTTATATGCCGCTGCCGCCAATGTGTAATCACCGTTAAATTTCTTCAAATGCGCTTTCAGAAGTTTTGCCGCTCCCATAATATTCTGCTCGGCATCAAACGGATCTTTGATTCCTAACCCCTTCTGTTCTTCCGGCATCACCTGCATAATTCCCTGTGCTCCGGCAGAGGAAACACACTTTGTGTTAAAATCTGATTCTGCCTTTGCCACGGCAACTAAGAAATCATAGGAAATATCATATTTTTCTGCCGCCCGCTCAAAGATACCTTTTAACGTCGTGCTTCCTGTACTCTCGGAAGTATCATTCGACGTTTTGTTTGTCTTTGATGCTGACGATGTTTTTTCTGTCGTCTTTGCTGTCGTCTTTTTCAGCGACGCACTTTCTGTGTTTTCCTCAGAAGCCGCAGCATACAACGCATTTTCCTTTTCTAACACTTTCTGAAACGGAGTAATGGATGTCTTTGTATGCGAAGCGGACAGCGATACACTTGCTGCCTGATTGGTTCGATTTGTAATATCCTGAACATACATCGCCGACATCTTATTTCTCCTTTCGCAAAAATCTCCAAACTTAATTTCATTATACCGAAAACTGTTTTAAAAAGCAAGACAAGCCTAGCGGTATTTTTCCAAAAATTCATCCATCTTCTTCATAGATTCTGTAAGAACGGACACCTCCGGCAGATAGACAATACGGAAATGATCCGGATTTGCCCAGTTAAATCCACCGCCATGTACCAAAAGCACATGTTTTTCACGCAGAAAGTCTAACACAAACTGCTCATCATTTTGAATTCCAAAACGCTTTGCATCAATGCGTGGGAAGATATAAAAGGCCGCTTCCGGATGAACAACGGACAAGCCATCCACACCATCAATCGCCTCACAGATGCATTTTCGCTGCTCATATAATCTGCCCCCCGGTAATAAAAGCGGGTCAACATCCGGTCTGTTTTTCAGTGCCGGTGCCACCACGTGCTGTGCTAACACGTTGGCACACAAACGCATGGACGAAAGCATGTTAATTCCTTCTATGTAGCCTTTGCCCTTTGACAAGTCTCCGCTAAGCACCATCCAGCCGCTGCGAAATCCCGCAATGCGGTCTGATTTGGAAAGTCCGTTAAACGTTACTACAAACAAATCCGGTGCCAAAGATGCAATCGATGTATGCGTTTTGCCATCAAAAACAAGTCTGTCATAAATCTCATCCGCAAATAAAATCAATTCATGGCGTCTTGCCAGCTCTACAATCTGCTCTAACACTTCTTTTGGATACAAAGCACCTGTCGGGTTATTCGGGTTAATAATGACAATTCCCTTTGTTCTGGAATTGATTTTTTTCTCCATATCCGCAATATCCGGATACCAGTTGGATTTCTCATCACAGATATAATGAACCGGCGTTCCTCCCGCCAATTTTGCCGCAGCTGTCCACAATGGGTAATCCGGTGCCGGAATCAAAATTTCATCACCATCATTTAACAAGCCCTGCATCGCAAGGGAAATCATTTCACTGACCCCGTTTCCGATGTAAATGTGGTTCATCTCCAAATTCGGCAGCCCCTTTGACCGGTGATAATCTAAAATCGCCTCACGTGCCTCAACAATACCATTGGACTCGCTATACCCCTGACTCATCGGGTCATCCAATGCATCGCGAATGGCGTCCAAAATCCACGAAGGTGCCTGAAAGCCAAACGGCGCCGGGTTTCCTATATTTAATTGGAGAATCTCCGTGCCCTGGCGTTTCATCTCATTTGCCGCATCCAGAACAGGGCCTCTCACATCGTAACATACTCCATGTAATTTATCTGATTTTGCAAAGGTTCTCATCCTTCCACATCTCCATTTCTTTTTCTAATTTCATCATATCGGTTCGGCAGCCGGCGCAGCGAATAAATGCTTGCCGCCACAACCACAATGCAAAGTACATAAAAAATCACATACCAGATGGAAGCAATCCGAATTTGCCGGTAAGCTAACCACTGACCGATTCCACTGATTAGATAAGAACTTAAATTAAATGCCATATGCATAAGGGTGCTTCCCCAGATACTCTGTGTTTTTTCAAAGATGTACGCCAAAATAATACCAAAGGCAGCCGCATACAATCCCTGAACAATATTTTTATGGTATATACCAAAAATCAGTGCCGAAACAAGCGCTGACACATCAACCGGAAAACAAGTTCTAAGTCCACCATAAATCACGCCGCGAAACAGTAGTTCCTCCGCAATCGGTCCCACGGCAACAACAAGAAGCAGCACAGCAAACGGAGAACCGTTTTTCAGGCTTAAAATCTCACTCACATTGTCATAGGAAGCAAATATGTTTGGCAGAAGATACCGCAGGAATCCAACAGTGATGCCAATCGCATACTGTCCAAACAACCCAATCGCCGTCAAACCGGCGATACGCTTTACCGTAAATAATGGGCGGTAATCCGGTCTGTAATGCCATTTATTCTCCCGCACGGCATACCAGAAGCCAAATACAAATAATACAACCAATTTCAAAATAAAATTTGCCATAATCTGCACTTGAATTTGTTCCTGCTTTGTCATCCCTTTATGTAACGCAAGTCCAAACAAGGCACGAAACAACACTTCCAAGCCGTAACAGACAAGGAGGGCAAGCAGCGTCCAGCCAATTGTCTTTATTATTTTTTTCAATCTGCCATATCCCCCTTAAACTAATTTCCCGTTTCGTTTCTATTTCCAACGGCATTGATATTCATTTTACCACGCCGTCTCCAATCGGTCAATTTTCTATTGCTAATTTTCTTTGTAAATGATAGTATGTTTATGATGCTGTGGGAGAACATCTGTTGGATGTAACATTAAATAACCGCCTGCTTATCAGGCTTAAGAATGGAGGATATTTATGAAACTCTGGGGAGGACGATTCACCAAAGAGACCAATCAGTTAGTACACAATTTTAACGCTTCCATTTCCTATGACCAGAAATTTTACAAACAGGATATTTTAGGAAGTATTGCACATGTAACAATGTTAGAAAAACAGGGGATTTTAACTACTTCTGAAAAAGATGCCATTGTCGATGGCCTGCAGGGAATCCTGAATGATTTAGAGAGCGGTGCTTTAGAAATCACTGCGGAACACGAGGACATTCACAGTTTCGTAGAGGCAAACCTGATTGAACGCATCGGAGATCCCGGCAAAAAACTTCACACCGGACGCAGCCGAAACGACCAGGTTGCTCTGGATATGAAATTATATACAAGAGATGAAATCGTTGAAATCAATGATTTGCTCAAAGAATTGATGGTGGTAATTCACCGGATCATGTCAGAAAATATTGATACTTTTATGCCGGGCTTTACCCATTTGCAGAAAGCTCAGCCGGTGACACTTGCTCACCATTTCGGGGCTTATTTTGAAATGTTCCGCCGCGACCGAAGTCGCCTGCGCGACATCTATGACCGTATGAATTACTGTCCACTCGGTGCCGGTGCTCTCGCCGGAACAACCTATCCTTTGGACCGCGAGTACACCGCTTCTCTTTTGAAGTTTGACGGCCCTACTTTTAACAGTATGGATTCGGTTTCCGACCGTGATTACCTCATTGAACTGCTCAGTGCTCTCTCGACGATTATGATGCATATGAGCCGTTTCTGCGAAGAAATCATTCTGTGGAACTCAAACGAATATCGTTTTGTTGAAATTGATGATTCTTATTCCACAGGCTCGAGTATCATGCCACAGAAAAAGAACCCGGACATCGCCGAACTTGTCCGCGGAAAAACCGGTCGTGTATACGGTGCTTTGATTTCAATGCTGACAACAATGAAGGGAATTCCGCTTGCTTACAACAAAGATATGCAGGAAGACAAGGAATTTACCTTTGATGCCATTGACACCGTAAAGGGATGTCTGGCACTGTTTACCGGCATGATTGATACAATGAAATTTAATAAAGAGATTATGGAAGACAGCGCAAAACATGGTTTCACAAACGCAACCGATGCCGCTGACTACTTAGTCAACCACGGTGTTCCTTTCCGCGACGCACACGGCATCATCGGACAGTTAGTACTGCTTTGTATCGAGAAGAAAATTCCACTCGACGACCTTCCATTGGAAGAGTATAAAAAGATTTCTCCTGTTTTTGAAGAGGATATCTACGAAGCAATTTCGATGAAAACATGCGTAGAAAAACGTAACACCATCGGTGCTCCGGGCGAGGAAGCCATGAAAAAAGTAATTGCTGCAAACGCTCTTTATTTGCAGGAAAGTTAATTGTTAATGATTCAAAAAAATCCCTGTCATTTCGGGTGAAAATCTCACCCGAAATTGACAGGGATTTTTCATATGCGTACTGTTTACCGCATGATAAGCCATTTCATTGTTTCATTACTTTTTATCGTCGTATTTTTTCTCATAGTTGGCAATACATTTTTCAATAACCGCAATTGCTTCTGACGGACCACCAAAGTCCTTGACGTCTGTTTCCTTATTCTCTAAATCTTTGTATACCGAGAAGAAGTGCTGAATCTCTTCAAAGATGTGCTCCGGCAGCTGCTCAATGTCGGTGTAGTAATTGTATGTTGGGTCGTTGTACGGAATCGCAATAATTTTCTCATCCATATCCCCATTGTCACGCATGTACATAACGCCAATCGGGTAACAGCGAACCAGCGACATCGGCTCAATTTCCTCCGAGCAAATCACAAGCACGTCAAGTGGGTCCTTGTCATCGCCGAGCGTTCTCGGGATAAATCCATAGTTCGCCGGATAATGGGTCGAAGTGTAAAGAATACGGTCCAAAATAATCAATCCCGTTTCTTTGTCTAATTCGTATTTTTTCTTGCTTCCTTTCGATATCTCAATTGTCGCAATGAAATCGGTCGAAGAAATCCGCTCCTTGCTGATATCATGCCAAATATTCATGTGTGGCCCTCCTAATTTTTTCTTGTGTAACCCCACGCATTATTAGCGAATATAGTTTGTACGGATTACCGGTTCTCTCTCCGGGAATGTAATGCCCTTCTCTTTTCCTGCTTCAATGCATGAAAGAAGCCATGCCATATTGTTTCCGAGCGTCCGCATCGTCTGCATTCCCTCTTCGTCCTGCTTCACTTCTTCTGCCTTGCCCCCATGCACCTGATTCCAATACTGGGAACCAACAACCGGCATACAGTTAATGGTAAAATACTTATTAATCTGGTCGAATGCCGCCGACGCTCCTCCACGACGACAGCTTACTACAGCCGCTGCCGGTTTTCCGGTCATTTTACTGCCACCGCTGTAAAACGCACGGTCCATAAATGATGTCAATGCTCCACTTGCCGCAGCATAGTGTACCGGCGAACCAAATATATATCCGTCCGCCTCTCCGGCCTTCGCAACAAATTCATTTACAACGTCCTCGCGGAAACATCCTTCTCCCGTCTTCGCACAGGCTCCGCATCCGATACAACCGGCAATTTCTCCATTACCAACCCAGAAAATTTCCGATTCAATGCCATATTTCTCTAACGCGCCTGCCACTTCTTTCAGCGCCGTATATGTGCAGCCTTCTTTATGAGGACTTCCATTTACCATCAGTACTTTCATGTCATCCTTCCTTTCCAATGAATCAATCACTGCTCTTTTTGATACATTTTATTATCTTATCTTGTCTAGTATAACAGACCATTCTCCAAAAGGAAAGTAAGAAATGCTTCGCATCCCTCTAAAACATCATCATACGTCTCGTCAAAATTGCCGGTATACCACGGGTCTGCAATATCTCTTCCATCTCCGCTCCACGCTAAAAGTTTACTGACTTTCCCCTCCTGGTCACCGCCTAAAATCCGGTTTATATTCTTCATATTCCAGGTATCCATGCCAATGATGTAGTCAAATTTGTCGTAATCGCTGCGGCTTAACTGGCTCGCTCTATGTGGCAGAACCGGCACTCCTACCTGACTTAGTTTGCGCACGGTTCCGCGGTGCGGCGGGTTGCCTAACTCCTCTGTGCTCGTCGCTTTGGAATCAATTGTAAATTGGTCGGAAAGACCACGCTTGTTTACCATGTCTTGGAAAACAAATTGCGCCATGGTGCTGCGGCAGATGTTGCCGTGGCAGATGAATAATACTCGAATCATAACTTTCTATATCCTTTCGATACCTTTCAACACCTCAAAATTCTAAGCACATCGGTGTTTTCTGTATCCATATTCTTTTTTTCATTTTTTATCAAAATACACCTTATTTTCTCATATTTTCACACTCAAAAGGTGTAAAAAAAGGTGTAAATTTGAACGTTTTGCACCTTGCCTTTTCGACAGGCTAACTAGAAGTTGAACATCTCCATTTCTTCTTCACTTGCTAACTGCTCCACAATTTCTTCCTGGTGCATCAATTCATTTTCTTTTTGCATCATTACATACATTTCTTCTTTCACATCATCTACCTGCAGATGTGTGTATGTATCAAAAGTAATTTCCATAGAACTATGTCCCATAATATACTTTAGCTTGGCAGGATTCATACCTGCTTTTGCCATCTTGGTACAAAAAGTATGTCTGCACACATGAGGAGTTATCGTTGGCAATGGTTCCTTATACAGCTTATTGTACTTCTCTCTGATAAATTGAAAATACTTTTCCCAATGCAATGCCACCATCGGCATGTCATTCTGGTCTAAGTAAAGGAAACCACTATACCCATCGACCACAGGTTCCTTCTTTACTTTTCTACGATTTTTAATAATCGTCCGAAAGCACTCCGCCACTTGCTCTGTCATGGGAACTTTTCGCACACCGGCTGTTGTTTTTGTCTTCTGAATAATATATGCTTTCTTTTCGTTATACACCCGAACCAATTGATGATCTACATTTATCACCATATTGTCAAAATCTATATCCGAAATTGTAAGCCCAACAAATTCAGAGATTCGCAATCCCGTGTTAAACAGTATATATACACCCTCATACACTCTATTATAGTGTACATCGGAGCGAATAAAGTCAAGAAATAACCTTTCCTGCTTTCTGGTAATTGCCTGTCTCATAACACTATCATTAACAATCACACTAGCCAATTCAAAGTCAAAAGGATTCTTTCTTATAAAGTCATCCTCATAAGCCAATTGAAATGCCGGTCGTAACACGCCTCGAATGGAATGTATGGAACTATATCCTCTTCCATTTTTCTGCAAATTGATTAACCATGCTCGTGCATCTGATGTTCGTACCGACGATATTTTTCGCTTGCCAAAATCATCTTTTTTCAAGAAATTGACCACCGTTTTGTATCCCAGCCGTGTACTTGGTTTAACACCGATTTTTTGCGAAATATATAATTCCACCAAAGCTAATACTGTCATATCTCCACGACTTATTGCCAGTCTATCCTGCTTATCCTTCATGATTCGCGCAATTTTCTCACGCAACGATTCATCTTTTTTTCCATTTACTGCAGGGTCATTTGGCACTAATCGAGTAGAATACACATATCTGGATTTACCTAACTCATCCACATATTTATAACGGTATCTGCCATCCGCCAACTGTATCTCTCCATTGTGAAGTTTTCTGTTCTTTTTGTCTCTTCTATTTGTTTTCATATATGCTTTCCTTTCTTTTCATTAAAGAAAGTCAAGCCCTAATATGATATAAACATGATAACACATTTCTTTACTTCTGCAAAAGTTTTATTTTTCTACATTTATATACTACTTTAACTAAACCGCATTTGCAGAATCCAAATATTCTTCAAATAATTTTCGCTTTATCTGAACACGATTCCCAACCATCAATATATACGGTGCATATGGATCTTCTGATACAAGCGCCCGAAGCCTCGCGCGTCCAATATGAAAATATGCTGCCGCCTCATCAATAGTCATGGTATATCTTTGCCAAATAGGAACATCCAATTTTTCTACTTTTGATGACATGGTTTCACCTCCACCATTAATCAGGCACTTCACACAAGAGTCCATTTACCAGTCCTTCCACTTCTAAACGATATATCATTAATCGAAGAAGATAATTAGCCATATGTCGTGCACCACGCTCCCAATCTTCTATTGTTCGACAAGGAATCCCAAAATATTCGGAAAATTCTTTCTGCGTCATGCCTGCTTGTTTTCTTGCTTTCTTTAATAATTCCATTGTTTCCATTTACGCCCCCTTTTTACAATGTGTGTTTCTATAACTACAGATTACCACGCATTGCGTTGTTTGTCAAGGCTAATTGAAACAAAATCTCCAGTTGAAATCATCAGTGGTTATGGTTAGTAACCCACTCGGGACTTGCACCCTCTTCTCTTGGACCCTTACGGGGAGTATCATTATCACAGAACAGTCGCAACCACGGAATCACCACAATTCCTATTTTGCATGGATGTTATCGCTCCCGGCATCTCACATCAGGTGGACGTTCAAAGTTGAAAACACATTCTCATCCCATCAATCCTATCCTTACCGATCCTGGCGCATCTGCGGCACGGCGCAATGCGTAACTGTTCCTCATGTCTGATGAAATCATCATATTCAGTTGTATGTATCCACCAATTCTGTGGACACATCTAAATTATAAAATCGGGTTTTGAAAAATGGTAGACTAAATGTTCCGTGGTACTTGTATCGGTTTATCGGAATATCTTGTGCAAATTCCTCAAAGAAAAAGAGGCAGCAAAACAATTGTTTATATGCTACCTCATACATTATGTATTTTTCTCTTAATTGCTATTTTCATCATTTGCTTCTTTCTGCAATCCGCTTCAAGCTATGCAAATATTCAAGCATTATTTCCCGGTACTCTTCCGGGAGTGATCTTGCTTCAAGAATTGCTTGAATCTCCTCATCTTTTTCCAATACAAGGATTTCCTCGCTTGTTTGAAACAGGTCAAAAGGCTCTATCTGCATTCCATGGCATATCTTAATGATATTACTTTCACGGATATCATAATCTTCTTTTCTTATGATGTCATAAATTGTACTAAGAGAAATCCCACTTCTTTGTGCAAATTTATATTTCGACATCTTTGTTTCTTCTAAATATTCCAAAAGTTTTTTTCGGACTATGCTTTGTTCCATTCGGAAAGCACTCACATCCTTTCTGTGACCACATTTGCATTATACAATGACAATTCTATTTTCAACAGACTAATTGTTCCGTGATACTTATTACGGTTCTCCGTGATAATCACGCACTTTTCTATAATCTATGGGTCCGGACGTCGTATGTGTTCCTCATCGGCATGCTTCCATAATATTCTAAGCAACATCAATAGAAGCATTTTTTTGGTACTGGTTCTCCCCATCTGTGTTCTTCTCCCTCCTATCCTTCATCCCACAGAACACAGACCCTCTATACAAAAGAAAAAGAGGATTCATGTTCCTGACATGTTCCTCTTTACTCTTTTACTGCTTATTCATATTCATTTGCTCGCCGGACTCGGCGGTATGTACTCTGTCAATTCTCCTAAATCCACATTCAAATACAAGCACAATTTACATAGAAATTTCAAATCCCATCGGGTTTGCTTGTCTTGGCAATACCTATTGAAGTTTGTGCGTGGTATATCCATATCTTTACATAGTTTATTTTTACTAATTCCACGCTCATCCAATATTTCTTCAATCCGCAAATGAAGATGACCTAAATCAGTAACATACTCATTCGTATTTTGCATGCGAAACATCTCCTATAAAAGTATATTTTAATTTTATAGGATTAGTCACATTTTTATAATTCACAGTTATGCGACTGACAGATATATTACCCTCTTACTCCATTTTTATCCATCTCAGTCTGCTCCTTTACAATACAAAATCAACAAGTTTCATTTTGTACTTGAAAAGGAAAATGCCCGCATAAAGGAATTATTAGAAAAAGCAAATAATCACTAACCATTAACCACCAACCACCGCAAGGTATTCACAAGCCACAGAATACACTATGCGGTGGTTTTTTCTCAGTCGGTGAAACCCGTCCACCTATTCCAAATACAGATAAAAGTAGTGGCTGTCAGCGGGATTGAACTGCTTCCCGTCAAGTAGACAATTGAAAAAATATAAATTTTTCCTGCC
>NZ_QUDR01000008.1 GCF_003477605.1 Clostridium sp. AF37-5
AGTACCTTGAAAACTACACATTGAAAAAGATTGAAGACATCGATTGTCAAAAGACAATCAAAGACATCAATTTTACCGATTTAAAGAATCTATTCTTTAGAACGAGAACCAAGAAGTATGATTACTTTGTAATCATGCATTCATCTCTCAAGAACCGTGCCGGTGTATTATCGCTAATGCACTGGAACAAAAGGTCAAGCGAATAAGAGCGCAGGGTGGATGCCTTGGCACTAAGAGCCGAAGAAAGACGTGATAAGCTGCGATAAGCTACGGTGAGGAGCAAATATCCATTGACCCGTAGATTTCTGAATGGGGAAACCCGGCAGGAGAAACTCCTGTCACTGTATGGTGAATACATAGCCATATAGAGGGAACCCGGTGAACTGAAACATCTAAGTAGCCGGAGGAAGAGAAAACAACAGTGATTTCCTAAGTAGCGGCGAGCGAACGGGAAAGAGCCCAAACCGGATTGCGTGCAATCCGGGGTTCGGACTGCATACGTCATTGTAAGAGGATAACAGAATGGTTTTGGGAAAGCCAGCCAGAGAGGGTGAAAGCCCCGTACGTGAAATCTGATTACAGGCAGCAGGATCCAGAGTACCACGAGACACGTGGAACCTTGTGGGAACAAGCGGGGACCACCCCGTAAGGCTAAATACTCCTTAGTGACCGATAGCGCATAGTACTGTGAAGGAAAGGTGAAAAGAACCCCGGGAGGGGAGTGAAAGAGAACCTGAAACCCTGTGTTTACAAGCTGTGGAACCACCATATGAGTGGAACCGCGTACTTTTTGTAGAACGGTCCGGCGAGTTATGGTTGCTGGCAAGGTTAAGGACGAAAAGTCCGGAGCCGAAGGGAAACCGAGTCTTAATAGGGCGCCAAGTCAGCAGACATAGACCCGAAACCGGGTGACCTACCCATGTCCAGGTTGAAGCCGCTGTAAAAGGCGGTGGAGGACCGAACGCACATCTGTTGAAAAAGGTGGCGATGAGGTGTGGGTAGCGGAGAAATTCCAATCGAACTCGGAGATAGCTGGTTCTCCCCGAAATAGCTTTAGGGCTAGCCTTGAGTTAGACATATGGAGGTAGAGCACTGAATGGCCGCGGGGGCGTCAAAGCTTACCAAAGCCTATCAAACTCCGAATGCCATGTTGCCGATGCTCAGGAGTCAGACTGCACGAGATAAGTTGGGTAGTCGAGAGGGAAACAGCCCAGACCTACAGCTAAGGTCCCAAAGTACATGTTAAGTGGAAAAGGATGTGGGACTTCGAAGACAACTAGGATGTTGGCTCAGAAGCAGCCATACATTCAAAGAGTGCGTAATAGCTCACTAGTCGAGAGGTCCTGCGCCGAAAATGTCCGGGGCTAAAACATGACACCGAAGCTTAGGAACAGAAATGTTGGTAGGGGAGCATTGCTAGAGGAACGAAGCAGTACCGAAAGGAGCTGTGGACTTCTAGGAAGAGAGAATGCCGGAATGAGTAGCGAGAGTAAGGTGAGAATCCTTACGGCCGAATATCTAAGGTTTCCAGAGTAAAGCTGATCTGCTCTGGGTAAGTCGGGACCTAAGGCGAGGACGAAAGTCGTAGTCGATGGATAACAGGTGGAGATTCCTGTACTCCGTATAAACAGAACTGTGGGGACACGGGTGGAAAGCCTGACCCGGGAATGGAAAGACCGGGACAAGCGAGGTACCTGGTAAGGAGGTAAATCCCCTTATCAATGGGAAGACGTGATGTGGAGCGAACCAAAGGGTAGCGAAGCAGGTGAGCCAGCCGTCGAGAAAAGCCGCTATTGTTTTGTACGGACCCGTACCGTAAACCGACACAGGTGGATGAGGAGAGAATCCTAAGGCCGACGGGAGAAGCATTGTTAAGGAACTCGGCAAAATGACCCCGTAACTTCGGGAGAAGGGGTGCCTGAGGAATCAGGCCGCAGAGAATAGGTCCAAGCAACTGTTTAGCAAAAACACAGGTCTATGCGAAACCGAAAGGTGAAGTATATGGGCTGACGCCTGCCCGGTGCTGGAAGGTTACGAGGAGTGCTTAGAGGCTTGCCTCGAAGGTGCGAATTTAAGCCCCAGTAAACGGCGGCCGTAACTATAACGGTCCTAAGGTAGCGAAATTCCTTGTCGGGTAAGTTCCGACCCGCACGAAAGGCGTAATGATTTGGACGCTGTCTCGACAATGCACCCGGTGAAATTGAAATACCAGTGAAGATGCTGGTTACCCGCGCCAGGACGGAAAGACCCCATGGAGCTTTACTCTAGTTTGATACTGGGATTCGGTACTGCATGTACAGGATAGGTGGGAGACTGTGAATCTGTGACGCCAGTTGCAGAGGAGTCAATGTTGGGATACCACCCTTGTAGTATTGGATTTCTAACCATCAGCCGTGAACCGGCTGGGGGACAATGTCAGGCGGGGAGTTTGACTGGGGCGGTCGCCTCCGAAAGGGTATCGGAGGCGCTCAAAGGTTCCCTCAGAATGGTCGGAAACCATTCGAAGAGTGCAAAGGCAGAAGGGAGCTTGACTGCGACACCGACGGGTGGAGCAGGTAGGAAACTAGGACTTAGTGATCCGGTGGTATGAAAGTGGGATTGCCATCGCTCAACGGATAAAAGCTACCCTGGGGATAACAGGCTTATCACTCCCAAGAGTTCACATCGACGGAGTGGTTTGGCACCTCGATGTCGGCTCATCGCATCCTGGGGCTGTAGTAGGTCCCAAGGGTTGGGCTGTTCGCCCATTAAAGCGGTACGCGAGCTGGGTTCAGAACGTCGTGAGACAGTTCGGTCCCTATCCGGCGCGGGCGTAGGATATTTGAGAGGAGCTGCCCTTAGTACGAGAGGACCGGGGTGGACTGGCCTCTGGTGTACCGGTTGTATTACCAAATGCATAGCCGGGTAGCCAAGCCGGGACGGGATAAACGCTGAAGGCATCTAAGCGTGAAGCCCCCCTCAAGATAAGATATCCCTGACAATAAGTCAATAAGACCCCTTGAAGACGACGAGGTAGATAGGTCCGAGGTGGAAGTGCAGTAATGTATGTAGCTGACGGATACTAATAGGTCGAAGGCTTGACCTTGTTGGTTCAAAGAGAGAAACATCAATGTGTAGTTTTGAAGGTACTATCTAGTATCTTTTACGAATATATTTCGTGGATGGCCTAGTGGCTCAGTTGGTTAGAGCGCCGCCCTGTCACGGCGGAGGTCGTGGGTTCGAGTCCCATCTGGGTCGTTGAAGCAAACGCTTCGTAGAATTTCATATAGGGATTCACAAAGTATGGGGTCTTAGCTCAGCTGGGAGAGCATCTGCCTTACAAGCAGAGGGTCACAGGTTCGAGCCCTGTAGGCCCCATCCGTGCCGACGTGGCTCAATTGGCAGAGCAGCTGATTTGTAATCAGCAGGTTACCGGTTCAAGTCCGGTCGTCGGCTTTATGGGCGGATTCCCGAGTGGCCAAAGGGGGCAGACTGTAAATCTGTTAGCTACGCTTTCGAAGGTTCGAATCCTTCTCCGCCCATTCCAAAAGATAAACTTCTTTTGGTGGGTAATGATTTGATATTTTACGAATGAGACTAGGATATCAAAGTTGATTGTCGCGGGGTAGAGCAGTCAGGCAGCTCGTCGGGCTCATAACCCGAAGGTCGTAGGTTCAAATCCTGCTCCCGCAATTTAAGCCCAGATAGCTCAGTTGGTAGAGCAGAGGACTGAAAATCCTTGTGTCGCTGGTTCGATTCCGGCTTTGGGCATTATGGGGCATTAGCTCAGGTGGTAGAGCACTTGACTTTTAATCAAGTTGTCCGGGGTTCGAGTCCCCGATGCCTCACTAGAGATCAGAGTAGTCTGGTCTCTTTTTTTGTTTCTTAAGGATAATAAAAAACAAATTCTTTATATATTTGTGATTTAGTAGTTGTCAGAAAAGTTGTCAAAGAAGAGCAAGAAAGGAAACTAAGGTAGGTAGCATTAGTTTGTGTTAAGTGTTCGTTGGCACAAACACAATGAGGACTATACTTGATGTTTTAAAAATAATTTGTTATACTTGATTCCAACGGGTGAGCACTTACCAACAGTCAGGCTAATTTTAGTTTGACTGTATTTTTTTTAAGGAGGTGATAAAAATGTCAATGATATGGCCAATAGCACTGGTGATATTCTCAAACATTATTTATCAAATTTGTGCAAAGGGAGTTCCAAAGAATATGGATGTTATGGCATCTATGACAATAACGTATCTTGTAGGAGCAGTTTGTTCTGCTATTATGTATTTTGTGATGAATAAGAATGGCAATTTATTACAAGAGTATATGAAAACAAACTGGGCACCAATTTTTCTTGGTATATCTGTTGTTGGATTGGAAGTCGGTTTTATTTATGCGTATAAAAATGGGTGGGCAGTAAGTACAGCATCAATTGTGCAGAGTGCATTTTTGGCAATTGCATTAATTATTGTTGGGGCAGTTCTGTATCATGAAACGATAACGGCGAACAAAATAATTGGTATAGTTATATGCCTTATTGGATTGTATTTTATAAAAAAATAAAGGGAGAACAAGAAATGAATGGAAAACTTTAGTTGTGCCGGCGAAAAAGAACTGATATAATCAAGATGTGAAAAAAGAAATACAAATCGGAATTGACACATTATGGAGGAAATTAGAATGAACATTAATGAATATCAGGAATTGGCAATGACTACTTTAAATCCTGAACTAAGTAAAAGAGACGTATTAATAAATAGTGTAATGGGATTATGTGGCGAATCAGGAGAAGCCATTGACATAGTAAAAAAATGGATGGCTCAAGGACATGAATTGGACAAGGAACATTTGGCAAAGGAACTTGGAGATGTAGCTTGGTATATTGCAGAAGCTGCGACAGCACTAGATATATCTCTTGAAGACATTTTTCAAGCAAATATTGATAAATTAAAGAGGCGATATCCAGATGGATTTGAAACAAAGAAATCTTTAGTGCGCCTAAAAGGAGATATATAACTTCCAGTTTGCAAACCTGCTAGATAATCAGAACAGTTAAAATTGATTGGAGGATGAACGAAAGTGAAAACAATAGATATTGTCGGAGAAAATTATTGTGGTAATTGGGATAAAACCAGAACTGCTTGTAGAGGTATAGTTATAGATGGAGACCGTATTTTACTTTCATATGCAGCAAAGACAAATCAGTGGATGATTCCCGGCGGAGGTTTGGAAAGCAATGAAAGTGATGAAGAGTGCTGCATTCGGGAAATTGCTGAAGAAACAGGTATAGTAGTAGAAACCTCACAGTGCTTGTTAGAAATTGATGAATATTATGGGGACTGGAAATGGGTTAATCGGTATTTTAACTGCAAAGCAATAGGCACAACGGAAATAAAACAGACCGAAAGAGAAATACAAGTTGGTATGGAACCAAGGTGGCTTGAGATATCAGAAATCAAAAATATTTTCTCACAGTATGATTCGTATAAGGGAATTCATGAGATGCGAAGTGGAATGTATTTGAGAGAGTATACAGCATTAAGCGAATTGATAAATTCCAATAAATAAATGTTATAGAGAAAAAATTTTGAACACTTACTTGTTTATATGCATTCATAAGGGGAAAAAAGAAAATCGAACGATTCTATTGATGAAATTGTTTGATTGTGTATAACATAATTGAAGACAGAGATTATCATTTTAAGACGATAATAATTTATTTTTCAAGAAAGGTGATGATATGTTTATTACCGCAACTGAAGTAAAAACTAATTTAGGCAAATATCTTATGCTTGCAGAAACAGAGGATATTTATATTACTCGTAACGGAAAAGTCGTCGCAAAATTGTCTAACCCATATCAGGACAGAGTAGACGTTGCTAAGTCACTATTTGGTGTTCTTTCAAATGATATGACACTGGAAGAATCACGAGAAGAAAAGTTGAATACAATATGAGGGATATATTACTGCAAAGTCAGTTACAGATATCTATTATCTGACACATCGTTTAACACATAGCGACGCAGAAACACGAAAGATTTTGGGCAAACTTTTTACGTTGTTTCATTTGTTGGATACTACTTCTTTAGACTGCCGGAAAGCAATATCTTCTGAAATTGGCGATTATGAAGATGCTATTATGGTGGAAACAGCAATTCGTACAGAAATGGATTGTATAGTGACGAGAAATGTTAAGGACTATGCGAAATCTTCTATTAAGGTGTATGAGCCTTCTGCATTAATAAAGTTATTAGAGGAAGAAAACGAAGCTGAATAAAGATATGAAAGGAATAATTAGGAGAACAGCAAGTAAGTTGACACGGATTGTTCTTTTTTTGATTATGAACGTAAAGAACTTTTTTGTGTAGTATGGGAGCGGTATTTGTTGAAGTCTGATAGTAATTAAAAGGATAATAATTCTAATCTTTGCCCTCCTATTGATAATAGGAGGGCGGGGGTGTGCTAAAATGAAAAGTGTCAATCAACACTTGGTACAAACGGATGGAATGTTTTTCTTGTACGGAAGGAAAGCTACTGATATAATGGAAATATGGATGCCATATGCCGAAAAGCTTGGAAAAGAATACAGATTTCTGATTTATGAATATCCGTTCTATACTACCAAAGCGGACGAACAGATCGATTTTGCTGCAAAATTATTGAATGTATTGTCTATTGAAAAGGTGAATCTGAAGAGGATCAGAAATCTGGCAGAGGATTCTATGAAGTAGTGGCTTCTGACCTAAACTATAAGCAGCGGTTTATTCATAGTTCAGTCAGAGTACTATATTGATTTGATAGAAAAATTTTTAAAGAAAAACGTAAGTTGACAGACGAATTGATTACAGATGCAAAGGAAATATGAAACTATGGAAAACGAGGTAGTGGATATGGAAAAAGACCCATTTAAGGAATATTTAAGAGAATCTGAACCGGATAAAGCGCATAAGGGTTATGCTTGGAGTACAGCAATCGGACTTCAGGCGGTGGACGGACTCAAACCATCTAAATATCTGATTGATACTGCCATTCAGAATATTGAAGGCAAAATAACAATGAAAGAAGCGCAGAACCTTATTGACAGTTACTATGAAGAAAGACCAGTGCATTTATCAGACGATGAGCGTACCGAAGAAGCGGATAAGGTTTCTTTACGTATTGTAGAAATCCTTTCAGAAACTGCGTTCTCATTTTCGCCAAATGAGTATATCGCTATCCACCGCAAACTCTTTCAGGGGATTTACAACCATGCTGGAAAGATTAGAGATTATAACATCACAAAGAAAGAATGGGTCCTTGATGGGGCAACCGTTATGTACGGTAGCGCTTCTGAATTGAGAGCAACGCTTGAATATGATTTTTCACAGGAGAAAGATTTTAGCTATAAAGGTCTTTCAATGGATGAGATTATCCATCATCTTGCAGTATTTATTTCAAGGTTATGGCAAATTCATATCTTCGGGGAAGGCAATACGAGGACAACAGCAGTATTTTTTATTAAATATTTGAGAACACTGGGGTTTGCTGCAACCAATGATATTTTTGCGGAAAATGCATGGTATTTCAGAAATGCACTTGTCCGTGCCAACTATACGAACCTGCAAAAAGGTATTTACGAAACAACAGAATATCTGGAACTGTTTCTTAGAAACCTGCTTTTGAACGAGCAAAATGAACTTCAAAATCGAAATCTTCACATAAGCGGACTTCTGAACAAAGAAAAAGTGGACATTCAAGACGCAAAAGTGGATATTGAAAGCGTGCTTTCCGCAAAAGGCAGCGATTTCACGGTAAAAACGACGGTTCATATCCATAGACTCTTTGAGAAGTTTGGCTTTGATGGAGTATTTGGAAGAAGTGCAGTTATGGAACTTCTTGAGCTGAAAAGTTCAGGCACTTCGAAACTTCTTTCCAATTTGGTGCAGGCGGATATTATTGAACCAGTATCAGGTCATGGAAAGGGAAAATATAAATTCAAGAAATAAATGAACGGGCCACATGAAATTTGGCTGGTTATAAATCGGAATTGGTGGAGGAATATCCATGATAAAAGTGGAAAATAAATCAAGGAAAGAAATTGCAGACATTGGCAGAAGAATCGGTGAGGCATTTGCTGATGAAAAAGCCGGAACTGTTACGATGCTCACAAGAGAGCAAACAATAAAAGGCTTTGAGATTATGACGGAATGGTTTTACAGAGCAGGAACTCTGTATACCACATCGGAAATAGGAGAGGGATATCTTGCTTATTGGAGTAAGAGGGCAAAACCTTCGATGGGTCCGACCTTACATATGATCAAGCGACTTTTATGCGAGTTACCGCCTAAGGCACTGATAGCTATGGCACAAAGCGGAGACGAACAGTATGCGAAGATTTTCAAAAAAGAGCATGACTATATTGCAGTATCCATGGTTGTTGTCCTGCGAGAATTTCAGGGAAAAGGATATATGCGCAAGATTTTGGAGCAACCTTTTGCCGAGGCGGACACAAAGGATATTCCCTGTATTCTGGATACTGATACGCCGTTAAAAGTAAAAAAATATACTAGATGTGGAATGGAACTATGTGGCGAGAAAAAATTGAAAAATGGCATTTCACTGTATACGATGGCGTATAATAAAAATTAATATGGATAGTGGAAATGAAATGTTTCAAATGTTGGATGAACTAAGCTGACAATTTCCAGTTTGCAAAATTGACCAAAAATACAAACAGTTCGTAAAAGTATAATTTTACGAACTGTTTTTTTGCGTATTTACGGCAATAGCAATCTGCTTTATTTTACTTCTCCACCAAGCTCCAGGCAGTCTCCATAGTGCCTCTGCAGTGACTTTAAGTCCATAATCATCACATAAAATACTCTGCCATTGTGCACTGAATCCACTATCCTGCCATGGTCGAGCACTGAAATATATTTACCGTCTGCTTTTTGCATATGAAAGAAAATATAATCATTTGAGTGTCCTCCGTTAATCTGCGACCATATGCTTTTTTGACAGCTTTCCTGTTCATCCGGGCGTATCAGATTGCAGAAGCTCTTACCTGTATATGCAAGCAGCTCGTCCATATTTTTACAGCCTGTAAGCCGAAGCAACTCACTGTTTGCAAGCAGAATCTCATCATTTTCTTTATCTGCTCTGTAAACAATGAAAGCTCCAGGCAAATTATTAATAATATCCTTCACTGCAAAACCAAGCTTTGCGCGGCTCTTTACATGCTCACCCTCACGATATGCCATGCAGCCGTTCTTCCCACGCATTTTCACCTTATAAAGTGCTATGTCTGCACACCGCATGAGCTGTGAACGGTCATCAGCCAAAACAGGATACTCCGCAAAGCCCAGTGAAATGGTAAATGTATGCGCTTCACCTTTACAATAAAATTTCCTGGTTTCTTCTGTAAACTTCTTAAGAAAAGGCTTAACCTCCACGACAGTGCAATCCGGCATGAAAATGCTAAACTCATCGCCTCCGTTTCTGCCTAATATAACATCCTTTGAAAAATATTGTTTCATGCTCTCTGCAAGCTTCTTAAGTACACCATCCCCCGCTGCATGTCCATACATGTCGTTTACCAGCTTGAAATCATCAATATCAAGCATCGCCATAACACAGTGCTTTTGCGGGTTCTGCCTCATATATTGCTCAACCTGCTCATCAAAGCCGAGCCTGTTGTAGATACCGGTCAGTGTGTCAGTCACAGCAAGTCTCTTGAAATTCTTCCTGTTCTCATTGATTGAAATCAACGCTGCTGTAAGCCCAGTCAAAAGCAGGACTATAATTACACCTCCAATAAACATGTATATCAGGTAGTTATTATTATAAAACCCACTCTTGGGTAAAATCTCAAGCCTCCACTTGCCTCCATACACGTCAAAGTCATATATCACTGGATCGTTCAACGCTTCCTTTGAACCGTTAACCCACTCATACGTATCATCCCACGGCGAAGCACACTTCTGCAGACTGTACTTATATCCAAAATTGGAAAGAGCCTCTACAGAATGAGAAAAAATTTCCGGAACCTTCAGTATAACAATTGTGAAGCCCCAAAAGCTCTTTTTACCATTTTCATCCTCCAAATAAACCGGATTGCGCACTGCTATACCATATCCGCCCTGCTTCAGCTCAAATGGTCCCTGCATAATTACAGTGTCATTATCCCTCGCATAGCGCGAAATCTCTCCCCTGTCACTATCATTTATCAGATCTATCTTGCCGGATTCATTCAGATCCTCTGGATATATTTCATTCACAACTCCATTCGGTGCTATCTGTATACTCTGAATCGAATCGTCCATCATATTTTCTGCAATATCATAAAACTTATTTATATTTCCATCACCACTTATGACAACCTGCTTCAAGGTATCGGTAACTCCTATTCCCTCCATAAGCTCGCCATATATACGCTCCGTATATGTCATCGCATTGAGCTTTGCATTTGTCCTGTTCTGCTGTTCCTGACTCTTGCCGACTACATATATAGCGCCGATTAACGCACACATACCCAATATAAATACCACTGCCGGAACAATGAATCTCTTTTTTAGCTTTTTCAGCTTTTTCATTTGTATCACCTCCTAAAATCAATGTCTATCTGTTCCATATAATTTTAATATTATAGCTTTAATATAAGAAAATGTCTATAAATTTCCAGCACTTCAAACTCATAAGCAAAACGAAAAGAAGCCTCACCCAGTATAATGCTGATAGTCCTGTTTATAAGACAACATATAGAATATAATAAAGACAGTGTCTAAGTCCGATCTTTCTTCTTTCCCAACTCAGCATCATTTCGCGGAAATGATTTCCACTTATGATCAGTATGGAGGGCGCTATATGGTAACAAACAATATCTCGGAAATACGCAAAGAAAGACATCTCTTTTTATAAAAGTCTTAAAGAGACTACTCTCATCAATAGATATTTCTCTTCTCATAATAAATTCTATTTCATTGTAAGAAAAGTAAAAAGTTGCCACTTTTTACTTTTCTTGCTATATCAGCCTTTGGGAATTTGACCATCGACATACAGAATGTGATTAACTAACCACTCTGTGAGATATTTTAAAATACCCATAATCTGTTCATCTTGATCTTCTACCTCATCATTGTGATGTTCCATAAATTCATCAAGTTTATGTATAAATTCCTGATGTTGAACTTTCTGTGTAAATATCTTCTTATAATTGATAGATTCCATATACTGTTCTTCGTCAGCAAAATGCTTTACCGTATAATCACGAAGTTTCTCTAATATTATGTCAATTCTATCATATTTATCTGGTGTGTACTCGTCATGGAGTAGTTCATATGCTTCATCTGCATACAAAAACAATTGCTTGTGTTCTTCGTCTATCATATCTATACCGATATAATATTCTGGTTTCATTTCATACATAAATTAATCCTACTTTCAGTTTTATTTGTTTTATGAACCTGTTCAATACTATTCATAATAGGCAAATGCATTTCTCATGAATATCCTTTATTTTCATATATGGCATCAGATTCTTCCAAAGCATTCTCTAATTGTCTTTGAAATATCTGAATCAATAAAACCTTTCTGTGACATGTCATCAAGGATATCACATGTTTTTTCATGAGATAATCCCTTTTTATAAGGTCTATCTTCCGTAAGAGCCTGATAAATATCAACACATGCCATCATACGTTCCGGCTCATTTAATTCATCCGCAGTTTTTCCAAAAGGATACCCTTTTCCATTTAATTTTTCATGATGGAATGCCGCCCAATCTCGTATATCTTCAAAATCATTAACCTCTGATAATATAAGATATGTATAACCGGCATGATTTTTCATTTTAGAAAATTCATCATCCGTAAGTTTATCCGGTTTTTCCAAAATCTCATTGCCTACCGCCATTTTTCCTATATCATGCAGGGCACCAGCCAAATACATTTTCTGTACAATGACTGAATCATATCCCATATAACGGGCAAGCAGGGAGGCTTTTTCAGCCACTCCTATAGAATGCCTGCTGGTAAAAGAAGATTTATAATCTACAATCTTTGCAAAGAAGTCTGCAACATTTTTACATGTTTCCCAATCAAAAAATTGTTTTTCTCTTGGAACAATCTCCCATAGCTTTGTTTCAAAAGAATCATCCCTTAAGCACATAAAGGATTCTTTTGTGAATCCCTTCTGAAAGGCATTAACACATTCTGAATCAAATAGTCTATCCTTATTTTGGGAAAGATACTGACATATAAAATCCCATCTATGATCAGCAGATTCAATACTATTTCCTATAATATCAACAATATCTGCAAGATGAATAATCCTTGAGAACAATGGAATTTCATGCCACTTCTTTCGAAAGGGACCGGTTCCATCAGCATGTTCATGATGATATAAAATCACATTTGAAATATCTGTTTTAAAAGGGATTTTAGTAATATTTTTTTCACCATAAACGCAATGCATATTTGTTTTGTTTTCGGATAAGTCATTTTTAATGTCGGTATCCGGATATTTCTGTACTTCTTCAGAAATATATTGTGTCAACGCATTATCGTGCAGCAAAGCGCATATAGCTAAATCTTGTAACGCATCACCTTGGATTGCACAATATTTAGCCATACACACACTAATATAAGCCACTCTCTTTCCATGTTTGTTTTTTACATTTACAAGTTCTGCTTCAATGCAGTCTAAGGCATAGGAACAAGCTCCTGCCAGTCCCACAATGTCTATGCTCAGCTGTTCTACTCTCATGTATATAATCCTTTATCGTAAAATTAAGCTTCTGAAAACTGATCTTTACCTACTGAACATAACGGGCATGTAAAATCCTCCGGAAGGTCCTCCCACTTTGTACCAGGCGCAATACCACCTTCCGGATAACCTTTCTCCTCATCATACTCCCATCCACAAACATCACATATATATTTCATTTGTTTTTCCTCCTGTAAAATATGTTAATAATACGGATTACTCCATTACAATGCAATTTCCACAATTCTGCATCACCATAATATGTACAAATACTTTTAGCATTTCCATAATCCATGCAGATTACAATATGCATATACTTCTTCTACCTGCTCGCCGTCGCAAAGGCAAAAATCCGTTGCCGGTTCCTGCCCCGGATTTAACTGCTTTCTGTAAATTCCCTGATTGGTATTTAATGTGATCCACTCAATGAAATGCTCTTCAAGCATTGGATGTTTTGTCTCTCCCGGCTTTTGCCCTGCTCCTGCGGATATGATAACGATAGCGGCATCCGCCACATCATCATAATCTCCTCCTCTTAGTAATTCTCTTCATGTACTTCAAAATAGCTCTGTGGATGATTACATACCGGACATACCTCAGGGGCTTTTGTTCCTACCATAATATGTCCACAGTTACGGCATTCCCATACCTTAACTTCGCTCTTTTCAAATACCTGTGCAGTTTCAATATTCTTAAGAAGCGCACGATATCTCTCCTCGTGATGCTTCTCAATCTCTCCAACTGCTCTGAATTTTGCTGCAAGCTCTGGGAAACCTTCTTCCTCAGCAGTTTTCGCAAAGCCTTCATACATATCTGTCCACTCATAATTTTCGCCTTCTGCAGCGGCTGCCAGGTTTTCCTTTGTATCTCCGATCCCAGCTAACTCTTTGAACCACATTTTTGCATGCTCTTTCTCATTGTCTGCTGTCTTTAAAAATAATGCTGACATCTGCTCGTAGCCTTCCTTCTTTGCTACAGAAGCAAAATAGGTATACTTATTTCTTGCCTGAGATTCTCCTGCAAATGCCTCCTGTAAATTTTTCTCTGTCTGCGTCCCTGCATATTTGTTTGCTGCCATTTCTTTTACCTCCGTTTTCTTTACTATTTTTTCAAAATCTGAAGCCGGGTGCTTACATATAGGACATATAAAATCATCCGGTAATTCTTCACCTACATATTCATATCCACAAATTCTGCAACGCCATATCGTCTGACCATCTTCCGTTTTTCCAACTTCCTCCGGCTTGGGCTTGATATTATTCTGATAATATTCGTATGTGACAGAAGCAAAATCACTTAACACTTTCATATCAGTTATCTCACCGATAAACATTGTATGTGAACCCAAATTCTCTGTTTTATTAACTGTTACAGAAATGTATGCATTGGTACCTTCTGTAATATAATAAATACCATTTGTACCCCTGGCACACTTTTCAAATGTTTTAAACTTATTGGTATCCCTTCCTGATTGGAATCCAAAATGCTTAAATAATTCAAACTGCGCATTCTGACTCAGGACTGATACTGTGAATTTTCCAGTTCTTTGAATCATATCATGCGTGTAATTTGCCTTATTGACGCAGATACTTAACTGGTTTGGTTCCGAAGCCGCCTGAATGGCTGTATTAATGATGCATCCGTTATCTTTTTCTGCTTCTTTAGCGGTCAATATAAACAGTCCATAACTCAACTTATACATTGCTTTCCTATCCATTCTGTTCCTCCTTTACCTTCTCCCTGCATTTCGGGCAAATTCCTTTAAATGAAATATCATAATCCACAAATTCAATTCCATGAGTATTATGAATTCTTTCCAGCAAATCCGGTATTTGATCCATATCCACATCAAAAATTTCACCGCACTTTATACATCTCACATGGTAATGATTTTTCAATGTAAAATCAAATCGGTTCGGTCCATCCGGAACTTCAACCTTTCTTAATGCACCTTCCTCTACCAATATATCAAGATTTCTATATACTGTTCCTTTTCCAATTGTTGGATATGCTTCTTTTATAAATTCATACACTTCATTTGCCGTAACATGTCTTCTCATTTCGTATACGGTATTTCTTACAAGATCTTTTTGAATGGTATTTCTCCTACTTGTCATTCGTCCTCCTTATTAGGATTAGTTCTTAATAAGGATTATATACCACTATTATCCTGTTGTCAATAAAAATAGTAATAATTCTCATTATTACTATTTGCCGTCTCTGACAATAATTACACCTCCTTCCGCATCCAAGTATGTGGACAATCTTCGTCCATATGAATATCATTCAGCTCCATATATCCTTGTTTCTTGTAAAACTCTGCCACACGACACTGTGCAGACAATTCTATTCTTTTACCCCCGAGATCACTAACTGTTTTTTCCGCACCCTGCAACATCTTTTCACCATATTGCTTCCCTCGAAATTCTTTACTAACCGCAATCCTGCCAATCACATAGCAATCTCTTTCAACAGAGAAAAAGAATCTGCAAGTAGCTACTGGAATATCGTCCTCGAAAAGCAGCATATGTTTCGCCAGATGATCTGTTTCATCAAATTCATACTTAAATCCCTGCTCTTTCATGAATACTGATTTCCGTATCGCCTTCGCTTCCTGTGGTATCTCATCATAAATCTTTTAAACATTGTTGTCCACCTTTTGTATTGATTTGCAGCAACTCTCAAAAAAATATGAATTTGTCTAAAAGGCAAATTCATAATCTTATCAGTCATCTCGATGTTTCTGTCCCCAAAGACAGAAAGCATCTAATACAGGTTCTAAGGATTTTCCTCGTTCAGAAAGGCTATATTCAACTCGTGGCGGAATTTCCCCATAATCTTTGCGTATAATAAGACCGTCTGCTTCTAGTTCTTTTAATGCTTTTGACAATGAACGGAAAGTTGCTGTTTCCATCTTACGCTGAAGTTCATTATACCTTGTTGGACCATCTAATTGCAGACAATAAAGGATAGGAAGTTTGTATTTACCGTCAACCAAAGACTTTGTATAGTAAAAACCAGTATTTTTAATACCATTTATTGCAAAATGACGTTGTTCATGCTTTTGATTATCTGACATAATAATTCTCCTGACACTATATTTAGATATAGTATATGTTGTAAAATATCGTACTTGTTGCTAGTACATCCTTATGATACTATATATTCAGTAACCAATCAAGTGAAATGGAGATGAATGCGATGAAACATAAAGTTAAAGTAACAGTATTAGATAAAAAGCTTTATCCTGAATTACAGCAACAGTATTGTGATAATCCAATTTCAGGTGCCTGTCCTTGTTACAATGTCGGAGATGAATTTATTTTTTACCGGGATGAGGAAAGAGATGATTTCTGGCACATAGGATTGAATACTTTGGTAAAAACCTGTGGTGATGCAGATACCGTTGCCGGAGGTCCGAAAATGCCATTCTGCTCTGAAGCATGGGATGCTATTTCTCGTTATATTTATACCGGATTACAAGGCGGTTCCATTATGAAGGGGTGGATGAAGAGAGAAAATGAAATGATTACCTGTTGTTCAGATGGAACAAGACCTGTCATTTTTAAGATTGAAAGAATTGATTATGAGGAGGCATAACAAATGAATGAAATTATTAAGGCAATGGAAGAACGCAGAAGCATTCGTAAATTTAAACCGGATATGCCGGCAAAAGAAGATCTGGAACAGATTATTGAAGCTGGATTATATGCTGCGAATGGCATGGGAAAACAGGCAACCATCACAATTGCGGTAACAAACAAAAAACTTCGAGACAGATTATCAGCAATCAATGCAAAGATAGGCGGCTGGAAAGAAGGATTTGATCCATTTTATGGTGCACCGGCTATTTTAATTGTATTAGCGGATAAAAACTGGGCAAATAGAGTTTATGACGGAAGTCTAGTTATGGGAAATATGATGCTTGCAGCACATTCTCTTAATCTTGGAAGTATCTGGATTCACAGAGCTAAGGAAGAATTTGAACTTCCGGAATATCAGGAATTATTAAAAGAACTTGGGGTAGACGGAGAGTGGGAAGGAATAGGTCATTGTGCCGTTGGATATGTTGATGGTGAGATTCCTAAGGCTGCAAAAAGGAAAGATAACCGGGTATTTTGGGTAGAATGACAACTTCTAGTTTATAAACCTGCCAGATAATCAGAACAATTAAAATTGATTGGAGGATGGACCAAAATGAAAACGATAGAAATTGTCGGAGAAAATTATTGTGGTAATTGGGATAAAACCAGAACTGTTTGCAGAGGTATAGTTATAGATGGAGAACGAATCTTGTTTTCATATGAAGCAAAGACAAATTAGTGGATGATTCCTGGCGGAGGTGAAAGGTGGCTTATGAATATAACATACGAAAAAGCAAAAGAAGAAGATATTGAGCCAATCTATGAATTGTGCAAGCAACTGATTCACGATTATGAACAATTGGAAACAATTGATTATCCAAAGGTAATGAACTGGATTCGTAAAAAGATAGAAAATTCGATTGATGAATATACAACTGTTCATGCCAATGGTGAAAAAGCAGGATATTATCATTTTTATCAAAATGAAGACGGACAATTTGAAATAGATGATTTGTTTGTGTTTCCTGAGTTTCAAAATCACGGAATTGGTTCGGAAGTAGTAAAGAAGTGCTGTGCATCTGTTCGTGCACCTATTATATTGTATGTATTTATAAAAAACAAAAGAGCCGTATCTCTGTATAAGGGACTAGGGTTCAAAATTTCTGAAACGATACATAATAGTAGGTATATTATGAAGAACGACAACAGAAAATACTACGCCGCTTATGAGGAAAGATATAAAATTGCACATCAGAATGGTGTCCGTTGGTCAAGCGACCAGAATAGCCCTATTGTAATGGAGATAATCAAAAAATATAATATACAGCCCGAACATTGTTTGTTGGAAATTGGGTGTGGTGAAGGAAGAGATTCAAAGGTAGTATTAGATGCCGGTTATAATCTAATGGCGATTGATATTTCAAACGAGGCCATTGCGTATTGCAAGAAAATAATGCCGGATTTTGAGAAGAACTTTAGTGTATTGGATTGCTTGGCAGACAATATGGATGAATTATTTGATTTCATCTATGGTATTGCAGTTATTCATATGCTCGTTCTTGATGAGGACAGAAATAGATTTTATCAATTCATTCATAAGCATTTGAAACCAGAGGGATTGGCACTTATTTGTACAATGGGCGATGGAGAATTTGAGATGCGAAGCGATATTAGCCAAGCATTTGAACTTCAAGAAAAGGAGCATAAATCTGGGAAAATAATGGTGGCTGGAACATCGCGCAGAATGGTATCGTTCAAAAACTTTGAGGACGAAATAGCAAGAAACGGTTTGGAAATAATAGAAAAAGGTATCACCAGTGCGCTGCCCAATTTTAATAACTTAATGTTTGCAGTTGTTAAAAAAATGTAATCAACTTTCAGTTTGAGGAAAGGATATAGATAAATGATTAAAGCAATATTTATAGATTTTATGGTACGGTTGTACACGAAGACGGAGAAGTAATTAAAAAAATATCCCAAGAAATATTTGATACCGGAGAGGTAGGTGATAAATCAGAAATAGGTTCTTATTGGTGGAATGAATTTCAAACTGCCTTTAATAGTGCTTACGGAGATAGTTTTGATACACAGAGAAATTTGGAATACAATTCATTAAAAAAACAATAAAACATTTTAATTCATCTGCAGATGCAGAAGTATTAAGCAGTTTAATGTTTGAGCATTGGATAAAACCACCTATTTTTGAAGAAACAAAGCAATTTTTTGAAGTTTGTCCGGTACCTATTTATGTTCTATCTAATATTGATAGTGATGACATATTGCAAGCGATAAAATATCACAAATTAAAGCCGGCAGGGGTATTTACAAGTGAAGATGCGAAGTCATATAAACCAAGAAAAGAGTTGTTTGAATTTGCATTAAATAATACCGGTTTAGCCGCTGAAGAAGTACTACATATTGGTGACTCTTTAAGTAGTGATATTAAGGGGGCATCTGCTATTGGAATAAATGCAATATGGATAAATAGAAGTAATAAAGAAGTTCCAAAGGGGGTTGTGGCTGTTAAGAATTTGTTAGAAATATATTATACAGATTATTTTAATTAAAATTTATTATGCTTAAATTACTCAAAGATGTGAAACTTCAAGTTTGCAAATCTGCTAGATAATCAGAACAGTTAAAATTGATTGGAATACGGAGGAGATTCATATGATTGGCAATATAGTAACAGTAAAGGTAGATAGACCGATGGGAAGCTATCATCCTGAACATAAAGATATGTATTATCCAATTAACTATGGATATATAGAAGGAACAATTGCTCCTGATGGAGAAGAACAAGATGCATATTTGTTAGGATTAGATGAACCTGTTGAAGAATATACAGGGATAATAATTGCAATTATTCATAGATACGATGACGTTGAAGAAAAATGGGTTGTAGCTCCGAATGGAATGATGTTTACGAAGGAAGAAATCAAGGAAAAAGTTTATTTTCAGGAACAGTATTTCGAGTCGGAAATTAGAATGTAAACGATGAATCATACGGAATGTTATATATTGCCGATATTTATTCATTTGAAGAATTTACCCCCTTTCGTTGAGCCGCTCATCAACACAAAGTTGTTTTACACGATTTTTCTCTTTTGTTATACTAAAAACAAAGGAGGATACAGCATATGAAAGAAAGTAATTTTAGCAGTAGACTGTCAATGTTTCGTCAAAATAAAAATATGACACAGGAAGAATTGGCAGGGCGAATGGGGGTTACACCACAGGCACTTAGCAAATGGGAACGGGGACATAGTTTACCGGATATTTTATTACTCAAGGAACTTTGCCGGATATTAGAAATCAGCGCAGACGATTTATTGGGGATAGAAAATCGGAAAATAACAGAAAACGGAAATGATTTAGCACAAAAAGAAATCTGGCACAAATTACAAAATTGTTTGGAGCCATTGGAGTGTATTTTCGGAAAAGATTTGGTCCCTGCATTTTTGGATGGGACATATCAGGAAAAAATTGTAGAAGCAAGAAAAAAATTAGCGGGCGAAGGAATCCTAATGCCGTTGGTACGGATACGAGATGATGAAGGGTTAGCCTCCCGTGAGTTTGCAATCTTGTCTTATCGTCAGACTTTGCGAAAAGAGTCGGTAGAAACAGAAATCAAAGACGCTAGTTATATCGTAGAGCGTTTAGAAAAGACCGTAAGAGAAAACTATGCCCACATTCTCAATCGGGATTTGGTAAAAGACATGGTAGAGAATCTGCAGAAAAAATATCCTGCACTTATTAGGGGCGTTGTGCCGGAAAGGATTTCCTATGGGTATCTGACCGATGTATTTAAGCAACTGCTAAAAAGAGGACTCGCACCATGGTATTTTAGTAAAATAATTGAAATTATGGATAGTGAATGCCGAAGAAATCCGTCAATCACTGAAGAGGAGTTAGTGTGCACAATCGGGAAAAAAGTGCAAGAGAAGTAGCGATATCCTTTTATTTACAAATCGTATTAAGCTATGATAAACTATTAACATAAATGTAATTTTTGGGAAAAACAATATTTCCTATTGGCACTAGCAGGCTTAGTATGATTGGAGGATGTTTATGAAGAAAAAAACAAGAAAAAGGAGTTTGTGTTTGCTGCTTGCAGCGGCACTTCTTCTGACTTCGATACCGTTTGATATGACAACGTCGTCGAAGGCGGAGGAGAAAGGAACTGTTGTCAGAGATGGTGAGTACACCACTGGTATTTTTGCCGGTGAATATGGAATTGACCAGCTTTTTGATTATGTTATGATGACAAGCATATTAAAGGGTCTGCCATATGATGCATCCTGGGGAACAGCGAATGCTTCTACCGGCCATCAGTTTACAAAGAGTATGATGGCGGACAGACATTTTGTATTAAAGTATTCCGGAGATTCAAATTATCCGCTTGCTTTATGCCTTTATGAGGATGATGGCACACCGGTAGTGAGCAGCCGAAACAAAGGGTTAAAGTCATCTTCAAAAATAGGTCTTAGTACCAATGTGTGTCTTACCACCACAGCATCTACTTATATGAAAAAAAATTATACGGATGGAATCGAAGGTGTAATGGCGCTTTGCAGTATGGGCGAGGCAGATTCCAAAGGACTCTATTTTAAGAGTAAGAACGGATTTGGATATTATTTAAGTGGCAGCCAGGGGCGCGATGTTGGGGAGAAAATTGTTTGGGAAGATGATGCCAATACATCGGTTACAATGGATAAACTTGCTGAAATGACAGGATATTCTTCTAACAGTCTGGAGTCCGGCCAGTATGCGGTTATGTATAATTCCGAAGGCGGGCAGCAGGTACTTGATATGCCGGAGGAGCAGACAAAAGAAAAAGATGTTGATCTTACGCTTTCTGAGAATGTTCCAACAAGAAAAGGATACCGTTTTATAGAATGGAACACAAAAGAAGATGGTTCAGGAACTTCCTATGATCCAGGGGCAACGTATTCTAAAAATCAGGTAGTGACTTTGTATGCCATTTGGTACAGATATTATGAAGAAGGATTGTTTGGTGCAAAGTTAAGTAAGGATCAGATTCTTGATGTTATTACCAGTACAAACATGATAAACGGATATGGTTATGATGCTTCTTGGGGAACAGCAGATGCATCCACGGGTCATCAGTTTAAAAGTACCCAGTTAAAAGACCGGTATTTTGTATTCCGCTATAGTGGCGACGATAATTATCCGGTTTCGCTTTATATGTACGAAGCCGATGGTACGCCGGTAACCAGATCTGAATCGAAAAATCTTTACGCATCTTCCTTGATTGGCGATGAGAATAATGTCTGCCTTACAGAGGACGGCTATGATTATATGGAGGCCGCATACGATGATGGAATAAAAGGTCTTGTGTGTCAGGGAGAAGTTACCCAGTATGATGAAAATGGTGTAACTTTTGAGAGTATCAACGGGTTTGGCTATTATGTATCCATTAACCGAGGATATAAAAAAGGAGATTATATCAATTGGAACGAACCGGAATATGGTGCGGATGTTGACGAATTAGATTCCATTGACACTTTTGCAGATGCAGAAATGTATGACGGTGAGTATGCCATTATTTATAACGAAAATACCAGTGATTTGGTAAAAGATTTCCCTTCTACACAGAAGAAGGAAGATTTGTATGCATTCATTATAACAACGCAAAAGCCAACAAGAAAAGGATATGTGTTTAACGGATGGAATACAAAGAAAGACGGAAGCGGACAGGAGTATGCGGCTGGTTCCAGATATAGTGGCACAGGTGTTCTCACGCTTTACGCAACATGGAAGGAAGAAGAAAAAGCTGCACTTGAAATTTATGAAAATGGCGAGAAAGTGGACCAAAGTTATTTGATGTCCAATGAGGATGCAGTTGATAAAATAGTGAAGGATGCAAAAGATTCCAATGAATTTTATGCAAAACTCAATGAAATCAATCTCGTACATACTTTTGAGGTAAAAGGTGGATATGCAGCGGATGATGTGTATAAGGCAGTTGCTTCGGATGCAAGTGTAGCGTCCTGCGAGATGAATGGAAACATTCTCACACTGACAGGAAAAAAGGATGGATTTACTTACGTTACGGTAACCGATGAAACCAGCGGACAGATTTATCGAATGAGTGTTGACGTAAAGACTTTGGCAAATAAATTGTATATTATCCGTCCAATTACAGACAACAACTATAAAGATTACCTTACGGATATTGGAAAAGTAGGATGTAATGTCAGCGGCGGAGATGCAGATAAAGTCGAGTGGACGACAGAGAATGATAAGGCAGAAAGTATCAAACAGCTTTCCAACGGCGATTGTATTGTATGGAAACCGACACAGGATGATGTTTCGGTCGGTGTGAAATATGGACTTAGTAAAAGTGATATTTCCATAAAAGACATGTCAAGTGGTGAAACGTCAGGTGCATATCCGATTAACAATTGTCAGGTTTCCTCAAAATATATGCAGAACATAACGTTATCGGATGCAACAGGAAAAGGAAAAGAAAGCAAATTTACAATTAAGGCATATTTGCTCGATGATAAGGGAAAAGAAATTGCGAAGGATACGCAGACTTTTGAAAAAAATCTGGTCGATAATCCGTATTCAACAGAGGTTACATTTTCCAATGTAAAACAACTCGATAATGCGGAAGTGCTTCTTGAAATTACGACAGAGAACAATACTTACGAGCCAAAACTTGTGAGATATTCTGTATTTTCGGATGGGCAGCAGGTCAGTGGTGGTACCAAAGTGCAGCTTAACAGCAAATCAGACGGTGTCACAGATAACAATATTGTTTATGTCACAGATGAAAATGGAAAAGATATCAATAGTTTATTGATTGATAAAAATGAGACGAAAAAAATTGTTGTAAACTCATGTGCAGCCACAGGCCATCTTATTGAGATAAAAACGTCCGGCAGAGAATTGAGTGCCGCAAAAGAAGAAACTACATATTATGACGGTATGGTAAATGAGTGGAAAAAATCTGTTTTTGAGATTGACAGTAAAAGTACCTCAACAGGAAGACATTCGGTTGAAGTTATTGTAAAGGATAGCAAAAAGAATATATTGTCAACGCAGACAACGCCATTTACAATAGCCAATGTCACAGACCTACCATCACCGGAAAAACCATCCAGTATTAATTTTGTGGGTGATTTGGAAACACCAACATTATCTGCCGGAAAAGTCATTAACCGAACATTAAAGTTTAACCTGCCAAAAGTTTTGCCGATGAAGGTAAGTTTTCAGGATACCGATGACCCATTCAAGAAATCATTTATGATTGCTATTGGCAATGCCGGTCTTGATGAAAATAATATTGTGGCAGCAGTAACAGAAACCATTAATGATTTAAAAGATAATAAACTGACAAAAACATTATCCGGTTATGCGTTTGGTAATGCGGACTTTATCGACGGTAAATGGGTTATGACCTATACCGGAGGCGGAATTGCCGGAAACATTCAGTATGAATTTAGTTTTAATAACAACGTAGTCGTTGGATTTGTTCCATTGTATTATGGAATGAAAGTTGGATGCAGTGCAAACATTGATGCGCTGGTTTCAGGTGGAAACTCTTACCATAACCAGTTTGTCGGACTTGATTTCAGCACAAACAACCTGAAACTGACCAGCCAGTATAATTTTGTAACTGATATTCTTGTTGGAGTAAAAGGATACGTCGGTGCCAGTGGCGGTGTTGGATTTGACGGTAAAGTAGTAAAATTAAAATTTGGTGTAGAGGGTAACCTTTCGGTTGAATATAATCACCGTGTCGTGATTTTCAAGGACCTTGACAAAACAAAAACATATGACGGCGGATACTTGAATTTCTCTGGTGATATTGGATTGTATTTTGAATTTAAGCTGTTATTTATAAAATACAAGAAAAAAATTGTAGGAACCGGATTTAACAAAGGCAGAAGTTACCGAGATTGGGAGAAATTCCCTGTTGGCAGACCAAACTTGTTAGAGTTTGCCGGTATGAAAACAAAATCAAAATCATCACTTCTGAAAATTGCGCCAAAGGCGGATGAAGACTGGATGAATTATATCAATCCATATATAACACCTGTTGCAGCAGAAGATGGTAAAAGCATGGCGATGGTGTATACCGAAAATCTGGAAGATTTGGGAACCATTAATCCGGCGGTAAGTGAATATGATGGAGCAAAATGGTCGGATCCGAAAGTTATGACTGACTGGCGGACAAAAGGCGAGAATCAGACGGTGAACGCGATTGATTATGCCAAAGATGACAAGTTAGAAGTGTTAGCTTTTGATGCGGTAACTTATGATTCGGCGATGGAAAATAGCGATGACATTTCAAGCAGCCAGTTTAATACAAGTGCCAATTCCAGTGAAATTCACGTGTATGTGAATGGAAAGCACACCAAACTCACAGATAATCAGGCAGCAGATACTGCACCGGTAGTTTCCGTAAAAAATGGAAAGGCAATGGTTGTATGGCAGTCCGATACTTATAATCTTGAGTCAATGGATGAAAGTGCTGTCAAAGACGATATGCAGGGAGAGAAGAAATTGTACTTCAGTTTCTATGACGGTACAAAATGGTCCGACCCGGCGTGCTTAGAAAGCGGAGAAATCAAAGGTGTTCAGGCATACGATATGGATATGTCGGATGATGGAACTGCTATGATTCTTGCCAGCATGGGAAGTTCCGATTTACTTAAAAATCGTGAATTGTATTCTTATGTGATTGATAATGGACAGGTGAAAAGTGTAAACCGTGTAACTTGTAATGAAGCGGGAGAAACGCAGCCTAGAGTAAAATATGTAACAGACAATGACGGCATGTTCTTGACCGCATGGCAGCAGTCAGAATACAAGGGCGAGGAAACAAGCAAAGTATATGTAAAAATTCAGGGATATAATATGAGCGGAAGCGCAAATGATTTCTCCCTTGATGACAATGGCGAAGTGGCAGAAAACTTTGATTTCGCAAAGGGCGGCGACACCATTGATGATAGTGCGGTTTACTGGTACTCAATTGGCGATGATTCGCTGAATCATACTTATGTAAAATACATAAATAAAAAGGATAGTACCTTATCAACAAAATATGAAATGAACAGCACCTCATCAGAAAGTGAAAGCATGGTAGGAAATACCGTAACTAAAGAGGGTGATTCATTCTCGGTTGTATCCTGCGCACAGCCACAAAAACAAAATAGCGGTTCAAATGAAGATGAGGAGCAGCCGGCACGATTGATATTTGCTAAAAAACAGATTAAGAATGAGCTTAGAAATGAAACTGCCAATGCATTTGACCAGAATATTGTTCCGGAAAGCAATGTGAATGTAACCATTTCATTTACAAATGCAGGACGAAAAGCACTGGAAAATGTGACAATTAAAAATAATGGAAATGTAGTTTATGACAATTATCCAATCTCACTGAAAAGCGGTGAAAGCGGACAGATTCAGTTTACCTATTCGTTAGGCAAGACATTAAAGAACGAAGAATTTGATATTGAGGCAGACAATGGTGCAAAAGCGGTGGCAAAACTTACGCTTCTTGGTGCTGACCTTGTCGTATCAAATCCGGAAGTGACATCGACATTGTCCGGTGGCGAGAGAGTCATGCAGGCAGTTATCAGTAACGCAGGTACGACTGCAATGAATGAAAATGACAGTGTGCGCATTGACTATTCAATGGCAGACCAAAAGAATGTAAAGGTAAATCCGATTTCAGCCGGAGCAAAATGGGATAGTAACAAAAAACAGATTGTAGTTTCCGGTAAAGAAGCCATCGAGGCAGTGAATAAAGGAGAGTACATTCTTCAGTTTGGTTATAAACCAACATTCAAAGACGATGCGGATGCAATTGCTTTGTCGATGAATGTGGCTGCTTATGGCAGTGACGGTGCTATGGATGAATTAAACGTGGTAGATAACAGTTCTTCATTTAGTATCATCAAACCGTCTAAGCTTTATGATACACAGCTGGTTTGTGATGCAATTATTGAAAATGGAAAGATAATTGCAGTTAAGGTTACGAATCAGTATGAAACCGCAATTAAAAAAGGTGTTAAGATATCCAATGGAACAAGCAGCAAACAAATCAATGTTGCGTTAAATGGCGAGGAAAGCAAAACATATCCTGTGGAACTTGCTGTTTCAGGCTCCATTGAGTACACATTAAAAGACTACAATGCTAGCGAAAGCACAGCGAAACCAACCGCAACACCTGCACCAACGAAGAAGCCGGCGGTGACACCTGTTCCAACAAAGAAACCGACAGCAACGAAAAAGCCGGCAGCGACAAAAACTCCGGCAGCGACAAAAACGCCGGCTCCTAAAATTACAGTCGGCAAAGCAACCATTAAATCACTTAAGAATAAAGCGAAAAAGAAAATGGTTGTTACCATTAAGGCAGTAAAAGGTGCGTCCGGATATAAAGTTATGTATGCAACAAATAAGAAGTTTAAAAAAGCAAAAACGAAATGGACTTCTGCGAAAAAGGTAACAATTTCCCGCCTGAAAAAAGGCAAGACATATTATGTTAAAGTAATTGCGTACAAAAAAGGAAAGGGTGCTGTTAAGGTATTTGGTAAAGCAAGTAAGGTAAAGAAAGTAAAGATTAAGAAGTAGGATTATGTGAAATTTTTTAGTTTCCGTAAATCAGTAGAAAAACTTTGCGTCTTTTGGGTGCAAAGTTTTTCTGTTGATTTATTGGAAGCTAAAAGATAACGAGCATTTGATATAATCGAATTGTTTAAATATACTGGGAGGTGATTTTATGCAATGCCCATATTGCAATTGCGAAATGGAGAAAGGCATAATTAATCAGGACAGATATCCATTAAAGTGGAAATCGGAAGGACCTAATGCTAAAAAAATAAAGCTCACAAGTTTTTTGGAAAAAACATATGTGGAAGCTTATTTGTGTAATAACTGCAATAAGTTAATTATTGATATCTGAAAATGAAATCATGGGGAATACCTCCAAACAACGCTTTTTTCTTGATTTCAAGAAAAAGCGTTGTTTCGGAACTGAAGGTTCAGTTTGCGCGCGGCAAGTATTTGGTTGGAAACTAAAAATATCACATCACCCCACTGGCAAAATCTCAACATCCCCGCTGACGGTGTCAAAATCATAGCGGTTAATGCCCGAGCCACAGACAAACTTATCATCTTTTTTAGTTCCGGCAAAACTACAAGTTAAATCTCCGGAAACGGAATCGTTTTCTGCCTCGAATTCAGAGTTACTTGGAATCGAAACCGAAATGTCACCACTGACGCTTTCCATGTCAATTTTCTGCGGTGTGACGGATGAGGTAATACGGCAGTCGCCACTCACGCTTTCACTGTCAATTCGTTCTGCACTTCCATTAAAAGTAAGGTTTCCGCTTACGGTATCAAGATAAAAATCTTTTGTAGAAAGACCGTTAATTGTAGTGTCGGCACTTACTACATCGCCGGAAATCTCCGATAAATTGGAAGCGAGTGAACGTGGAATCAAAATCTCTAAGTTCTTCCTGCCTAAGCTGTGGAAGAAGGAGAAGAAGCTGCCGCTTTCCCGGTAGCGGACATCTAAAGTTCCATCGTGATAATAATAATGTGCTTTGTCACTGTCGGATAGGTCGCTCGCACCATCTTCACGAATCTGAATAACATTTCCGTCATAAACATCAACTTTTACGGAGCCGCTTACCCAGTCGATGGAAAGACTGGATAGTTCGGATGCAGATATATCAGCATTTCCCACCTGATACAAATCGGCATTGTCATAGCTGGAAAAAGAGCCAAATATCGGAAAGTTGCGGAAGGTGTTGCCAAGAATCCCCACAATTAAAATACCGATGAGGGCGAGCGTCAAAATGCCAAGTACAATAATCTTTATCCAGAGGGCAGTTTTCTTTTTCATAGTCGATCCCTCCTAATTTGCTTTCAGCTCGAAAACAGCTTTGATAATGGATTCAAGCGCGGCACCGATTAAGAAGATGACCCATGAAATGTGCCATGCCATAGTAGTAAAACTAATCACAAAGTACAAGGCGGTAATGAATACCCACAAAGCACTTTTAATGGCGCGCATTGCCTGCTTATTCGTGTCATTTTTACTCTGCCACTCTTTGAAATCTTCCATAAAAGTATCGTCCATTTTCGTGTAGCGCGGTTTTGTCATGGAATTGTAAATAATAATTCCGGTTGCGATGGCAATAAAAACAAAAAGACCACAAGCACCAATGGCGTCCGGCAGATGCAGACTGTCTGTAATAATTGGCGGTGTAACACACAAAATATAAAGCATGATGGCGATGGAAATGCGGATGGCTGATTTTTTACGCCATGCCATATAATTTTCCGAGTCCATTTGGTTTGGCGTCTGGGACGAATCTTTCAGGGAAGCAAGAAGTTCATCCAAATCACCAATACTTGCAATGGCAATGTTGTAAGCGGCTTCCTCTGATTTTCCCTCTGCCACAAGGTCGTGGTATTTGTCCACGATATTTTGCAAAATTTCTTCTTTTACTTCAACTGCTTTTTTTGTATTTGGAACATCCTGAAATAAATGGTCCATGTAAGCTCGTAATTTGTTCTCCATAAAATCCTCCTTATAAAATAGATTGTGCCATTTCATTATACTTGTTTGGGATTTGACGGTTCCGAATGAATCAAAACGTCAATAAATCCCTTTGCAATCTCCCATTCGCTGCATAACTTCCGGTAGGCATTGCGGCCTTCCGGTGTAATGGTATAATAGCGTCTTCTGGCACCGGTATTTTCATTTCCCCAGTAAGAACAGATGTAACCGGCTTCTTCAAGCCGCCGGAATGCGGTATATAAAGTAGCTTCTTTTAGTTCATACTCATTTTGCGTAAGTTCCTGAATCCGTTTATTAATCTTATATCCGTAACTGTCCTCCTGCAAAAGCTGGGCGAGAATGATGGTATCGGTATGTCCTCGAATCAAGTCCGATGCAATTGACATGAACAATCCTCCCTTCATGTTTTGTTAGTGTTATTAAATCATAATATACCTCGTCTGTCAAGGTATATTGAAAATATAAGTACATTTGTCACGATACTTGACAAATGTCATGCGATGCGATAGGGTGAGAGAATATGATGATACAGTTAGAGAGAAGGGGTAACCGATGATAGCGATTATTGTGGCGATGAGTGAGAACCGGGTGATTGGCAGAGAGGGAAAAATACCGTGGGACTTGCCGGAGGATAGAAAAAAATTTCAAATGCTGACGATGGGAAATGCTATTGTGATGGGACGCCGCACGTATGATGAAATTGGGCATCCGTTGCCTGGGCGGATGACGTATCTTTTGTCCGGCACGAAAAAGGTTGAACTGGAAAACTGCCATACGGTGCAAAGTTTAGAAGAAGTATGGGAAAAAGAAAAAAACACCGGGCGGGACATCTTTATCTGCGGCGGGGCGTCGGTATATGAAGAAGCGCTTAGGAATACCGATAAAATATATGTAACGAAACTTTTGGAAAAGGTAGAAGGAGACACTTTTTTTCCTATGTTTTCGGAGGAAGAATTTGTGGAAAAAAGCTGTGAAATTTTAGTGCCTCAAAAGGCTGTTTTTTATGAATATGAGCGAGTGCAAAAAAAGGGTAAATTTATGCTTTCCACACTGAAAGATTTGTGGTATGATGGTAAAATGGTTACGAAAGAGAAACAGTTGCGGATTTTCGATGAAAAAAGCGGTAAATGGGAAGTTTTTTCTCCGGTGATTTTTCAAAATTGTATGCGGCCGGACGAGATTACGATTTATCCGCTTACGATTACTTTACTCGCTGAAGATAGAATACAGATTACGACAAAATATCAGCAGAAGGAAGTCGATTTGAAAGATAAGGAAATCGAAGTATGCGAATGGGAAGCGAAAATTCATAAAGTGGAATGTATGCATTGTGAAAACTGCGGCAGATGCGGCTGGTAGATGGGAAGAACTAAGAGGTGCAAAAGAAGTGAAAAATCAAACGATTTACAAAAGGGCATTGAAGCTTGCGATTCCGATGATGATACAAAATGGTATTACCAACATGGTCGGGTTAATTGATAATGTGATGGTTGGTAGCATTGGAACAGAAGCGATGACGGCTGTCTCGATTGTCGGACAGCTTATTTTTGTTTTTAATCTTGCTATTTTCGGAGGAATATCGGGGCCCGGTATCTATGCTGCCCAGTATTATGGACAGGGAAATGAAGAGGGATTCCGTAATGCGGTCCGCATGAAAATGTGGATTTGCGGGATTTGTATTATAGCCGGACTTTTACTCTTTTTGCTGGCGGGAGAGAATTTGATTGGTCTTTATCTTCACGGTGAAAGCCAAGTTGTGAATGCGTCGCTTACGATGTCTTATGCAAAAGAATATCTCGCAATTATGTTATTTACTTTTGTTCCGTTTGGCGTGACGCAGATTTATGCGAGCAGTCTGAGAGAGACCGGAGAAAGTATAAAGCCGATGGTAGCAGGCATTGCATCTGTGGTTATTGATGTGGTATTTAACTATTTTCTTATTTATGGAAAATTTGGATTCCCTGAGCTTGGAGTGAGGGGAGCAGCAATTGCTACTTTGATGGCGCGTGTGGTTGAGATGTTAGTCGTGGTTATCTGGACGCACTGCAAAAAGAAGGAAATTACATTTATCAATGGATTGTACCGGACGCTTCTTGTGCCGAAGGCAATTATGGGAGAAATGATAAAAAAAGGACTTCCTATTTTCTTAAACGAGTTTTTGTGGGCGGGCAGCATTGCGGCGTTGACACAGTGCTATTCGACACGGGGCTTGGAGATTGTGGCAGGACTTCAGATTTCTAATGCCATTTGCAACCTTTTAAATGTTGTATTTATTTCTCTCGGCTCCGCCGTTGGTATTTTGAGCGGTCAGACACTCGGAGCGGGCGAATACGACAAGGCAAAGAAAAATGCATACTCACTGATGAAATTTGCGGGTGTGATTTGTGTGGGACTTACAATACTTTTAGTTTCCATTTCGGGAGTTTTTCCGAATTTGTATGATACAACGAGCCAGGTGCGAAATTACGGAACGTGGTTTATTATTATCACGGCATTGTTTTTCCCGGTACAGGGTGTTTTAAATGCTCTTTATTTTACCGTCCGTTCCGGGGGAAAAACATTTATCACGTTTTTGTTTGACAGTGTGTATTCGTGGGTTGTACCGCTTCCGATTGCGGCGGTATTATGCTACTACACAGGTCTTCCCATTCTGGGCGTATATGCGATTGTACAGGCAGCAGATTTAATCAAACTTGCTGTGGGATATATCCTGATTCAAAAGGGAGTCTGGATTAGTAATATTGTAGAGGATTAGAAAAGGAGATTGTTATGAAACATGAAAAAAGGTCAAAGTGGTCATCACAGGCAACATTTATTTTAGCGGCGATTGGTTCCGCCGTTGGACTTGGAAATGCGTGGCGCTTTCCGGGACTTGCCGCAAAGCACGGAGGCGGAACATATTTGTTAATTTACTTAGTTGCGCTGTTTGTTGTCGGAATTCCACTTCTGATGATGGAGGTTTCCGTTGCACGTAAATTCCACCGCGGTGCCGGCGAAAGTATGCGGGGAATTAATAAAAAGACAGAGTTTATCGGATGGGCAGCAACATCAAATGCATTTGTTATTTCTACCTATTATGCAGTTGTTTTCGCATGGGTAATTTTGATGACGGTATGCTCGGTAAAATTTGCCGGTATGACAGGAGATGTAAATGCGGCGCAGAATCTTTTTGCCGATGTAACACAGACAACATGGGATATCAAAGGTTTTAGTATTCCGATTCCGGTACTGCTTTCTGTTATCGTGGCTTGGGCAGCGATTTACTATTGTATCCGAAATGGTGCAAGCAGTGTGGGTAAAGTTGTAAAGTATACCGTATTTCTTCCGGTTATTCTGCTTGTCATTATGGCAATCAAGGGATGTACAATGTCGGGTGCCGGTGAAGGTCTTCGGATGTTTTTCATTCCAAGCATGAGTGCTTTTGAAGATCCAAGTTTGTGGATTGATGCCATTGGACAGGTATTTTACAGTTTATCGATTATGATGGCAATTATGTTTGCATATGGTTCTTATCTTGGCGAGTCGGCAAATGTGGCGAAAGACTGTGTAATTATTGCGCTTTCGGATGCCGCAGTCAGCGTTTTGTCAGGTATCGTTATGTTTTCCACAATGGGTGGTGTTGGGATGCTTGATTCGATTACGGATTCCGGAATTGCAACAGCATTTATCGTATACCCGCAGGCAATTGTAAATCTTACGGACATTGGCTGGTTTAATGCCTTGTTTGGTGCTATTTTCTACCTGATGTTAGTAACGCTTGCGATTGATTCAGCCTTTTCGATTATCGAGGGTGTGTCGGCATCGGTGGCAGATAAGTTCCATTTGAATCCAAAGAAGGTGACACGGTGGGCCTGTGTAATCAGTGCAATTATTTCTTTATTATACGCGACACGTGCCGGTGTAGCATGGCTTGACATTGTGGATAATTGGACAAATCAGATTAACTTGATTGTAATCGGAATTTTGGAATGTATTGCAGTTGGCTGGTGCTTTCAGATTGATAAAGTGTGGCAGCAGATTAATCGAAATACAAAGAAATTTAAAATGCCTCGTATGTGGATTCGTCTTGCGATTCGTTACATTGCGCCAGCGACATTATTGATTTTGTTTGTGTGGAATCTGTACGTTTTGTTTGTGCAGAAAGGCGGTCATTATGGTTATGCTCTGTGGGCAGAGTGCCTTGCCGGATGGCTTGTATCGGCGCTTGTGTTTGCGAGCGGATTTATTCTCAAATTAATTGTGAGACATAAAAAGAAACACGGGTTTGTTGAAGATGAAATCGTGTGGGAAGAAAACGACCCGGAAGTTGAAAAATAAAAAAGCAGATGACGGGAATCGAACCCGCCTCTCCAGCTTGGGAAGCTGGCGTTCTACCGATGAACTACATCTGCCTAAGTGTGGCGACAGGAGAAATCCTGCCGCCTTTTCTATTTTAACTTGAAATATTTAATCTGTCAATTTTTCTTCATGACAGAGGGATATAAATTAGGATACGATACCATTACTATTACAGGAAATGGTAACAGATTTTGTGAATTTTTTTTGGACATTGTTATCTGAATGAACTGCAACTGCCGTTGCGGTTGCGGAAGAGCCTCTTTTGCTTGAAGTAACAGTTTTAATTTTCCATGCGGAGGAAGGGCATGTTGTACTATGGGAATAAGAGGTACATTTAGATGTGCGACCGTTATACGTGAATGTGGCCTTAATTGATACAGACCAAAGTGTTAAACCATTTTTGCTCTTATATTTGGAGGTCTTTGTTTTTGTTATGGACTTTGATGAAGAAAGGTAGGAAATATTATTAGAAAATGCAGGTGTACCAGTAATAATGGTTTCAAGATAGTCTCCATTTTCTAATAAATAAATCTGTTTTGACGATGTGAAGCTGGCGGCCTGACTTTTTCTAGATAAGATAGAAAAAGAAAAACAAATAAAAAGTGTAACAAATAATAATCTTGTTGTAAAATTTTTCATAGCTATAATTCCCCCGTATTTAATCTGTAATTTCAGTTTCTTCGAAATAAATAGATTCGCGTTCAAAAACTTTATATGCACAGTAACTGTCGATACTATATACTGTTACGGCGATTAATGCAATCAAGAGAAATATGGCGATTCCTCTTTTTAACCATTTGGAAAGTTGTATTCTTTTAACAAAATCATTGATATCAATATTTGAAAAATAGGTATTGGAAATTTCACTTGGACGTCCGAAGTCCTGATATAAATCATCTATCGAGAATACTTCTTTTTCTAGGCAGTAGTCATTAATTTGTTCCGAAAGTTTTTTTAGATGCCGTCGTTCCGGTTTTCCCATAATCGGAAAGAATGATTTTACTTCCTTCAAGTAGCGCTGTTTCAATTTACTCATTTAGATTGCCTCCCAAAAAATTAATTATGTGATTTACACCGTCAATCATGTTATTATAATTAGCTGTAATTTTTGTGAGATACTCTTTCCCGGTTTCTTCTAGATGGTAGTATACTCGTGTTCTTTTTTTCCCCACAAGTTTTGAGTATTCACTTATCAGATTTTCGTTTTCTAATTTATAGGTGACCGTGTAAATGGTATTAAGAGAAATAGATAGTAAATGTTCGGAATTATTGTTAATCATTTTTTGAATTTCGTAAACATAACTATCTTGTTGCTCTAAAATTTTAAGTACCAATAATTCTGTAATTCCGGTAATAAGGTTATTTTTGTATGCCATTTTTTCCTCCATAGCACCCACCTTGCATATCCATAATATCATATTATGTTTAAATTTTCAATATTACGGTGTAAAAAATATTGTTGACAAAAATAATTAGATATATTAATATAATAATAAAGTTTTATAAAATTAATAAAATCTTATGCTATTGAGTGGGAAAGGTGGTGAGAGAATGTATAGAGGATATTCGTGCAGAGAAATAATTGAAAAAAGCGTTCTTTTCATGTAATGGTGAGATATTGAAAAGAACGCATACATAAGAGTACAGTTAAATAATATCAAAGATCAAACAAAAAATCAATTGGAGGATGAACGGATATGAGAAAAATTAAAAAAATGGGTGCTTTAATCACAGCAGCGGCATTGACAGTAACACTTATAGGAACAGCAGCAGATGCATCTGCTTTTTCAAAGACAAAATATGGTTTTACTTTAAGTGGAGATCATTCAATTTCAAGGACAAAAGGATCTGCTTGGGGGTCGGTTAAGCCGAAATCATATGTGAGTATTGCGTCTGTTTACAAATACAAAAAAAGGAATGGTGAGGTGAAAATAGCTCCAACAGATCTTACAGGAGCAGGAAATTCCACAGGAGCTGATTGGAGTTATACAATCCCTAGTGGAAAATCCATTAGTATTACGACAAAATGGACAGGTATTTATAAGAAAAAAACTATAACAAGTGAAGATACCATTAAATACTAACATTGCGTAATCCAGTTTAGCCATAAGAAACAAAAAAGTTTCTTATGGCTATGATAAAAAATATAAATTCTATCAAAGGAGAAAAGGTATGGTAAGTAAAAAGTTTTTGTATCTAATGTTTGCAATAAGTATCATTTGTGTGTTTTCCGGCTGTACGAAAAAGCAAACAGACAATAAAAGTCCTTCTGTGACAGAGAATGCTGCTACAAAGGAAAAAGCGAACGATTCGAACAAAGAGAAGCCGGTTAACCTAGTTTGGATGACGGATAGTACATGGACAGATAATTTGAGTGAAAGTAGAAAAAAAGCGATTAATGAAAGAATTCATGAATTGGGGTATAATTATAATCTTTCTTTTTATGGGTTAAATGCTGAGTCGTATGAATCTTATCAAAATGGTATTGATAAAGCGAAAAAACAAGGAATCGGAGATTTGATGTGGACTGGGGATGGTGACGCTGAAAAAGATGGAACATATATCCGGCAGATAAAACAGGGAAATCTTCTTTCTCTGAGCAAATGGCTTAAGAGCGAAAATGGGAAAAAATTAAAAAAAGAATATGGCAAAAATGTATGGAAAAGGATAACTTACAAAGGGAAGATATATGGCATTTACAATGAAAAAGAGCAGGCGGATTCGACATATCTTTTAATAAATGCAGAGAAGATAGCAAGTAAACCTGATTTTATGAATGCAGACAAGCTTGATATAAAAAAATTGTGTAAATGGGTTACTGAAAATAAGGATATATCAGAACTGCCATTATATCTTTTGTGGAATGATTTAGGCGACTGTTATTTCGATCGTTTTACGAATTTGGGTTATATCGGCATATATGATGGAGTATATATGTCGGATAAGGGAAAAATTCAAAATATTTGGGAAAATAAAGATGTTAGAGAATTTTGGATTTCCATGGCGCAATTGAAACGTGAGGGATTGTTATCTTGTGATAAGAATGAAGATTATTCAGAAGCACTGAGTGGAAATTTCATGGCAATGATTGCAACAATGCCAAAAGAAATAATGGATGGTAATTATTTATATTTAGAGGATGGAGGAAAAATTCCTGTCTATTCACGCAAGTTATCATCCAGATATATAGATAAAATGGAAAATGACGTTCATGGAATTGCATCATGGACAAAACATCCGAAAGAATCAAAAAATTTATTAATGCTTGTAAATACAGACAAAGAACTGGCTAACCTCATCTGTTTTGGTGAAGAGGGCAAAGATTACTCATTAAAGAATGGAAAGGTCGTGGGAGAAAAACATGTTTCAGATTATTGTCCCGCAAAGCTTGCAAATACGAAGTTTAGCATATATGAAGCAAATGGAGAAAAAGACAAAGCCAAATACTATTATGATGGAAACAAAGAATATAGTATGTCGCCAGCAGCAGGTTTTGTTCCAAATAAGAAGGTTGTTGAGAAAAACAAAAAAATATTGAACGAGGTTGACGTGTTTTATCAAAAACTGCTGGAAAGCGATGAAGAACCGGAAAAGATGATTGACCAGTTTGTAAAAAAGCTAAAAATGGAAAAGTATCCGGATATTTTAAACAAGATTCAAAAACAATATAATAAATGGAAGCGGGGAAAGAAATGAAAAAGAAAGCGTTATTAATTGTAGCTGCGTGTGCCTGTTTCATAACCGGGTGTGGTGCGGAAAAAAGTACAGAAAATAAAATGAAAATTACGGAAAGTTTACATAGTGCAAGTGGGGAGTCGGTTTCCTGTCTGGCAAGTGTTTTTACAACGCAGGATGGCTTACTGCATATTTTTGATCCAAATCAAAAATCAAGTATTGTTTTATGTAACAAATCAAATTGTGAACATGAACCTTATGACGAAAACACAAACCCGGATCCTACTTGTGATGCGGCATTGAATAAGGATTTATTTTTCAATTGTGTTCCTGTTATATCCGGAGAATATGTTTATTTGTTTGGACAGGCGGATTTGTCGAAGGGAGTTGTTTATCGGGAAAAATTAGATGGTAGTGGAAGAACGAAATTATATAACCTGGATTATCAGGTGGAGGTGTACAATAGCGTGTATGTAGAAAATGGCATTGCTTATGCAGAGGCAGAGATACCTATTGTTAAAGAGGATAATATTGGTGGTGCCGGTTCCAATAGCAACTATAGTGTCCTTCTTGCAATCAATCTGGAATCCGGTGAAACAAAAGAAATTTCCGATATAAACAAAGAAAAGTTCCATGGCTTGTTATTATTAGAAAAAAGCGGCGAAAAATTGTATTATGTATCCACTTATCGAAAACTTGGAAAGAAAGATAAGGATTACAGTACTGCGAAGGAGTATTCAAAAGTATATGAGTATAATATAAAAACAGGAAAACAGTCGCAGGTATGTAGCGAAAAAGATTTAGAAGGCTGTATTGTAATAGGCATGATTGACCAGGCAGTATATGTATATAATCAAGAAACAATGGAAGTTTTTGAAGTAGCAATTGGAAGTAAAAAGAAGAAAAAAATATATAAGCCGGACAAAACGGATGTGTTGTATTATACATATAAAAATCATTTAATCAGGGGAGATATGGAAAAAGAAAAATTTTATTATCTGAAAGACAGTGCATGGGAAGAACTTGAGGGCATTGCTTCTTTTACCAATACATTTGGAGATTTTGCCGAATATTATGATAAAAAGAATGTTCTTCATGTTGTATATGGAGATTCTCTTTTTAAAGACCAAAAGAAAGAATTATTTGAAAGGAAGTAAGCGCATGATTTTGAAATGTGAGAATCTAAAAAAATCGTATGGAGATTTTTGTGCAATTCGTAAAATAAACTATTCTTTTACGCCGGGAGTTTATGGACTTCTAGGACCCAATGGGGCTGGAAAATCTACATGGATGAAGCTTTTAACCGCCAGCTTAAAGCCAACAAAAGGGCAGATTTTATGTGATGAAATGTCTATTTATGACAACATTAATGAGTATGTTGGTAAGATTGGGTATGTGCCACAAAACCAAAATATGTTTCCGTATTTTACCGGCTATAAGTTTATGATGTATATGGCAACATTAAAGGGTGTAAAAAAGGAGGTGGCAAGAAAACAAATTCCGGAACTTTTAAAGTGTGTTAACATGGAAGTGATGGGAAAACAAAAAATCAAAACATATTCAGGAGGAATGAAACAGAGACTTTTGATTGCACAAGCTTTTTTAGGAGATCCAAAGGTGGTTTTCATGGATGAGCCAACAGCCGGACTTGATCCGAAAGAAAGGATTCGAATTCGTAACCTTATTTCGGAAATGGCACTTGGAAAAATTGTTTTGATAGCTACGCATATCGTATCCGATGTGGAATACATTTCAAAAGAAATTTTGCTTTTAAAACATGGGGAAATTATTGGAAGCGGTAATCCGGAATCTCTGGAAAAGGAATTGTATGGTATTGTGTATGAAAAGAAAGTGACAGTAGAGCAGCTTAAAGAGATTCAGGATAAATATCTGGTTGCAGGAATTCGAGAAGAAGGAAATCAGGTTGTTGTACGTTATTTGGATTCAAAAAGCGATGAAGAAACCACAGTTTGGCCTACATTAGATGATGTATATTTATATCATTTTTATAAGGAGTAGTTAGATGATTCGGAATGAGATTAGCAAAATAGTAAAAAGCCCATATATGTGGGGTGTATTGTTGTTCTGTATTTTGATAAATTGTGGAATATTATGTTTTGAAAATACGGAAGATTTTTCTTCTAGTCAATATAAAAAAGTTTGGCAGCAATTTCTATCTGAAGAAAAAAATCTACAAGACGAAATTGCAAGTTCAAAAGACAAAGCAGAAAAATATAAGCAAAATGAAATGACCGACAAAGAAAAGTTATATGTAAGATTTGCAAAAGAATTGGAAGCAGTTAGTACTTATAACGATTACCGGCAAAGAATACAGGAAAATGCAAAAAAGATAACTTTGTTTTCAACGTTTACTGAGGGGGGCTTTGCTGAAAAAAATATTGAAAAAACAGCAGCTCACTTTAAAAAAATGAAAATGGTTAAAGTAGTTGCAGAGCCTTCCTTAGGAATCGAAAAGATGTTTTCGACGATGACAGGAATTGTCGTATTGTTTTTTGTTTTGTATTTAGGATACTTATTATTTGTCAGGGAGAATGAAACAGGGATTGCAAAACTTTTATATGTTACACGATTTGGAAAAAGAAAACTCTTTTTTGCCAAACTGGCAGCTCATATTTGGGGAACAGTAGTTGCAGCTTTAATTTTTTATGGATGTAATTATGTTATTTTAAGGGAGCGTTATGGAATCGGAGATTTGAGTCGAAGCATTCAATCTGTTCTGGCATATCGTTCGTGTGGAAGTGAATTGTCAGTCGGTCAGTTTTTGATTCTAAGCATGATTATTTTAATATTTATCATGACTGCTTTGGCTATTTTTATTGATTGTATATGCATATTAGGAAAAAGAGCATTGATTTCAATAATGATTTTTTTCTTTTGTATTATAGGATGTGTTTTGATTTATGTACAAATACCAATGAATTCTAATTTGAATTGGTTAAAGTATATTGATCCGGCTTATTGTTTAAATGCAGGAGATATAATCGGAAAATATGTAAACATAAATATTTTGGGTGAGCCGGTTTCCTATCCGGTTGTTGTTATGGCAGTATATTTCCTTCTTTTGCTTATATGTATGATTTGCGGAATGATTGGATTTTCAAAGATGAAAGAAGAAAGTCGAAAAAGCGGGTTGTTTAATTTCGTATTTAAGAAAAATGAAAAACGATTCTTAAAAGGCCATGATTCATTGTTTCGATATGAACTTTATAAAGTTAGAAAAGGTGGACGTGTTGGCATGATTCTTTTCTTTTTTTTGATTGTTTCATGTTTTTTGTCGTATCAATCACATTTGATATTTGATGATGAAGATGAATATTATTATTATACTTATATGAAGCAGTTAGAAGGAGAGAAAACGATTGAAAAGACAAATTTTATACAGAAGGAAAATAGGCGTTTTCAGTCATTAAAAAAGAAACAGCAAAAATTTATGGAAGAAGATAAGGTGGAAGATCTAATGATTCTTAGTGAAGACCTTCGACCGGTACATGGTTTTGAAAAAGTTGTTGAACGAAATAATTATATAAATAAACATAATCTGCCTGCATATGTCTATGAGGGTGGATATGTAAAACTAATGGATTTGTCCAAGGAAAACGGCATTTTAATGACTCTTGGATTGCTGCTTTTGACATTTTCATTATGCAGTGTATTTACACAGGATTATGAAACTGGGCAAAAAATGTTGTTGCAGGCAACTTTACTGGGAAGAAAAAAGATGGCACACAAAAAAATACTGGTTTCTGTATTCATTACTATAATTTCATTTGGGATTATTTATTTGCCGCAGTTTATTACATTTTACCGTTTATACGGTCTTGTGGGTATTACTGAACCAGTAGGCTGCATGGGAATACAAAGTGGTATGGAAATGCCAATTTGGCTATGGTTGGTTTTTGGATATGTTATTCGTTTGATAATAATGCTGGCTTATAGTGGATTCTTTTTGTTTATATCAAATAAGATAAAAAGTGCATTTGTTACATTAACTGTTATGAGTATTGTTATCATAATTATTTTCTTTGTAATATAATATTAGGGACAAAACAGAAAAACCCCTTCTCTTAAATTCAAGAAAGAGAAGGGGTTATATTTCTATAATTATGCTTCTACTTTTTTCTCACGACCAAAAAGTTTTTTCAGACAACTAAATGCAACCAGAACACCAAGTACCATCAGAAGAATGGCAACGATGAACTGAAGTCCATCCACTAAGAAGGTTGCATTGCCTGCCAATGTGTTCTGCACAAGAGCAATTGTTTTCTGAACCAAAGCGGTAAAGGTTACGGCAAGCATGATAAACATTGGTGCGTACAATGTCCATCCGGTACGTCCGGTTGTTTTCAAGAATACAGCCAGTGCAATCAGTACAAGTGCGGCAAGCAGCTGGTTTGCAGAACCGAACAGTGGCCATACATTGTTATAACCACCCAGTGTCAGAAGGTAACCGAAGAACAGTGTGATAACAGTGGCAAAATATTTGTTTGTTAAAAGTCTGCGCCAAGGTTTCATCTCGGATGGGTCTGTAGTATCTAAGTAGAATAATTCCTGGAATGACATTCTTCCGATTCGAGCAACGGAGTCGAGGGAAGTAAGTGCCAGAGCGGAAACACACATTGTCATAAATACGGTAGCAACGTGTACCGGAACACCGAATTTCTCAAGGAATCCGGCAACACCGGTTGAGAAGATGGCAAATGGTGTACCTTCCGGTGCGGAACCATTTACGGCAACAGCACCGACAACGACGAGGGCAACGATACCAAGAAGAGATTCTACAACCATGGCACCATAGCCGATCATTGGCATATCTTTTTCATTGCTGACGGTTTTTGAAGAAGTTCCGGATGATACCAGACTGTGGAAACCGGAAACGGCACCGCAGGCAATGGTTACGAAAAGCGTCGGGAACAAAGTGCTTGTGCCGGTTGCTCCTGTTATGGAGAAACCATTAAAGGCATTTAACTTCATAGCCGGATGAGCAACAATGACTCCGGCAACTGCACCAACAATCATACCTAAAAGCATGAATGTTGTCATATAATCTCTCGGCTGCATGAGAAGCCACATCGGAAGTACGGAAGCCAAAAACAGATAAGCCATAACGATGTAAATCCAGGCATCTTTGCTTGCGTAAATCGGAAAATGCATACCAACGGCAAACATAACAACAAGTAAACCAATAGCAACGAGTGCTTTTACAATCTCATTCATTTTGCCAACGCTTTTCTGAATGATTCCAAAGACGATGGCAACAACGATGAACAACATGGAAATGGAAGCGGCAGCAGAATCCGCGTATGCTTTTGCAGTACTGGTGATACCTTCTCCCTTGCCAACGAATGTTCCGGCAACCATGTCGGTGAAAGCGGCAATTACTAATAAAGTAAATAACCAGCAAAACAGCATGAACAATTTTCTACCGGTTTTACCTATGTATTTTTCAATAATCATACCCATCGATTTTCCTTCATTCTTAACCGATGCGTAAAGAGCACCAAAGTCCTGTACGGCACCGAAGAACAAACCGCCGACAATCAGCCACAGAAGAACCGGTACCCAGCCGAATACGGAAGCAAGGATTGGACCCGTGACAGGGCCGGCACCTGCAATCGATGAAAACTGGTGCGAAAATACGGTGAACTTGGAAGATGGCACATAATCCTGTCCGTCTTCTTTGGTGTAGGCCGGTGTTTTTGCTTTTGGATCAAGCCCCCATTTTTTGGCGAGCCATCGGCCATACAGAAGATAACCGGCACCTAGTGCCACAATACCAATTAATACAATTACTAATCCATTCATAAGAATTCCTCCATTCTCTCTGCTCCAAAGAGCTATATTGTATGATACGGAAGCGGCAATAAAAAAAGACCCCGTCCTCTAATGTACTTTTCATACATCGAAAGACGAAAGTCTGAAACTTCCGCGATACCACTTTGTTTGCCGCCTGCGGCGACCGCTTAGTCCTATCTTTGATATCACTATCAGCAATAAGATTTTCGATAACGGGAAAACCGGTGATACTTACTCGCTTTAAAAGTTTTCGGTATACTGCTCGCAGAGGATAACAACATAAATTGCATACCGTCTCGCACCAGCCGACGGCTCTCTGAAATGCATGAAGTTTATGATGTTTTGTTCTGTTCATAGCATTTGTTCTTTGTTTACATGAAAATATAGCACTATCGTTTTTGGTTGTCAAGAGGAAATTTTTGGTTGTTTGGAGGGCAGGGGGCGGTCATATTTTTTTGTTTCCGTAATTTAGCAAGAAAAGTTTGTGTGTCGTGGGCGCTTTCGCTCGTTGAGTGCGTAGCGGTATGGGTGCTTATGCTGACGCATATACAAGCACCTCATACCGACGTACTCAAAACCCACGACATCACAAATCTTTTCTTGCTAAATTACTGGAACCTAAATAAATTTTCACCGCCTCCCTGCCCTTCAAATAATCAAAACTTACAGCTTTTTTGGAGGTGGAGGTGACATTTTTCGACATTTTAACATATATTGATAGTAACTAACAAAAGAGTTGAGGTTATACGATGTATTTTTTGTTTGGAATTTTGGTTCTTATTAGTTTTGTGTTTGTGATTTTGTTTTCTCGCAGGAAGAAGAAAAAAATTCTCTGCCGGCTTGCGTGCATGAATCCATGTGAAAAGGAAAATCTGCTGAATTCGCTGCTTGGACCGCTTGGTTTTTATTATGAGAGCCGGTGGGATGTGATAAGCAGCCGGACGGATGCCTGGCAGAAGGCGTTCGGGTATCTGGATGCTTATAATCGTGCGGCACCGTATTTGTCCATGGTATTTGATTCCTATCCAATATATTTTGATTATGAGGGAAGGACCTGGTTAGTCCAGATTTGGAAAGGGCAGTATGGAATTTGTACCGGATGCGAAATTGGACTTTACTATGCAGATGGAATTGTGAAAAAGAGTGATTATAAGAAAACACTTTTCCATGCGGTGGGTGAGTCAGACTGGCTGGATATGTCTGTTACGCTGTGGAAAGACGGCAAGCGGATTACCAGTCTGGATAAAAGGCACTGGTGGCTTACGGTATTTGACCCCGGAAATTTTTCGAGACCACAGGAGTTATCCATGGATGTATCGGTTCATTTCCGAAATTATGAGTTTGGAAGAAAACTATGCGAAGCACTGATTGAGGGTGGGATAAAAGAAACGGATATTTTCTGGTCCTGCCGTTCGATTTTCTTTCATGTGCCGGAAGGGAGTAGACATTTCACTTTATGGCAGAGGTTTATAAGAAGTGTAATGCAGTTTAAAAATCGTGTGTACTGCCGTTTGTTCCGTTTTCTTACAAGGTGTGTGTGCACGAATTTAGACCGGATTTTGTATTTATATTTTTATCTGCCAAGATTTTTACGGCATTTGTTACGTCATTTTTCCAAGCAGTTAAAAAAAGTAAGGAGATGTCGATGAGTTATCAGAAACGATTGGATCAGGCATTTGAAAATGTTCCCGTTCTGCCTCTGGATGACAATCACAAGTATGTGGTGTTTAGTGACTGCCACCGGGGCAGTGGGAATAATAATGACAACTTTATAAAAAATGAGCATTTGTATTTGGCGGCTCTGCGGCACTATAACCGGATGCAGTACACGTATGTGGAACTGGGGGATGGCGACGAATTGTGGGAAAACCGCAAAATGGAGCAGATTTTGGAAGTGCACAACCGGGCATTTGAGCAGCTTGCGTTATTTTACCGGGATGACCGATTATATATGGTATACGGTAATCATGATATGGTGAAAAAGAATGCCTCGTTTTGTAATAAGAAGTGCCAGTTATTTTACAGTGTGACAAAGCAGTGCCACGAGCCTCTTTTTCCTAATGTTTCATTTTATTCGGGCTTAATTTTAAGAAATTATGAAAAAAATACGGATTTTTACATGACGCATGGGCATCAGGCTTCTTTGATGAATTCAACGTTGTGGCAGGTAAATCGTTTCCTTGTGCGCTATGTGTGGAAACCGTTAGAGCAAATTGGTGTTTTGGATCCCACAAGTGCGGCAAAGAATTATTCGGCTAAACAGCGTACGGAGCGGCGGCTCTCGGAGTGGGCAGCGCAGCGGGGAAAGACGTTGATTACCGGACACACGCACCGTCCGATGAACCAGTATCCGGATTCCTTCTATATCAATTCGGGAAGCTGTGTGCATCCTTATCAGATTACGTGTCTTGAATTGGAGGGAGATGAAATTTCTCTTGTGAAATGGTATATGGATGCAAGAAAAAATGGAAATCTGTATGTGGAGAGGAGATTGCTGTAGCGGCAGACGGCGCAGAAACTGAAAAAAAGAGATTCCTTACTTGTTACGACCACCACTTCATGGTAGAATAAAACTATTACTTTGAAACACAACAGAAGGAGGATTTTCATGAAGAAGAGAAGTGCGTGGTTTGCTGCATGGTTTGCGGTTCTTATCATTGGCGTTGTGGCGATGATGGCGGTGGCACCGATGGGAAAGGCAGCGGAGCAGAAACAGTTTATAGTTGGGTTTGACGCCGAATTTCCACCATATGGATATATGGATGATAATGGAGAGTATGTCGGGTTTGATTTAGACTTAGCGGCAGAGGTCTGCAAGAGAAATGGCTGGAAATTAGTAAAACGCCCGATTGCCTGGGATTCCAAGGATTCGGAACTTGCGACAGGCGCGATTTCGTGTATCTGGAATGGATTTACGATGAATGGACGTGAGGATAATTACACGTGGTCAACAGCCTATGTGGATAACTCGCAGGTTGTCATCGTAAAAAAGGATTCAAATGTTCATAAGTTATCCGATTTGAAGGGTAAGCGGTTGATTGTTCAGAGTGATTCGTCAGCGCTCGCTGCTCTGACCGGAGATGATGCGACAAAAGAAAATAAAAAGTTAGCGGCTTCATTGAAAGATTTACAGCAGGTAGCCGATTACAATTCTGCATTTATGAATCTGGAAAGTGGTATGGTAGATGCGATTGCGATGGATATCGGCGTTGCTTCTTATCAGATGTCCGCTAAAGGCGATAATTTCCGTATGTTAGATGAGCGTCTTTCTTCCGAAGAATATGGAATTGGCTTCAAAAAAGGAAATACGAAACTTCGCGATGAAGTGCAGAAGACTTTGCTCACGATGTTAGCGGATGGAACATTTGAGCAGATTGTAAACAAGTGGGGGCTCAAGGATAGTGCGTGTCTCTCGGAAAAGGATACGACATACATAGATGGCGGAAAAGTTCCGTATGTTGATTTTTCAAAAATACAGAAAAAGAATGATAAGACGACAGAAAAATCGGATGGCGTAAAAGCAAATAAGGGTGGTATCTGGTTTATTATGAAGCAGTTAGGCAGTGGTATGTTAGCAACGCTGTCCATCTTTGTATTTACGTTATTATTCTCGCTTCCTCTTGGACTTTTGATTGCGGCAGTGAGAATGTCACGGTTTGCTCTGCTTCGGTGGATTGCAAAAATTTACATTTCGATTATGCGTGGTACGCCGTTGATGTTACAGCTTTTGGTTGTGTTCTTTGCTCCGTACTATGTGTTCGGAATTTCAACACCTTACATGTATCGTTTGTATGCGGTTATTATTGGATTTTCCCTGAATTATGCGGCGTATTTCGCAGAGATTTACCGTTCCGGTATTCAGAGTATTCCGCAGGGACAGCGCGAAGCGGCACAGGTCATGGGATACGGCAGACGCCAGACGTTTTTCCGTATTATTTTCCCACAGATGGTCAAACGCGTCATGCCGCCGGTAACAAATGAAGTGATTACGCTGGTTAAAGATACTTCTTTGGCATTTGCCATTGCTTACACGGAAATGTTTACAATGGCAAAACAGATTGCATCGGCACAGGCTTCGCTTATGCCACTGTTTATTGCCGGTTTATTCTATTATATATTTAACTTTGTGGTTGCCTTTGTGATGGAAGCTATTGAGAAGAAACTGGATTATTACCGCTAAGGGAAAGGAGCTACGGCATGAGTATTTTGGAAATAAAGAATATTAAAAAGAGTTTTGGTGAAGATTTGGAAGTGCTGCAGGATATCAGCCTTGCGGTAGAAGAGGGAGAAGTTGTTTCGATTCTTGGTCCGTCCGGTTCCGGTAAATCGACATTACTTCGCTGCGCAACATTTTTAGAGCAGATTGATTCCGGAAGCATTGCGTACGGCGGGAAAGTTTATGTGGAAAATGATACCGCAGGAAATGCCAAAAAACCGGAGCGCGCAAAGATTTTGGAGGCACAGTCAAACTTTGGCCTGGTTTTTCAGGACTTTAATTTGTTCCCGCATTTTTCCGTATTGAAAAATGTAATGGATGCGCCGGTGAAAAATCAGAAGCGTCCGAAACAGGAAGTGGAGAAAGAGGCACGTGCGCTGCTTGCGAAAATGGGACTGGAAGGAAAAGAAGATGCGTATCCGTGTGAGCTGTCGGGCGGACAAAAACAGCGTGTTGCGATTGCAAGAGCACTTGCACTGCGTCCGAAAATGCTGTATTTTGATGAGCCGACAAGTGCACTTGACCCGGAGATTACCGCAGAGATTTTACGTGTATTAAAAGGACTTGCTGCAGAGAAAATGACGATGGTTATTGTTACGCATGAGATTGATTTTGCAAGAGCGGTTTCCGACCGTGTGATTTTCATGGATGGCGGTAAAGTAGTAGAAGAGGGCCGTCCGGAAGAAGTAATTGACAATCCGAAAAATGAGAGAACAAAAGCATTTCTCCAGAAACTGCAGGTCTAAAAAAGGGAGGCTTTTTCGATGTATGATAAATTGACGAAAAAAGACATTGAGAAAATGGAGCAGGAAGTCGAACACCGCAAGTTGGTGGTGCGCAAAGAAGCATTGGAAGATGTCAAAGAGGCGAGGGCGCATGGCGACCTGAGCGAAAATTTTGAATACAAGGCGGCAAAAAAGTTTAAGAATGAAAATGAGAGCCGCATCCGCTATTTGGAGCGGATGATTAAGACGGCGCAGATTGTCGAGGATGAATCCGGTGAGGATGAAGTCGGGCTGAATGATTTGGTGACGGTGCATTTTGAAGATGATGGCATGGAAGAGGAATATAAAATTGTTACAACAGTCCGAAGTGATGCACTGAATCAGATGATAAGCATTGATTCGCCGATGGGGAAAGCGCTTTTGAAACACCGCGTGGGCGAGCGCGTTCTAGTGAAAGTGAACGATAAAGTCAGCTATTATGTGACGATTCGCGGGATTCGCAAAAACGATGATGAATCGGAAGAAATTAATAAATTCTAGGTTTTTGCAACGAATCCGATGGAAAGGAAATGAGGAACATGTGGTATACCTGTGTTCAGTGTGGAAAAAAATTTGAATTATCTGAGGCGGAGAAAGATTTTTATGAAGAGAAAAATCTTTCTCTTCCAAAGCGTTGCAAGGAATGTCGGAAGAGAAACCGTATTGAGAAAAATGAAGCGGTTGTTCCGAGAGGGAAAGAAAGAAGAAAACGCCGGAAAAATGCTTTGAGGCAGGTGCCGGTTACGACTTTGATTCTTTTGATTGCGCTTACGTTTGTTTATATTTCGTTTGTGCGGAAGCCGGAAAGCAGTACGCCGAAACAAACTAAGTTAACGCAGGTTACAGAGAATCCGAATTCGAGCATACAAAAAGCAGTCCTTTTTCAAAGTGATGAAAAGTTAAAGGAGCATTATGAAAAACATGGCAAAGCAATGGGATTCGCGTCGGCAGAGGAGTATCTGGCGGCTGCCAATGCGGTGATTTTAAATGAGGAAGCACTGCATAAAACGCAGGAAGATGGAGATGATGTATATTATCTGGAAGAGACCAACGATTTTGTTGTGGTTTCGCCACAGGGGTATTTGCGGACGTATTTTCGACCGGAAGATGGGATAAAATATTATCGGCGGCAGTAGGCTGCCGATTTTTTTAGTTAAAAAATAAAATGAATTTAACTAGACAAATTTGACATTTTAGTATAATATGACTGTATAACAAGACAAAGGTGGCGTGTTAAAATGAGTCGATTAAATTATAAAGAATACCAAAAACTAATTGGTGATAGAATAAAGCAATATCGTGTTAATGCTGGAATTTCACAGAAAGATTTAGAGAATGAATCGGGAGTGTCCGTTCGCAGCATATCCAGATTAGAGCAGGGAGCATCGGTTCAACTTGAGAGTTTAATAAAAATTTTAACGGCGCTTAATCTGGATGCCAATCTTGATTTGTTAATACCTGACCAGACAAAACGACCATCTTTTTACTTAGAAGATAGCCGGAAGCCAAAGCAGCGAGTTCGCAAAAAAGAGCGTTCTAATGATAATTTTAAATGGGGAGATGAGAAATAATGAATACAACAGCAGAAGTATATTTATGGGGAACCAGAGTTGGGATAATTCATCAGGATTTAGATAAACCGTATGCATCATTTGAATATGATAGTGAGTTTTTGAAAAGCGGAATAGAAATTTCACCGATAAGAATGCCACTTAGCAACATTGTTTATGAGTTTCCTCTTCTTTCAGGAGAACCTTTTTTTGGTATGCCGGGATTAGTTGTAGATTCCTTACCAGATACATTTGGAAATAAGGTAATAGAACAATGGCTTATTTCACAGGGAAAATCAATAAAAGATTTTACAGCAATTGATAGATTGTGTTATACGGGAAAGAGAGGAATGGGAGCTCTTGAGTATGTACCTGCAAGTTCGGAAATGAGTGACATTGATGAGAATATTAATGTATCTGAAATGGTTAAATTTGCATCTGATGTGCTAAATCAGAGAAAATTAATTACGTTAAATGCACAGGAAAAATTAACATATTCACAATTGGTACAGGTGGGAAGTTCTGCTGGTGGTGCACGAGCGAAGGCATTAATAGCATGGAATGAAAAAACAAATGAGATTCGTTCCGGACAGCTCAATCTTGATGAGAATTATGATTATTGGCTGATGAAGTTCGATAATGTGGCAAAGAATGGTGATCATGGATTGGAGGATGTGCCGGAGTACACGTTAATCGAATATGCATATTATAAAATGGCATTGGATGCCGGAATTTTGATGAGTGATTGCAGAATATATTCAAATGCCGGAGAAAACCATTTTATGACAAAGAGATTTGACCGTATTCATGGAAAAAAAGTGCATATGCAGTCGCTTGGGGCGATGGCACATATTAGTTATAAAGAGCCAAGATTATGTAGTTATGAAATGGCAGCAGGGTATATGCGGGAAATCTATTTACCAATGAAAGATATTGAGCAATTTTATAGTAGAATGGTATTTAACTGTGTAGCGGTTAATCAAGATGATCATGTAAAAAATATATCATTCCTAATGAATCGAAGTGGAGAATGGAGGCTGTCACCAGCATATGATGTAACTTATTCTTATGATGTTACCAATAAGTGGTTAAGTGCACACCAGATGACGATTAATGGGAAAAAGAGCAATATAAATCTTACTGATTTGCTGATGGCTGGTGAGAATATGGGGCTTAAAAAGAAAAAGTGTAAGGATATCATTTCCCAAATTAGTTTAGTTGTTTCTGATTTTGAAAAATATGCGGAGGAGTTGAATATAAGGGAAAAGACATTTTGTGATATCAAGAAGATTCTTGATCAAAATAAGGTGGAAGTATAGAAAAAAATATTTCCCCCTCTTGACGAATTTTGTGAATGGTGCTATAACAGAGTTGTAACTAAAAAACAATTATAACAAGAGAAACGAAACGCCAATTTAATATCGACATTCCGCAAACTTCCCTATGTTATCAATTTGTATGAATGGAGGAAAAGACAAATGACTACTTTAAAAGTACAAAGAAGAAACATGGAAACTAAGGCTAAAAAGCTGAGAAGAGAAGGCTATGTTACAGGTAACCTTTTTGGCAAAGAAATCGAGGGTTCGATTCCACTGCAGATTGAAAAGCAGGAGGCAGAGAGAATCGAAAGAGAGTGCATGAAAGGAAGCCAGCTCTACCTTGAGTTAGACGGGAAAACATATGATGTGTTAATCAAAGAGATGGATTACCGTCCGATGGATCATCAGATTCTTGAGATGGATTTCCAGGCATTAGTAAAAGGTGAGAAAGTACATTCCGTTGCGGAAGTGATTCTTTTGAATAAAGAGAAAGTAACCGAAGGTGTACTCGAACAGCTTCTGGAAGAGATTGCTTATAAGGCAACGCCGGAGGAATTGGTTGAAAAGGTTGAGATAGACTGTGCTGCTCTGAGACTGGGTGATACATTGAAAGTAGCAGACCTTGACATTGCAAAGAATGATAAGATTGATTTGCAGACCGACCTTGATGCACCGATTGTCAGCATCCTTGCAAGCAACAATGAAGTGCCGGAGGATGAAGAGGCAGAAGAGGAATAAAAAAGTGCGAAATTTTGAGAAAATGACCGCTATGAGGCGGTCATTTTTTTAGTAGCTGAACGGCTTGTATTATTCTTTGTCATCTTCAAAGAAAAAGATTTCTTCAACGGTCTTGTTAAATACCTTTGCGATATCCATAGCTAATTTTAGTGATGGATTGTATTTTCCATTTTCTAGATTTCCAATTGTTTCGCGCCGTACACCGACAAGTGCAGCTAAATCTGCTTGCTGAAGTCCTTTGCTTTTTCTTAAATCACGTAATGTTGTTTTTAGTACGGACATTTAATCACCTTCTTTTTCAAAATAATAAAAGAATGCTCCAATACATATTTGTATAGTAGCTAAAAGGAAGGGGGTCATAGTTTGATAAGATAGCACAAAATTGCTATGAAATACAGTAATGATTGAGCAGATCATATCACTTAATAATACTACGATTAGTGTTATAAGTATTGAGATTTCGCAGGCTCTTGAAAAATGAAATCGAGACATTTCATCATCGTTTTCTGTTTTTTTAATGAAAACTAATATAGATGAAATAACGGCAATTAGCAGTGATACTATGGATATAATTTTACTTATAGTATTTGGTATTAAAGCTAAAATACCATACAATAGCCACGCGCAGCCAGTAACTGTATAGCGAAGTGTTATGTTTTTTTTAATGGTTAAAATGTTATTGTTCATAAGTGTACCTCCATGTGATATATTTCTCTCTTTGTTAGAAATATATCACATGAAAAAGTAATTGTCAATGAGTAATTTATGAGAGAATTACGTTAAAGTTAACAAGGCAACCTTTTTGTGCTATACTAATCTAAAAAATAAAGGAGGACAAAATGGGTTCAGATTGTACAGTACCAATTGATGATGGTTTACTTAACATTCGAGTTGGCGCAATTATTTGCAGAGGAAATGAATTTCTAATGATGGAAAATGACAAAGATCCTTTTCTATATTCCGTTGGCGGCCGCGTAAAATTTGGAGAGACAGCGCAAGAGGCAATTGTGCGGGAAGTGCTTGAGGAAACAGGGACACAGATGGAAATTGACAGGTTGGGATTTGTTCATGAAAATTATTTTTATCTGGACGAGCCGGGCAGAGAGAATCAAGTAGTTTATGAAATTTCGTTCTATTTTTATATGAAAATGCCAGAAGATTTTTCGCCGGTTTGCGAGAGTTTTACGGGGAGCAATCACAAAGAGCGATTGGTGTGGCTGACAATGGATGGTGATGAGAAAATTTATCCTGAATTTTTCCGGACGGAATTAAAACAGCCATGCGGCTTTGTAAAGCATATGTGCACGGACGACAGAAGGTAAATTATTTTTTTACCTCTAATTTTCCGGTTGACGCTTTTTTGTGAAAAAAGTAAAATAGATTTGTAATTTGATTACGGAATAGGAGGACTAAGAAACATGAAAATTGGTATTTTAGGATATGGTAACCTTGGACGAGGCGTGGAATGTGCAATTAAGCAGAATCCGGATATGGAGCTTGCTGCGGTATTTACGAGACGTGCGCCGGAGACAGTATCCATTTTGACAGAGGGAGCAGCCGTTTGTTCTGTTGATGATGTAGAGCAGTGGAAGGATAAGATTGATGTTATGATTCTCTGCGGCGGAAGTGCTACGGATTTGCCGGAGCAGACACCAAAATATGCAAAGATGTTTAATGTCGTAGACAGTTTTGATACACACGCAAGAATCCCAGAGCATTTTGAAAATGTTGATAAGTCTGCAAAAGAAAGCGGACATGTTGGTATTATTTCCGTGGGCTGGGATCCGGGAATGTTTTCTTTGAATCGTATGTATGCCAATGCCATTTTGCCGGAGGGACGTGATTACACATTCTGGGGCAAAGGAGTTAGTCAGGGACATTCGGATGCCATCCGCCGTGTGGAAGGTGTAAAAGACGGCAAACAGTATACAATTCCGGTAGAGGCTGCATTGGAGGCTGTGAGAAATGGTGAAAATCCGGAACTTACAACCAGACAGAAACATACCAGAGAGTGTTTTGTTGTATTAGAGGATGGTGCGGATGCTGCAAAGGTAGAGGAAACTATTAAAAATATGCCGAATTATTTCTCAGATTATGACACGACGGTTCATTTTATCAGTGAGGAAGAATTGAAAGCAAACCACAGTGGTATTCCACATGGAGGATTTGTAATTCGTTCCGGAAAAACAGGCTGGAATCAGGAAAACAGTCATGTAATTGAATATAGCTTGAAACTTGATTCAAATCCGGAATTTACTTCCTGCGTTATCGTGGCTTATGCGCGGGCAGCATATCGTCTGTACAAAGAAGGACAGAACGGATGCAAGACAGTATTCGATATTGCTCCGGCTTATTTAAGTGCCAAAGATGGAGCAGAACTTCGCAAAAATCTGTTGTAAAAAATGTGTATTGCTAGAAATTAATCATAATAATTACCCCCGGTTTCATGATAAGAATCCGGGGGTTGATTTTACAAAATAATAGATAAACAAATGCCGACTGCAATAACACCTACCATGATAAGTGCGGCTATGCGGTGTCCCATCCGGCGGCTTTTGACGTCGCTGTCCGAAAGAGACGTTTGTTTGATTATTTCAACGGCTTTTTCCACATTTTTATCATCGACATAAATTTCAAATACTGGTTTTGCCATCCGGGCTGTGATGGATGTTTCGATGATTTCATGTTTTTTAGCAAAAATGTGATTGGCTTCGAGTTCGGAAATAATCCGGTCTGCTTCTAAAAAGTTTTCTGCAAGATAAATTTTAGTCATAACTGTATACCCCCCTTTTTTATAATAACTTCATTATACATAAAAAGTAAAATAATGACAACTGTTTTATTTATAAGAACACAAAAAACTGGGCAATCTAAAAATAAAAACGGAGGACAGAAAAATGAATCAAAAGGATAATTTCAAAAGCGCTCTTCCGATGGCTGCACTGGATGAAATCCCACAGCCGTCAGAGAATGCAAAAGAAATTGTTGGACTTGTGAAAGCGCAGGGCAAAGTAACTGGCTATAAGCTTTCGGATGGACAAATGGTAAGTAAGAGTGAAGGAGTTGCTATGGCAAAAGCGGGCGATATTCAGGGCGTGGGCGTAGCGCACCGTGGGGATACAGAGTATTTAAAGGCACTTCCGGATGGAAAGGAGACGAATAATCTCAGCAGCCTGCCAACTGTGCGGTGACAAGTTCAAGGACAAGGAAAATCAAATTATATTTTGTAAAACATGCAATATATTTTTTTGAATTTGCAGCGCTGGTTTTTTTGTAGTATTCAAGAGAAATCATACTTGCCATAGAAGCAATTAAAGTTCCTAAGCCGCCAATATTTACTCCGATTAAAAGGGCGGTACTATTTTGGGTAAATTTAGATAACAAGATGGCGGCAGGGACGTTGCTTACAATCTGGCTGACGAGGATGCCGCCACCAATTTCCCTTCCGGAAATAATGTGGGATAAAAAACTGTTTATCCATGGAATCTGTGCAATATCCCCAACAAGGATAAAAAGGCAGACAAATTTGATTAATAAGTTAAAGTTAATAGTTCGAAATGTTTTTTTGTCGAAAAGAAAAAGGCTGGCAAGAACTAGAATAAAGGTCACATAATGGGGAACAATTCGAAGGATGTTCAAAAGGCACAAAATAAATAATAAAATAAAAACAAGGCTCCAAAATCTTTTGTACTTAAGAGATTTTGAAAAGCTATTTTCTTCATCGACTGTTATTGCTATTTTTTTCTTTTTAAAATTAAAAAAAATGAGAGCCAGTAAAAAAAGAAAGGCGACGATTCCGTAAGGAAGTATGGCAGCGTAAAAAGAGCCAAGTGTCATTTGGTAATTTTGGAATAAATAAACATTTTGTGGGTTGCCGATTGGCGTCATCATACTGCCCATATTGGCTGCAATTGTTTCTAACACAAGAAGTTTAATTAACAAATCATTGCGGTTTAATCGGTTTAGAATGCTAATGGAAAAAGGAACGAGCACGATGAGTGCAACGTCATTTGTTAAAATCATACTAAGAAAAAAACATGCGCCAATAAGAAAGAGAGCAAGTTTAGATGTGTTACCTGTTTTATTTAAGAAAAATGTTGTGAAATTGTCAATATAACCCAACTTGGTTATACCGGCGACAACGCCCATCAGGCTGAAAAGTAAGCCAAGTGTTTCAAAATTAATTTGTCTAATTGTATATTGATAAAAAATTTCCATAGTGTAATACCTCTTTATAATAATCCAATTATGTATCGGCTAACTTCGGAAAAAAATAAAGTGATTAAAATTATTTAATTCTTGGTTGACAAATGTATACCTATCAAGTATTATAAAGACAAGGTATACAAATGATTACCAAAAGAAAAGGAGATTACTTATGGGGGAAATTCATTTATCGGATGCAGAATGGGAGATTATGAATTGTCTGTGGAACAAACCGAATCAAAAAATCAGCGAAATTGTTATTGCGTTAAGTGAAAAGAAGGCGTGGGATAAACACACGGTGATAACACTTTTGAACCGGATGGAGAAAAAGGGAGCAGTGTCATTTGAGAGAAATGGCCGTGCCAAAGAGTATTATTCGTTAATTTCACAAAAAGAAACGGTAAAGCAGGAGACGGAGCAGTTTTTTGAGCGTGTTTGTCAGGGCAGTTTACGATTAATGGTTAATTCTTTCCTTAGCAGCAAGGCGGTTAAGAAAGAAGATTTGGATGAGTTATATCGTATGTTAGATGAAGCAAGAGAGGGGAAAGAATAATGTTTGAATTTATGTTGGAATGTCATCTTTTGATGCTTTTTCTGATTTTGTTACGGGCTTTGTTTGGCTCCTTTCTTTCCGCAAAAATGCGTTACGCTTTGTGGTTATTTATCCCGCTTCGTTTTTTGCCGTTTGGGTTGTTATTTGAAGCAGGAAAGCAGACTGTTTTGGTAAATCTGATTGGGAAAATACTAGCTATGCTGCCGCAGGTTTCCTTTGCCCGGTTTGACGCTTCCGCTATCCGTATTCCGGTCTGGTTCATGACTGTGTGGACGGTGGGAAGTGTACTTGTGCTTGTTTGGCAGTGGTTCGTAAATTTTCGCTTTGAAAAGAAATTATATGAAGAAAGAGAAAAACTTCCGCAGGATACGGCAGCTTACCCGGTCTATCTGGTAAATGATATTGCATCGTCCTGTGCATTTAAAATACATGGCGAAAAAGCGATTTATGTAGGGCGGAAGGCAGCCAATGATTTGGAAGTTTTTCAGACGGTTATCAAACATGAAACCAGTCATTTGGATTCTGGGGATTTGTTTTTTGGAAAAGTTCGAATGCTTTTGACAGCGGTCTTCTTTTTTAGTCCGATTGCCTGGCTGGCAGCCGTATTATCAAAAAGGGACTGTGAGATGGCGTGCGACGAGCGGACAATTAATCGCATGGGAATTGCAAAAGAAGAATACGGAAAAATCTTGCTGGATTTGACAGTGGAAAGATTAAATACAGACGTATTATTCTGCCATGCAGTTATGATTTCACCTTCCTCTTATGGGTTAAAGGCTCGAATTAGAAATGTTTTGTCAAAGCAGAGAAACAAAAAAGGACAGATTCTGATGGGGATTCTGGTTGTGCTGTTTTGCGCTGGAACATGTTTTTATGAAATTCCATTTTTACATAATATGAATCAGGAAGAAACAATTCGGCAGTACGTTTTTTATTGTAACCAGGAATACTTTTTGGGTCTGAAAAAAATATGTGTACCGGAAAAGATGGATTATTTTTTTCATCCTAAAGTTACCGGAAAAATTGTTTCCCTTAACAAAACGAGTGAGAATTCAGAAGAGGTATTGTACCAGGTTGTGACAGAAGACAAAAAAGGCTGCAAAAGGAAACAGTCCATTTGCTTAGGGCAAAGAGGGCAGTGGAAGGTAAAGCCGTGGTCGGAAGCGAACGTCCCTTTTCAATATGATGTTGTTAAGAATAAGATTCGCATTAAAGCCTATATTGGCAAGGAAGATGTAGTTTCTGTGCCAGAGAAGATAGAGGGAAAAACAGTCAACGAAATTCGGACAGGGGCATTTAAGAATTGTAATGTGAAAAAAATTACGATTCCTGCCTCGGTAGAAACAATTGGCTCTATGGCATTTTTTAACTTGCCGGACTGCGAGGAGATTACAATTGGAAATAAAATGGCTCTCAAATCCGATGACATTTTCAAAAGATGCCCCAAATTAAAAGAGGTCAACACGAAAGGAAAGGGAACGATTGTCTGGTTTATTGGAAATAGTTTGATTGAAGATGGAAATCTGGATACCTATTTTCAGGATATCTGTGACCAGAAAAAAGAGCCGGTGATTCATTACACAAATACAGGAAGCGGTTACATGGTAATGGACCATTTGAATGATTTTCAAAAGGATTTGCCGGAAACGGCATATCTGACAGCAGATGTAATTCTTATCCAGCCACTTCACGATTATGAGGCAATGATGGTTTCCACTTTTTCTGATAAATGCCGCAAAGATGCAAAAATTTATTCGCTTGGAACCATTTACACGAGATATAGAAATTACTGCAAATTTAAAAATGATTTTTCAAAACCGCTTGCTGGGTTTACACCGGGTGGTGATTTGTGTGATGATCTTGTCCAGAGAAAGATACTCAAGCACTATGATATTCAGTCAATGGATGAAGTTCATCCAACATACTTAAATGGATTTATTTCCGGAGCGAGTATTTACAAGGAACTTTTCCATGGAAAGGTTTTGGATATTGATTACAAAAAAATGAGTTATTCGCTTGATTCTTTCATCCCCGGCAAGACCGATAAAGAGCGGGAAGAAAAAATGAAAGAGATTTTGGATGCCGCACAGAAATTTGATGTGAAGGAATATCAAAAGAGCGGGCGTGGATATTATGGATATTCGGAGAAGATAAAAAGAGGGGCGTAATTAAATTGGGAACATATAATTTGTTTTAAAGGAGGAAAGATATGGTAGCAATATTGACAAGTTCTTTGGGAGGCTCTTATAAAGTAAACGGCAAGCGTATTCCGACTTGTTTGCAAAATGAAAATGGTTTGTTAGACCAAATTAAAAAATATTGGAAGCCTATGTCCAAAGTTCTCATTATAAGTGCCGGACCCAATGATTTTATACGAAATGATAATATTTTGTTCTGTCAACGGGAAGCTTTCGTAATGAGTGGATTAGATGCGAAGTTTTTTGATATATGTGATGCACGTAATGAGGAGATGGCACAAAATATAAGTGAATATGATGTGATAATACTGGCAGGTGGACATGTTCCCACCCAGAATAAGTTTTTTAAAAAAATTAGGTTGAAACAGAACTTGGAAAACTTTCAAGGAATGCTGATTGCATGGAGTGCTGGCTCTATGAATTGTGCGGCTGTTGTTTATGCACAGCCTGAGTTAGAGGGCGAGGCTGTTAGTAAAGAGTATAAAAGATTTATGGAGGGGCTTGGAATTACCAATAAAATGATAATACCTCATTATCAAGATGTAAAGAATGACATTGTGGATGGGCTCCGGGTGATGGAAGATATTACTTATCCGGATAGTATGGGCAAAGAATTTCTTGCTTTAAATGATGGCAGTTTTCTTGTGTCAGTGGATGGCGAGGAAAGTGTATATGGCGAAGCCTTCATAATAAAAGATGGAAAGCAATTACGTTTTACTTAATACTTCGAATCAACCGAAACACCTGCCACGAACGCTATCCGTTTAAATATTGCAGTAAGCAAACAAAATGTGATAAAATAAAAACAAATTATTTTACAACTTGGGGAGGCCGTATGCGGCGATGAAAGAGAACACGAAGCAGCTTTCGAGTGAGGAAAAACAATATCGAAAAATGACGGAAGAACCGGTGTGCCGGTTAATTATGAAACTGGGGCTTCCGACGACAATTAGTATGCTGATTACGAATGTTTACAATATGGTAGATACTTGGTTTGTCAGCCGGCTTGGAACAAGTGCGACCGGAGCAGTTGGTATCGTGTTTGGTCTAATGGCAATTATTCAGGCGTTCGGTTTTATGTTTGGACAGGGCGCAGGAACAAATATCAGCAGGGCTTTGGGGGCACATAAAAAGGAGCGGGCACGTGCATTTTCGGCAACAGGATTTTACTTGGCGCTGTTTGCCGGGACAGCCGTTAGTGTGTTTGGTATTCTCAATTTAGATGGTTTGTGCCGGTTACTGGGAAGTACAGAGACAATTTTACCATATGCAAGAATATATGCTTTTTATGTTTTGCTTTCTGCACCGGCAATGGCGACAGGCTGTGTAATGAACAATATTTTGCGCTATGAGGGTTATGCAAGTCTTGCGATGGTTGGTCTGGTATCCGGTGGTGTGTTGAATATGGCTGGGGACGCATTTTTCATGTTTGGGCTTCACATGGGAGTTCGTGGTGCTGCTTTATCGACTATGATTTCACAGTATATATCTTTTGGTATTTTACTGTATTTTTTGTTGTGCGGTAAGACACAAAGCAGTTTGTCCATTCGGTATTTTACGAAGAAAGCAAGTGTCTTTGGAAGTATTCTTGCGTCCGGTTTTCCAAGTATGGTGCGCCAGGGACTTGCAAGTATTTCTACGATGGTATTGAATGCGCAAGCTGCTATTTATGGGGATGCAGCAATTGCTGCGATGAGTGTTGTATCGCGAATTTTTATGTTTATTTTCAGTGTGGCACTTGGAATTGGTCAGGGATTTCAACCGGTTTCGTCGTTCAATTATGGAGCAAGAAAATATACGAGGCTGCGCAAGGCGTTTTGGTTTACCTTATTTTTTGGACTGGCTAATATGGTAGTATTTACAGGAGTGGTGTTTGTTTTTCGCAGCGAGATTATCATGCAGTTTTTATCCAATCAGGATGCATATGATATTGCGTATTATGCACTTGTGATTCAATGTGCGTCACAGGTGGCAGTCCCTTTTAGTGTCTGTGCCAATATGTTGTTTCAATCAATTGGTAAAGCAGGGAGAGCAACGATTTTAGCGACATTTAGAAGCGGTTCAATTTATATTCCGGTTTTGTTAATTCTTGGTACGCTTTTTGGACTACGGGGAATTCAGTGGACACAGCCGGCTACGGATATTCTGGCATCTGCCATATCAATGCCAATTGCTGTTGTGTTTTTACATAAACTACCTAAGGATGGATTGGAAGAAGGGGCGAATTAGGAGGGGCGTAAGTTTACTTAAAACTCTGAATCAACCGAAAAACCTGCTCAACGGCAGCACTTAAATTTTCTTTTGCATGGTTAAAGTCCATCGCTTCTTTCAGCGTTGTTACCGTGCGCAATATAGGGAAAAATGCGTCGATGCCATGTTGGTTACACAATGTGGCATCTTCTGCGACACATCCGCCAAAAGCAAGGACTTTTTTCTTGTGTTTTTTTGCAATTTCTGCTACGCCAATCGGTGCCTTTCCCATTACTGTCTGTCCATCTAATCGTCCCTCACCGGTTATTACAAAATCTGCATTTTTTATAAATGATTCTAACTTGGTTTCTTCAAGAATAATTTTAACGCCGGATTCTAAAACGGCATTTGTATAAGATAAAAATGCAAATCCAAGTCCTCCGGCTGCTCCGGTACCTGCTTGATTTGGATTGGCGCCGGAATACTTTTCTTTTGTCTTTTTTGCATAATTCATAAGCCATGTATCCATTTTGGGAATCATCGTTTGTGTTGCACCCTTTTGTGGACCAAAAACAGCGCTGCATCCATTAGCACCACACAGCGGATTTGTTACATCGCATGCAATTCTAAATTTACATTCTTTCAGTTCTGGCATAACATGCTCATCGGTTATCGTTTCTATTAAGGCTAGTCCGTTTGCTCCGTATGGAACTTGTTTTCCATCGGCATCTAAAAAGCCGTAGCCGAGAGCCTCGAGCATGCCGATTCCTCCGTCGTTGGTCGCACTTCCCCCGATACCAACAATAAATTTGCGGCATCCCTTTTTTATCGCATCTCTTATTAGCTCCCCAACGCCATATGTTGTTGTGTGAAGTGGATTTCTATCGGATTCGTTTACCAACGTGATTCCTGCGGCTGCGGACATTTCAATAATTGCCGTATTGCTTTCTGCAATTCTGCCATAAGAAGCCTCTATCATGGAGCCAAGCGGTCCTGTGACATTGACTTTTTCGATTGTTCCGTTCATTCCAAGGGTAAGGGCTTCTACGGTTCCCTCTCCGCCATCTGCCAAAGGGCAGACAGTTACCTCTGCATCGCGAAATACGCGGTGTATTCCTTCCGATACGGCATTTCCTGCCTCTAAAGAACTTAAACTGCCTTTCATAGAATCCATGGCAACGACAACTTTCATACGATGGCCTCCAATGTGGTTTTGTGATGTAAATTTATTATAACACACTAAAAATATGTGTAAACCATGGAAGTTTTTTCTGCTTTAGATTTGCGCATAGAAAAGGGGAATGGTATAATAATTTGCAAAGAAACGAGGGAGAAAGGTGCATGCAGATTACAAGGATTTTTCATAGTGGTTTTTTAGTCGAGACAGCCAAACGATATTTTATATTTGATTATTATAAAGGAGAATTGCCGAAGTTAAATCCAGATAAACCGGTATATGTGTTCGCCAGCCATGGACATCAGGATCATTATGAACCAAAAGTATTTGAACTTTTGAAACAACAGGGGATTGTACCGAAACTTGCGATTCTTGCAAAGGATATTAAGGAGAAAAAATATCCGGATGTAATTCCTGTTTTAAAAGCCGGATTTCATGCACATTATGAAATTGAGGCAGATTTTTTGGTGGATACATTTCATTCAACAGATGCCGGCGTAGCGTATCTCGTTACTTGCGGGGAAGGAAAGATTTATCATGCGGGAGACCTTCATGACTGGGTGTTTGATTCTGCATCGGAGAGGGAAAACCGGCAAATGACAGGGATGTACAGGCATGAGATTGATAAAATGAAAAATATTTCACTGGATGTTGCTTTTGTTCCACTGGATCCAAGGCAGGAAAGACGTTATGCAGATGGAATATTATATTTTCTTCAAAAGGTAAAAGCAAAGCAGGTGTATCCAATGCACTTTTGGAGCCATTGTTCCATTATCGATAAATTTCTTGCAGAATATCCAGAGTATGCAGATGTAATTAAAAAATAATATAGATTGGGGAGGTTTTACATGAAAAAGTATGTGTTAGCACTGGACCAGGGAACGACAAGTTCACGCTGTATTTTGTTTGACAAGCAGGGAAATATCTGCAGCATGGCACAGAAAGAGTTTGAACAGATTTATCCTTATGCGGGATGGGTGGAGCATGACCCTATGGAAATCTGGGCATCACAGTTATCTGTTGCGACAGAGGCGATGAGTAAAATTGGTGTGACCGGCGAAAATATAGCGGGGATTGGTATCACGAATCAAAGAGAAACGACGATTGTCTGGGACCGGCATACAGGACAGCCTATTTACAATGCGATTGTGTGGCAGTGCCGAAGAACAGCAGATGACATTGAAAAACTGGTGAAAGATGGTCTGGCCGATTATGTACGAAAGACGACGGGACTGATTCCGGATGCTTATTTTTCTGCATCGAAAATTGCGTGGATATTGGATCATGTTACAGGAGCGAGGGAGAAGGCAGAAGCAGGTGATTTGCTTTTTGGGACGGTGGATACCTGGCTGATTTGGAATTTGACGAAGGGTGCTGTTCATGTAACTGATTACACAAATGCGTCCAGAACGATGATGTTTGATATTCATAATTTGCGTTGGGATGACAATATTTTAGATTATTTTCATATTCCAAAATCTATGCTTCCGGAGGTTCGGCCATCCAGCTGTGTTTATGGATGCACGGATTTGAGTCTGCTCGGCGGGAAAATTCCGATTGCCGGGGCAGCAGGAGACCAGCAGGCGGCTTTGTTTGGACAGTGCTGTTTTATGCCGGGGGAAGTGAAAAATACTTATGGAACCGGCTGCTTTTTGTTGATGAATACGGGAGAAAAAGCAGTAAATTCAAAAAATGGCTTGCTTACTACGATTGCAGCAAGTTTTGAAAATAAGATTCAATATGCGCTGGAGGGTAGTATTTTTGTGGCTGGCGCAGGTGTGCAGTGGCTGCGTGATGAGATGGAGTTAGTGAAAGATGCTGCTCAGACAGAGGCATTTGCCAATGCGGTGGAAGATACGAATGGTGTCTATGTGGTTCCTGCGTTTACCGGATTGGGTGCCCCGTATTGGAATCCATACACAAGAGGAACAGTTGCAGGGTTGACAAGAGGCTGTAAAAAGGAGCATTTTGTGCGTGCTATCCTAGAAGCGATGGCATATCAGACTTACGATATTTTGAAAATTATGGAGCAGGAATCCGGTGTTGATATTGTCAGTCTTAAAGTCGATGGCGGGGCATCGAATAATAATTTTCTAATGCAGTTCCAATCCGATGTACTAGGTGTTGATGTGCTTCGACCGGAGTGTGTAGAGACAACCGCACTGGGAGCTGCTTATCTGGCGGGACTTGCCGTAGGTTACTGGGACGATGTGGACGATATCCGTAAAAACTGGGCACTATCTAAAACGTTTGTGGCAGATATGCCGGAAGAATTGCGAAATGAAAAATTAGCCGGGTGGAAGCGTGCCGTACGCTGTGCGCTTGCCTGGGCGGAGGAGTAGAATTGGAAAGGAGATTAAATAGAGCAAAGAAACAAGGTGGAACGAAATGCAAAATCTGTTATTAGAATTTTTTTGTGGGCGATATTTATGATTAGTTGACCTGATTTTGAAAAATAGCAAATCAAGTCAACTGTTTTATAGATAAAAGTTGACTTAAAGGTCGCTTTTTATCAAATAGGTCATCAAAAATGACCAAGGTGAATGACTGTATTTAAGATAATCCAAATTTAGGTCAACAAATATATTGTAAAAGTTGACTTAATTAGAAAAAAAGTGGAAATAGGTCAAAGGAAGGCAGGATTTTGGTTGACCGCAAGAGAAGCTTTTGCGAGTTAGGTCAATGGGGGGTTATGTATGGATAGGTGTACGGAATATAGTACAATGAGAGGCGCTATAATCTTGTTGACAGTAAGGAGATAATCTTAAGAACATACAAGAGAAGGGAGAGTTTCATATGACATTTTTATTATTGATATTTGGTTTTATTTTGATTGAAATGCCGATTGTGGCATTTCTAAGTGTAGTAAATGATGTTCATCAACCACTTCCAATTTTAATTATGGCACTTATTTGTACGGTAATTGATGTGTTTATAATTACAAACCGAATTACATTCCATAAAGCCAATGGAGGTAATGAGGAACGCATGAGAAAAATTCGGAAGGCTGAAAAAATTACTGCGATAATTATAGCGGTGTGTCTTCTTCCGGGAACTTGGTTTGTATCGGAAGAGGGCTATAAGGCGAACCGAAAAAAAGGTTCATCTTATGATTATAATTATTCGGGTTCTCATTCATCATATGATTCGAGAATTTTTGGCAGTTCAAGAGGCAAGAGTAGTTCATCGAGTTCATCGGATCAGCATGACGACGCCGATTCGGATGATACCAGTTCGTCTGATAGTGACCGTACAAGCTACTATCCAACGCAAAAACCGCAAGTAAATCAAAAGATAACAAATGGTGTTGAGGATTACGATGATCCGGATGATTATGCTTCTGATTATGCAGAAGAATTTGCATATGACGAATTTGGGGATGATGAAAGTGAAGAGGCATATGATTATGGGTACGAGGAAGCTTATGACTACTGGATGGATGAGAGAGGAGATGATGAAAGTGATTGAATTGTATTACTTTAATCAGAATGTAATAGAAAGATGACACGATTCGTGTCGCATATGTGACAGAGCGTTTCTTGCTATTTTTCAACAGATAGGTTGTGGCTTACATTGCCGAAAGCAGATATAATGGAATCAATAAAATAAGCTGCAAAAGGAGAATGAGAATGAAGATTCGGTTATTTCGCTTTATATTCCGACAGACGATAATCGTGCGATAATACACAAATGAACGTGGAAATTTGGGGAAATGCTAAAGTGAATGGTGTAATTTGCGGAGATGTGCGGGCAGAGAAAAATCTTACTTGCAGTAAGGTAAATGGAAATATGCCTATTGTTGAGGTGCTTGTTAATGGAGAAATTGAAGTTATTGAGATAATGAAAGAATTAAATGTAAATATATAAGTGGGAGAAATGTTTGCAAAATTGAGGGGGTTGTTGTATAAAAATGATAAGTGATTCATTTGATATGGAAAGTGAAGCTATAATAACACCATCGTCTTTTTTGGGAGAAAAGGGGAAAATCTGCGATATTGCAATAGCAACATTTTCAAGAGAGATATTTCCAGCTGTTTTGAAACTTTTTGAAAATGAAAAGATTGGTGAGATGAAAGCAGCTAATAGAATAAAGCCTGTTTATCTATTGGACGTAAATAATCTAAAGAGACAACAAAGGGGAAATATGTTATTCCATACGAAGCATATCGAGATGAGGGAATGTCTTACCATTATGCATCTCCGAAAGATTATATACAAATTAAAAATGCGGAGGTTATGGAAAATATTTTTAAAGCATTAGAGCTGCCGTATGTAATGGGAAAAGTATGGACTACAGATGCGATATACAGAGAAACCCGTAACCTTGTTGAAAAAAGAAAATCGGAGGGCTGTATTGCAGTTGAAATGGAACTTGCAGGTATGCAGGCTGTATGTGATTTTTATAATATAGAACTTTATGATTTTTTGGTAACAGGTGATATTGTTGACCAGTTGGAATATACTTCTGAAGGATTACATGATGCGAATCATAATCTTGACAAATTTTATGTTGCTTTAAAAATAGCGGAAATGATAAATAAGGGTTGATAGATTTATCTGCTAATCTGTTATTTGCAGGTTATTGAAAGGTGGTGCTTATTATGGCAACAAAAACAGCAAATGTAACAGCAAGAATTCAACCGGATATCAAAGAATCGGCAGAAGCCATTTTAGAAAAGTTAGGCATACCTGTTTCTGTCTTTATTGACATGACCTATAGACAAGTAATTGCAAATAACGGAATTCCTTTTGCTTTAAATCTTCCTAAAACAATTGAAACAAGAGATGAATTATCAGACGCTCAATTTAATTCAATGATGGAAAAAGGACTTTTACAGGCAAAAGCAAATGAATCAAAACCTGCCAAAGAAGTATTTGCGAATTTAAGAAAGAGGATTTAACATGCCACAGCCTTATGAAGGACGTTCTTCAAACGTCCTGTCGCAAAGGAACATAGTAACCTAGAAAATATATTGCACAGAAATCCATTCCGAGTTTCTGTGTTTTTTCGACTCTTTGTAAAAAGAAAACCGTTGGTGCAGAACTTAAAAAGTTTCAAACCAACGGCTTTTAGCGTTCCCAAGAGGTTTCGAACCTCCGACCTACCGCTTAGGAGAACTTTGATACGAGTTTTTTGGTAGTTGTATTAGCAAAGGAGCAATATATTAGCAAGGCGAATATACGTGTGAGTATACCGACAAACTTATTGATATTTTTTGTTGTTTGGTATACACTATGTATATACCAAATGTAAGGAGGAATCTATATGCAGGCACAAGTGAAGGAATGGGGAAATAGTCAAGGGATTCGTTTATCCAAAGAAGTGTTGAAAAGTGCGGGAATCAAATTAAATGAATTCTTGGATGTTGAGGTATCAGATGGGGTGATTACTTTGGCAAGACAATTTCGGCATAAAACGTTGGAAGACAGAGCTGCTGAATACGATGGAAAGTTAATGCTTGACGGCGAATATGATTGGGGCGAACCGGTTGGAAGAGAGGTGTGGTAATGGCGTCTTTACACCAAGGAGATATTCTTAAGGTTGAAAAAATAAAACATCCTGTATTGGTGGTTAGCAAAGATTTTTTTAATACAAGCGGTGAAATAATTGGATGTCCGATTATTAAAAATTCGACTGCGGGTCCACTTCATATATGGATGTCTACAGAAGAAAATGAAGGCTATATACAGTGTGAAAAACTGGCGTTGTTAGATATGTCATTTCGCGGTTACAAAAAAGTGGACAGATTGCCAATTTCAGAGATGGTTAATATATCGGATGCTATTCAAGGTATCTTTGAATATGTTTAGGAAATAAAAGTAAATTCCATGTGTGTTTTGAGCATGCGGATATTTTTTGACTGTTATGCTTATCTTGCAAAAATGGCAAAATAGAGCTGATTAATCCGCTCGTTTTGCCATTTATTTATAAATGAGAGATTTGTATAATAAAACTATCATTTAGGGACGCAAACACATACAAATCCTTATAAAACGGATTTAGACTTAATTCTTCGCTCCTTTTTAGCAAAATTTTATTCAAATGATAATGAAAAACTTGACATTTTGTAGTGTGATGTGATGTACTAGAAATAGAAGGAAGGTGCTTCTATGAATGAATCAGTTGAATGTTTAGGGGGAGAATCGAGTGGTTGTTTTGCAGAATCAATAGAAGATGCGTTGGATGTTGCGGATAGAATGGCAGAAGAAACAACCGAAAGGTATACACATGAAGAAGTGTTTGCAAAATGGAAAGAGAAGTAATGTAAGGAAAGGGGTGCGCTCAATTGTATAAAATTACGCTTTCCAATGGTATGACAGTTAAGGTGGTTCAGCCTGAAGAATACCGCGACTTTATTTCTGAATCGGATGCAGAAATGGACTATCGAGCAGAGGAGGCAGTAAAAGCCGCGCTTCATAGGGCAAAGGTTTGTAAGAAACCAATTGCACGTTATGATATGGATACAAAAAGAGCATATATAGAATATCCAAATGGAGAAAGAAAATATGTTGAATAGAAAGCCATGCTAGTTCAAGTGCTCGTTCCTCGCACCTGACCCACGGGCATGCGCCCTATAGAGAAGAGAAGTCATAACACCAAATTCAAGCAAGCTTGAATGGTGTTAAACTTCTCTTCTCTGCATGGCTTTTTGACTTCGCGAGTACTCCCAGTAGGATTCGAACCTCCGACCTACCGCTTAGGAGAAGCCCCCGAGGGGCATTTTTGACTCCCTACAAATCCCCGAAAATCCTTGATTTTACTGGCTTTTCTGGGATTTCACTGTTAGTAAATTCTCGTCCAAAACCTGCTAATTTTTCGTGGTTTTTTGCCTTCCTTTTAGCAGGGTATTAGCAAATGCAAAGAAATATGGGAAACATCATTGAGTTAATCTGTAGCCCATAAATCACAGGAAACGCATTTGAAGTTTACGCATTCTCTTATGCAAATCAATAATCTGTGTTCAAATATTATAATGGTTTTTCTTCTTGATTTCAAGATTTTTCAGGAATTACAAAAGGCAACCCTGACGGATTGCCTTTTTTGTATGACTAAATTGTTTTCGCTAAAGCCTTTAATAATGCTGCTGTTTCCGGATTTGATAACAGTTTTGTGAGCAAGGCGGCGTTTTCATCTGTACTGTTCTCAGCAGGCTTTTCTTTTTCAACTTCGCTCTCTTTTTGAACCTCTGCCATTGGGTCAAGGAGTTCAACCGAAGTTTCAAACTTGGGCATTGGAGCAGTTTTACCTTCTTCCGCATTTTTGAGACCTTTAGCGTTGTAGAACTGTTCCTCAAACTTCTGTGCGTTATATCGCCTGTCCTCGTCGATTATATGGCTGTAAACATCGGCAACCATATCCATTCGGGCGTGTCCTGAGTCGCCTTGAACCGATTTCATATCGCCGCCGTTCCATTTCAGCTTGTAGGTTATACTTGCGTGACGGAAGCTGTGAAATACCACATCGGGTAAGTCGTTGTCCTGTATCAGCTTTTTCAAAGCACGGTTGATTACCTGACCTTCCATCGGTCTGCCTGACGAATGGCAGAATACCAAGTCATAATCCAAATACTCATCACCGAAAAGCTCTTTCATTTCGTCAATCTGCTTTTTTCTCTCTAACAGCATTTGAGCTACGGTTGACGGCAAGAAGATTTTTCTCACACTTGTTTTAGTTTTTGGCGTTTTCAAAACAAGGGAGGTATTTGTATTTGACAGAGTTCTCGGAAAGACACGGATAATGTCCTTATTATCAAGCACCTCCATTACATCTCTGTTTACTCGCTGAAGCTCTTTATCTACAAAAATGGAAGCGTTGTTTTCTTTCAGGCTTTCCTCCGAAATATCAATGCAATCCCAAGTAAGACCGAGCATTTCACCCATACGGAGTGAACAGGCAAAGGATAAATTGATGGCTAATGCGAGAATATCATCATCGCACACTTCAAGAGCGTGCATAAGAGTTTCTGCTGTCCATATTTCTCGTTTCTGATGTTCCTCTTTCGGGAGCGTTGCATTGAGAACCGGGTTTCTTGTCATCAACTCCCATTTTACCGCCTGATTAAAGGCACTCCTTAAAAACTTATGGATTTCTCTTACGGTATGTACGGTCAGATACTCATTTTTAGGCTTTTTATTCTGTACCACTTTGGTCTTAACTTTCAGAAGGCTTTGATAGAATTTATCCATAAGTCTCGGAGTCAGTTCATCAAGTTTCACATCGCCGATAAGCGGAATGATGTAATTATACATAAGCCCTTTCTTTGAACGGTAGGTTGACATTGCCCAGTTATTTACTCCGTACACGGAGCAGTATTCTTCAAGCAAATCCGCAACTGTCGTAGCATTAGGAATGATGAATGTACCGCTTTGCTGTTCAAACTCAATTTGAGTTTTTCTCTTTTTAGCGTCTGCGTTTGTATCAAAGGTTTCCCATTTTTGATGTTGGTTTCCGTCATCGTCTTTGTAGGTATAAACGACGGAATATCGATTCTTTCTCTTTACAATAGAAGCCATAGTCGTTCCTCCTTATTCATTATCCAGCCATTTATCAAAGCTGGTCTTTATTATGCGGTATCCGGTTTCGAGCATTACTGCCTGAAAACACCCCTGTTTGATGAGCTTATATACGGTCTGTCGGGTAATACCCAAGATTGACTGAACTTCCTCTACGGAATAGCTCTTTTTTGTATATGTACCGCCGTTTAATTCACGAACTCTATCCTCAATCGACATATCCCTCCACCTCCTCGATTTCCTTAACTTTAGTGTATTTACTTTGCGAAGCGTACCACTTATCAAAGCTTTCTCTTTTTATTCGGCGTTTACCGTCAACCCATATAAACTCAACAATGCCATCGTTCATAAGGTCATTTGCGGTGCTTCTCGGAATGCCGAGTACCTTTGCAACAGTAAGAGGAGAGAGCGTTTTGCCGTATTTCTTACCGGGTCTTTCGCCGTTTACTTTCTCATAATGGAATTGTCCTGCATACCAATCTTCAAAGCTATCCACATCAACTCTCATTTTGCCCAGTACCAAATAGGTCTTAAATCGGCACTGATTGATGAGTCGGTATGTAGCCGTCTTTCCAAGACCGAGTATTCTCATTACGTCGGGTACAGACATTGTCTTTTTGTCCTGATATGTAAGAACTGCCTTGACGATTTTCTTATTTTCTTCAACGCTTTTCTTTGAAGCTCTGTATTCGTTGCCGACTCGGTATGTTTTGAATAAGCCGCAATTCATCAGTTTCAGTGCTTCTTCTTCGGAAATGGAAAACAACCGAGATATTTCCTTGACAGAATAGGCTTGCCACTGTGCTTCCTCCTGAAGCTTTTCATCGCTGAACAATTCTGCCAAGCGTTCATTTTCCTCTCTGAGATTAAACTGCTCCACTCGGTCATTGAACATATTAACAAATGCCATCTTCAGAACCTCCTTTCTCGCCATTGAGCCAATTTTCAAAGCTCTTTTTAGATATTCGATATTGACCTCCGACACGAACGCTATGGAATTTCTTGCTTTTAAGCAGCTCATAGACGGTAGTTCTGCTCACTTTCAAGATGTGCTGTATATCATCTACCGTGTATGCTCGTATATCAGGTTCAGTCTGCCTGAATGTATTAGGAAGTCGAGTATCGCTCTTTTCAATTTTCTTTCGCATTACCGTTTACCCCCGATTTCTTATTTGCCACTCTGACTACCATATAGCCAAGTGACTTGGCTATATGGCACTGAAAATCGGAGTTTTTGTTAATTATGCGATTGGTTTAATCGCATAATTGACAACCGGAGCTTTCGCTGTCCATATTATCAAGCCATCGGTCAAAGCTCTTCTTGGAAATTCTGTAATGTCCGCCGACCTTTACAAAATGGAAAACGCCTGAGTTGACGAGAGCATAAGCAGTGTTCTTTCCAATGCTGAGAATATCCATTATTTCTTCTACCGTATAAACTCTTTTCTCAAAGCCGGAACTATCATCAACAGCGTTGGGTAGTTTGTTCATTGCTTCAATCTTATCTTCAAACATTGTCAACACCTCCCTTAGCGTGATGATGGTTCTTTTTGAAAATCATATAGTCATAGCCGTATCCTACCTGACATTTATCGCACATCTCTTTATCTGCCTGAAAGGGGTCAAGTCTTTTTACAATGTTTTCAGGGATAGACTGAAACTCGCTTCTGCAACGAGGGCAAAGACTTAGTACAATGCCTTTACGCTCTGTCTTGGGTTTAACGGGAATACCGACTGCAAATTTCAATCCTCGCTTGATTTCGCTGATTTTATCTGCGTCGGTAATTCTTCCGACAAAATTATCAAGCTCTGTGGCTTTATCCACGGTGCGTAGCTGCTCAAGCATTACCATCGACGGCTCTTTTAAGCCACAATCCGTGTTTAGCTCAATATGAGTATTCATTGCCGTTTTCTTTTTAACAGCCGTTATAGCGGCTACAACGACCGTAGGACTGCTTTCATTTAAGCGATTTGTCTGAACCACAAGAACCGGTCTCATTCCCGATTGCACACTACCGTTTGTAACCCCCAAGTCGCAGTAATAAATATCGCCCCATCTGACATTCTTAAATTCTTTTTCTTTCATATGTAAATCCTCGCTTTCGATTATTCTGAGGTAATTCATATCCGGATTAGAATTAACCCCTTCACTTGTTTGAAATGGGAGAGCGTTTTTGGGGGGTGTTTTAGAAAAATTTCCTCAACTTTTTTATTGCACTGTTTACCGATTCCCTTACAGAAGTAAAATCGACTCCTTCTTCATCTGCGATTTTTTCAAGTGTTTTGTTGTAGAAGAAATACTTAAAAACTCTGCGTTTCTGTGTTTCGCTTAAGTAACACAAAACCTCCCGAAGTCGCTTAATATTGTCTTTCAGCATTATTTCTTCGATTGGGTCTGTATCGACTGCCAATTCCGGATGATGCACTTCAAATTCTCCGTCATTGATGTCAAATGCGTGTCCGAAAAGAAGCCTTCTCATTCTCTCTCTTGCTTCGTAGTTCTGATACTCCGTTATCACTTCGCCCTGAGCCATAGAAAGCAGAATGAACGGAGTGTACCGACGGATAACATCAGGGTATTTAACCCACAATTCTTCTTCCGCCAGTTCTGTTACAATCGCCCATTTCTCCGTGCCGGTGTAGCCGTGATATTCATACCGCAGGTTAATGAGCTTGCAGTCGTTCGCAAATAATAATTCCTGTTGTTCTAATGTAAGTTTTGTCATTGTCGTAATCTCCTTAAATTTGAATTTTTGAATTTGGTTGAAATCAAAAATTCGGAGATTACGGATACTTGGCGATATACGCCAGCCACTTATATGTCACGGTCTTGCTCCTTTCGGGAGCGACAAAAAAGCCGGACACCAAGAACATTAGGATATTTCTATCCCTTAATTCTCAGCGTCCGGCAATTTGATGACTCAAGAGCTTTCGCTCAAGGACTCGTGGCTCGGTACATCTGTCCGATATTTAATTGTTCGCTCTGTTACTACTTCTTGTTAATCTGTACTTGACTGTTCCCTTGCGTAGGGATAGGTCAACCTCTACTACTCTGTGGCAGTTCGGACATTTCAGTTCAATCACGCCTGTTGTCATTGTTACCTTGTCAAAAATACGCCAGCCACAGTTTTTGCACCTTACGATTATCTTTTGTTCCAACGATTTCATAGCTCGCTCACCTCCGGATAAACCGTAACCAAATCAAAAGGATTATCAAGATACTCCTTTTTCAAAAGTCCGAGCTGTTTCATTCGTATAGCAAGTGCTTTTTTGGAACACCCTAAAAAATCCGCAAGTGCATCAAATCTCTTATATACGCTCGGATAGTATATTTTGTTCAGACACTCAATCTTTTCTCCAAGACTGAACAGATACATTCCCTGCTTTATAAGGTTTTCGGGAAGAAGGATAGCAGCTCCAAGCGTATTTGCCTGCCATTCCTCCCAATCGGATATAGGCTTATTTCTCTCGGAATTTGCCTTGTAATAATGTACTCCGGCAGATTTCTGTGTCACACCGTAATCATTCGGGAACAACATCTTAAATATCTGATGGCTGCCCTCGTGCATTAAGGTGAAATTCTTTCTGCCTTTCAGCTTGCTGTCAAAGTTCAAGTCCTTTTCCACGAGAACGGTTTTTCCATCCAAAAAGAAAAAGGCTTCGTTATCATCATCTTCAAATACCTGAACACCCATTTCCGTAAATGAGGTCATTCCGAGAATACTACCGTCATAAGATAGGTGCTGGTATTCGACATTCAATCCGAGAACCTTCTCCAAGAGAAGCTCCGGGTCAATTCTGTATATTTGTGTGTTACGGACATCGGGAAGTGCCATATATGCCTGAACATACTTGTCGGCAATCGCTTCGATGTCAAATCTCGATAAATGTTTCAAGTTACAAAACCTCCTACCATTAGGATTTTGCTTCTACAAACCACTTTCCGTTTTCTTCGTCGAACAGAAATGTGGGCTTGCCGCAAATCTGTACCGTGTAGCGGATACCGGTTCCTCCGACTTTGGTGGAAGCCGCACGGCATTTCTGAATTACACGGTCTATCTCATATTTTTCATCATTCTCAAACTTGATGAAGTTCGGACGAGCCGTTCCATCAGGTCTATGTGTTACATTTACTTCAACATAAACTTTTCTTCTTTCGGATTCCATTTTTATTCCTCGTAATTTCTCAAAGTCAAAACTAATCTTCCCAAGTGCTTGTATCCGTCGATGTTCTTATCCGACACCCTGTACTTGGGTCGGTCATCTCCGGCAGTATTGATGTAACAGGAAAGCCTTCCTTTCTTAAAGCGTTTTTTCCGGTCAAAGAAAAGAAACATTCCCTCATATATACCGTAGTCGGTAAAATGGTTTCCGCCGTCCGCACGAAAGATAACAATATCTTCGCTGCACCCCTGCAAAAAGCAGTCGGGCATCGTAACATAAGCCGTAACCTCTTTTTCGTCAATCACATTTAGACCTCCTTAACCAACCATACCTGTCGGCATAGTGATTTCGGCTTTTTCCGGTGGTAGCCGCAAGTTCTGACACAGAACCCCATTCCTTATGCTGTCCTTTCCGAAACGCCGTCTGATTTCTTCAACACACTTTTCCATTCGCTCCAATTTGTCCTGCTTTGCGGCGTCCATAAACATATCTATTTGACGGGGCGTGTCTTGTGGAATAAGATTTATGGCTTGTACTGTCACAGAACGGATAGGGTTATTCCACCCATATCTTTTTTCAAACAACTGAAAAGCGGTCTTTGCAATAATCATCGGAGACTGTGTAGGAAGTGCAATCTTCGTCTGCCATTGCCTTGTATTGAGCGTGTTGTCTCTAATATGTATTGCGACACCTTCTGCACTCAGTCCGTGAACACGGAGCTTGTGTCCGATGTCTTGGGTTAATTCGAGAAACACGGGCCACACCTGCTCCGGTTTCTCTAAATCTGCTACTGTTGTTATACCGTGTCCTACACTTTTTATAGGAGAAACGAAATCTTTCTTGGCAACAAGGGAAAGGTCGTTGCCGTTGGCATAGTTCCATAAAACTACTCCGTTCTTTCCTAATCTTCTGCGTAAGAACTCAGGGTCGTTATTCGCTAAATCCCCGATGGTACGAATACAATAGCTGTCAAGCACTCGCTGGGTTGCCCGTCCTACACCGAGCAGGTCAGCGGCAGGAAGTCCCCAAATCTTTTCTTTGAATGTATCCTTTGGTATAACGGTTACTGCGTCCGGTTTCTTCATATCCGAGCCGAGCTTCGCAAATATCTTATTAAAGGAAACACCCACAGAAATCGTCAAGCCGAGTTCAAACTTCATCGTTTCACGAATTTCATTTGCCACCTTTTCCGGCGAACCGAAAAGGCTTTCTGTCCCGCTAATATCCAGCCAACACTCGTCCATACCATACGGTTCAACTTGGTCGGTATATCGCTCATAAACGCTTCTCGCAAGCTTTGAGTATTTGATATACTCCTCATAATGGGGCGGCACTACAACCAAGTCCTTGCACTTCTGTTTAGCCTGCCATACTGCGTCCCCGGTTTTCACATCAAAAGCCTTTGCTTTGTAGTTCTTTGCAAGCACGATACCGTGTCGTTCCTCCACAGAGCCGCAGACAGCAATCGGATATTTCTTCAATGCGGGGTCGAGCATACATTCGACGCTGGCATAGAAGTTGTTCATATCACAATGAAGTATGCTTCGTAACATTTTTTGAACCCCCCTTGACATTTTGGGAAGTTTAGTGTAAACTATGAGTAGTTCAACTTCCTGTTTCTTATTATACGCAGTTTAAGTGTACTTGTCAAGAGTAAATGAGAAGTTAAACTGTAAATATTCTTTTAAGGAGTGAAATCAAAGATGACATTCGGTGAAAAAGTCAAAGCAGAGAGGACTAAACTCGGTCTTAATCAGGATGAATTGGCTGAAAAAATAGGCGTAACCCGACGTGTAATTTGTTCTTATGAAAATGATAAATCCCGTCCGAGAGGAACGGAAAGATACAAGAAGCTGGCAGAAGCATTAAATGTAAATGTGAATTATCTGCTGTCTGAGGATGACGCTTTCATCGCCGATGTAGAGGATAAATACGGACGCAGAGGGGCAAGACAGGCTCAGGAGTTGCTTGCAGAAGTTACCGGTCTGTTTGCCGGCGGCGAAATGGCTGACGAAGATATGCGTGAAATGGTTGACGCTATTCAGGAAGCATATCTTATTGCAAAGAAGAACAATAAAAAATACACCCCGAAGAAATACCGCAAAGACGAGTAATCCTCACAGTGAACTAAGTCCAATATATGGGACACACAATAGTTTATAATTTATTATAGGGTAAATATCCGATATACTATAATATGGGAGGTGAGCCGGATTGGGGTATTACACTACGGCTGAAATTGTGAAAATCGTCAACAAGCTCATTGACCGTTGCGGTACTCGTGACCCGTACAAGGTCGCAAAAGAGCTTGGTATCAATATTATCTACCGAGATTTTGAAAAGCAGCGTGGAGCATACAAGGTCATTCTGAAGAACCGCTTTGTTTTCCTTAAAAACGGTATGCACCCGGTCGTGGAACAGATAGTGCTATGGCACGAAATCGGACACGATGTTCTCCACAGGCAAGAAGCGGTTGCTGTCGGCGGGTTCAAAGAGTTCAACATCTTTGATATGAGAGAGAACCGTATGGAGTATGAAGCAAATATCTTCGCTTCTCAGGCTTCGCTCCCGGACGACACCATTTTGGAATACATTGAAAACGGCTATGACATTCAGCAGATTGCACGGGCAATGTGTTCCGACATAAACCTAATTGCTCTGAAAGTAGATACGCTGATTGCACAAGGCTATCAACTTCGCAAACAGGAACACCAAAACGATTTTCTTAAATACAGTAAAAAAATATAAGACCGTCAAGTCTCGAATGAGATCTGACGGTCTAATTTTTATCAGTTTTTATTATATCCGAATTGTCTTGTGCAAAGGGTATCTTTCCACCATTTTTCACGACTCAGTATGTAATTATCATCCATTCGTGCGTTATAGTTTTCTAATACTGAATACTGAAAATTTGCTTTTATATAATCAAACCCTTTGGTGTCAACAATATGTTTAAGTTCAACATTCCCACCGTGTCCATTGTCTATATAGTTAGTCCACCTTTGAAGCAACATTCCATACTGAGCAGTTGCCGAGCCAACATACATTTTTCCGTTGCTGGTATCAGTTATAAGATAAACTGCTTTTTGATTTCTCAAAGCATCAAGCCAACCGCTGCGTTTATTCCGAATAATCGTTTCCAGTTGTGAAAAACTCAATCTTATGTTCTCATAACCCGGAAATTCGTCACCATCATAAGCAGTAGAAAGAATTTCTATTACTTCCAGTTCCTCCATCATAGACTCATAGGTTCTTCCCATGCCTTAACCCTGTATGCCATCCTGTTGTCCTCCTGCAAAAAATGAGTGAGGGGATTTCCATCCCTCACCCAGTAGCCCGCAGGATGGCAGGCTGTTTTAGAAGCTATAAAATTTTCCGCAGCTTCTTCCGCAGATGGTCTAACCTCGCATAGATGGCACCAGTCGTCAAATGCACAAGCGGGGCAATCTCCTTTGTGGAATACCCCTGCATTTTCAGCAGGACGATTTTCAAGGTACGCCCGTCCACCGTGACTAATACTTGATAGAGATTTTCGCTCTCAATCTCTTCCAGTAACTCCGCAACCGTACCCACTTCCGCCTGCCGCTCCCTGCCTGCCATGTCCTCAAGATATTCCGCAACGTCATTCGTCCATCGGTAAAACCGCCTGTTGGAATTGAAGTCTGCCCTGTCCGCCATGCGTATCTGCTCAATGGTCGCTTCATCAACGCCGCACTCACGCAGCAGCTTTTCCTCCGCTTCTTTCCAGATACGCCATTTCCTGTCCTCCCGTCCGTGGTTGTATGCCATTCTTACTTCCTCCAATCAGAATTGATTGAGAGGGCAGAGAAAAGCCCCCTCATCTTCCCAAAGGAAAAAACAAGGGGGCTGAACGCCTTAAATTTTAATTTTCTATTATCGTTCTTAGTTTTATTAGGATTCTGGCTTTGCGTTTGTTTACAACGCTCTGGGTTATGCCCAACCTCGCCCCGACTTCACGCTCGGAAAGTCCGTCAAAAAAGATTGCCTGTATCAGCTCCTGTTCACTATCCGACAGCAAAGGCAGGGCGGCTTTCAGCCTGTCCACCATGACCGCATTGACAACGGTTTCTGCAATGTCCACCGCTTCATCAGTGATAAAGTCCAGAGGATTCCCCTCGCTGTCCGTAAATCCGTCGAGAGATAGCAGTCTATTCTTTGTATCTAATTTTTGCAGATAACGCCACCGTTCCTTGTCACGGTAGAAGTCTGTGTATTGCTCCCTCACGACTTCAAGCAGACAGCCTTGAATGGGGATAAACAGCTTGTCCATATAGGTCTGGTCGGATTCCCTGCAACGGCAGAACTCCGTGTAGGATAATTCCACATAGCCGCCACTTTCTCTGATATATACCTTTCTTGGTGCATATTTCACCATAAATACCTCCCATCTGAATTTTTGAAATGTAAAAAATCCAGATGGAGAGGCGGAGAACGACACCGCATATCAGAAACAGCCCTACGGCACTTTCCAACAAAAATCGACAAAAGAAAAACCGCAAAGGCTCTGTGACCTTTACGGTTATAGGAAATAGTAATTCTATTGTATGGAGATTGTACTTCTACTTTCAAGGTGAGAAGTACCGTTGCACTGGCAGAAATTTTTTTAACTGGTTTCCTGCCGTTCTCTGATATGCTATGTATTGATAAATTTTGCTTCGTATGAGCAGATAGATAACTGCCCGAAAAAAGGACATAAAAAAATCCCTCCAAATTTAAAAACAAATTCAGAGGGTAATTTAGGGTATAACAAAATAACCCACCCGAATATCGTTTTTTTTATTTGGTGAGTTTGTTCTTTCAAATACGAAACAAATGCTCATGTACGGTAAAGTATCACAAGAAAATTATGTCGAATTGACAGCCGCCTCCGCTATACCGAATAAGGAAATAAAGAGTCCTCAAATTTTGCGCTACTAAATGAAGACGAGCGGAAGTAATCTCCCGCTCGTCAGTAAACTTAACTATGCCATATCAATCCCGCTTCTTTCCCGCCACCGGCACTAAGAACAGCGCGGGCAACAGCAGGAAAGCGGTACAGACCAGCCCCCAGGGTATGGACACCTGCTGGGCTACCAGCCCCACAATAGGCCCGCCGATGATCTGCCCGAAAGAGTCCAGCTGTCCGCTGGTGGAAAAGACTGTGGCGCGCATTTTCTCATCCACTTGGTCGTTCATCCAGGCGGCCAGCACAGGCTCCTTGATGGTGCGCATAAGCCCCGCCAGCAGGAACACCAACAACATGAACCAAAAGCTCCGCCCCACCGCGAAGAGAACCAGGAACAGGATATACCCGGCGCTGGTGGACATGACCACACTGGTTCGGCTGACAGTCCCTTTTTTCTCCATGCGGGCGATGAGCAACTGAGAAGCCAGAATACCTAAGCCGCTGCCGATAAGACTGATAACACCGAACCAAGTGACGCTGTTCAGCGGCCCGATAACGGGTATTACCGTGTCATCCAGAAAATGAGCGGTGGAGAGCCGGTCAAAGCCTTCACTGGCAAGTCCCCCGCATAGTGTGATTGCTAAGAGCGCCAGCAACACAGGTGCGCCTTTCACAAAGCCCAGGTTGAGCTTGAACAGGCAGACAAAGTCTTTAAGCAAGCCCTGCCGTTCCTCAATAGCAGGGGAGAAGTTGGTTTCTGGCATGATGCGAACCATCACCAGCCCCAACAACAAGCACAAACTGCCCCCCAAGATGACAGGCATTTGCAGGTTTATGTTTCCCAGCAGTGTGCCCAGCACCACGCCCAGAACGCCGCCGATTTGCCCCATTTGACTGCCCCGCAGGAACACCTTGTCTATGGGTTTGTCCTCTTCCTCCGAGGCAATCCACGCCTCCAGAGCGCCGGTGATGAAGGTATCACCGCAACCCCAGACAACCTGGGCCAGCAGAACCGGCGCGAACCACGGTAGCGCACCCTCCATCAGAAAGCCCAGGCCGTAGAGGAACATTCCAATCAGCACCGAGCGCCGACGGCTATACAAATCCGCCACCACACCGGTGGGCATCTCGAACAGAAAGCAGGAGGTCTCCTGAACCGTCCCTACCAGGACAAGCTGGAAAGCATCCAGCTGCACCACCTCCAGGTGGTACACGATGGAAAGCACTGTGGACATAGAAACCGCCAGGGAACAGACAAATCGGAACAGCAGGTAGACAGAATATGCCTTTGAATTTTTAGCAAACATGAAGTTACATTCTCCTTTCAAATCTCATTTTATATGACTTTTGCAAGCTGTTAAGCTAACTTGTGGAACATATGCCGAACCTTATCTATACGGCTATTCGGGCGGCGGGGTTGGCAAATAAATTTACCAATAGCTGGCTGGTATCCTTTTAACTCTGTCAAGCAGACTCCCTGCCCATTTGTGAAATAAGTTAAATCGTTCCTGTATTCTTGAATACATCTAGCAGGGATTTCTCCTTTCAGAATGACCTCGTCATTCTTTATCTGAGTACTTACAATATCTGCACAATACCTTGGAGCATCATGATACGCCCGTGAGAGATATTCCTGCGGTGCATAAATTTCAAAGTGGAGATATGGCTCTAATAGTTCTGTCCCTGCTTTTTTTAAAGCCTGCTCCAATACGATAGGGGAAAGCAGCCGAAAGTCTGCGGGGGTACTTACAGGACTATAATACAATCCATATTCAAAACAGATTTTACAGTCTGTCACTTTCCATCCATACAGCCCCTGCTCGCAGCCATAAAGAACCCCCTCCATAACCGCATTTTGGAACGATTGATTTAAATATCCAAGTGAAACTCTGCTTTCATACTGCACTCCGCTTCCAATAGGGAGCGGCTCTATGGACAACCCGACAGAAGCCCAGAAAGGATTTGGCGGGACTTCTATGTGGATGGTATATTCTGCTTTTCTAAGCGGTCTTTCCAGATAAATAACCGAAGGCTCTTTCATAGCCACGCCCACATGATATTTTTCTTCTAATAGCGAACAAATAACTTCTAACTGTACTTTTCCCAAAAAAGATAATATAATCTCATGTGTAACAGTATCAATGTCAAAATGCAAAAGAGGGTCTGTATCAGCAATCTCTGTGAGGGCATTTAACAGGGCTTCCCTTTGCTCCGGCTTTTGCGGCTCTACCGTTGTCCGAAGTAATGGCATGGGATTATCAATCCGTGTTTTGTGAGGCAGGAGTTTTTCATTTCCCAGAATGTCGTTCAGTTTCAAAGTATCATCAGCTAAAATAACAATTTCTCCCGGACAGGCATGGTCAACCGGGACGATTTCACCATTTGACGGAATACACATTTCTGTAATCTTTATTTTTTCCTTTTTTGACAGCAGCAGGGTATCCCGTAAATGGAGCGTCCCATGATACAGGCGTAAATAAGAAAGCCGTTTTTTCCGCTCTGTATACTCAACCTTAAAAACATATCCACATAATTCAGACTGAATATCGTCTGTTTCTGTAATGAAAGTTTCTGTAATCGCTTCAATCAGTTTTTCTGTTCCTAAATTGTCTTTTGCACTCCCATGATAAACAGGAAACAAAGAGCAGCATCTGGTTCTTTTGCACTTTTCATATTGTAATTCCTGTATATCCAAAGAATCCTCTGCAACATATCGTTCTAATAGTTCATCGCTTCCGGAAATAATCATATCCCATTTGTCCAAATCAGAAATATCGGTCATGGTTATCTTTGGCGACAGGGAAACCTCCTGCATGACAATCATATCACTGGTAAGTTTGTCTTTAATGCTTTGGTAAACACGCTGTAGGTCGATTCCATTTTGGTCTATCTTATTTATAAAGATAATTGTCGGAATGTTCATTTTCTGAAGCGCATGGAATAATATACGCGTCTGTGCCTGTACGCCGTCTTTTGCCGAAATGACTAAAACAGCTCCGTCAAGGACAGATAAAGCACGGTATGCTTCGGTTAAAAAATCCATATGGCCTGGCGTATCTATAATGTTGACTTTTACATCCTCCCACTGAAAAGATGTCACTGCTGTCTGGATAGTGATTCCCCTTTGACGCTCCAAATTCATTGTATCTGTCCTTGTTGTGCCTTCATCTACGCTCCCTAGTTCTGCAATTGCACCACTGGTATACAATAAACTTTCCGTTAATGTTGTCTTTCCTGCGTCAACGTGAGCCAGAATGCCTAAGTTAATTATTTTCATGTGATTTTCCTCCTATCAACACCCAAAAAAGGGCATAAAAATACCCAGTGATAAATACTCCTATCACTGGGTAAATAACTCCAATAGCCCCAAAACACTTATATGTTTTCGGGCATATAAAATTACATGATAAAAGTATTCTTAAACTGGGTACAAAAAACTAAGCCCCATATTAAAAGTGAAACGGGACTGCTACTTTTTGTTCCCACTATCAAATTGACAGTTTATTTAAGAATACCTTGCCGCATATTTATTAACTCCTTGTCTAATACTGAATCTAATTATATTCCTTAACCCTTTATTTGTCAAGCCTATATTTAAAGAACATAATAGAAAACTGTTCTGACAGATTTAGAGTATGTGATATTTTACACAATAATATCAAGCAATATGAAAGATACTAAAGTCAAGCGAAAGAAAAAATGTTATGGATTATTTGAAAACGGCAGATGAAATTGTTGATGTCTATTTTGTCACATATATAGAGTCTTGTGATAAGAATAATAATTCACATTCTACATCTTGGAGAAATAGATATATAGGTCAAGACGGTGTTATCTATATTCTTAAGAATGGAAACAGACAATTCTTTGTTTGGCATCCTGTTGACGATGATTTTAAACCAATTACTTCTTTGGGAATTATTAGTTCCCGTGATGATTATTATATTAAAAAGAACAATCTATTAGTAACAACTCAGAATTCCATTTACAAATTCAGGCTTATCAACAAGGAGGTGAACACTGATGATAAAACTTAACAAAATGGAACAAAATGAATATAACGCTTTTATTGTTGCTGTTGTTCCTTCATTATTACCCGGCACATACCACTTTAGAGACTTTTTCACAAATAGAGTTACATCTGCAAGAATCGGTCGTAAATTCTATGAAGATGTTGTCAATGGTATATATCCGCATATTTCTCTTGTTGGGACAAAGGCTTCAGAAGGTTATATTTGTTCTTGAGTAAATACCTGATTTCTCATAATGTACTTGATGGCTACTCAAACGAGCAGCCATCTTTTTAATATGCCGGAATACCGTATCCGTAGATAACAGAGCTTCCGACAGGGTATGTTTTGGTTCTGCAAGTGTCGCCTGAGTTGCCCTCAACGGTATAGACTGTACCGTTTTCGCATTTCTGAACAATACCGGTGTGGTCTGTCACACCGTCGCCCTCCCAGTCAAAGAAAATGATTGTACCGGGCGAAGGCTCATACGAACCGTCTGCCCACTGTCCTCGGTCTCTGAACCATTGTACACCGTTTACACAGCCGGCATACTTTGGAATAATACCGGCGTCGATATATCCGCACTCGTTAGCACACCAAGAGACGAAGCAGGCACACCATTCTACACGGGAGTCAAATCCGTACCAAGACCAGTAAGGCTGACCGCCTACATTACCCACCTGTGACAAGGCAACCGTTACGATTTGGTCGTCGCTGTATCCGATACCGTAAAGCACCTGAGACCATAGTTGATTGTTTTCGTCCTTTAGCAGCTCGGCAAGATACTCTTTCTGCTCCTGATTAAATCCGTACATAGCCGCCATTTCATCAACGGTCTTGTGCGATACCGTGATATACAGGAAAGTTTCTGTTACTGTGGTTTCGGTCTGTACGATGTTGCCGTGTCCGTCGTCGCTTTCTTCGATTTCGGTATGGGTTTTCGTTTCCGTTCGGGAAGAAATATCGTTCATTTCCCAAAAAATATCCGACAGTAGCTGCTTCTTGGTTTCATCAACCGTAGCAACCTCCATCGGATTGTCGGGGTCGGTATTCACTTTAACAGAATAGACCGCAAGAACATCTTTCCAAACAGCTCTGCTTCCGCTCATTTCAAGCACATCATAGCTTACAGAGTTCTTTTCCTGTTCCAATCGGTCATCATATTCCTGATTGATTTCCTGAACGACTGTCTGCATTGACATTCCCGTGCCGGAATCCTCTCCCGAAAAGAAGATACCGAACACAGAACCTGCAATCAAGGCTACAAGACATAGCACAATAATTACTACCACCGCAACCCAACCGCCGGCAGCGATAGCGGCAATAAGACCTTTTACCGCCGCTATGATTGCTTTTACTGCGGCAATGGTGGCTTTGGCTGCGGCTTTAATCGTAGCGGCTGTTGCTTTGGCTGTGGCTTTTGCCGCCTGTGCCGCTTTCTGCGAAGCCTTAACTGTCGCCTGAGCTGTTTTCTGTGCCGCTTTTGCCGCTTGCTGACTGGTTTTTATCGCAGTCTTTGCAGTCTGCTCAGCCGTCTTAACCGATTTCTGTGCGGTCTTTGTTGCTTCTTTTCCGGCAAACTTAATGGTTTTCTTTCCGGAGGAAGTGGCAGACTGCTTTATGGTCTTTTCCGCCTTATCGACAGTCTTAATCGCAGAGCTTGTGTTTTGCGAAGCCTGTTTTCTCAAAGACTGCTCGGCTCGCTGCTGCTTGAAACGCTGAATACCGTCCTTTGCGGTGCGGATATTCTCTTTTGTGGTTTCAAGTCCCTTTCGTCCCGCCTTGTCAAACGCATAGGCACCATCGTGAAACACCTCGTCAATACCGCTTTCCAGTTTATCGGAAGCGTATTCCTCGGCAGAACTGCTGTTGGCATTTACCGACCGCTCCGCCTTTTCTTTTGTTGCGATATACGCCTGCTTCATTCGTTGGGTTGCGACGGCAGCCTTATCTATTGTTCGTATCGTACCTTTTGCATTGTCTTTCGTTTTAATATCAGCCATACAATCCCTCCTTCCTATGCAGGCTGAACTACCTGTTGTATTATTCGTTTATTAGCTTCGCCACTACAACAAGTCTGCCGTTTGTCCGGGAATACTCACAGGTGGAAAGGGTCAGGAGCTTGTCGCCGTATTCGGCGGTTATGCCGGTTTCGTAAAGCGACAGTTTCTTGCACTTCTCAACATAGGCAGTGAAATCCTCGGCGGTGTCCGCATTGACGAACTGATAATATTTGAAGCTGTCGGGACTATCCGTATATACTACGGTTTTGAACACGGCAATTACTTCATAGGTCTGTCTATCGGTCAGCGTATCAAAGGATACTGTTTTGTGCTTTTCCCAAAAGCTCTTGTCCTTGAATTTCATAAGACCGGCGAACATAGAGCCGTCGTTCATATGATGACCGTAGATAATGATATTGTCGCTTGGCAGTTCCATATCGCAGTTTTCCTGAACATAAGGACAGCCGTAGTCGGTGTATGCCTTATCAAAGCCGTGCTTCAGATAGAAGTTCGGGTTGTCCTTTGACTGCATAACGGGATAATTGATTTTTGTGTCCTCAACCTTAATCCAGCCGACCATATCGTTATTTTGCAGATAAAGCTCCTGATACTCCGGGATAAAGGTCTTTTCTTCGGAGTAGTTCATCAGCTCTGTGGTTTCTTCAGGCTCGGTCTCCACAACCTCAATCAGATTGTCGTACATCTCAGCCTGCTTTGCAGAGTCGCAATAGTGCTTGATGAGAAAACCTGAACTGACGGCAAATACAATGCTGAAAGCACAGATTATGGCAATATAGATTTTGTTTTTCATAGGTGTTTCCTTTCTCATTTACAGAATAGGGCAAGGGTTATGCACCCTCGCCCGGTTTGGTTGTCATCAGCTTATACAGCTTCGTATTCTTCGGGAACTTATTTGCAAACGGCACAAGCGAACTGCCGACCTTAATCAATCCGTGTCCTGCGTCAACATTCGTGATATACGAAAGCTGGAGGTCAGAAATGTTAAGGAGCTTTGCAAGCTCAATTCTGTCGGTTGACGCCTGATTGAGCATAATCAAAAACTCGCTGTTTGCAAGCATAGTTCTCGCTGTATGGCTCTGCAAAAGGTCGTCCACATTCTGTGTAATGCCGGTGGCATAAGCGCCGTACTTTCTTACACGCTTCCAAAGCGTAAACAGGAAGTTTGCAGAATACTCGTGCTGGAACAGGAGGTAGATTTCATCAATGAAGATAAAGGTCTGCTTACCTTTAGCACGGTTCTGTGTAATACGGTTCAGAATAGAGTCGAGGACGACAAGCATACCGATAGGCATAAGCTGCTTGCCGAGGTCAAGAATGTCATAACAGATAAGTCGGTTATCCGTATCAACATTGGTTGGCTTTGCAAAGGTATTCAAAGAACCGTGAGTAAACAGCTCGATAGCAAGGGCGATTTCCTTTGCTTCCGGCTCGTCCTGTTTCAAAAGCTCCGCACGAAAATCCTGCAAGGTAGGAACAGTACCGGTATATCCTCTCTGCTGATAGTCTCGGTAAACACTTGCCGTACAACGGTCGATGATAGATTTCTGCTTTGCTCCGAGGTTTGTACCGCCGATAAGCTGTTCGCAAAGGGACATAATGAACTCGGATTTCAGGATAACCGGGTTTGCTCCGTCGCCGTATTCCTTGTTCATATCCATCGCATTGATATGGCTCGGAGAAGTAGCGGAAATATTGATTATTTCGCCGCCGAGAGCTTTTACAAGCTGCGAATACTCTCGCTCAGGGTCTATGATAATAACATCTGCATTGGAGGAAAGAATGATATTTTCAATTTCACCCTTTGCCGCAAAGGATTTTCCGCCGCCGGATACGCCGAGAATAAAAGAGTTGCCGTTGAGTAGCTGTCTGCGGTCGGCAATAATCATATTTTTACTGATGACATTCTGACCGTAGTAAATGCCGTTTTCGTGGTAAATGTCCTGAACCCTGAAGGGAATAAAGACCGCAAGGCTTTCTGTGGTAAGGGTTCTGAATGCGTCAATCTTGCGTGTTCCAAAGGGCATAGCCGTATTCAGTCCGTCCATCTGCTGATACTTGAGAACGGCAAACTGGCACAAATGCTTTCTTGCCGTAGTAAGCAGAGCTTCGGTGTCGTTATCAAGCTGTTCTTTGGAGTCCGCAGTATGAACCATAGTGAGTACAGCGAACATCATTCGCTGATCACGAGTGGTAAGGTCATCAAGGAACTCCTTCATTTCCTTTTTCTGCTGTTCCATATCATACGGAACGGTAGCGGAAAAGTTATTGTTCTGATTCTGCTTTCTCTGCCAGTTGGTTATATTCGTCTCAACCCCAAGCAGTCTGCTCTCTGCTTCTCGCACCGCTTCATCGGTAGGAACAGGTACGATGTCAATGGACATCATCAGGTTGCGGTTCAGGTCGGTAAGCTCGGCTACCATACTGTCCTTGATATAGGAAGCGTACTCACGAAGAAAAAGGACTCTCCCGTAACGGTTTCCCATTTTGAAGTAGTCCTTTTCAAATTCCATTGTATCGGGGCAAACATAATCCTTGAAATCGTGTCCCTTCTTTCTCGTTTCCTTAATATTGAAGTGGTAGGCGGTTTCCTCCCCGACACGGAAGAAATCGTGGACAATTCTCAGTCTCTCATCGGTTTCAAGCTCCACACATTTGCTTCCGAGTCTTGCAAAGTGGGCAATCAGGTCAGCACCGACACGGGCAAAATAGGTTCGTGCGTCCTCCACGCTCTTTTTATTGATGGAGATAGTAACATATTTATCCTGAACGATGGCATTTGCCCCGGTTGCCTTGTCGAGAAGCATTTTGTTATATTCCTCTCGGTAAACATCAAGCTCATCGCCGGTTTCGGGGATAAGAATGGTTTTCTCAAAGTCAAGACGGTTAAGCCGTCTGTTGTTGATAGTCAGCTTTGTAGTAGCTCCGCTGTCAAGAGAGTTGAGAAGCTCGGAGTATTCAAGGAACATTGCTTCCTTATCCTCACGGCTCGCTACGGCATAGTTAATATCCGTGAACTTGAAGCTTTTGGAATACTTGTCCTTGCCTACACGGAAAATGCCGTCATCATAAATAGCGGTAATGGGAATACAATCCTGTACGCCCTTTGGTACTACGAACTTTTCTTTGTCCTGCTTTAACAGGTTTGTAAGAGTTTTAATCATTGTTCTTATAAGCCTCCTTCTGTTTTTGTTCGATTGTCGGTTTCATCAATTCGTAATAGGTGTTGGTGGAATGAAAGACCAGCTTTTTCGGCATAAGGAACTCGGACTTTATCCACGCCCATATAAATTTCTCAGCCGTCATTCCGTTGTATTTCACAAAGCCGAGAGCCGCAAAAGGGGCAGCTCCCAAAATGCACACCCACGATACAGTTTCTGTTCCGAGGTACGGTTTTAGGAGGAAGTAAAGTCCTACCGCTACCGCACAGGCGAGGACAGAAAAAATGAACTGTCTGAGCGACAGTCCAAAAAACATTGACTCTGTGTAATTTCGTATCTCTCGGTTAATTTTGACTTCCATCAAAAGCTCCTTTCTCTGCGATATGCTTGTTTTGCGTGACGGATTTCATCAGAGCAGACGCAGGTGTCCGCAAGGCAAATCACATTGCCGTTTTTCTTTCCTCCGTAATACACACAATATTTGCAGTCGCAGTCGGCAGGCGTATAGCCCTGCCATCTATCGTTATTATTCTTGTTTTTCTTCATCAGAGAACCTCCCGTTATAAGCCCATCATTTCACGGATAATTCGGTCGCTCATCTTAACCGCACCGACAAGCACAAGCATATTGAATACCAGTTCGCCGATATATGCCCATACCTGAGTAACGGCTGCTGCGTCAGGGTTCACTACCGGCGGCGTAGAAGCAAATAGGGAGAAGATGATACAAGCAAGTACAATTACTGCTCCCTCAAGCAAAACGGCACAGTAGCTCTTTATAAAGCTCTTACCCACATTCTGCGACGGTTCTCCGGCAAATGTGGAAAGCGGTATCGGAGCGAGAGCAGTGTACATATACAGCTTGAAAAATCGTCCGTACACCGTCATTATCATAATGAACGACAAGACCGTGATAAACAGTCCGCCGATAAGAGTAACCGCCCACAATGGGATACTTTCAAAAAATCCGCAGCTTTCAATGGTTGTTACCATTTCAGCAGGTAAAGTTGTTTGATTGGGCGTACCGAATCCCGCAGATGTCATAATGGTTGAAATCGTACCTTGTACGATGTCGAACAGGGCAAGCATAAGCTCCAGCCCGTAGGTAATCACACCTTTGGCAATGGCAAAGCGGATAAACAGCTTTAATGCGTGTTCCGGTTTCTTTACATCGGTAAAACTTCCGCAGGTGCGAACCACACCGACAACAAAAAACAGAACAAGCAGGGCAAGACCGATAGCCTGAACTGCTCCGTTGATATTCACCATTACCGACCAAATACTGCCGCCTTTGAACTGTTGCGGCGAAGTGGTTAGCAACTGCCATATTTCCGAAAGCTTGCTGTTCCAAGTTTCAAGGGCATTTTCGAGGTTCTGAACTACCCAGTTATCACTCATCTGTTTGCACCTCCTTTAAGATTAGGGGCATACCTGAAATGCCAGGTATGCCCCGTTTGATAACTGTGTTCTCTTAACCGGTAATAAGGGTAAGGATTTCCTTTGCAAAGGTAATGATGATACCGCCTGCAAGAGTCAGGAAACCGTTGGCTCTCTGAGACGGGTCGTGAGACTTCAAAGAGAGACCGACCTGAACGATACCGAAGCCAAGCAGGATAAGACCGATGGCACGGATAAGACCGAAGATGAAATCGGACAGATTGTTGACTACGGTAATCGGGTCGCTGGCGGCAAAAGCGGTAACGCTCATACCGCAAACAAGAGTTGCTGCTGCGATTACGGCGCAGTAAGCACGGAAGCCTTTCTGAACCTTTCCGGTCATAGGCAGCTTCTGAGTAGTTTTCTTTTCGTTGTTCTTCTTAAAAATGTTCATTGTGTTTTCCTCCGTTAAAATAAGTTTTTATTCACTTCAAAATCCTCATCGGACAGAAGTTCGTAATTGGTTTCTCCGTAGCTTTCCTCCGGAAGTTCTTCCGGGTCAATAGAAAGAACGGAAATTGATGAGTGCTTGATGGTCACTTCGCCGTGTTTATATGCAGAAGCCTTTCCATCGGTTGTAAGTGCCACATTCGGGTGCTTCAAGATGTCGTACTTGAAGTCCATAACGGGGCGTTCTCCACGAATAAACAGAATTGCATATTGGTTATCAAGCATACGAACCTCATCAGGAGTAAGAAGCTCTCGACCGCTAATCTGATAATTTGTGGAGTAGTTGCCGCTTCGACCGGTACTTTTTCCGAAAGTGTTGGTATCAATGGTTTCCTTGCCGAGAAGCTCGGACACATATTTGTGGGTGCTTTGCTCGTTGCCGCCGAGATATAAAAACTCGTCGCAGTTACCTACAATGCTTTCCCATTGCTTTTCAAACAAGGCTTTAAGCTGTGCCAAGTTCTGCAAGATAATACTTACCGATACCCCACGGGAACGCATAACCGAAAGAATTTTGTCGAAGTCATCAGGGAGTGAAACATTCGCAAACTCGTCCATCAAAAAATGAACGGGAACGGGAAGCGAGCCGCCGTGAATATGGTCGGCAGCATAAAACAACTGCTGAAAAAGCTGTGTGTAAAGGATAGATACCAAGAAGTTAAAGCTGGAATCGTTATCCGGTATCAAAGCGAACAGAGCGACCTTTTTCTCTCCGAGTGACGGGAGGTCAAGCTCGTCTGTGGTGGTTAAAGAAGCAAGACTTTCAAGGTTGAACTTTTCCAGTCTTGCCGCAAGGGTTATCTGTATGGACTTTAAGGTTTTCGCCGCACCTGAATGATAGGAACGGTAATACTTCAAAGCAATGTGGTCGGGATTCGACATCTCCAATTCCGCAAACAGTTCATCAAGAGGAGAAGGTCTTGTGTCCTCCTCGTCCTCAATCGCACCGGCTCTGAGCATTTCCATTATCATTGCAAAGTTCTGTTCATCTTCGGGTGCTTCATAATGAAGATAAAATACAAGTGCAAGCAAAAGCATTGAAGCCGAGGTATCCCAAAAGGGGTCTTGTGATTGACTTCCTTTCGGAGTGGTACTCTTAAAAAGGTTCGTCACGAGCTTTTGCACATCGTTGTCATTCTGCAAATAGACAAACGGGTTATAGCAATGGCTTTTCTCCATTGAAATCAAATCGAGAACACGGACTTCATAGCCTTTGCTTTCAAGCAGCTTTCCGGTATCTCGGAGAATTTCGCCCTTTGGGTCAAGAATGACAAATGATGTGTTGCACTGCATAAGATTCGGCTTGCAGTAAAACCTTGTCTTACCGGCTCCCGAACCGCCGCACACAAGGGTGTTTAAGTTTCTTCGGTGTTTCTTCGCATTGAGTCCGATACAGACATTTTGCGTCATCAGCTTATTTGCAGAAGCCGGAGACTGTCTGTATTTTTTGTTTACGGCTCTTGCATTGCCCCATTTTGCAGAACCGTGTTCTTCACGCCTTCGGTAATTCTTCTGTGTTGAGAAGTAAATCCCAATACCCATTGCATAGCAGAGAAGCAAAACGAGGACAGTTTTTAGGCTGTCCTCGCATAGCTCAATATGAAATGGTTCGTTGAACGCTGTTAATAGGCTCGGCAGTATTTCCGGCAATCCTCCTTTTACAGAGGGTGCAATCAGAAGTGCCAGCCATACGACCGGGATAATACCGATGACGGAAAGAATAATAGCAGACTGCCTCTCGTTATCTCGATTCACAGGAGCGTTCCTTTTCGATAACTTTGAACTTTTTCTTTGGGGCAGTTCCGACCTTGATGATAAGGTCGTCCACCGCATCGGTAGATTTGCCCTCGTTCATCAAATCTGTTTTCTCGTCGTTGAGAGAACGGATAATAATGCCGTGTTCATAATCGTCCAATGCGATATGATACATTTCTTCCTTCGCCATAGTCTCACCTTATCTTTCGTAGTCTTTGCTTCGTTCCTGCTTTTTCTTGTAAAGCTCATCGGAAACACGGGAGTGAATATCCGCCATTGCGTTTCTCGTTTTGGAAAGCTCATAGCGAATGTCCTTCGGCTCTTTGCCGGCGAGCTTTTCAGGGATACGGTTGATAGCAAAATTCTGTGTATCGACGCCGTACTTTTTGCAAAGCATATAGCCGATACATACTGCCTGAAAGCCCATATCCGCTCTGCTGTAACTGTCGCTGTTGATAGAGAGCTGTGCGTGGCCAAGCTCCTGTGCTACGCACTGAGCGACCGCTACGCTGTCTCCCACATCACGCTTTACATACAAGGTCTGTTCCTCGTTGTTATAAAACGCCGCCATATTGGGATACGGAAGCTCATTTGTTGCTTCCACTTCAACCGGGGAAGAATCCAGCATAACGGTAATGAGTGCTTTCGGGTCACGGTTGACAGTCGGTGCAGGCGGTCTTTTGCCGTTGGTCTGCGAAACATCAAAGACCTTTTTCACATTGTAGGAAATGCCGGTCGTACCGTCTTTCTTTGCATACTCGACAGGTTCAAGAATGGAAATGCTTTTCGCACCTTTCTGAATTTTCACATTATCTTTGCTCCAGTCATCAAAGTTTTTAAGCTGGCTTGCTTCGGGAAGCTGCTTGAAAATCAGAAGTGCGTTGACCGCAGAGTATCTGTCAAGACGGCTCTGCGTATCAAGGAAGGCTTTGAACTTTTCCGGGTCGGAAACAATCGCCTTTGCGGTGTCGTCCGCCATCTGATATACGGCTTCTTTTTCAGCCTTCATCTTCTCGGCATATTCCTCTTTGGAAAGTCGTTTGCTCTGCTGTCCTGCCTTAGCAGGGGTAAAATTGTTTGTCATTGTGATTACCTCTCTTTCACATTTTTGCTTTTAGGTTTCGGCTGCTGGTGTACGGTCTGTGCCGGGGCGTTCTTGACTTCCGGCTTTGATACCTCCGGCTCTTTGCGTTCTGCTTCTTTCTGCTGCTTGGACTGTGCCTTATATCGGTCAAGCTTTGCTTTTACCGACGGCTTTCTCTGTCTGTCGCTTACAGTACCCTTATCAGTTTGCATATCTACCGGCTCGGAGTCGTGCCTTGACGGAGGGTTTTTGTCCGTTTTGGCGACTGTGGGGTTTGACTGGGAATACCCCTCTTTCTGAATAGGTTTTCTGACGGCTTCCTCAGTGATGATTTCGTTTTTGGTTTTCGTCGGCTTGTCTTTCTCCAAAGCTTCACGCTTTTCGACAGCCTTCTGAGACTCGGTGACAATCGCAGCCTTATCAACTTTACCGAGTTCAAATCTCTCAACGATTCTCTGAATTTTGGAAGCGTCCTCTGCACGGGCAATAATATCAATCGGGACATTATCGCCCTTTGTGTTTTTATCCCTGAGTACGCAGTAGAGAACGCCGTAGCGTTTTGCCTGCTCGGTAAACTTCTTCAAGTCCTTGTTGGGGATAGAAAACACCTTCAGCTCCTTGCCCGACTTAATCATATTAGTAAGTCGAGCCTTGCCTTTTGTTTTCTGTTCCTGTTTGAGAACAGAGACTAAAAGAACGGCAATATTCTTTGCTGCCGCTCCGCTTAATTTTGCGGCTACTTCAAAGCCTTCAAGCGATAGCCTGACGACCTGTTCTGCCGCATCACCTCCGTTTGTCATTACGGTTCTGCTCCTTTCGTTCTTGTTTTTCTTCGTAAACTCTTACCGTTTCAAGGTTGGCTTCAATAACCTTTGACCTTTCGGCTATGTCATCACAAAGACCGACCTCTTTGCGGAGAGTCCACAGCTTGCTCGTGATTGCCGTAATCTGCTCTTTGACATTTGATAGCTCATCGTCACTCAAATTTCTTCTTAACTGTTTTCGCAGGTGCGTTCTATCGTCAGTCAAGGATTTGATTTGCGACAACACGGACTCTTTATATGAGAAAAGCTGCTCGTCGGTAGAAATGTTCTCCCGTCCAAGCAGCCTTGTCTCCTGAGTGATTTTGTCGAGCTTCAGCAAATCTTCTTTCAAAAGATAGTGAAGCCTTGCGGTATTCTGTTTTTTGTACTTCGGCAGATAACCCAGCTTATAGCAGTAATGCAGATACAGCCCATACAGTCCGCCGACCTTTTTGACTTTGTGTTCTCTTGTGGGCATTCGGTACTGCCTGACTCTTACCGTTTCCTTTGCAAAAGGAACGATAAGAACCTTTTGATTTTCCGTCAGCCTACGCTTGATTGCGTCCTCGGTATAATTCTCTCCGAGTGATTTAAGTCGTATCGGCTTCTTGTATCCTTTCGGGACAATCGTCCAATACTTTCGACTGTCGCTGAGACAATGTTCATAGCCCATCTGAGTCAGGATATAATCAAAGGTCTTTAAGTTGGTGCTGTGTGCAATCGCTTCATCAATGGCGTCACGGGTCATTGAATATCGGCTCGGCATACCGGCTTGTTCCTGCTTGTAGTAATAAGAGGATTGCTTACTGCGGTTTGGGTTCGGATTGTAATACAGTCCGTACTTTTCACAAAGGCAGTCGGCAACCAAACGAAACTTGAACCACGCTTTTTCGTCGCCCCATAACCGCTTGCCGTCCACAAAGGAAACGGAGTTTATTACATAATGACAGTGCAGGTGTTTCGTGTTCAGATGAGTAGTAACCACCACCTGAAATCTTTTGCCCCACACTTCGTTTGCAAATTCCATTCCGATTTTCTGTGCAAGCTCCGGGGATATGTCCTGTTCCTTAAAGCTCAGGTATCCGTGATAGGCTTGAATGCCGTCGTCTTTGCCGTATGCTTTTTTTACAGATATAAACTGGTCTCTTGCGGTCGCAGGGTTGCAGTTGATACCCTCTACGAAAAACTCACGCTCGGTTTTTTCTTCGTCCTTTGCATAGCTGAGAACATCACGGAGAGCCTGATACTGTTCCTCGGTGTAAATGTCTGCCGCCGTCTTTTCGGGATTGGCGGCATAGTCGATTACCTGACCGAGCCTTGATGTGACCGACCACAATTTACTTACTGCCATTTCATATCGCTCTTATCGGGTCTTAAAAAAGTACGCTCCACATCAGCCTGAAACTTGTGCCAACGCTCGGCTTCCTTTTTGAGCTGCGGTGCGTCCACAAATCCGAGGGTGTTTGCTTTCGCCGCAAGCTGATTGATGTTGTTGCCGATAGCGGAAAGCTCACGCATAACATCGTAAAATCTTTCATCGGGCTTTTCTCTCGGCTCGTATCCTCTGAGAAGCAAACGGATAAGTCCGCCTTCGGAAAGACACGCCCGCTTTGCTTTTTTCTGCAAATCCTGAGCTTCTGCCTTGTTCATCAGAATGTGCTTTTCAATGTTTCTCTTGCTCATTTTTATCGCTGTCCTTTCTGTAAATATAGTGTCTGTCCCGGTTTATCTGAAACAGGCACATTGTTGTTACTCCGAAAAAGCCGCCGATGAGTAACCCGGCGGCGACCAATACTATCTCCCGCAAAGCTTATGCTCCTTTCTTGCTTGGGGTATTAGGGGCAACCCCTAACGAGTGTACCGTTTTGGACATTCCTGTCCATAAATGGTCTGCTCGCTAAGATTATGCAGACACTCAGGGTTGCCCCATAGATTGACTCTTATCTCTCCATATCCTTTGAGACAGGCTTATACGGCTTTGCTTCAATACCGTCCAAGGACTTATAAAATCTCTCCGGGTATTTGAACTTTTCCTCGTACTTACGAGCCAGTTCTTTCGGCATACTGAGGAACTTTTCCGACTCAATCGGTGCGTATGCAATGAAGAACTTGCCGGCAATAATGTCGAGCATTTCACGGTTGCTGTCGTCTTTCACATAACATTTTTCAATCTTCCAACCATCCTTGCCGCCGTGTTCATCAGCCATATACGCTTCCAGTCGCACACATTTATCCGAGCCGTCAAGGGAAGAAGCATAGATAGAATATCCTCCCATACCCTCAATGAAAGCCTTATTGTTACTGCTGACAACATAGGTTCTTTGTTCCTCTGTGTAAGGCTTGTCAAAGCTGTCATCCGTAAAAACAATATATCCGGTCGTGTGGTTTCTTTCTTTTTCTGCCTGCCGGAAATGAGCTTTCAACTGCGGATAACTCATCTCAACATTCTCAGGCTCGGAATAAACTGCCCTGTTCAACGGCAAGCCGTTCATCTTTCCTTCATCGTTGCAGATGATGGCAACTTCGTCCTCAAAGGGCATATATTCTTCAATATCTCCCTCCACAAGAGACTGCATTGCTTCAAGCGTATCCTCGATTTCAATGAGCTTCGGATACCTGCCCGGCTCAACAAGAATGACGGAAATCTTCTCAGGTGCTTCTACCTTTTCAAAGGTATCCTCGTTAATATTCAAGGCGAGGGAGCTTCCGTTTTCCCAACTCATATGAATCTGTCCGGCGTCGTCAACGAATTTAACCGTTCCTTTCAGACCGTAGGGCATTTGACTTTCGCCAGCCATTTCAGTGAGTACAATCTGCGTTCCCTCCGGGTACATTTCTCTGATTTCTTTTAGTTTCATCGTGCAAAACTCCTTTCGGTTTTATCTTTTATTCCCAAGCGTTTACAAAGAAAGTCGTTGACATCTTTCCCATATTGGGGAGGGTCGTCAACGACTTCATACTTATCTGAAAGAATCGTCTGCAACGCTTTGGTCGCTTTTCTTCCGGCAATATCATTGTCCAAATGAAGAACAATTCGCCTGATTGTTTTGTCCTTTTCAAGCAGCCTGCCGAGTGTAACAGGCACTTTCGAGTCCTCGATTTTCTGCTTTGGGGAATACACTCCCGCAAGAGAAACAAGGTTAAACTGTCGCCAGTCTTTGCCCTCCAGCTTCATCAAAGTTGCATAGGAAAGCAGGTCAATGGCACACTCAAAAAGATGAACCTCTCCGGTGTTCTCGGCAGTCAGGCGGAAAGAATATTGCTTTTTGCTTCCGGTGCAGTCGCCCATAATTCTTGATTGATTTGTTGCTCTGTATGCGGCGTATTTAGGTTCTTTGTTCTCGTCATAGCCGATAAAAACAGCATTATGATATGGGAGCGACTCGATGATTAGCTTCTGTTCCAAGCAGTAGTTGATAATTTCATAATCAATCCCACGCCCGAAAAGATAATCAAATACCACATCGGTAGTGGGGCTTTTTTCAGGCAGAAGCAAAGGCTGGTTCTCATAACTTTTGATGTTTTCACAAGTCGGAAAGCTGACTGAACCGTTTCCCATAATGGTCTGAACCGCCTCCACAAAATCCATTCCACGGACTTTGATAAGGTAATCGAGGGCAGATTTGCCCCCGATACCTCTCGACCACCACATCCATTTGCCGTTGGAAATCTTCAAGCTGTCGTGGGTTCTTGTGGTGTAGGTGTTACTTGAAAATTTAACAAGCTCGCCCGGTTCATACTCTCTAAGATAGGTTAATAAATCCATTCGTTTGGCTTCGGTTATGACTTCCGGTGCAATATACGGCATAATTATCACCGCCGTTCTACATCAGCAAATCGGCAACCGCTTTCTGTATCGGTTCGTTGATACTGAGCTTTGCAATGATAATGAGTATCTTATCAACAGGGCAGCCGATGTCATTCCAAACAGTCCAAGCACCTCCCGCAAGGTCGTCGTTTTCATACAAAGCAATGATTTCTTCCGGCGAAAACACCGTTTCAATGCTCTGTCGAACCAACTCTCCGTAGAAAGAAAGCTTTGCATTTCTAAGGGCAAATTCTGCTTCCTTTGCGGGCGGTTTGCTTCTTTTCAATTCGAGATATGCTTTATCAAGTCTCCTGACCACAACCATCATCATTGCGTCAAAAGGGTTAATGATTGCTTTTCTGCAAGGGCAGTTTTCTCTTTCCTTATCGGGTGTCATTTTATCGTTCATAGGTTTTCTCCTTTCGTGTGTTCGGCACTTCGCCCTCATCGGGTTCGCCGCCGACAATTTCGTTTTCTCGCTTATCCATATTGAGCAAGATATTCAGCTCGTCCAAGCGGGCAAGCTTTGTCTTTAGTTCTTCCTCTTGGATAAACGGTTTTTGGACTTCTTTCTTTGCGGTTTCCAACTGATTTGTGGTGTTCTCAAGGTCATTTTCCGCAAGCGACAAGCTCTCGGCAAATCTCTCAATGCCGTTATCAAGACGGATAATATTGCCGTGTGCGTCATCACCGAGAGGAACATTTCTGCTTGTCGCACCTTTCAGTCGAACCTCATAATTTCGCTCTGCGGTATTAAAAAGCAGTTCCGTTTCAAACCCTCGGTACTTGCCGAGAGGAATAGGGTCGGGGCTGTTCATCTGCTTGCAGGCTTCAATGATTGCTTTACCGGCGTCGGCTTTTTCGGAATAAAAAACACCCTTAACCTCCATACCGACAAATCGGTCGTCCGTTGGTTTCGGGTGCTGTTTCGCAGTTTCTACATCTTGCTTCAATCCTTCAATACGGTTTTCCAAAGCTGTAATTCGCTGCGGATAATATTTGATTATCTTATCTTCCAAAGCGTATTTTTCAGATAGAAAGTTGGATTTTAAGAGCTTCAGCTTTTGAACTTGAATGTCCAAATCCATCTTCTCCTTAATATACGGGTTGCCGGTGGCAAGCATTTTAATCTCTGCATAGGAAAGGGCGGTTTCATCAATATCCTCGGCAGAACGCACCGGGGATTTGCTCGTCATAATCTGACTGGCGAACTTTTGCTTTCCCTCTACAAGCTGATAGAGATATGCGTCAAAGGTCTGCTCCGTTACATAGCGGTAAATATCTACATCAGGATTTGAGTTACCCTGACGGATAATTCGACCGGAACGCTGCTCCAAGTCTGACGGTCTCCACGGGCAATCCACATCGTGAAGTGCGATAAGTCTGTCCTGAACATTCGTGCCGGCTCCCATCTTTTGCGTAGAGCCGAGAAGCACTCTGACCTCGCCTTTACGGGTCTTTTGGAACAGTTCTTTTTTCTTCACATCGGTATCTGCTTCGTGGATAAAGCGGACTTCGCTTTCGGGGACACCACGCTCTATGAGCTTCTTTCTGATGTCGTTATATACCGAGAATGTTCCGTCATTCTTTGGAGTTGAGAGGTCGCAGAACACAAGCTGTGCCGATTTTTTATCGGCTGTTTCCTCCCAAATACGGTAGATGTTATCGACGCAGGCGTTGATTTTACTGCCCTCAAAATCAGGCAGCATATCGTTAAGCATACGCTGGTCAAGTGCTAACTTCCTGCCGTCGTTTGTAATTTTAAGCATATTATCTACACTCGAATCTACACCGCCGCCACGGACTTTCTCGGCTCGTTCCGCAAGGGAAGCAACCATCTCTTTCTGCATTTCCGAAGGCTTGACCGCAACATTGTGGAAGTGTGCTTCCGGCACAGGCAGTTCCAGCATATCCGCCGTCTTGATGTCGGCGACCTCCTTAAACATCGCCATAAGCTCCGGTAGGTTGTAGAATTTCGCAAAGCGGGTTTTCGCTCTGTAACCCGTTCCCTCCGGGGTAAGCTCAACGGCTGTTACAGTCTCTCCAAAGGTACTTGCCCACGAGTCGAAGTGCTGCAAGTTGTTTTTGACAAGCGTGTTGTACTGCAAGTATCGCTGAATGGTATATAGCTCCACCATACTGTTTGAGATAGGAGTACCGGTTGCAAATACCGTTCCTCGACCGCCTGTAAGCTCGTCAAGGTATCGGCACTTCATAAACAGGTCGGAGGATTTCTGTGCTTCCGTTTGAGCGATACCGCCCACATTACGCATTTTGGTGTAAAGATAGAGGTTCTTGTAATAATGACTCTCGTCAATAAAAAGCCTGTCCACACCGAGTTCTTCAAAGGTAACAACATCGTCCTTTCGGCTTTGGTCGTTGAGCTTTTCCAGCTTTTGTTTCACGGACTTTTTAGACTTTTCAAGCTGTTTAATGGAGAAGTTTTCTCCACGGTTTCGCTTCAAATCCATAATACCGTCTGTCAGTTCTTCAAGCTGCTGCTCAAGAATTGCCCTCTGTCTTTCAATGGACATCGGGATTTTCTCAAACTGAGAATGACCGATGATTACGGCGTCATAATCTCCCGTGGCAATTCGACCGCAGAACTTTTTGCGGTTCTTTGTCTCAAAATCTCGCTTTGTCGCTACGAGAATATTCGCCGCCGGATAGAGTTGTAAGAACTCCGCCGCCCATTGCTCGGTTAAGTGATTTGGCACTACGAACAGCGACTTATTGCAAAGTCCCAGTCGTTTGGACTCCATAGCGGCGGCTACCATTTCAAAGGTCTTGCCCGCACCGACTGCGTGTGCTAACAGCGTATTACCGCCGTACAGAATGTGTGCAACCGCATTTTTCTGATGTTCACGGAGTTCGATTTCCGGGTTCATACCGTTGAAAACAATGTGGCTTCCGTCGTACTCACGGGGTCTTATACTGTTGAACTTTTCGTTATACATCTTCGTGAGTTTTTCTCGGCGGGCAGGGTCAGCCCATATCCAGTCCTGAAAGCCCTGCTTTATGAGTTCCTGCTTTGCCTGTGCGATTGCCGTCTCTTTTTTATTGAGAACGGCTTTCTTTCTGCCTTCCTCATCTTCGATATAGTCAAAGATTCGGACATCTTTCAGGTTCAGTGTTTCCTCAATTATCTTATATGCGTTGATGCGGGAAGTACCGTATGTGCTGTACGCTTTTACATTGGAACGGTCGTAGCTCTTTCCCTCAATGTTCCATTCGCCGGTAAACTGAGAGTAGTGAACCTTGATATTCCATTGTGCATAGCGTGGGGTGTCGAGAAACTCAAACATAAACTGTTGGAATATTTCGGGCGGTATCCAAGTCGCACCGAGCCTTACGGAAATCTCGCTTGCCGTCAAATCCTTTGGCTGCACCTTTTCAAGTGCCTGCACATTGACGGTGTAATCTTCGGGATACAGTGCCGCAGACCTTTTGGCTGTCGCCAGCTTCTCACGAACATTGCCCGACAGATATTCGTCTGCCATCAGATACTTCGGCTCATAGGAATTACCGTACTCATAAAGGGGATTTAAGAAGATTACACCCTTTAAGTCAGCGAATAATTCCTCCTCACTTTTGCCGGACAACTCCATCATATATTCCATATCAATGGCTGCTTTTTCGCCCATAGAGACAGCGAGAGCCTCGTCTGCGGTGTCAACCTCCGTTACCGGCTTGTGCGGTTTAATCGTCCTTTTGAAGAACATATCCGCCTTGCGTTCCAGTTCGCCATCTTCATTGATAACCTCAAGAGCGGAGAGCAGAGCATAGGAGCTGTCGTCGGAAAAGGCAGAAGTATTGGCACGGCTGTTAATCAGTCCGTACTTCTTTGTAAAGCTGTCATACAGTGTGTTCAGCTTATCCTGTGCCTGTTTGATTTCGCTGTCCGGGTAATCCTCGGTTTGCAGTTCAATCAAGTTACGGACGCAATCTCTTATCCCAATCATACCCTTAATGCGGTTCTCAGCGGTTGCAGATACCTCCACCGGGGACATACGGGAGTTCTCACGGAAATAGATTTTATCGTCTAAAACAGTGTAAGAGAAGTTCCTTACCATAGGGTCTGCCGGGATAGAATTATCTTCTTCCTCCAGTTCGTCGGCAACCTCGTATTCGGAGATTTCTCCGTGAATGTTTGAGACTGCTTCGTTCAAAAGCTCCGAAAGGTCGGCATTTTCAAACGGTTCACAGGTTGCTTCCGGTCCGAAGCGACCGCTTACCATTTTCATTTCGCCGAGTATCATTTCCGGGTGCTGAACAAAATATGAGTTCATCCTTATACCGTTTTCGTCGGTGTCAAGATGAACCCAATCCGGCTCAATATCTATGAGTCTGTCTCGCTTTTGCAGAAACAGAATATCGGATACGACCTCTGTCCCGGCATTACCTTTGAAGGTGTCGTTCGGAAGTCTGATTGCTCCGAGAAGCTCCGCCCTCTGTGCGATATATTTACGCACATTGGAGTTTTCCTTGTCCATAGTTCCTTTGCTTGTCACAAGAGCCATCACACCGCCGGGGCGTAACTTATCAAGCGATTTTGCAAAGAAATAATCGTGGATTAAGAAATTGTACTTGTCGTATCGTTTATCGGAGACTTTGAAATCTCCGAAAGGCACATTGCCGATAATGCCGTCAAAGAAGCTGTCGGGGACATTTACTTCCTCAAAGCCCTGTGCCGCAATGGAAGATTTCTGATAAAGCTGCTGAGCGATACCGGCTGAAATGGTATCAAGCTCAACACCGTAAACCTTTGCGTTTTCCATTGACTTGGGCAGCATACCGATGAAATTACCGATACCGCAGGACGGCTCAAGCAGGTTGCCCTCCTGAAATCCCATCTGTTCCAACACCTTGTAAATGGCGGTAGATACTTCGGGCGGAGTGTAAAATGCAGTCAGTGTGCTTTCTCTTGCCGACGCATATTCCTCCGGCGTCAGGATGTTTTTCAGCATTGCATACTCTGTATGCCAAGCTCCTGCTCGTTCGTCGAAGGCTTCGGGAATACCGCCCCAACCGACATATCTCGACAAGATTTTCTGCTCGTCAGGTGTTGCAAAACGGTTTTCGTTTTGACAATCTCTCAGGACTTTTATTGCTGCATAGTTTCGGTGGAAGCGTTCTTTCTTGTTCACTTCTTCAACCTGATTATTGGCAAGGTCAAAGTTGTGTCGTTCGGACATAGGAATATCCGGGTGGAGGTCAAAGCTCTTTACTTTTGACTTTTTCTTTTGCTCCCAAGCGGGGACAATCGGTTCAGGCTCTTTGTCGTAACCGTTGCCGATACGAACACCCTCGTTATACATTTCCTCATCGCTGTCAAAACCGTTTTGAGTAGCAACGATTTCTCTGTAATCCTCAATCGGTACATTCCCGATATTTGTTGCCACCATATCAGCTCTTTCAGTGTTTTCAATAAGAGCTTCCATTGTGGCAGAGGTACAGTCGGTCAAATCCGGTGTCCTGTGAAATTCTCGGTCTGCGTCCACAAACCATTCCGTACCTACATCGGCAAGCTCCTGATTTGCAATGCTACCGAGATAATCAAAGAAATCCTCTGCCGAGTCATACTCCCGTGCGACTTGCTGTATCTCGTCAAAAGAAAGAGTATTTGTAACATACTGACCTCCGGCATTGCTGTCGGGGTTATAGTACATCCAAGTTACACTTTCATTGTCCCGGTCAATAAAGAAGGCGTCGTCATAACCGGTTTTCGGACTGAAATCCGGTACGGTTTCAGTATCGTTTTGAGCTTTATTTTCGCCTGTAACGGTTTTTTCTTCCGCCGGTAATACACTGACCTTCAAGTGGTCGTTCATCGGATTTTCACGCACTTTGCGGTCAAATTCTTCCCTTGAAAGTTCCTTGTTGAATAAGGGCATATCGAAGTCATAGAGCATTACACGGTTTTCATCAAAGGACAAAATCTCATACTGAGAAGCCCCAATATACACGCTGTCGCCGAGATGATATTCATACTGCGCTTCCGGCTCGTCCTCTTTGTTTTCAGGTTCAGGCGGTGCGGTAGAAAGTATCTCACGGTTTTTTCTCTGCTCTGCAAGCTCGGCTCGCCGTTCTTCCTGCTTTTCAAGCCATTCAGGGTACTTTTCTTTTTCCTTTGGGTTTAGGTATCTGTCCATACGGATAAGGTCTCCGATACGCTTTTCCACCTGAGACCAAGAAAGAGTAATGTGCGGCTTGTCGCTTCCGATACCTTTTGAAATTGTGATACCTTTTCCGTCGTGCTGTTCGTCAATGCCTGCACCGATGATGACCGGATAAGAGCCGCCCCAACCGTATTCGTTTTTCAAGAAGTCGGCGTTCTCTTTTGCGGAAATGCTCTTTTCAAACTGCTCATAGATACGCATTTTACCCTCGGAAACTCCGCTTCCACGGGTCAATACAGCGTCTATGATTTCCTGAGAAAAAGTAAAGGCAGAGGTTTTTTGTTCCTCTGCCTGATTTCCCATAATGAGAGTCAACTGACCGTCCATAGACGGAATCGGTTTCATTGTATCGGTCAATTCTCCCAAAAGTCTCATTGCTTCAAAATGCTGTGCGATAACGCCCCAGTCGTAGAAACTCTGAGCGGTTCTGTTTTCGTATTCACCCTCCCACAAGTGGAGGACATTCTGAAATGTTTTGTATCCCACAAGCCTGCCGTCGTTTAAGGTAAGCCGGGTGTAGTCGTTATTGAAGATACCCTTGATATATTCGGTACGGGTCGCATTGTCCGTATTTCTCTCATAGAAGTCTTTGATTTCTTCCTTTGAAGCGGACAAATGCGGGGTAGTACCGAGTATCTCTCGGATAGTATCATCGCCACCGAAAAACGGCAGGCTCTTGTCCTCGTGGTTTCTGTCGTAATACTCTAAGCGAATATTACCTGATTCTTCACGATTTCCTGTGCCGAGTTCCTGATGTTGTTCATCAGGCGAACCCACTTCATCATATCTTCCGCTTTCATCTGCTCCGTCAGCCCGGCTTTCTGTGCCATCTGCTTCACGAGAGTTTCCTCCAGTTCGCTGGCTCTCTGCTGAACCTCCGCCAAGTGACTGTTCAGAATCCCTTTCGTCAGAAGATTGTAGTACAGGATTTTGTGATGTTCCTTCAGATAAGTTCTCCTCATCTGCGACCATCTGCCGAGAGTCACTTCCGTCTGCTCCGGCAGTTTCAGGTTCGGAAGATTGTAATCTCCCACCATCGTGTATGTGATTTCGCTCATCGCTTTGACTCCTTTCGTCTTTGATGTCTTTATTGTATTCGGATTGCTCCTGTTCATCAATTATGCGATTTTCCTTGCTGAGCGTGCTGATTGTTCTGCTGACAGGGAGCAACGCCATTTCTGCAATGTCGCTTGTAGCAATACCCACCGCATTGAGAACTTCCTGTGAATTAAAACTTGAAATACCGGCAAAGTCATCGGGAGAATAGACCTTGTCTGCGTTCAGTCCCAATCGTGCCATAACCATATATGATACGCTGTTTCTGACAAGCTCCAAATACAAGGCATTTGCTTCGTCGGCAGACAAATACTCAATATCGCTTCCTGCACCCAAACTCATAAAGTCGGAGATATAGTCTGCGATGTTATCCTCAACGGCATTGGCAATGCTCTCTTTGACGACATTTTCAATACTCGTTGTATCGTTTACCGCACCGAAAGTATTTTCAAGTGTTTCAATAACTTCTGCTTCATATTCGGGTCTCATCTCCCAAATCGGAACAGGGCGGGAATGTCGACTTTCGTGGGTGTCCGATATATCAAAGTAATGAATCAGCCTTTGACGGCTTCTGTCTGTGTCCTCAAATACGGCAATACCCTTTGCTCCTCGGTTTACCCAGCGACCGAAAGTACCGTTCCATCGTTCGATTTCAAGCACGGCTGTTGCGTCGGGTCTTTGGGCATAAATGAGAAGCTGTTCATCAAATCGGAGCCTGAAATTTCTGCCTGCTGTTTTCAGAAACGATTGCCAGTTTACCGGATTGTCTGTAACTGCAAAACAGGTTCTTTCATACAGCTCTGAAATCAGGTCAAATTTTCTTGCCACCTCGTCTGCACCTCCTTATCGTGTTTTTTCTTTGTCCTTTGCGGATTTCGTGTTTTCTTTTGCGGCTGGTTCTACGGTATGACCGTTTCTCTCGCAAAGCTCGGCAAATTCGCAGATATGGTAGAGATTTGTGCCGACCTCCAAATGGTAGTCGTCGATATATCTGCAAGTTCTCTCCATTGTTTTGCCGTCGCCGAGCTTGATTGAGATTTTTTCTCCGTCCGCAATGCGAAACTGCTCCTGATAGTGCGGGTTGATAAATCGGATACCTCGCTCAGCGTTTTTCAAGTGGGCATTTAGCCACTCTTTCTGATAGCAATAGCAGTACAGATTGTACTCGCCCCTGTTGGGGTTAAATCTCATAAGATAGCTGTACTTTCCCGTATCAAGACGGATGCCGTAGTGGTTGCAGTCATCATTAAAGGAGCTGTCGGGAGTGGAATAACAGTAAGAGGACATAGCCTTTCTGCCGGACAAAACATCGCCGTCACGCAATCCGTTTATGACTTCATCAAATTCAGCCTTAAATTCATCGGTTTTCAAGTCTTTTCTGAAATCGTTCCAAGTCGTCCAAAACTCGTTCCCGTTAGAACCGAAGTCGGCTCTCAAATATCCGATAAGACCGGTCTGCATAGAGAGCTGCTGACTTTGGCTGAAGGTGTATTTACGCTCTGCTTCGGTCAATACTCTGTAATCCATTTTCATCACCTCGCTTGTTCGTTTGTTTGTCTTTGCTTTGGAATAGGAAAACCATAAACTCCGGCAATGTCATCGCCGAGCCTTTTGGTAACTCGTGTGATGTCGGCTCTTGTGGCTTTTCCGTTATAGATTTTATCTTGCAGATTTTCAATCTGCGTATCGGTAACACCGTCTTTGAATACACGGTAAAGATAATGGTTTGTACCGTCGTGATGAACGGCGTCGGCACGAAGGTCGCCGTACTTATCCACATACCATTCGTTGTAATCGGTATCGGAATAAAGGCAGTCCTTAATGTTGCCGGAATCAATCATCTTGTAGCCCGACACTCTGCCGTTCCATCTGCCGAGGTCGCCGATAACAATAATCGGCTGTGAAAGCTGAATATTGAGATTTACTCGTTCATCATAAAGATTTTCGGCATTGGATTTTACCATAATGTCGTAAAGCTCATCATCGGAATATCCGGGATACAGTTCCTCCAAAGACTCTCGCCAATCATCAAGGTCAAGGCTAATGTCGCTCCAAATGATATGGCGGTCATTCTGTTCCTGCCTGCTCATCAGTGCCACCTCCCAAATAAGAGAACAGCTTATTGGCTTTGGTCTGCTTCTGAAACTCGATAATCAGACTCATATCCGGAATAGTGATACCCGGAATTTTCAAAATGCTCTCCATGTCGAGCTGCTGCAATTTCTTTTCGGTATTGCAGCCTGCGTCAAACAGTTTCGTCAGAAGCTTTGTCTTTTGCTGAAAAGTGAAATTTTCCTTCATTGCTTTGTCCTCCTTATCGTTCTTTGTCTTTATTTCGCTTCTTGTTTGAAAGCTCTTGTGCCTTTTCCTTTGCCCATTCAGGCAGACGCTCAGGCTTTATTTCGCCCATAACATCCATTCTTTCATATCGGGTTGATTTGCCGGTGTGAAGATTGGTACAAAACACGGCACTTCCACGGCTGTTTGCCGACGCACCGAAACCACCTGTAACATAGTAGAGCTGTCTGTCGGCTCTCTGAAATTCAGGCTTTAATACCTTGGGGTCAATGGCTATGATTTTGCCGTTGATGTCTTTGGAATAGTGGTCGGGGATACAGTCGGCTTCTGTTATGAGTGTGATTGGAATATCCAGTTTTTCGACCTGTTCCTTGAAAAGCTCCGCTTCATTTGCCACACGGCTTCCGAAAAGGTGTACGATTTCGATATAGTCATCGCTTACCATACATTCCGAACACAGTTCAAACAGGTCGTTTCGCTCTGCAAAGCCGCACATAAATTTATCGCCGTTTGTACTTTGCTCATTGGAAGCCAAGATAACTTCCTTTTCGCCCACATTGACCGAGCAAAGAACAGTGTATTCACCGATTTTTCTTTTTCCCTCGTTCATATCCACACCTCAGCTTACTTCAATCACAATTCTGATGTTTCCGCAGTCGCAGCCACTGCACTGCCTTGACAGTTCGGGAAATAGGGATTGCACTCTCTGTCTTGCTCTGCGGATAGTCTCAAAGCACGGCAAGCCGTAGCCTTTATAGTTGTTGACTATATCCTCAAGCGGTAAATCTCCGACTCTCATATAGCTGTATCGGTTGTAATAGCAAAGGATAAGCTGCATATCGTCATACCTCGTTTCGGGGCATTCTCTGAGTATTGCAAGCACCTTGCTGTCAACCGTCTTTTGCTTATTCATAATGCACCTCCGTAAAAGAACGGTGGGCGAAGTTTTCACTCCGCCCACACAAGCGTTCCTTATTTCTTTCTGTTCTTAATCTGCAAGAAGATAAAGCCGCCGATAATAAAGGCGACTAATACAACTGCTACGATTGTTTTAGCGTCCATTACTCATTGTCCTCCTTCTTCTTTTTTCTGTACGCAACAACGGCTGTGCCGACAATACCGAGGGCAGAAAGTCCCGCAAGTGCCGTCCACAAGCCCACATTGCTGTTATCTCCGGTCTTTGGTGTATCTCTCAGCTCATTGTGCATTTCCACAACGGTAGTAGAACCGACCTTTACGGTTGCAATCTTATCCGCAGGAAGCACATAGGAAGCAGAAACACTATCCTGAACCTCGGAAATGGTGTAATCGCCGATACGAAGTCCCTCGATAATGATTTCGCCGTTCTTATCGGTCGTGAAGCTTCGGTCGTAACCGTTTACTCCTGTAACTCTGAAAGTGAAGCCTTCAACCTTACCGTCAGAGGAAGTTTTAACGATTTTCAGGTTTCCTTTCATAGCTGTGTTAATAAAGCCGACGCCGGCTTTGTTTTCTACCTCGTAGGTGGTTTCATCTTTTTCAATGAAAACAGAGTACACACCCTTATCAAGCTCAAAGCCATCCGGTGCTTTGGTTTCTCTTACAAGGTATTTTCCGTAAAGAAGTTCCTTCATCTCGTAAATACCGGTAGAGGTTTCGGAGAGAGTTCCGATAAGCTCGTCGGCGTCATCCAGTTTACCGTCGCCGTTTACATCTTTGTAAACCTCAAAGGTCGCTCCTGTCAGCTTGTTGTCCGGGTAATCTTCATCGACCTTAGTCAACTTGATATTGCCGTGAACATACTCATTGACGATTTCGACCTCAATGACCTGAGCGACCTCGGAGATTTTAACTTCATAAGAAGTTTCATCAAGCACGAAGCCCTCCGGCTGCTCGATTTCTCTTACAAGCCAGTTGCCATACGGTACTTTCTCAAAAGAAAAGCTACCGTCTTTTTGGGAGGTAGCAGTCATCAAAGCATTTTCTTTTGTAAATTCGGTTTCATCAGCCTTAAACAGACCGATTACAGCACCTCCCAGTGCTTCGCCGTTTTCGGTAATCTTCTTACCGGAAACAGAACCGTAAATGAGCTTGTTTTCAATCGGCTTGCCGTCATTGACCGCAATCTCAACATTTGCGGTATCCTGACCGGCATAGCTGAAAGTGAACGGATACTTGGCGTCGGTAAGGATATAATGCTCATCGGTGGCAAGTTCCTTTACATAGTAGCTTCCGAAAGGAAGGTCGGTTTTGATAACAGCCTTGCCGTTCTCGGAAAGTGAGATAATCTCAATCAGTCCGTCTGCCGGAATAGAAGTACCGCTTGCAGAAACAAGTTCTTCTGCGGCGAAAAGTCCGAAGCTGATATTCTTCATTTCATCGCCGTTGCCGATATTGAAGATGTCGTTCTTTTCAATAGTCTTTTCAAGACTTACCGCTACTTTCTGCCTGTCGTTTACAAAGCTTGTGGCGGTTTCGGTTACAGACACTTCCTGACCGGCATAAGTCAGCTCAACATCGTGAGCTTCTTTGTTGATGACCATACCCTCCGGTGCAGTAATTTCAACCACCGTATATTTTCCGAGATAAAGCTCCTTACTCTTGGCAAGTCCGTTTTCATCTGTGGTAACAGTATCTACTACCTCGCCCTTTGCATAACGGAGTGTACCGTCGGGAGTGATAATATCTTCTGCTGCGCTAATCTCATAAACTGCACCTGCAAGACCTTTCACTTCATAGACAGGCTGATAAATCACATCGGCGTTTTCCACGCCGGAGATATTTACCCCTGAAAACACCTCGCCGGTCTTTTCAATGCTGACTGTACCTTTCTGTGCCATATTAGGCTTATCGACCTTAATCACGGTAATACCACCCTCATCGGAAGAATGTTCCTCTGCCACATCAAAGTACACCGGTGTGCTGTCAAGCACATATCCGTAAGGAGCCTGAACTTCTACAAGAGAATATCCCTTGCCGTATTCCAGTTTTTCCGGTGTCACAAGCTGTCCGTTTGCGTCGGTGTAGAAAGTATCAATCGTTGTCGGAGTAGGATAAGTGAAGGTCATTGTTACCTGATTGCCGTCAGGGTCAAAGATTTTGAAGCCTGCACCGGCATAAGGAATGTTTTTACCGCTTTCTGCGTCCACCTTGACAACCTTGATATAGCTTTCAAAGTTTGCGTTGTTGATAAGATAGCGGTAGGTCTGTCCGTCCTGAGCAATGAACACATCAAAGTTCTTCATCAGCTCACGACCTTCCCAACCGGAGGTCTGATGAACGGTATATACGCCGTAAGGCATATCCTTTGTCTGCCCGAAACCGTTTTCATCACAGACAATGACATCTCTTTCATCTTCTTCTGCTGCGTCAAAACTGCCGGAAGATTTGAGATAGATTTCAAAGGTTGCTCCGTTTTCCGGTGTTTCAATCTGAGTTTCGCCGTCATCGGTGTGCTTGATAATGGCGATATTGCCTTTCATAACCTGTTCGGTAACATCATTTGCTGTCTGATTGTGTTCCACCGTATAAAGCTGCGGTTCAGCACCGACCTTGTGAACAGTCGTATCAAGCAGATAACCCTCGGACGGCGTGATTTCACGGATTGTCCAGTCATTATCACAGACATATTCCTTTGTGGTAAACTGCCCGTTCTTATCCGTCACATACTTGTCCACAAGGGTTTCGCCTTTATAGATACCGTAAACTGCTCCGGCAAGGGTAGCGTCGCCCTGCGGTGTGCCTTCCTCTCGGTCGCTCTTTGTTACGGTTACGCTGAACTTTTTGAGAATGTTCGTGAAGTTTCTTGTGGTTACTTCTTTCCAGTTAATCGGTGCGGTCTGATTTGCAGGCACAACATAACGGATTGCGGTATCCACTTCCTCAATGGTGTATGGGGTAGTGCCGCTGATAAGCACATCATCAAAAGAAGCAACACCGTTCTTATCTGTCACGGCATACTCATCGACAGCAATACCGGAAAGAGATGTGCCGTAAAGATGGAAGGTAACGCCCTCAACCAAGTTATCCTCAGAAGATTTGATGACCTGAAGATTACCTCTTTTGAGAACATTATTGAAATTGACCTTTGACACCTGACCGGCAACAACAGTTACTCTGTGAACCTCCTGCGGAACATATTTGTCGATAGACTGTTCTGTTACCGTGTAAACACCGGGCATAAGGTTATCCAGTTGGAATTTACCGCCGTTTGCGGTTGTTACAGTCTGATTGACACCGTTACCGCTTATGGTAAACTGAATGCCGTCAACCTTTCCGTCCTCACTTGTCTTTACAATCTGACAAGAGCCGTAGCTTACCTTCATTTTGACAAAGCCGCTGACAGGGTCACTGACCTCCTGAGCATAAGTGACCACATCCTGAATGCCGTTTCCGTTCTGATGGATACCGTCAGACCATACGACAACACCTCTGCGGACACCGTTCTTTTTTGCGGCTGTGATGGTAAATTCCTTGCTCGGAGCTTTCTCCATCGAAACAGTCAATTTGTTTCCGCTGACAGAGAAAGAAACCCCGTCAATGTTTGCCGAGAAGTTGTAATTGCCAAGCACACCGTTTGTATCGGTGAGAGTAGCAACATACTTGCTTCCGTTCCATTCAAGCTCGTTTACCTTTGCAGAACCGCTTGACCTTGTGCAGAAGCTCGGCACTTTGGTGTGATTCTGAACACTTGTTACCATACTGTTGTAGTACGACAAGATTTTACTGCGGAGTGGGTGTGCAGTGCTTACACATTCAAGCACGGCATTGTATCCGCTGGTAGAAACGTGATTAAAGCCTGCGTCTCTTTCTCCGACAATCGTTTCCCAAATCAAAATCTGAGTGGCATAAGCGTGTGCGATGCAGTTTGCGTCGCTTTCATTCTGCGACTTCCAGCTTGTCGAAATACCTCCACGGTAGCCGTACTGCAAGATACGACCGATAAGCAGGCGAATGTCATCGCCGGAAATCGTTCCGTTCGGGCTGATGTTATTAAAGAAGTTCTCGTCCTTTTCGGTGAGAGTATCTCCAGTCCGCTGACCTGTACCCGGTTCAATACAGTAGGCAATATTGCCCGAATACGAACCCATTGCACGAAGTCCTGTATATTTTGTGGACAAGCCTTTCCAACCGTTCATATAGTTGAGATTGCCGTGTCCCCATTCGCCGTTGTTATTGGTATCTCCGCTTCGGGGATAATCGACGAGGTACACATCGGCTTTTTCTCCTACGGCTGCAAAGGCTGTCGTTGCCCCAATGCCCGTAAAAGCAGTAAGGCTCATAACCGCCGCCAACATAAGCGAGACGGCTTTCTTGAATTTTGTTTTAACCATTGCGTTTTCCTCCTTGAAATGCAAAAACGCACCGATTTTACTCAGTGCGTCCGCTTAAAATTATTTTGTTTTAGCAGTAGCCGATATAGATGTTGTAATCCGTATCGGATAGCTTTTCTGTCCATATCCACACAGCGGTAAAACCCTCGCTGTTCTTGTATCGGTTCAGTCTGCTTTCAATATCAGACTTGATACCGCTTCGGTTAGGATTTGCGGATATGGGGTTGTCCCAACATTCTGTCGCCGTGATGTCAAGAGAAAGCCCTATGCTTACCGCATACTCTTTTGCGTAACTAACATAAGGGCTGACATCGAATGTCTGCTTGTGCGGCTCTGTCGGTTTCGGTTCTGCCGGCTTTTCAGTCGGTTTTTCAACCGGCTTTTGTTCGGCAGTTGTCTGTTCTTTTGGCTGTTCCGTTTGTTTTTCGGGTTCAGCCTGCGTGGTTGTCTGCTTCGGTGGCTCTGCCTTTGGCTTTTCGGTTGCAGGAGTATCAGCCGTTTTTTCTTCCGCCGGTTTTGTCTGAACAGTCGCAACCGTCTGCCTTTCAGCGGTTGATTGGCTTTCTTCTGCCGTAATCGGTGTTTCTTCCTGAACTGTCGTGCTTTCCGGTTCTTCTGCCGTTTCTTCCTGAGAATCTGTTTCGGTATTACCAGCCGGAAAAGAAGTCTCTGTTTTCGTAATCTCCTGTGCAGCTTCTTTGGCTGTGTTACCGTTACAACCTACGAGGAAAATCATCAGGCAGGCAAGAACACAAGGTATCAGCCTGTTTTTCATATCCATCGCTCCTTTCTGCCTTAATCGTAATCAAAACCGGTCAAAACATCAAAGGTGCGATTGGCTGAACTTTTTATCGTAGCAGACATTTTGCTTTTGCTCCAAATGTGCGAACCCTTTTATAGACAGCTATATGTTATTAGAGATAGATATACTCAAGGGAGATAGAGTATATTTTTCAGCAGGTTAATAGCCGGTATATATAGGGGTTAGAGTGTGAGAAAGGGGGAAGGCTATCGGCTGTCACGGTCGGCTCTGCTTCGCAGAAACTTGTTGTAATGCTCCAATGCCTTGCACACAAAATCCTCCGTTTGGCTTATGGGAATATTCTTCGGGATAAGCTGTCGAACCCTATCGCCCCTCAAAACAATTTTCTCCCTTTGGTTTGGTTTTTCCTCCGACATAATCGCTTGGATTGCTTCGGTTGTGAGCTTGCCCTCCTCAAAGAACTTTCGCATACGGATTGTTTGGTCGTGGGACGGGGTTGCGTCGTTCAGGTCGATTTCATCAACCACATCACGCTGACTGTCCTCATCGAGAAAAGACAATTCAACCGCCGGTCGCATTTTAATTCGCCCCTCATCAACATATTCCAAAAGTTCGGGAACAAGGTTTGTAAGGCGAATATATCTGCGAACTTGGGTTTGACTGTCACCCGACTGCTCTCCAATTAGTTGTGCTGTTTCTTTTCCGCTTGACTTCCAACCCACTGGGTCGGAAGTTAGGTCTGTTCTTTTGCCTTGTCTGCTCAATGCTTCCAAACGCATTTTGTAGGCATAGGCTTTTTCCGAGGGAAGTATCTGCGACCTTTGGTAGTTGCTCTCAACCATTAAAATCGTGGCTTCGTCTCGGTTCAGTTCAACGACCTCACAACGGAGAGTATCAAACCCGGCAAGCTCACAGGCTCGCTTTCGTCTGTGTCCCGATATGAGTTCGTATCTGCCGTCCTCTTTCTGCCTTACCGTCGCCGGAGTGATTACCCCTCGTTCCTTAATACTCTCAATGAGCTGTGCCATATCCTCGTCATCACGCACCTTAAAAGGGTGGTCGGGGAAATCGTCAATCTCAGTCAAGGGAATATCTCGGATTTTTGAAAGTTTTTCTTCATCTCTCTGTTCCTGCGTCGAGAATAAGTCATCGAGCTTCGTGAGAGTGAAGTCGCTCTTTCTTCCTGCCATCGGCTAACACCTCCTTTGTAAATTCGGTGTACGCTTTTGACACCGTGCTGCCCGGTTCGTAGGCAAAAATGCTCTTGCCTTTGGAAGAAGTCTCTGCGGCTTTTACGGCAATCGGGATATATGTTCGATACATCTTGATTTGACTACCGAAGTTCTCTCTCAGAGCTTCTACCGTGCTTTTGGCGAGGTTGGTACGGCTATCCACCAAAGTGAGAAGCATACCGTCAATCTTTAAGCCCGGATTGATACGCTTCTTAACTCGTGAAATGGTCTGAACAAGCTGCGTCATACCTTTTGCCGGTAAATACTGAGCCTGAACAGGAATTATTACGCTGTCTGCCGCAGATAGAGCATTGATTGTTACCATTCCGAGGGAAGGCATACAATCTATTAAGATATAGTCGTATTTCTCCTTCACTTCGCTGAGATAGTTTCTCAATGCCGTCTCTCTGCTCATTGCGTTGACAAGGTTAAACTCCATTGCTGAAAGCTCAAGGTTTGCCGGAATAAGGTCAACACCTTCGTCGTGGTGCAGAATACCGACCGTAGGGTCATTCATCGTTTCATTTATGACATCTGTGAGTTTCGTTGCAAGCGTGATACCCAAGTTGTCTGTATCCTGCCAACCGAGACAAGTGGTTAAGTCGCCCTGTGGGTCTGCGTCTATGAGCAGCACTTTCTTTCCCTGCATTGCAAGACCGACGCCGAGGTTTACCGTAGTGGTCGTCTTTCCAACTCCGCCTTTTTGATTGCATATCGCAATCGTTTTGCAGTTCGACACTTTGTGCGTCCTCCTTTCGTGAAATTCATAGCCATCGCAGTATGGCTATGTACTTGACCGGCTCATTTCCTAACCGGTCGGGCAATATTTGTTCTCAACACCCCTTGCCGAGCAATAAGCTCACGGGAAGTCACTAAGGAACAGACTGCTAATCTGTATCATAGGAATTTCACCTCTGCCGGGTACTCCGCCAGCTCCGTAGAGAAGTATCATTATCCTTCTGACTGTCATCGCCGTAACAGGGGCAACCTGTTACCTATACCGGGAGTTCTCGCTGTTCTGCAATGCAGAAGTCACGGCGTACCCGATAAGGTGGCTAAAATCATCAGAATTAAAGTCTTAGTGAATGGTTTATTCAGTTGTCAAAATACAAGTGAAAGGGCTGACCTTTTCGTGGCTCGGAATTAACCCCTTCACTTGTTTGAAATGGGAGAGCGTTTTTGGGGGGTGTTTTTTCAAAATTTCTTGAAAATTTTTTTGCTAACAAAAAAAGCCACCTACTTTCCTCTTAATTGAGGTCAATAGACGGCGGGTAGAAATATTCATAATTTTGGTGTATAATAGGAAATTAAGAGAAAGACAAATTTGAATTTGTCGGATTGGTCAATTCATATTTAGTGAATGATAACAATTT
>NZ_QUDR01000009.1 GCF_003477605.1 Clostridium sp. AF37-5
GAAAGGAGAATAATCCATTACCCTCAAAAGAGGATAATTGGATTATACGTGATGTATGATAAGGATTCCTATCATTTGCAGAACGTAGAATACATTTATATGACGAAAGCGAACCGCAACCAAATCAAACAGAAATTGATGGAGTATGGGGCAGCGGAGTGCTCTATGTATGCGCCGGAAACATCGAGTGACGAGCAGATGTATGGAAATACTGGGAAAAGCAATTTTACGGCGTATTATTGTGATGATACAAGCAAGACGACCAATCACAGTGTATTGATTGTAGGATGGGATGATAATTATTCGGCAAGTAATTTTAATTCCAAATGTCGTCCTTCTTCAGACGGTGCATGGCTAATTCGCAACAGCTGGGGCGACTGCAACAGTATGGGCGGATATTTCTGGATTTCTTATGAGGATGCTATGCTGCAGGCGGAGAAGAATGAAGAGGCAGAGGTGGCATTCTTTGATGTGGAAAAAGCGGATAATTACGACAATAACTATCAATATGATGGTGGAATTCCATTTGCTTATTCGAGAAGTTTTCTGCGTGGTGCCAATGTATTTGAGGCAAAAGCCGATGAAAAAATGCAGGCAGTTTCTTTCTATACACAGGAAGCAAATGTAAATTATGAAGTATCAATTTATGAGAGTCCGGATTCGGATAATCCGATGTCCGGTAAATTAATGTCTTCATTGTCCGGTACGATTGCAGAGCGCGGATATCATACCATTGATTTTGTAAAAGAAGATAAAGATGAAGTATTTATGACAAAAGGAAAGCGTTATGCAGTTGTTGTAAAATTGGAAGAGAGTGGGGATACTTCTTATCAGACTTATGAATGTACTTATAACAATTCTGCACTTACAGAAGCAGTTAGCGCAAATGAGGGCGAAAGTTATGTTCAGTATTCGGATGGTGAGTGGGAAGATTTTTCCAAACTTGTATGGTCTGGCGGCAGAAAAAACAATGCAAATCTCTGCATTAAGATGTTTTCTGATACTTGGGATTCTACGAAAGCAACACCGACGCCGGTGCCAACGGTAACACCAACGCCGGTGCCAACGGCAACACCAACGCCGGTGCCAACGGCAACACCAACACCGGTGCCAACGGCAACACCAACGCCAGTGCTAACGGCAACACCAACGGCAGCACCTGTGACTACGCCGACGCAAAAGGCACAATCAACACCGGCAGCCAATAATCCGACAACCCCGGTAGTTACGGATAATCCTGTAACACCTGATAATAGCAGTGCCCGGACAGTGGTTGTGAAAAAACTAAAGTTTAAATATTCGTTGAAAAAGGTGAAAGCCGGTAAAAAAGTAAAGTTAAGTAAGTGGCTGAAAGTGACGAAAAAACGCGCAGGGGATGCAAAGATTACCTATAAATTTACAAAGAGTAAATATAAAAAATATGCTACCCTGTCAAAAAAAGGTGTCTTTAAGGCAAAGAAGGCCGGAAAGAAAAAGACGGTTTATGTAAAGGCAGCAGCGGGTGACGGCAGTAAAAAGACAGCGAATATAAAAATAAAAATTAAATGATAATAGGGGTTGACTTTTTATGTTATCCTGCATATAATGAACATATGAATAATTGTTCATATGTAAATTTACAGAAACGGAGAGTGATAAAATGCCAAGTGAAGATGAATTGTATGACTTGGCGGAATTGTTTAAGGTGTTTGGCGATTCGACCAGAATCCGGATTTTGTTTGTTTTATTTGAGAAGGATGTCTGTGTTTGTGATTTAGCGGAAACCTTGAATATGACGCAGTCAGCAATTTCGCATCAGCTAAAGATTCTAAAACAGAATAAGTTAGTAAAAGGCCGCCGCGAGGGGAAATCGGTGTTTTATTCACTGGCCGATGACCATGTGCGAACGATTATCGAGCAGGGAATCGACCATATTGCGGAATAACATAATTGAATTGGAGGAAATGAATCATGAAAAAGAAATTTAAATTACAGGACTTGGATTGTGCAAACTGCGCAGCAAAAATGGAAGAATCAATTAAAAAAATTGATGGTGTAAACGATGCGGTAGTCAGCTTTATGACACAGAAGATGACAGTAGATGCCGATGATGCACGTTTTGATGAAATTATGGATGAGGTTGTCCGTGTTTGTGCAAAAGTTGAGCCGGATTGCCAGATTCTTTTGTAGGAGATGATTGTATGACAAAAAAACAGAAAAAAATGAGACTTCGGATTATCATTTCCCTTGTCCTGTTTGTTATCCTGTTTGTTTGTGAGCATATGGGAGTATTAGAGCCACTGCCATGGTGGGCACAGCTTTTGATATTTGCCGTTCCGTACCTGATTGTCGGATATGACATTATTTTTAAGGCTGTGAGAAATATTTCCCATGGACAGATTTTTGATGAAAACTTTCTGATGATGATTGCCACCTTTGGTGCATTTGGCGTTGGTGAGTATTTAGAGGCTGTTGCTGTAATGCTGTTTTACCAGGTCGGTGAATTGTTCCAGGGTTATGCGGTTGGGAAATCCAGACAATCCATTACGGAAATGATGGATATCTGTCCGGAATATGCGAATGTAGAGGAAGATGGGAAATTAGTGACCGTAGACCCGGATGATGTAGAAGTCGGTACGATTATTGTTGTAAAGCCGGGAGAGAGAATTCCTCTCGATGGTGTTGTTATAGAGGGCGAATCGTTAATTGATACGGCGGCACTTACGGGTGAGTCAGTACCGAGAAGAGCGTCAGAGGGCGACGAGATTATCAGTGGCTGCGTCAATGGCAGCGGAACGCTGAAAATCCGTACCACAAAGGAATTTGATGATTCGACGGTTGCTAAAATTTTGGAACTGGTTGAGAATGCAAGCAGTAAAAAGGCAAAGGTGGAGAATTTCATCACCCGATTTGCCAAATACTATACACCGGTCGTTACGATTGGAGCAGTTTTGCTTGCTGTGATTCCGCCGCTTATTTTAGGCGGAGGATTCGCTGAGTGGATTCAGAGAGCGTGCATTTTCCTTGTTATTTCCTGCCCGTGTGCACTGGTGATTTCGGTGCCTCTTGGATTCTTTGGCGGTATCGGTGCTGCATCTAAGATTGGTGTTTTGGTAAAAGGCAGTAACTTCTTAGAGGCGGTTGCAGAGATGACTACCATTGTATTTGATAAGACCGGAACGTTGACAAAAGGCGAATTTAAAGTAACCGAGATGAAACCTGCCGGTGTTTCCGAAGATAAATTATTGGAAGTGGCAGCACTTGGCGAGAGCTATTCAAACCATCCGATTGCCGGTTCGATTATTGAGGCATATGGAAAAGAAATTGAGAGAAGCCGTGTGTCAGATGCGGTTGAAATTGCGGGCCACGGAGTTCAGATTCTCGTAGATGGTGTGATGACTTATGTCGGCAATGAAAAGCTGATGAAAAAACAGTCGATTGCTTATGAGCCGTGTGAAAGCGCCGGAACGGTTGTCTATGTTGGTCAGGAGCAGACCTTTTTAGGGGCACTTGTGATTTCCGACACCGTGAAACAGGGCGCAGCAGAGGCGATTCACAAGATGAAAAATGTTGGCGTGAAGAAATGTGTTATGCTGACCGGTGATAGAGAAAAAACTGCGAAACATGTGGCAGATGAGTTGAAACTGGATGAAGTACATGCTGAACTTCTCCCCGGTGATAAAGTGGATGAGGTGGAAAAACTTCTTTCTGCGCAAAAAGATGGAGAGCGTCTTGCCTTTGTCGGCGACGGTATCAATGATGCACCGGTTTTGACCCGTGCGGATATTGGTATTGCGATGGGAAGTCTTGGTTCCGATGCAGCAATTGAGGCGGCAGACGTTGTTTTGATGGATGATGATATTCGAAAGATTGCGTCAACCGTACTGATTTCCAGAAAAACACTTCGCATTGTAAAGCAGAACATTGTATTTGCCCTTGCCGTAAAAGCAGTTGTACTTTTGCTTGGTGCAATTGGTGTGGCGAATATGTGGGAAGCTGTATTTGCCGATGTCGGTGTATCCGTTTTAGCAATTTTGAACTCAATGCGGGTGATGAAAAATCATTAACATGATTTGCATTTTTGATTAACATGTAGTATAATGTCGTAGTCAAAGAGGATAGGTCCGAAAATGAAGTGTCCTATCCTCTTTTTTCGACTATGACAAGAGTCCAAAAGAAGGAGGATTTGGTTTGGATAATCACTCAATGATGGAACTGGGAGAAAAGTTAAATGGCAAATTTGAAAATCTGGTGAATTACTGTATGGTATCCGGTGCCATTAACCAGGATTTGTATAACGAATATGATGTGAAGAGGGGACTTCGCGATTCGAATGGTAAAGGAGTACTTACCGGATTGACAGAGATTTCAGATGTCTGTGGATACCGCTTGAAAAACGGCAAAAAGATTCCTTGCGACGGAGAACTTTATTATCAGGGATATAATGTAATGGACCTTGTAAAAAGTTTTGAAAACCGCCGATTCGCTTTCGAGGAGACAACCTATTTGCTGATGTTTGGCGAACTGCCGACACATACTCAGTTAAAGGATTTTGAAGAGGTATTAACCAGTCTTCAGGAGCTTTCCGGTCAGTTTGTTCGTGATGTGATTATGAAAGCGCCAAGTGCAAACATTATGAATGCATTGCAGAAAAGTGTGCTGACACTGTATTCGTATGATGAGAATCCGGACGACATTTCCGTGGCAAATGTACTGCGCCAGTCTTTGCAGTTAATCGGCAAAATTCCGTTGATTGCGGTGTATGCGTATTTGTCATACCGTCATTTTGGATTTGATGATAATTTATACATCCGTACACCGGATAAAGATTTGTCAATTGCAGAAAATATTTTGCAGATGGTAAGACAGGACGGTAAATTTACGGAGTTAGAGGCGAAAGTTTTAGATATTGCACTTGTCATTCATGCAGAGCATGGCGGCGGTAATAACTCGACGTTTACCAATCATGTGGTAACGTCTTCCGGCACAGATACATATTCTGCGATTTCAGCATCCATTGCTTCGCTGAAGGGACCGCGTCATGGTGGCGCCAACTTAAAAGTGTTGCAGATGTTTGATGATATTAAAGAACACTGCAAGGACTGGAATAATGAAGAGCAGATTAAAGAATATTTGAATAAAATTCTGAATCGCGAGGCCTTTGATGAATCCGGTCTGATTTATGGAATGGGACATGCGGTTTATACATTGTCTGACCCTCGTGCCGTGATTTTGAAACGCTATGCAAAAAAACTGGCGGAGGCAAAAGGTAAAATGGATGAATTTCATCTGTATGAAACAGTGGAAGAAGTGTCCAAAGATTTGATTATGAAAGCACATTTGCGTTATAAACCGGTTTGTGCAAATGTTGATTTTTACAGTGGTTTTGTATATACTATGCTTGGTATTCCGAGAGAATTATTTACTCCGATTTTTGCGATTGCCCGTATTTCCGGATGGAGTGCACATCGTCTGGAAGAGTTGGTAAACAAGGGTAAAATTATTCGACCGGCGTACAAATACGTAGGAAGTCATGTGGATTTCCGTGAAATAGACGAGAGAGAATAAACGATGGAACAATACATGTTATTTTTCGATATTGATGGAACTTTGTTAGATGAAAAAGAGGGAATCGTGCCGGAGAGTACGGTGCGTGCCCTGCATCAGGCAAAGAAAAACGGACATTTACTGTTTCTTTGTACCGGACGCTGCAAGTCCATCTGGCCAAAGGATATTTTGGAAATTGGTTTTGATGGTGTGGTAGGCGGATGTGGTACGAATATATTTTATCATGGGGAAGAACTGCTTCATGCAACATTACCGAAAGAATTGCAGAGAGAAGTTGCCGATTCTCTGACGCGCTATCATATCGATGGTGTTTTGGAAGGTCAGGAGACGGCATATTTCCGCAGAGATTACTGGATGCCGGTTGTAAAATCCATCTTTGAGGAAAATGGAACATTTTCGGCAAAATGCCAGTTGTTCTGGGAGGATGCCGATTTGAATTTTGATAAGATGGCACTCTGGTTTGATGAGAGCAGTGACATGAAATCATTTAAGGAACAATGGGAAAACACGTTTGATTTTATTTTACGTGACCCGACTTTTTATGAGGTCGTGCCAAAAGGTTATTCAAAGGCGACCGGAATTGATTTTCTTTGTAAGCGTTTAGAAATTGACAGAGCGCATACGGTAGGAATTGGTGATAGTACAAATGATTTGCCGATGCTTGATTTCACCGGCATCAGCATTGCAATGGGAAGTGGCAATCCGGATATTTTTCCGTCGGTCGATTATGTAACGGCGGCTGTGATGGAAGATGGAATTGAGAAGGCATTGAAACATTATCAATTAATCGAGTAAAGGGAGGTCGGCGAAATGAAGTTAAGTAAATTAGTGGAGCACATCGAGTACGAACTGGTACAGGGAAGCCTTGATACGGAAGTGGCAGATATCGCATATGATTCCAGAAAAATCAAAGAGGGAATGTTGTTTGTTGCCATTGCAGGAACGGTTGTCGATGGTCATAAATACATTCCGGATGTTGTGAAAAAAGGCGCATCGGTGCTTGTTGTGGAAAAAGAGATTGAGTCCATAGATGAAAGTATTACAGTGATTCGTGTGGCAAATGGCAGAGCAGCGCTGAGTCTTTTATCCCAGGCGTATTTTGATTATCCGGCATCGAAGATGATTTCGATTGGAATTACAGGAACAAAAGGAAAATCGACAACCACATATATGATTCGTGATATTATTGAAAAATCCGGGAAAACCTGCGGAATTGTTGGTACAATTGGTGTGGCAATTGCCGGCAAGGTGACACCGACGGAGCATACAACGCCGGAATCCTATGATTTGCAGAGATATTTTAAAGATATGGTGGATGCCGGGTGCGAGTATATGGTAATGGAAGTAAGCTCGCAGGGAATCAAGATGGACCGTGTGGCAGGAATGCATTTTAATTATGGTATTTTTACCAATATTACGCCGGACCACATCGGACCAAATGAGCATGCAGATTTTAATGAGTATTTGTACTGCAAGAGCCGTCTGTTTACGATGTGTGACGTCGGAATTGTAAATCGTGATGACCCGCACTGGAAAGAAATGATAAAAGATGCGACATGTGAGGTTAAAACATATGGAACAGAAGATGCGGATATGACGGCAACGGAAATTGAGCATGTGAATAACGAGGGAAATCTGTGTATGAAATTCCATGCGAATGGTCTTTTGAACGGAGATATCATTGTTGGTCTGCCGGGACGTTTTAATATTTACAATGGAATGTGTGCGGCGTGTACCGGTGCTCTGTTGAAAATGCCGGAAGAGGTGATTCTGCACGCGCTTGAGCACGTAAAAGTGCGTGGCCGTGTGGAAAATGTTCCGACCGGCAGAGGATTTTCCGTATTGATTGATTTTGCGCATAATGGTGTGAGTACCGAGAGTGTGCTAAAGACTCTGCGTGGTTACAATCCGCACCGGATTATTGCTATTTTCGGATGTGGCGGCAATCGAAGTAAACTGCGCCGTTACGAGATGGGAGAGGCCGTTGGAAATCTGGCGGAACTTGCAATTGTGACAAGTGATAATCCGAGAACGGAAGACGTAATGGATATTGTAAAAGATATTGAGGTTGGTCTGGCAAAGACAAACGGTGAGTATGTGGTGATTCCGGACCGTCAGGAGGCTGTGAATTATGCAGTTGACCATGCTGAGGATGGCGATATGATTATTCTTCTTGGTAAAGGTCACGAAGAATATCAGGAAATCAATGGTGTGAAATACCATTACAGTGAGAGAGAAGCGGTTATGAATGCGCTGGCGCGTTAATTAAAATTTGAATTGAAAAAGAAACTATCAATTTATGCGAAACGAAAGCATAAACGGATAGTTTCTTTTTTTTTGGGTATAAGTAAAAAGAGAATGATTCAATGGAGGAATAAATAAATGCGTCAGATTTTAGATTTTAATGAGAATTGGTGGTTTATTCATGCGGATGTAGATGTTTCGGAGGCAAGACCGGGAGAGGGAGAACTTGTTTCGCTGCCTCACACATGGAATGCACTGGATGGACAAAAGGGAGATGGAACATATGACAGAGGCAGTTACTGGTATGTAAAAACGTTGGATAAGTGGGAGCCGTCTGCGAAGTATTCTCGTTTATTTTTGGAAATACCGGCGGCGGGGCAGCAGGCAAAAGTGTTTGTAAATGGTGAGTTCGTTGTGAGCCATGAGGGGGGCTATTCAGCATTTCGAGCCGATATTACGGAAAAATGTACGGAAGAATTTAATACGATAGCAATTTGGTGCAGCAATGAAAAATGTGATGCGATTTATCCGCAGTCAGCAGATTTTACTTTTTATGGCGGGCTGTATCGTGGCGCACATCTGATTTGCGTGCCGGAAACACATTTTGAACTGTTACACTACGGAGATTTGGGAATCCATGCTGCCACAGAACCAGCTTCGTGGGACAAAGAGGATTTTATGCTTCACATCCGAACAAAGATTTGCGGGGTGGAAAAAGATAATCAGGTGATTTACCAGATTTTTGATGAAGATGGAAAAGAAGTGGCAAGTGCAGCACGTCCGGCGGACTCACCGGATACTTCTATTCCTCTTTATAAACCGCACCGCTGGGATATTAAAAATAGCTATCAGTATACGCTAAAGGCGCTCATTATGCGTAATAACGAATGTCTGGATGAAGTGGAACTTAAATTTGGTGTAAGGACTTTTTGCTGTGATCCCGGGCGCGGTTTCCTAATAAATGGAAATTGTGTGCCGCTGCGCGGCGTGAGCCGGCATCAGGATAAATTGTATCAGGGAAATGCACTTACAAAAGAGGATCACGTCCGGGATGCTGAGCTGATTGAAGAAATCGGGGCAAATACGGTGCGTCTTGCCCATTACCAGCACGCACAGGAGTTCTATAACGAGTGTGATAAAAGAGGATTTGTTGTTTGGGCGGAAATTCCTTTTATCAGCGTGATGAATGAAGACCCTTTAGCACATGAGAACTGTATAACCCAGTTAAAGGAACTTATTTATCAGAATGACCATCATCCAAGCATTTGTTTCTGGGGCATTTCCAATGAAATTTTGATTGGGGGTATTTCTGAAAAGCTTGTGGAGAATCACAGGGAGTTAAATGCACTTGCTAAAAAGATTGACCCATACCGTCTCACGACGATTGCTCATGTGACGATGACGCCGAAAGACGGTCCGATGCATGAAATTACCGATGTGGAAAGTTATAACCATTATTTTGGCTGGTATGGCGGAAAGACAGAGGACAATGGTCCATGGATGGATGAGTATCATGAAAAATATCCAAACCGCTGCATCGGATTGTCGGAGTATGGCTGTGAGGGAATCATTACCTATCAGGGAGAAAATCCAAAGTGTAAAGATTACAGCGAGGCATATCAGGCAGGATACCACGAATATATGGCACATATGTTAGAGAGACGCCCTTGGATTTTCTGCTCATATGTATGGAATATGTTTGATTTTGGGTGTGCCGCACGTTCAGAAGGCGGTGTGACGGGAAGAAATAACAAAGGCCTTGTAACGATGGACAGAAAAATTAAAAAGGATAGTTTTTACCTATACAAGGCGTACTGGAATCCAGAACCGATGGTTCATATCTGTGATAAGCGGTATTCGCTCCGCTCTGGGGAAAATACCCAAATCCGCGTGTATACAAATCAGGAAAGAGTGACACTTTTTGTGAATGGGGAAGAAATGGCGGTAAATGAGGTAAAACGTCATGTGGCATCTTTCCCGATTTCTCTTAGTGGAGGAAAAAATGCAATTCTTGTAAAGGCAGGAGATGTATGGGATGCTGTGACGATTGATAGGGTGGAAAAAGAGCCGGAAAGCTATGTATTCCCGGAAGCCAGTGAGAGGGAAGAAGGCGTGGCAAACTGGTTTCAGGAGGTTGGTTCGCTAAATCTTTCAGAGGAAATGAAATATCCGGAGGACCGTTATCATATCCGCTGTACGTTAGAGGAAATCAGTGAAAATGATGAGGCGATGGAACTTGTCACGAAAGCGATGAAATTGATTACCGGTATGACACTTGCAAAAGAAGAAGGCATGTGGGATATGATGAAAAAAATGAAGTTGGAAAGTATGAAGGAAATGCTTGGGGCGATGGCACCGGATGGCTTTTTAGAAAGTCTGAATATGAAATTAAACGAAATTAAAAAGGAGAATTTAAATGGATAAACAAGTCAGACTCTTTGGTATGCGGGATAAAATCGGGTATATGTTTGGCGATTTCGGAAATGATTTTACCTTTATTTTATCATCGGCTTTCATGTTGAAATTTTATACAGACGTTATGGGAATTGGTGCCGGTGTGGTGGGAATGTTAATGATGGCTGCTCGTTTTTTAGATGCATTCACGGACATTACAATGGGACAGATTGTGGATCGGAGTAAACCGGGGAAGGACGGAAAATTTCGTCCTTGGATAAGGCGGATGTGTGGTCCGGTTGCGATTTCCAGTTTTTTGATTTACCAGTCAGCATTTGCCGGTATGCCATATTGGTTTAAGGTAGGCTGGATGGTTGTCACGTATATTTTGTGGGGATCGATTTTTTATACCGCGGTTAATATTCCGTATGGTTCGATGGCTTCGGCAATTTCTGCCGAGGCAAAGGACCGGGCGCAGCTATCAACCTGGCGGACGGTCGGAGCAACTCTTGCCGGGCTTGTAATTGGAGCAGGAACACCGATGCTTGCTTATGTTACGGTGGAAGGTCAGACGGTTTTGTCAGGATTTCGTATGACGGTAATTGCCGGTGTTTTTTCTGTGCTATCCTTTTTGTGTTATCTGCTGTGTGTAAGACTTACGGTAGAGCGTGTTGAGGTGCCGGCGAGTGAAGGGAAAATCCAGTTCACAAGCCAGTTAAAAAATCTAATGAAAAACCGGGCATTGCTTGGCATTATTGCGGCGGCGATGTTTTTGCTGCTTGCCTTACTTGGCATGCAGGGAATTTCTGCCTATGTATTTCCGGAAGTGTATAATAGCGCTAAGGCACAGTCAATGTTTTCGCTTCTCACCAGTCTAGCGGTGTTAGGTGTGTGTGCACCGCTTGCTACACGGCTGTCCGTGCGTTATGGAAAACGGGAATTGTCGGCTTTTTCCTGCCTATTTGGAGCAGTGATTTTGTTTTTGTGTATGGTAATATATCCGAAAAATGAATGGGTTTACGTTGGCTTTTTTGTCCTTGCTTATATCGGAATCGGCTTTTTTAACACAGTTATTTGGGCAATGATAACAGATGTGATTGATGATGCCGAGGTGAAAAATAAGGTGCGCGAAGATGGAACGGTGTATTCCTTATATTCGTTTGCAAGAAAGTTAGGTCAGGCTTTGTCGTCGGGCCTTGTGGGGACGATTTTAGCGGCGGTTGGATATCAGGCACAGCTTATGCATAATCCGCAGGGAGCAGAGCAGATAGCAAGGCGTGCAGTGATTCTTGACCGGATTTTTCAGATGTCATGTCTGATACCGGCAATTGGGCTTTTTATTGTGGCGATGATTTTGCTTTTTATCTATCCGCTTTCGAAAAAAAAGGTGACTGAAAATATTGCTGAGCTGGAAAAAAGAAGAAATTCTTGACAAGAAGGATATCCGTTGTATAATAGTTGGTGGTGCCAAATTGGTACTACCAATTTATTATATTACGTTAAGGAAGAGGATTATGAAATATTTAAAGCAGTTTTTACTTATTTTATGTATCACATTTGTTGGCGAACTTGTCAAATATGTTCTGCCACTGCCAATTCCGGCAAGTATTTACGGTATGGTGATTTTATTTGTGGGTTTGATGACGGGACATATTAAACTGTCTTCGGTGAAGGAGGTAGGGAAGTTTTTGATTGAAATTATGCCGGTGATGTTTATTCCGGCGGGCGTTGGTCTGATGGTATCGTGGAATGTGTTAAAACCTCTTTTAATTCCCGTGGGAATTATTACGTTTGTTAGTTTTGTTGCGGTAGCTGTGGCAACGGGAAAAACGGCTCAGTGGATGATTAAGAAAGATGAGGGGAAAGACCATGAATGAATTTTTAGAGAACTCACTTTTTGCAGGAGTTACCATTAGTCTGCTTGCGTATATGGCAGGGGCATTTCTGAAAAAGAAATTTAAAATTGCGCTATTAAATCCACTTTTAATATCCATTATTTTATCAATTGTTATATTAGTGACCGCAGATATTGATTATGATGTGTACAATGCAGGGGCTTCTTATTTGAGCTGGTTTTTGACTCCGGCTACGGTATGTCTTGCGATTCCTTTGTATGAGCAGTGGCAGCTTCTTAAAAAGAATTGGAAAGCAGTTATGTTTGGTATTTTAGCTGGTACACTTACCAGTGGTGTAACAGTTTTTATGTTAGCAAAATTTATGAGTCTGTCGCACACGGAATATGTGACGCTTTTGCCAAAGTCGATTACAACGGCAATTGGCATGGGGCTTTCCGAAGAGTTAGGCGGTTATGTTACCATTACGGTAGCAGTGATTGTTGTTACCGGTGTGGTTGGCAATATGTTTGGTGAGCTTGTCTGCAAGTTGTTTCGTATTACTCATCCGATTGCGAAGGGACTCGCATTTGGATCTTCCTCACATGCGATTGGAACGGCGAAAGCAATGGAACTTGGCGAAATCGAAGGGGCAATGAGCAGTCTTGCGATTGCAGCTACGGGAATTTTGACCGTAGTATTTTCCCCATTATTTATGAAGTTTATTTAAGAAATTTCATTTACATAGGAAAGGAAAAGGTTATGAAACAAACCGGGTGTCAGGAATATCAAAAGGTGCTTTCATATTTTTACGATTTGGTAAAAGATGGTACTTTGACTTGGGGAAGTAAACTGCCGACGGAGAGAAAGATTGCAGAGCAGTTAGGAATTGGAAGAAATTCTGCCAGAGAAGCCATCTGTGTTCTGCATGGCATGGGCGTTGTTGAAAGGAAGCAGGGCTCCGGTAATTATGTTGCGGAGAATATCGGGCAGTCTTTTGGCAGCATGATTCAAATGCTTCTTCTTTTAAATGGGGTAACGAAAAGTGAAATCTGTGAGTTTCGCCGTGCCATGGAGAAAATGGCTGGCAATCTTCTTTTGGAAAATGGTATCGATGAAAAAATCAAACAAAAACTTTCGGATTTATTACATACAATGGCTGAATTAACCGGGGAACCTTTGGCAAAACAGGATAAGGAATTTCATGACACACTTGTTTTTGCTACGAAAAATAATCTGCTGATTACAATTATGCAGGCGGTCAGCATTGTGTATACGGAATGCGTTGAATATGACAGTAGAGATTGTCTGTTAGCGAGTCACACGCGGATTTATGAGGCTCTCATAAAAGAGGATGAAAAGGCTTTTAATGCTGCAATTGATTTTCATTATGATTTGATTGAGAAGCGGATGTAAGGAGAACACAGGATGAGACAGGAACGAGATTTAACGAAGGGAGCAATTGTAAAGAGCCTCTGGATTTTTGCACTTCCTCTCATGCTTGGCAATGTGCTGCAGCAGTTTTATAACCTGGTCGATACATGGGTGGTCGGGCGTTATCTTGGCAAAAGGGCACTGGCGGCAGTTGGCGCATCGTATACGTTGATGACATTTTTGACTTCGGTTGTTATTGGTCTGTGTCTGGGAGCAGGTGCCTTTTTTTCGATGGCATACGGTAGGAGAGAAAAAGAGACTTTCCGAAATGGGATTTTTATGTCCTTTACGGCAATTGGTAGTCTTTCGATCGTTTTGACAATACTGTTGTATGGATTCGTAAGACCACTTACTTATCTTTTGCAGGTTCCGGCAGAAACCGTAGAGGATATGGTAACGTATCTCATATATGTGTTTGCCGGATTCTTTGCTATTTTTTTGTATAACTATTTTGCAAGTGTTCTCAGGAGTATCGGAAATTCGGTGCTGCCACTTGTTTTTCTTGGGATTTCAGTCGCACTTAATATCGGACTTGACCTTTTGTTTGTTGTGACATTCTCATTTGGTATTGCGGGTGCTGCCGTGGCAACCGTTATTTCCCAATATATAGCAGGTATCGGTCTTATGCTTTATTTTCTCTTCCGGTATTCTGATTTGTGCCCTGCGAAAAAAGATTTCACATGGGAAAAAAAGAACTTCCGGCAGATTCTTTCTTTGTCCGGGTTTACGTGTTTGCAGCAGTCCGTTATGAACTTTGGCATCCTGATGATACAGGGATTAGTCAATTCTTTTGGTACAACGATTATGGCAGCGTTTTCCGTGGCGGTCAAAATTGACACGATTGCGTATATGCCTGTGCAGGATTTTGGAAATGCCTTTTCCTTTTTTGTGGCACAGAATTACGGGGCAAAGAAGTATGCCCGCATCCGGAAAGGATTTCTGCTGGCACTCGTCAGCGTATTGATTTTTTGCCTTGTAATCAGTGCAGCTGTCTTTGGATTTGCTGACACGCTGATGGGATTTTTTACAAACGAGGGCAGTGCCATATCAGCTGCCGGCGCCGAATATCTCCGGGTAGAAGGCGCTTTCTATGTTGGAATCGGTATTTTGTTTTTGCTCTATGGATATTACCGCGCGGTGGACAAGCCGGTTGTCTCGGTGGTTCTTACGATAATCTCACTGGGAACGAGAGTGCTTCTTGCCTATGCACTCACCGGACTTTTCCACACCGGCGTGATAGGAATCTGGGCGGCGATACCAATCGGGTGGGGACTCGCTGATTTGGTGGGAATGGTGGGGATTGTTTCAAGTTTTCGAGGGCACTTTTTTCGGTTCCCATAATTTCGTAGAAAAGTTTTGAACCTCGTGGGCGCTCCCACTTGTTGAGTGCGTAGCGGTATGGGCACTGAAACTACCAGTGCCGCATACCGACGTACTCAAAACCCACGAGTCACAAAATTTTTCTACGGAATTATGGGCAGCCAAAGAAACCAATCTCGGAAACTTGAAATAAACAAAACCAGCCAAACTCAGTTCATCTTATGGATGTGTTTCGTTCCTTTTCAGAGTTTCTATAAAGCTTTACTACAGAATTACGGAAAACAAAAAACCACCCAACAACCATTTGACATTTTAAAGCAAGAAACTATAATAGGAAATAGTATGTTATTGGTGCTACCAATTATTTTTAGCCCAGATACAGGAGGTATTTGTGATGAAAGAAATCAGACAACAGTTTTTGACTGGTGAGCGTGCCTTATTTCAAGGTGCGGATTTGAAAATATACGATACGATATTTGACGATGGAGAATCTCCATTGAAAGAAAGTCATAATATTGAATTAAGAAACAGTATGTTTAAGTGGAAATATCCGCTGTGGTATTCGGACTCCATTTCTGTAAAAGACAGCACGTGGTTTGATATGGCGCGTGCCGGTGTGTGGTATACGAACCATATGGTTGTTGAAGATTGTGCAATTGAGGCACCTAAAAATTTCCGCCGATGTGTGGATTTAACACTTTCCCGCGTGTCCATTCCAAATGCAGAGGAAACATTGTGGAACTGTCAGGATGTTGTTTTGAATGATGTGATGGCAAAAGGCGATTATTTTGCCATGAACAGCAAAGATATGAAGATTGACGGTCTGACACTTTATGGAAATTATTCGTTTGATGGCGTAAAAAATGTAGAAATCAAAAATTCCAAATTGTTGTCCAAGGACGCATTTTGGAACAGTGAAAATGTAACCGTTTACGATTCCTTTATTTCGGGTGAATATCTTGGATGGAATGCAAAAAATCTGACACTGATTGGCTGTACGATTGAGAGCCTTCAGGGCATGTGTTACATTGATCATTTGGTGATGAAAGACTGCAAATTAATTAATACGACGCTGGCATTTGAGTATTCGACGGTGGATGCACAGATTACTAACACGATTGATAGTGTATTGAATCCGACAAGTGGAGAAATCCGCGCAAAAAGCATTGGAAAACTCATTTTGGAAAAGGATAAAATAGACCCGTCGAAGACAAAAATTATTTGTGAGGAGACAGTATAAGGAGGAAAATTTTCATGGCAAGCAATTTTGATGAGATGATTGACCGCAGAAACACCGCATCGCTGAAGTGGGATGTGGAGGAAAATGAATTGCCGATGTGGGTGGCGGACATGGATTTTGCGACCGCACCGTGTGTTCTGGAAGCAATGAAAAAACGCTTGAATCATGGGATTTTTGGTTATACCGTGATTCCGGAACAATGGTATGAGGCATATGTTGGCTGGTGGAAAAAAAGACATCATTTTGAAATGGAAAAGGATTGGCTTGTTTTCTGTACAGGTGTGGTGCCTGCCATTTCTTCCATTGTCAGAAAACTGACAACGCCGGCAGAAAAAGTGCTGATTCACACACCGGTGTACAACATCTTTTTCAATTCAATTCTCAACAACGGACGTCAGGTGTTGGAAAGTCCGCTTGTGCTGGAAGATGGAAATTACCGGGTGGATTTTGAAGATTTGGAGCAAAAACTGGCGGATCCTCAGACAACCCTTATGATTCTCTGTAACCCTCATAATCCGGGGGGCAAGATATGGGACCGTGCGACGCTCTCAAGAATCGGCGAGCTGTGTCAAAAATATCATGTGATTGTTGTGTCCGATGAAATTCATTGTGATTTAACGGAGCCCGAGTGTGAATATGTTCCCTTTGCTTCTGTTTCCGAGGCGTGCCGTGACAACAGCGTTACGTGCATTGCGCCGACGAAAGCGTTTAATATTGCCGGTTTGCAGACGGCGGCAGTTTCGGTTCCAAATCCGGTGATTCGTCACAAAGTATGGCGGGGACTGAATACCGATGAGGTGGCGGAGCCAAATGCATTTGCCATTGATGCGGCAGTAGCAGCATTTACAAAAGGAGAAGTGTGGCTTGACGAATTGCGTGCCTATATTTCGGAAAACAAACGTGTCGCTACGTCATATATTCAGGAGAAAATTCCGGAATTGACGGTGATTTTGTCCGATGCAACCTATCTTTTATGGGTTAATTGTGAGGAGGTTTCACAGAATGCGAAAGAGCTGGTACAAAAGATTCGCGAGAAAACCGGATTATATTTATCCGATGGCAATGTCTTTGGCGGGGATGGAAAACACTTTTTCCGAATGAACTTAGCGTGCCCAAGAGAGCGGATGATGGATGGATTAAAACGGCTGTCTCAGGCAATCACACAGATAAAATGATAAAATGTCGCAATAAGCGGTAAGGCATTGACAAAAGAAAGACGCAAGATTATACTCATAACAGTGTTATATAACGGTGTTATGGATTGGAGGTACAGGTGTCAAAACCATTGGAAGGTGTTTCTGAGAAAATAGAAACATGTGCAAAGAAGGAATTTCTTGAAAAAGGGTATGTGGATGCATCCCTTCGGAATATTGCTGCAAAAGCCGGAACTACGACGGGTTCAATTTATTCCCGGTATGGTGGAAAAGAAGGACTTTTTAGTGCAATTGTTGAGACGGCAGCAGAAGAATTTGTCCGGATGTTCCGTGGCATACAGGAAAAGTTTCATCAGACGGACCCGGAGAAGCAGCCGGAAATTATGGATGATTTAACGAGAGATGGTATGCGCCAGATGGTTTTATTCATGTATGAGCATTTACAGGAGTTTCAACTTTTGGTGGATGGTTCTTATGGAACAAAATTTCAAAATTTTGTGGAACATTTAGTGGAGATTGAGACAGAGTATACGGTCAAATACATGGAGACAGCGGGGATTGACCCCCAAAAGGAAAGTCCTATTACCGGTGAATTTTCACATATTATGAATAAGGCCCTTTTTGAAAGTTTTTTTGAAGTGGTTAGGCACAACATGCCAAAGGATGAGGCACTCCGATATATTGATATGCTTGCAAAATATCACTGTGCCGGATGGCGTGTTATTTATGAAAAAGATTGAATATAAAAAGGAAGGCTGCATGGAGTGAAAGCAGCCCCTCTTTTAAATCTTTGGTTAGTTATAACTTACACTAGTTATGTGACACGAATAGTATTTGAAGGAGGCTTTCTTAGATGGCAAAGAAGAAAGAAACAAAGCAAAGTTCGATGCAGCGGTTATTTGTTTATGCCGGAAAGTATAAATATCTTACCATTGCATCCTGGATTCTTGCTGCGATAAGTGCGTTTGTTGCACTTGTTCCATTCTATTTTATCTGGCGCATAATCAAAGGGGTGCTCTACGTGGCACCAAATTATGCAGATGCAGAAAATCTGTCGGCTTATGGATGGAGTGCGGTTGGATTTGCGATATTGTCCATGCTTATCTATATCGGAGCTTTGATTTGTTCGCATTTGTCCGCATTTCGCGTACAGGCAAATATAAGAGTTGGGCTGATGAAACATATTTTAACGCTGCCACTTGGTTTTATGGATGAAGAGGGAAGTGGAAAAGTAAGAAAAGTTGTGAATGAATCCAGTGCAGCAACCGAGACCTATTTAGCTCACCAGCTGCCGGATAAATGCGTGGCAGCTGCTACGCCGATTGGTCTTGCGATTCTTCTTTTCGTATTTGACTGGCGGCTTGGACTTTTGTGTCTGATTCCGGTTGGGGTAGCTTTTCTTGTGATGGGAAGCATGATGGGCGAAAATATGAAAAAGAAAATGGCAGAATACCAGAATGCACTCGAAGAAATGTCAAGTGAAGCTGTAGAATACGTTCGTGGTATCCCCGTCGTAAAGACATTTGGTCAGTCTGTCTTTTCGTTCAAGAGATTTCGTGAGGCAATTAAAAATTACGAAAAATGGACGATTTCTTACACAAAAGATATGCGCATTCCGATGACGGTATACACGGTATCAATTAATGCAGTATTTGCTATTTTGATTGCAGCAGCATTTTTCTTTGGCGGGGTAAATAGTGGAGCAGTGGACAACACATTTCTTTTAAATTTACTGTTTTATATAATTATCACACCAATTATCACGGTTACCTTAACAAAGATGATGTACGCCGGTGAAAATACGATGATTGTTGAAGATGCACTTACGAGAATTGATGGAATTCTCAATAAAAAACCACTTACACAGAGCACGGCTAAAAAGACGTCAAACGACACTTCCATTTGCTTTGATGGCGTTTCGTTCCGATATGAAGGTGCTTCAAAGGATGCACTGAAAAATATCAATCTTGAAATTCATGCCGGTGAGCAGGTTGCGTTTGTCGGACCATCCGGTGGTGGAAAGACAACGATTGCGCGTCTGATTGCGCGGTTTTCTGATGTGACAAAGGGCAGCATAAAAATCGGCGGCGTGGATGTAAAGGATATTGAGCAGAAAAAGCTGATGGATACCGTATCGTTTGTGTTCCAGGACAGCAAACTTTTGAAAATGTCCATCTATGACAACGTGCGCATGGGTAAAAAAGATGCGACCCGTGAGGAAGTCATGGAGGCATTAAAAAATGCACAGTGTGAAGATATTATCGAAAAACTGCCAAATGGTATTGATACCGTAATCGGTTCCAAAGGAACTTATTTATCCGGTGGAGAGGCACAGCGTATTTCCATCGCAAGAGCAATGCTGAAAAATGCACCGATTCTGATTTTGGATGAGGCGACAGCGTTTGCTGACCCGGATAATGAGGTGAAAGTTCAGGCAGCATTTGCAAAACTCTCAAAAGGAAAAACCGTGATTATGATTGCACACAGACTTTCTTCTGTTACCGGTGTTGACCGTATCTTTGTTTTGCAGGATGGCGAAATCAGACAGGCAGGAAAACATGAAGAATTAAAAGATGCAGAAGGGCTGTATGCACACATGTGGAAAGCATACAATCAATCTGTAAGCTGGAAGGTAGGTGTGTAATATGATAGAAAAATTGATGCATAAATATGCTCTTTCCAAACAGGGAGCATCGGATATGATAAAAGCAATTATTTCCGCTACCATTTCGAATATTATACTTATGGTGCCGGTTGCCCTTTTGTATTATTTAGTAAGAGACTATATGGCAGGAAATTTAGGGGATAAAGTTCTCTTTTATGTGGCAGGGTGTTTGATTACATTTGTATTGATTGGTATTTCAACATACATTCAGTACAATGCCACGTTTTTATCGACCTACGTTGAAAGTGGTGTCCGAAGAGTAACATTAGCTGAGAAATTAAGAAAAATTCCGCTTTCTTTCTTCGGGAAAAAAGACTTGTCAGACTTAACAAGCACAATTATGAATGACTGCGCACAGATGGAGACAGCATCTTCTCATTTCATTCCGGAACTTTTTGGTGCGTGCATTTCGACAGCTTTGATTGCGGTTGGTTTATTTTTCTTTGACTGGCGTATGGCGATTGCAGCACTCTGGGTACTTCCGGTTTCATTTCTCATTGTCGGATGTTCGGGAAAAGTACAGAAGAGTTTGAATAGAAAACAGATGGTATTGAAAATGGCATGTGCAGACGGTATTCAGGAGTGCCTGGAAAATGTAAGAGATTTGCAGGCTTATAATACGCAGGAAGATTACATGAAAGGACTGACTGCAAAAATTAAGGCGGTTGAAAAGCATGCGATTGTAACAGAGCTTGGAACAGCTGTATTTGTCGGAAGTTCACAGATGATTTTGAAACTTGGAATTGCTACCGTTGCACTTGTTGGTGGTGTATTGTTAGCAAAAGGGGAATTAGATATTCTTACCTTTTTCATGTTCTTGATGGTAGTATCAAGAATTTATGACCCAATGCAGGTTTCTCTGCAAAATCTGGCAGCAGTTATTGCTTCCGGTGTTCAGAGTGACCGGTTAGATGAAATCTTGTCACATGAAGTACAGGACGGTACAAACACAATGAAGAATGACGGTTATAACATTGAATTTTCCAATGTGGGATTTTCTTACGAGACCGGTGATGTGGTGTTGAAAGATGTTTCCTTTGTGGCAAAGCAGGGAGAGGTTACAGCATTGATTGGACCATCCGGTGGCGGTAAAACGACAGTTTCCCGTCTTGCCTCCCGTTTCTGGGATGCAAACCGCGGCAGCATAACAGTCGGCGGCATGGATATTTCCAAAGTAGACCCGGAGACTTTGATGTCACTGTATTCAATTGTATTTCAGGATGTTACGTTGTTTAATAATACAATTCTTGAAAATATACGAATCGGTAAAATGGATGCAACGGATGAAGAAGTGCTTGCGGCGGCAAAACTTGCTCACTGCGATGAGTTCGCAGAAAAACTTTCCGACGGCTGGAATACGGTAATCGGAGAAAACGGATCGGAACTTTCCGGTGGAGAAAGACAGAGAATTTCGATTGCCAGAGCCTTTTTAAAGGATGCACCGATTATTCTTTTAGATGAGGCGACGGCTTCGTTGGATGTAGACAATGAGACGATGATTCAGGAATCTTTGTCTCGTTTAATTAAAGACAAGACGGTCATGATTATTGCTCACCGTATGAGAACGGTTGCAAATGCGGATAAAATAGTAGTATTAAAAGACGGTGTGGTAGCAGAGAGTGGAACGCCATCTGAGCTGGATGCGAAAGACGGTATTTATGCCAATATGGTGAAGACGCAGAACCTTGCTGCGGACTGGGCACTGTAGAGGCAGAATACGAAAAAACTGCATAGAATAGAAATGTATGAACTGGCACAGCATTTCCTATCGTATCGGAAAAACTTTTGTGGATATGGAGTTGAAGATGAGGACGAAGGCTGTCCGCATTGCTGGATAAAAAAGAAAATATGAAGAAAAGAGGAAAATAAAATGATACATTCCGTAGCCGTTTTAGGAGCAGGGGCAGTTGGTTCCTATGTTATCTGGGGGATTTCTGCTTTGGATGATGTAGAACTTGGTGTCATCGCAGAGGGAGAAAGAGCGGAGCGCATTCGGAGGGAGGGATGTCTTATCAATGATAAGGTTTATCGCCCGCAGGTGTGGGCGCCAAAGGAAGCAAAGAAAGCAGATTTATTAGTGGTTGCTCTCAAATACAATGCACTTTTAAAGGCTCTGCCAAGTATCAAAGAGGCTGTGGGAGAAAATACAATTGTTATGAGTCTGATGAATGGCGTTGATAGTGAGGAAATTATTGCAAAGGAAGTGGGAGAGCCACACGTATTATATTCTGTCATTAAGATTGCTTCTCATAAAGAGAAAACGGGCTTTTATTTCAATCCGGAAACAACGATAGGAATTATTTTTGGAGAATTGAAGACACCCTATGACAGTGAGCGGGTGCAGGCGGTAAAAGAATTGTTTGGAAGAACAGAAATCCATTTTCGTGCGACAAAATATATTCGTGAAGAGGTGTGGAGCAAATACCGGTTAAATGTGTGCAACAACCTGCCACAGGCAATTTTGGGTGCCGGGGTCGGCTGCTACCGGGATAGTGTTCACATGAAAAAAATCAGTGATAAACTTAAGGAAGAACTTGAGGCAATTGCGCTGGCAAAGGGAATCGATATGTCAAAGGTGGAAAATACTTCGACACAAAGAAGCGCCGTGCCGCCAAGTGCGAGATATTCTACTTTGCAGGATTTGGATGCAGGGAGACAGACGGAAATTGAGATGTTTTCCGGTGCGCTTATACGCATGGGAAAGGAACTTGGTATCCCGACGCCATATAATGAGTATACCTATCATATGATTAAGGCGTTAGAAGAAAAGAATGAAGGTGTCTTTGATTATCGCGGAGGAAATGAGGAGCCGGTGATGTTTAAGTAGGGGATTATAAAGAAATTAAAAAACATAGGTCGGCGGCTCCAAATTGTCTGCAATAAAATAAGCAATAAGGCAGGCAATAAATAATAGTCCGCCGATACCTATCATTAATTTCATGATTTTTTTGCTTGTTTGCATTTGCTTGGAATTAATTATCTCGTTGTCACAAAATTGTTGTTGTAAATTTGCATAGGTTGCATCTGGATATTTAGTTATATAATCATACAACTCTGTTTTTGCAGTTTCTCTCAGCATTTTCCGTTGAGGATTTGAATAAACAGAGGAAGGAACCATTTGCTTTATGATTTTTTTGATTTGATGTTTTTTGAGCATGGATTGTAACCTCCTAATCAAAAGTGATTTCTTGCACTGGTGTTGGGTCTGGGTTTCCATTTATAGGATTTATGTTTTGTATATTTTTATTGTCTTCTTCAAAGTATTCCACATAATATCCATCAGCGTATTCACGCATAGCACATACATGCTGAATTGTAAGCCATATAAGAATAATGAGTATTATAAAAAAGACAGAAAAACTGCACCAATATAAAATCATATTTCTTGGATGGAGTTTTGTGAGTGAGTGATAGGAGACCATGTTTTGAATTTCTGATGGTTCTCCAAATTGCGTCAGCAAATCATTGTAATCTGCATTTGGATGAGTTTTTTGATAATGTAATAAGTCTTGTTCTAACTCATCTAGAAAATTTTTTTTTATTTTATGTTTTCCCTTATAGAGTCTTCGAATTTGTCTTAGGTATTTTTTTGTGATATTTCGTTGCATGTTAATCCTCCCCGTTTTTATTATCCACTTGCGAGACACAAGAAATGATGGTATCAATTGCTGAAGTAATGGTATCATATTCTTGTAAAAGATTTTTTAATCTTAATCTGCCACTTTCCGTGATAGAATAGTAAACACGTGTCCGACGAACGCCAACTTTAACCTGTTCAAAATCCAAATAGCCATTTTGATTTAAACGATAAAGAGTTGGATACATAGTCGCTTCTTTTAATTCATATTTACCATTGCTTAATTCGGACATTTCCTGTGCCAGTTGATATCCATATTTTTTGTTCGTTTGCAATAATAGTAACAAAACCAATTCAATGGTGCCATTTTTTATTGTGTTTACTTTTCTAGTTTGTTTTGCCATTTTTTCACACCTTTATATATGTATCACCATAAAATTTTCTGAGTTTTATTTTATCTTATATAAATCATGTTGTCAACTTTATTATATAACATCAATACTTTTTAATAAATAGTATTTGACATTTGCTACATACGATGTTATTCTAAAAAAGAAATAACAAATCTAAAGTTGAAAGAAAAACTAGATTTAAATAATAAGAGAAGGGAGTAGTTTCAAATGAAAAAAATTATTATTGCAGCGTATATTCTTTTATGTATTTGTCTTACCGGCTGCGGTGGAACCAATCAGAAGGATTATGGTGAGAACTATAATCAAGAACAGGATGCACAGAATTTTTCCATGATAAGAAATGCAGCAGCAACAGAAAATGGATTTTATGTGTTACAGGATCAATATGTTTATTTCATTGATAAAAAATCGAAAAAAGCAGTTCCGTTATGTGGAAAACCAAATTGCAAACACAAAGATAATTCATGTAATGCCCATTTTACTCATCCGGAGAATATTCAGGCATATGCCGGAAATCTTTATGTAGTAGCCGGAGGTTCGGAAGAATTAACCTGTTCTTTGTATCGAATCAGCCTGGATGGAAGCCAGAGAGAAGAATTGAAAGTACTGTTTCGCTATGATAGTGGTGATTCCGGCTGCTCGCTAGATTTTACGATACATAGAGGCTATGGCTATATGGCAGTGAACTGGATGCAGAAAGACAGAGAAAAGAAGACACAGACATTGTATCAGATTCTTTTGGATTCCTCGGATGAAAAAAAGGAAGTTGCTCAGGTGACAGGATATGTGCCGCTTATTCATGTTAATGAAACAAGGGGAAATCATATTTATTTTACGACAAGCTGTTATTTGGATAAGGATGGGACAGAGGAAGAATTATTGAATTACGAATGGAACATTTTAGAGGGTTCTAGTAAAAAATTAAATATTCCTAAGGGCGAGGCTCTACTGGCTGTCAGGGGAGAACGCTATTTTTGCTACCAAGATGGAAAAGGACTTCGTTCATATGATGAGAATGGTAAAAATGAAAAGAAACTGTTTGAGTGGCAATATGAAATCTGTAGTGTATGCCGGGACGAAAAGTATATATATTTTGATAATGAACCATGTGCAGACTCGGTATCAGACCGGAGGATTATGGTTGTGGATTATGATGGAAATGTGATTTGTGAGAGAAAAAACATGACAGAAAATAGTCCGGAAATTATCTGGTCTGATTCCAAACAAGTACTGCTTCAAAATATAGAAAAAGAAACTTATCAAATACTGAATTTAAAGGAGATTTCTACTTTGAAATAGAGGGGAGTTATTATGGGAGAATTAAGAAGAATTGTTTGTCAAAAAAAATATCTGCTTGCCGTATTTGTATTATTAATTGCAAATTTGTTTTTGTTTCAATATTATCAAATGGATAATTTGCAGGCGTTAAGAGACAAAGAAACGAGACAGGATACCCTTGATGTGTGGCAGGAAGATCAGGAAACGGCAAAAGAAGAGTTTGTTAGTAAAATAAAGGAGATGGATGCACAGTCGGAAACTTTGTCCGAGATTAGTATTTTTTCGGATGAAAACTCATTTGTTAATCAAAATATCCAGCGGACAAAAAAAGATTTTGCAAGGATAAAAGGAGTCAATATAGATGTTTCACATTCTGAAAAGGCGATGTCCGAATTTTTGGAATATGATGAAATTTTTTATGTTTTCCTTTTGTTTATTATTGTAACGGTTCTAAATTTTTTTGATGAAAGGAAGTCGGGGCTCTGGCAGATTACTTATAGCTGTAAAGCGGGAAGAATGAAATTGGCAGTAAAACGATTAGGTATCTTTTTGTTTTTAACGCTGCTATTTAGCTTTTTTATTTTTTCTGAAACATTGTGGATGGCTTTTTTTGACTACGGAGGCAGTGGAATCCTATCTTCGCCGGCACAGTCGGTTATTGCGCTAAAAGATTTTACCCTTCCCCTTTCTGTATCTGGTTTTTTGATATATTATTGGGTGATTTGTACACTTTTAATGATGTTTACGGGATTGTTTGTGTGGGCGTTCCTCTCACTGGTACATAACCGAAATCTGGGACTGGTTTTGGTGGTTTTAATTTATGGAACGGCATTTGCTTTGTATCATCTTATCCCACAACAGCATCCGCTTTGTGTCTTGCGATATTTCAATTTATGGTTTTTGGCAAGTCCAAAAGAAACATTTTTAGAATATGTCAATTTCCGGATAGGCGGTATACTGGTTAATCTGCGGGAATTTGTGCAGGGAACTGCTATTGTATTTTGTGCTGCCGCAGGGATTGCTGCCTGTTATATTAATAAGAGGACGAGACCGTTTTATGCGGCAGGAATTGTGGAGCGTGTACTGGAGCGGGTGAATGAATGGTGGAAAAAGATTTTGTGTCATTGTCACGGGATTGGATTTGAATTATATAAAACATTATTCTATGGAAAGGGAATCTTTGCTGCTATTATTTTTGTGTATTTGATTGTAAGCGGCATTTCCATGGAGGATTTAATGGTTAGTCCGGCACGGGAACAATTAAATCATTTTTATGAACAAAATACCGGACATATTACAAAAGAGACGATGCAGCCATATGAAAAAATAACAAAAGAATTGAAAAAGGTTGAGGAGAACCGTGCCAAAGCATCGGGGGAATCATTAAAAGAAGCAGATGATATTTATGAGTCCTACGAGGCAACAAGGGCAATGGCTTTGAAACTTGAAGAGCGGTTAAATTATGCAGAAAAACTGGAAAAACAGGGAATTGATGGCTGGTGGCTGAATGAAACCGGGTATCGTTGGCTGTTTGGTAAAGGAAATGTATCTGACCGAATGGTTCACGGTGCACTGGCAATACTTGCCATGATATTTATGTTGTCCGGATGTTATGCTATGGAGAGGCAGTCCGGTGTCCGCTTTATTCTGCGGTGTACAAAAAAAGGCAGGAAGAGCTTTTTCTTACGAAAGGAAGTCTGTGCGGTAATTACGGCGGTATTTACCTGTGGTCTGACTGTTGGAGCGGAGATTTATGAAGCAGGGCGTTTATATAATTTAGATGGTTTGAGTGCACCGGTTCAAAATATATCATTTTTACAAAATGTGCCTTTTTCCATTAGCATCGGACAGTTTTTGTGTATCTGGATTTTTATGCGCTTTTTAATTTATATGATGGTTGCCAATCTGTGCCTGATGATATCATCTACGACAGAACGGGTAGAAAAAGCACAGATGATTTCGCTGTCATTGTTAATTTTTACAGTGATTTCCGGTGTTTCAGAATATATGGTACTTGGAACGCAGAGGGGCAGGAAAACCATTTTTGTTGGTATCTTTGTATTGTTGTGTCTCTGTATAAGCATTTTTGTTACATATCGAAGATGGAGGAATGTAAATGATTGAAATAAAAAATTTGCGAAAGACATATGGGAAAAAGGTGGCATTGAAAAGTTTTTCTTATACATTTGAAGATGGTATTTATGGTATGCTCGGAGCGAATGGAGCTGGGAAGAGTACACTAATGAATTTGCTTACGGATAATGTAAAAAGGGATTCCGGTGAAATTTTGTATGATGGAAAAGAGATATTAAAGATGGGGGGAAGTTATCTGGAAAAAGTAGGATATATGCCACAGCAGCAGGGATTTTATGAAAGTTTTTCTGCCCGCATGTTTTTGGTTTATATGGCGGAATTGAAAGGACTCCGAAAAAAAGAAGCAAAAAAGCAGATTGAAAATCTTTTAGAAATTGTTCACTTGTCACATGTGGCGGATAAAAAAATTGGCGGGTTTTCCGGGGGAATGAAACAGCGTGTTTTGCTGGCTCAGGCATTATTAGGCAATCCCAAACTTCTAATTTTGGATGAACCGACAGCAGGACTTGATCCGAAAGAACGTGTCAATTTGAGAAACTATATTCATCAGTTGTCTCAGAATAAAATAATTTTATTAGCAACTCATGTGGTAAGTGATGTCGAAAGTATTGCAGACCGGATTCTCATCATGAAGGCGGGAGAACTGGTGGCAGATGATACGCCGGAACATTTGGTTCATGCCGTTGATGGAAATAATTTAGAGGATGTGTATATGAATTATTTTGGTGATAAGGGAGAAAAATAGGTAAAATTATTTTAAAGTTTTCTTGTAATTTGTGCCCCAGCTTTGCATTGCCATAAGAATCGGTCTCATGGATTCGCCCGTTTCGCTCAGAGCATATTCTACATGAGGAGGAACTTCTGGGTAAACGGTTCGGGTGATGAGACCGTCTAGAGATTAAAAGGTTTTCCAGCACTTTTCCTTTAGAAAATTGCTAATTACATTTATATCTTCTCCTTCGTATGGAATTAAATTTATTCTAGCATTACAGTCTGCTCTTTCTTGTAAAAGAGATTGTATTTTATCAAAATCACTCATAAAAAATCCTCCTTTAGGGGTACTTTTGAAGAGCAGGAATATCGAAATTTATTGAAAATTTGTATTGCCGATTCCACAAAAAAGTGCGAAACACTTGCAGCTGCCCGCAATCTATGATATGATTTCAGTGTTATATAGGTTTGTAATTGGTCAAACGTTTCTACGAACTACCGTAATAGTTTACTATAACAATTATGGTAGTTTTTTATTTGTTATGAAATGGAGGACACGAATATGAAATATGATGTAATTATTGTAGGTGCCGGACCGGGAGGTATTTTTTCAGCGTACGAGTTGACGAAGAAGAATCCGTCTCTGAAAGTTGCCGTATTTGAAAAGGGATATTCTTTAGAGAAACGCAAATGTCCGATTGATGGAGATAAAGTAAAGTCTTGTATTAATTGTAAATCCTGTGCAATTATGAGTGGCTTTGGCGGCGCAGGCGCTTTTTCGGATGGAAAATATAATATTACGAATGATTTTGGTGGGACACTTTATGAGTATATTGGAAGGGAAAAGGCAATTTCGCTAATGAAATATGTCGACGAGATTAATTGTGCTTATGGTGGTGCAAAAACGCATATGTATTCAACGGCAAACACGAAGTTTAAGAAGATTTGTATGCAGAATAAACTTACACTTTTGGATGCATCCGTAAGACATTTAGGAACCGATATTAACTATGTAGTTCTTGAAAATTTATTTGCAAAACTAAAGGATAAAGTAGATTTTTATTTCCAGACGCCGGTAGATAAAATCGAAAAAAAACAAGAGGGTTATAAGGTTTTATATAAAGATGGGGAGGCAGAATGTACAGAGTGTATTATTTCTGTTGGGCGAAGCGGAAGTAAATGGATGCAGTCAATTTGTGAAGATCTTGATATTTCCACAAAATCAAATCGAGTAGATATCGGAGTTCGCGTGGAACTTCCTGCAGTTATTTTTTCGCATCTTACCGATGAATTATATGAGAGTAAAATTGTTTACCGCACAAAGAAATTTGAGGACCGTGTCCGCACATTTTGTATGAATCCTTATGGGCAGGTTGTGAACGAGAACACAAACGGAATTATTACGGTAAATGGACACAGTTTTGAAGACCCGGAAAAGAGAACAGAAAACACTAATTTTGCGCTGCTTGTGGCGAAGCACTTTTCTGAGCCATTTAAAGACAGCAATGGTTATGGTGAAAGTATTGCAAAACTATCCAATATGCTGGGCGGTGGTGTGATTGTTCAGAGATTTGGAGACCTTGTGAGGGGAAGGAGAAGTACGGTAAATCGTATTGAGGAAAGTACAGTGCGTCCGACTCTTGCGGCAACGCCCGGTGATTTAAGTCTGGTGCTTCCAAAACGTATTATGGATGGTATTATTGAAATGATTTATGCACTTGATGCTGTGGCACCCGGTACAGCAAATGATGACACTCTTTTATACGGAGTGGAAGTTAAATTTTATAATATGGAAGTGGATATTGATGAAAATTTGGAAACGAAACATAAAGGTCTTTATGTGATTGGTGATGGCAGTGGTGTAACACATTCGCTTTCGCATGCTTCGGCAAGCGGCGTGTATGTGGCAGACCATATTGTGAATAATTGATAAGGAAAGTGGGAGTAATTGTCCTAAAAAATTCTAGACAAGCTTTTTCTTTTATGCTATAACTAGAATAACAATGAAATAAAACACGACACTTTCCTGCCACCGGGTAGGAAAGTTAAGCGTCAGATTTTCTATCGTTAGGTCTTAGAAGATAGGAAATGCTGGCGCTTTATTTTTTTGAAAATAGGAAGGAGCTTAGGCACTATTATGAGTAATCCAATTAAAAGTTTAACAAAAAAAGAATGGGGGAGTATGGATTGGTTCCCTGCTAATCATTGTGATATCCAATGTTTCATCGGGAAGCTTTGATTTGTATGGCTTTATTAGCTGGAAGAAACGGGAAAAGTGATGTGTATCGGCTGGATGTTTGAATGAAGTAAAAGTGGACATTGAAAGCGGGCTTTCCGCAAAAGGCAGCAGAAGAACCCCAATATGAATTTACATCGTACTTTTCACAATTTGCTCGTATTCTTTTTGAATTTCATTTGTGCTTCCTGCCCGTTTGTTTTTAATAAATAGTGTTCGAAATATCAATCTTGCAAGTGGACCAACAAGAATAAGCTGCAACGGAAATGCCATAACAAAATTTTTGCAGTATGTCATGAGATAATCCGGTATGAAATTTTCTGTAAAACCATATCCATGATATACGCCGAGCACGCAATTAAATGAAGTCAAGTATTATTTTTAATTCGATTGCGATTGCAAGAAATAGGAAAAATGTGTAAGATAGTAGGAGAAATGACGAAATGCTCTGTTTAGTTTTCTGAAATTATGACGATACATTATATAGAGTGTTGATTTTATTTGCAAGGAGATTTTTATATGATGATAAATATGAAATATAATCTTCCAGATCGAATATTGAGGGAACTTTCTTTTTTTGCGAAGAAGTATTCTGTCACAAAAATTATACTGTTTGGTTCCCGTGCACGAGGCACAAATACAGAAAGAAGTGATATAGATATCGCAGTATATGGTGGAGATTTTGAACATTTTTATTGGGATGTCAAGGAAAATATGCATTCTCTTCTTATGTTTGATGTCGTACGAGCAGATGTAAAAATTTCAGATGAATTGAAACAAGAAATAGAAAGGGATGGTGTTATAATTTATGAAAAAACTTGAAAACTTTACAAATAGTCTGTCTATATTGGCAGAGGCGGATTTTAAACTTGCAGAAGAAAATGATATATATCGAACAGGGATTATTGGACAATTTAATCTAACTTTTGAACTTGCATGGAAAGCATTGCAGGAAATTATGAGACTGCATAGTGTGGAAGGTACTGCTACCGGTTCGCTTCGTGAAATCTTGCAGCTTGGTTATAAAATTGGATTTATCAATGATTCTGAGGTATGGCTGCTTATGCTGAAAAAACGCAATACTTCTGTTCATATTTATAATGAAGATGAAATTGATGAAATGATTATGCTGATACGTGACAGTTTTATTCCGGCTTTTATTGTTCTTAGGGATATGCTGGTAAAGAAACTGGATGTAGTTGAAAGTGATTGGGTGTAAGATGAGTGGAGGATTTAGTACGGTATCAACAGGAAGAATTACGATAGAAGAAAATGAACAACCCGCCTGAAATGTAGTGGGTACAAATCGTAATTTTAGGAGGAATATCAGTGCGAAATAGAAGTATGGCTTTGGTTGTTAGGAATGACAAGATTTTGATGATAAAAACATTTCGATTTAATAGATATATTTGGAAACTTCCAGGTGGTGGAATTGAGATAGGTGAAACCGCAGAAGAAGCTGCTATAAGGGAATTGAAAGAAGAATGTGGTTTAGAAGGAGTAATTAATAGACCTCTAAACACATTACATTGCAAAGATGGAAGTATAGAATATGTATTTTTAGTTGATGTTTCGGAAGAACAAGAGGCGATTGTGGGAATAGACCCAGAAGTTCCAGTAGGAGAAGAACAATCTATCAAAAATGTATGTTGGAAAAAGCTTAATGAACTTAGTGAAAAAGATAGGGCTTTTTTATGGTCGTATGGATTATTACAAGTAGATGATTATTTTGAACTTGTATTAAGTTGGGGAGACGAAATAAGTTATCCGCTTGATTAGGCAGTTTGTCGGACTGACGAGATACAGAAAACTACATAGGAATAATCAATAGGCAGGTGGTCTTATAACGAGACTGCCTGCCATCTTTTATGCCAGCAATTGTCATTTCTCTAGGCTGTAGATTGCTTTAATTTTTGCAGAAATATTTCAGCAGCCTTTGATTGAAATGCAGTTCTTTTCCAGATCAATGCATAATGTATTTCTAATGGTGGATTTAGAGGACGGAAACAAACATCCTGTTCTAAAATCGTCGGAAGTAAATCCTCAGTGGTCAGATAAAACCCTAATCCACTTTTGATAAATTTTGTTGGAGAGCCATTGACTACATTATATGTGGCAGCGATATTGAAGTTTTTTATATCAGTATCAGCCCAATGAGAAATCAACTGTTGCAGACCGGCTCTCCGATGAAAAATCAGAGGTATTTTCAAAATATCTTTCTTCTCTATAAAATCATTTTCTGCAAGCTTGCAGTCAGAAGGCATTAAAACTCCCCAACGGGATGATTCCGGTAGTGAAATGTAATTATATTCTGAAATGTCAATCGGTTCCAAAAATACAGCAAAATCGATGCTTCCATGCTCCAGACGTTCTAATACATCAATCGCATCGCTGCTGTAAAATTGAAAATGCACATCTGGGTATTTGGAACGAAGACGTGCGGCTGTATTTAATACTGTTATCGTTGGATTGCCACCAATAATAATTTCTCCGCCAATTTGTGAGTTGTTAGAGCTTAAATCATATTCGGTCTTTTCCACTAAGGATAGGATTTCTTCTGCCCGTTTCCTAAGGATAATTCCGTCTTCCGTCAATGTAATTTTGCGCTTGCCACGAATCAGCAATTGTTTTCCGAATTCATTTTCCAGTTCCATGAGCTGCTTGGAAAGATAAGGCTGCGAAATGTGCAGGCTCTCGGCAGCTCTTGTGATATTCTCTTCTTTGGTTACGGCAAGAAAATATTGTAATGTTCGTAATTCCATTATCATCACCTCAAATTTAGTGTAGCCTTTCTTATCATTCCTGTCAATTATGATAAATCATTCTATATAAGTATTTGTTATTTTAATCAGAGAAGATTATACTTTTCACTGATAGAACATAGATAAGAGGATTGAGAAAAATGATGGAAAAGCAAAAACGAAAATCGTTGGATATGTTACACGGCTCCATCTGGAATAAGCTGCCGCTATTTGCACTTCCAGTGGCTGCAGTCGGTTCATACTTCGATTTTTATTGCAATACTGGCAGGAATCGGCGTCGCCATTGCCGGGGAATTGGTTGCGAATCCCTTACTGTCATCCCTTCAGGTGCCGGGGGATGTCTTTCCGGAAGCTCTGCTTTATCTAAGAATCTACCTGATTGGAATGCCGGTCATATTGCTCTATAACTTTGAAGCAGCTATTTTTAGAAGTACCGGAGACACGAAAACGCCGCTTGTCATATTGACAATATCAGGAATCCTGAATGTATTGCTGAATCTGTTCTTTGTAGCTGTCTTACAGATGACAGTAAATGGAGTTGCCATTGCAACAGTTGTTTCCAATGCGGTAAGTTCTGCTTTACTGTTTTATGGCCTTGTAAAAACAAAAGAACTGATTCATGTAGAATGGAAGGAACTGAGAATTGACCGGAAAATATTAGGGCAGATCATGAGAATCGGTTTACCTGCTGGAATCCAGAGTGCGGTATTTGCAGCAGCCAATATCGTGATCCAATCGGCTATCAACAGCCTTGGAACGGTTGTTATGGCAGCATCGTCAGCAGCTTACAATATTGAGATTTTTGTGTATGATATATTGAACTCTTTCAGTCAGGCGTGTACGACTTTTGTGGGACAAAATTATGGCGCAGGACAGATCAGAAGGTGCAGAAAAGTTTTGATTTTATGTATTGTTGAGGATGCGGTTGCAACTGCGTGTGCCATTGTTTTGATTTTACTGGCAGGAAGGGAATTACTATCCATTTTTAATAATGACCCACAGGTTATCTCTGTAGGATATACAAGGATGATTATGGTATTTTCTGCATATACGATCAGTATGTTGTATGAAAATATGTCTGGTTATATGAGAGGCTTTGGCTTTTCTCTGATACCGGCTATCGTGACAACGCTGGGAATATGCGGAGTGAGAATTTTCTGGATAATGGCAGTATTCCCTTCACACAAAACGTTTGCCGGAATATTAACTGCTTATCCGGTCAGCCTTTCGGTGACGGCATTACTGATTTTTATAGTATTAGTAATTTATCATCCATCGAAAAGATTTCATACAAATAAAGGAGAAATGTAATTATGGAAAGAAAAGATATTGTATTAAATAACGGAGTAACGATGCCTCCAATCGGTTACGGAGTATTCCGTATGACGAATCTGGAAGAATGTGAAAGTGCTGTTGTGCAGGCAGTTAAAACAGGTTACCGCCTGATTGATACTGCGGCTGCTTACGAAAATGAAACTGCTGTTGGAAAAGCAATCAAACGTGTGATTGCAGAAGGAATTGTTAAAAGAGAAGACTTATTTGTGACAACAAAGCTTTGGATAACGGATACTAATTACGAAAAAGCAAAAGAAGGATTCCAGCGTTCCCTTGATCGTCTGGGGCTGGATTATGTGGATTTATATCTGATCCACCAGCCATACAATGATTATTACGGGGCATGGCGTGCGTTAGAAGAATTGTATGAAGAGGGAAAGGTAAAATCTATTGGAGTGGATAATTTTACGCAGGACAGAATGGCGGATTTTTTGTTCTTTAACAAGGTAAAACCGGCTGTAAATATGATTGAGTGCAATGCGTATTTCCAGCGTGAAGATGAATGTAACTATTTGAAGGAACAAAACATTCTGATGCAGGCATGGTCACCTCTTGCTGCCGGAAAAGAAGATCTTTTTACGAATGAAATATTATGTGAAATTGCACAGAAGCATCAAAAATCAGTGGCACAGATTATTTTAAGATGGCTTGTACAAAGAGGAATTGTCCCGGTTGTAAAGTCTGCAAATCCTATAAGGATGAGGGAAAATCTGGATATTTTTGATTTTGCTTTATCAGAAGATGAAATGGAGCAAATCACATCATTGGATACCGGACATACCTATGCAACCGCACGAAATACCGGAAAAGCAGTGACAGAATTCTTGGAAAAAGCGAACCAGTATCATGTATAAGGAGTTTTGAAGATGAGAAAAAAGATTTTAGGAACAGACTTGGAAGTTTCAGCAGTAGGATTTGTGGCGTTTTCACCACTGGCAAATGGATTTTTGTCTGGTAAATACAATGCCCAATCTGTTTTTGAAAAGAATACAGACTATCGTTTAATTATGCCGCAATTCCAAAAAGATTCTTACGTGAAAAATCAGGAATTTTTAGCGTGAATAGTTTCAATCAGTTCACCATGCCATTTTGTTTTGTGTTATACTGTTTTCAAGGATTTGCAGAGAATTTAATAACAAGATTACGGAGGTAATAACATTGATTATCAAAGATAAAACAATTGATGGCGGTAAAGGTTTTGACTGGGGAAAAGTTTCCTCCGAGTATGCAAAATATCGTGATATTTATCCTAAGATATTTTATCAGAAAATTTTGGCTTTAGGTTTATGCAAGGATGGTCAGAAGATATTGGATTTAGGAACTGGGACGGGTGTTTTACCAAGAAATATGTATTCCTACGGTGGAAAATGGATCGGTACAGATATATCGGAAGAACAAATTGAACAGGCAAAACACTTGTCTGTTGGTATGAATATTGATTACAAAGCAGTTGCAGCGGAAAAGATAGATCTTCCTGCAGAATCCTTTGATGTCATTACTGCTTGTCAGTGTTTTTGGTATTTCAATCATGAAAGCGTTATGCCAAATCTATACCGGATGTTAAAACCCGGCGGAAAACTTCTGGTTTTGTATATGGCGTGGCTTCCTTACGAGGATGAAATTGCCGGCAGAAGCGAAGAACTTGTACTAAAATATAGTCCTGCATGGAGTGGGGCGGGAGAAACGATGCATCCAATCCGGATTCCAGACTGTTATAAAACACGTTTTGATTTGATTCATCACGAAGAATACAAGCTGGATGTACATTTTTCCAGAGATTCGTGGCATGGGCGAATGAAAGCCTGCCGTGGAGTAGGTGCTTCTCTTAATGAAGAAGAACTGCAATCATGGGAAACCAAACATTTGAAATTGCTTTCAGAAATTGCACTAGAGGAATTTGACATTAAACATTATGCCGCACTGGTAGAATTAAAGGTGAGAAAATAATTTTCTATTGTTTCGGTATTACAAGAAATATTAGTGAAAAATAGTGAAAATTTAATGGAAAAGCCACTCTTTTTTTGGAAATAATTGCAAAATTTTCCCGGATAGTATACAATTCAACCATAAAACATCTAAAGGAGGATATGTATGATTATGAAAGGGAAAATGAAGTTTTGCATGCTTGCCATGTTTGTGCTTACCGTGGCGGCAATGTGGTTTGGAACGAAAGAGGCCGGTGCGTTTACGATTGCGGAGGATGGAAAGTATGCATTGGTATTGAATCTAAAGGGGTCAGATAAGGAGGTAGCAAATATTGACGGTCAGTCCGGCAAGGTAATTAAGTTTAACGTAGATGAGGGCGAAACGGTATTAAACGTGTCTGAACTTACAAATGGTGTTGTTGCTTATAATGAGATTAGAAAGTTCTCAGGATGGGCAAAAGGTTCGGCTGCTGTAGATACTATAGAAGAGTTAAGCATCGATGATTTTAATAGTTCAGGAAGCATGGGCGGTGTGCAATTTACAAATGGCTGCAGTTTATACGCATTATTCTTAGGTGACGAAATAGAACAACAGGAAGAGTATCGTGTGCTTTTGAATGGGAATGGCGGAGAAATTACCGGCAGTGCTTTGCCCGGTCAGACCAAGATTCTATTAACATATAAGGAAGACGAGCTTAAATCACTAGATATGTCCAAGTATGCGGCAGAGCGCGAAGGCTGCACTTTCTGTGGATGGGGCTGCAATGGTGAATTTTTAACAAGTGCACTGGATAAGTCGTATTTTAAAAGTGGTGATTCATTGGTGATTTATGCCCTTTATAAAAAGACAACGTTTGAGGGAACATCGTATGTATTAAATCTGGATGCCAACGGAGGTATGATAGAAGACGAATTTGTGAAAAAGTACGATTATCTCGGTGCGGATGATGATATGGCTATGCCTGTTTTTCACTATATTCCACAAAGAAGTGGGTACAGATTTAAGGGATGGAATAGTAAAAAAGACGGCAGTGGGAAAACATATCAGTTGATATCTAGCGAAAGCTGGCGTAAGGATAATGGGGATGACCTGGAAAAAGATGAGTTGCTGGACAATGAGAGCTATTACAAATATGTAACCTTGTATGCACTCTGGGAAAAAGAGCCCAATACACCTAATGTACCGGAGGAAGACGAAGTTACGGTTGTTTCGTGTACCGGAGGAAGTGTGGAACTGGAACTGCCAAAGGATGAAAAATATTCTCTTGAAATGGCTAATATGACGATTCCGGAGACCTTGGCAAAAGAAAATTTAAAATATCTGCTGGATATTAATTTGATGAAAAATCAAGAAATTGTACAGGTGAATGGCTGTCCGATGCGAGTGAAACTTATACTTCCGGACGAGTTGAAGGATTATGATTCCTATGAAGTTGTATATGTAAAAGATGGTAAAATAATGGAGCGTTTTAAATGCACCGTGGAAGATGGTTGTGTGATTTTTAACACAATGCATCTAAGTCTTTACGGTATTGTGGCGAAAAAGAATGAACCGGATAACCCAGGCGGCGGTGAAACAGGTGGCGGAGAAATAAAGGACCCAAACAAGGAAAATGGTGGAACCGGTGATAATGGCGGTTCTAATACAGGTACTAAAGGTAACGGAAATACAAACACAAACAACACGGACACAACGGATAAAAAAGAAACACCGAAAGATAATATCGTAAAGGAAAAGATTACAGTAAAAAGACCATACATCAGCAAAAAACATTTGAAGAAAAACAGAAAGCGGGTCAAAATTTACTGGAAGAAAGTGACAGATGTAAGTGGATACGAGATTCAGTATTCTACATCTAAAAAATTTACCAAAAAGACGACGAAACAAATTAAAGCCAAGCACACCAATAAGTGGATTCGTCTCAAAGGAAAGAAAAAGGCATATTATGCCAGAATTCGTGCATACAAGATTGTTAACGGCAAAAAATATTACAGTAAGTGGAGTAAAAGAACAGTTTTGAGAAAACAAAAGAAATAGGAAAATGTGACGGGGACACCTTGATTTAAGGGGTGTCCCTTTTTTGTGTGTATCTTAAAAAATATGCTGTTGACAAAAAGGGAAAATGCAGGTATATTGATTATGTAAAGTAATTACATTAGGTAATCAAATTGCGAAAGGAGTATTTTATTATGCAGAGAGATAAGATTAAGAAAGTAATGGATGCTTGTTATCTGGCGAAACGTGTAAGGGATTTACTTCCTAAACTGCCGAATGGAGTCACATCCACTCACATTCATTATTTGGATACAATACGGAAATTAGAATTAAAAACAACTAATATAAAAGTAAGTGATATCAGCGATGAATTGGGGCTGCCAAGACCGGGTGTTACCAAAATTACAAAAGATATGGAAAAACTTGGACTTGTTGAAAAGAAGGCAGCAAAAACAGATGGAAGAGTTGTGTTTATTAAAATTACTGCGTCAGGAAAAGACTTAGTGGATAAATATGTAGACCAGTATTTTGGTGAACTTAGTGCAGAACTTGATGATATTTCTGACGCGGATGCGGATAACATGATAGAGACGATAGAAAAATTATATGAAGTTATGAAGGGAAGAAAATGAAATGAATCAGAGAGAAAAAGCGGATTTTACACAGGGAAGTATTTTAAATAAATTAATTCCATTTATGATGCCTGTTTTAGGTGCACTTGTATTACAGGCGGCATATGGTGCAGTAGATTTGCTTGTTGTAGGAAGATTTGGAACGACGGTTGGGTTGTCGGCGGTATCTACAGGCAGTCAGATATTGAATCTTGTTACCTTTGTAATCACGCAGTTTGCAATGGGAATTACGGTGCTTATTGCACGGTATATTGGGGCAAAGAAAGTGGAACAAATCGGCGAATTGTTAGGAGGAGCCGTGACGGTATTTACAATCATATGTATTATATTATTTGTTGTGATGGTATTTTTTGCGAATCCATTAGCGGTATTGATGCAGGCACCAGAAGAGGCGCTTGCCCTTACATCCGTTTATGTAAGAATATGCGGAGGCGGAATATTTTTTATTGTTGCCTATAATGTGTTAGCAGCCATTTTCAGAGGCTTTGGTGATAGCAAATCACCGCTTATTTTTGTGGCGGTTGCATGCGTTGTAAATATTATCGGAGATTTGATTCTTGTAGCTGGTTTTCATCTTGATACGGCCGGTGCCGCGATTGCAACAGTTGCGGCTCAGGCGGTAAGTGTCATTCTTGCCATTATTATTCTAAAGAAGAAAAATTATGGTTTTCATATTAAAAAACGGGATTTTAAAATTAATAAACAGTGTAAGAGATTTGTTCGTGTGGGATTGCCATTGGCGCTTCAGGAATTTTTGACACAGATGTCTTTTTTGGCACTTTGTGCCTTTATCAATAAGCTTGGACTGGAAGCTTCCTCCGGGTACGGAGTTGCTTGTAAAATTGTCAATTTTGCAATGCTTGTTCCAAGTGCGCTTATGCAGTCTATGGCATCGTTTGTATCACAGAATGTTGGTGCCGGAAAAAATGAACGAGCAAGAAAGTCTATGTTTACCGGCATGGGAGTTGGTTTGGTTGTCGGTGCGGTAGTATTTATTTGTGTATGGAATTTTGGCGATTACTTAACATCTATTTTTACAACCGATTCGGCTGTAATTCAAAAGGGTGCAGAATATTTGAGAGGGTTTGCACCGGAGACGATTGTTACAGCCATTTTATTTAGTATGGTAGGATTTTTTAATGGAAATGAAAAAACGGTATGGGTAATGATCCAGGGACTGATTCAGACATTGTTAGTGAGACTGCCTCTTGCCTATATTATGAGTATACAGCCACATGCAAGTCTTACTAAAATAGGATTGGCGGCCCCTGTTGCGACATGTTTTGGAATTGTTTTGAATGTGATTTTTTATATTGTTTTTGTGAGGAAGAACACTTGCCGGATAAAGAAGAAATAGTATTGAGGTGATAGAAAGTGAACTGGGAGAAGGCAGTTGTTTTACGGTTGTAATTCCTTTCCGACTTGACAGGCAGGCAAAAGCACAAGAAAAAGAAGAGGCTGCAGATGCAGATATCACCGGTCTTAGAATTTTAGTGGCCGAAGACAATGAATTGAACATGGAAATTGCCCGGTTTATATTAGAAGACTGTGGTGCATTGGTAGAACCGGTATCCAATGGACTTGAGGCGGTACATAAATTTGAAGCATCCGCCGAGGAAGCTTTTGATGTTATTCTCATGGATATTATGATGCCTGTGATGGATGGGATTACTGCGACCAAAACAATACGTGCCATGGAGCGTCCGGACGCTTAGACAATTCCAATCATAGCGATGACGGCAAATGCCTTTAAGGAGGATGAAGAAAAATGCATGGCAGCAGGCATGAATGCACATCTGGCAAAGCCGTTGGAGGAAGAAAAAGTAGTTCGTGCGATTTATGAAAATATAACTGAAAAGAGGTCATAAAATATGGAACAACTCATACTGCTTGTGAAATATCAGACAAAACTAAATAAAAGAAAGGATTTTGTGAAGGAAGTGATTTCCTCCGGAGTTTTAGAAGAAATACGTCAAGAAGACGGCTGTATATCTTATGATTATTATTATGATGCGGTCAACCCGGCTTGTGTGCTTCTTGTTGAACAGTGGCAATCAAAAGGACAGCAGCAACAACATTTGCGGAGTGAGCATATGCATATTTTGAAAGAGATAAAGGAGAAATACGTCCTAGATACATCGGTGCGTGAGATTTCGGTATAATAATTAACTCTTGCATTCGTGACTGGTTATGCTAAAATAACATTAGTTAGACGTGGCTAATCGTGAAAGGAGAAATGTGATGACAGATGAAGAATATAAAAATATGTCGGTGAAAGAATTTACAAAGGCGGCTAAAAATTATGAAAGCGACCATGCGGGAATTTATAAGATGTGTAAAAAAGATTACCCGGATATTTTGGAGGAACTGGAAAAGGAAGATTTTTCAGACCTTTTGGACGCCGGATGTGGACCTGCGCCAATGATTTCTCTGCTTGCGGAAAAATATCCGGATCGTCATTATACAGGACTTGATTTGACACCGGCAATGATTGAACAGGCAAAAAAGAAAAATATTCCAAATGCTGATTTTGTAGTTGGTGATTGCGAGAATTTTCCGTTTGAGGACAATGCGTTTGATGCCATTATCTGCTCGAATAGCTTTCATCATTATCCGAATCCACAGGCATTTTTTGACAGCGTAAAAAGGTGTCTTCGTCCCGGTGGAAGGCTTGTACTTCGGGATGTAACCAGTGATAATAAATTGTTATTATGGTTTATGGATAAGATAGAACTTCCTCTGGCAAATTTGTGTGGGCACGGAGATGTGACAATCGCTACAAGAGAAGTGGTTACGGACTGCTGTAAAAAGGCGGGTTTAAAGGTAGAAAAACTGGAGATTCGAAAGGGAATGCGCATGCATTGTGTGGTGAGTAAATAATCGGAAAGTACAGTCATAATTTTGTAAGAAATTATGAAGAAAGATATCAGAAAGTTGTGATAGGAACTATAAAAATAGCCTTTTTTGTTCTGCTATGATGTTATCAGAAACTGACAAAGGAGGCTATTTTTATGGAAAGAATAAACAGTCAGACAATCCTTGCTAAGAGGAGAAGCAAACAAAGAAAACAAAAATTAGTAAGAGGTCTTGCAATTGTTTTGGCGCTGATGGTGATATGGAAATTTTTTGGAAGTGCAGTAACATGGATTAGACAGTGGCAATCTGATGAAGTATATGATGTGTCTGCTGAGAATATGTCCGTTCATGGTGAAAAGGAGAAAGCACCCAAAAAGTTTAGCGAAGCACAGATTACAAATGAATTAAGCCGTTTGTCCAAGAAAAATCAAACATATGAAAGTATTTATAACAATCGGGCGGAATATCCGACGGTATTATTACGTTCTCTTTGTAATAATTCGGAGATGTTGAATTTTGTGGCTGGATATTTAATAGCAGATAAATCTGCGCACGGTGAATTAACAAAAAAAGAATGTGAGGGAAAGATACCTCTTTTGCTGCAATGGGATAGAAGATGGGGATATGTATCCTATGGGAGCAGTGATATTGGTTTATCGGGCTGTGCTCCGACTTGTTTGTCAATGGTGATTGTGGGGCTGACCGGCAATCGAAATGCAACACCGGATAAGATTGCAGAATATGCACAGGAAAATGGCTATTATCTAAAAGGAACGGGAACGAGCTGGAGTCTGCTTACCGAAGGTGCTTCATATCTTGGCGTTGAGGGACGTGAAATTAGCTTGAGTAAGAAAACCGTTCAAACCGCATTGCAGCAGGGACAGCCGATTATTTGCAGTGTGGGACCGGGAGATTTTACAACAGAGGGGCATTTTATTGTGTTGACCGGGATGAAGTATGGAAAGATTAAGGTAAACGATCCCAATTGTATTCGCAGGAGTTGCTTATGGGATTATGAGGTGCTTGAGCCACAGATAAAAAATTTGTGGGCATATTGCCGGTGAGGACATTTGCAGAAGCTATTTGTTTGTAGTACAATGACCTCAAATGAGTAAATGGAAGAGGTGAATACGCAGATGGCTGAGAATATTCTGGTGGTAGATGATGAAAGGGAAATTGCAGATTTAGTAGAGGTGTATTTACAAAATGAGGGATATACGGTGTACAAGTTTTATAATGCAGGGGATGCTCTTAATTGTTTGGAGACAACACCAATTAGTCTCGCCGTATTGGATATTATGCTTCCTGACATGGATGGATTTGCACTTTGCAGAAGGATTCGCCAGAAGTTTTATTTTCCCATTATTATGCTGACGGCGAAGGTAGAGGACTTAGATAAAATTATGGGATTGACGGTGGGAGCAGATGATTATATTACAAAACCATTTAACCCGTTGGAACTTACCGCTCGTGTGAAAACGCAGTTACGACGTTATACACGATATAATACAGTAGGTTTTGCAGGGGAGCAGGATGAAGAGATTGATATACGGGGTATGCATATTTCTAAGGCTAGCCATAAATGTACGTTGAATGGACAGGAAGTTGCATTTACGCCTTTGGAGTTTGATATAGTCTGGTATTTGGCGAAGCGGCAGGGGAATGTTGTGTCTTCTGAGGAGTTGTTTGAAGCGGTATGGAAAGAAAAATATTTGGACAACAACAATACGGTAATGGCACACATTGCCAGAATACGGGATAAAATGCATGAGATGCCACGAAAACCAAAGTTTATAAAAACAGTCTGGGGGGTAGGTTATACCATTGAGTAAGAATGCAAAGTTAGAGAAAAAACAAGGGGAAAAGCATAATCATAAGGCAAGACAGCTTATGATGCAGTATGTCATTACACTGGGGGTATGTATCGGTAGTCTGGCATTATTTGTTATATTATCAAAACTTGTTTTGTCAGTCAGAGTATGGTATCCGTCGGATTCGTACTGGCCGTTATTACATTGGCTTAATCTGCATATCATTACTGTTTGTGCAGCAATTGGCGGAGCAATCTGGTTGATTGTGACAATCTATTATTTGTATCGTGTATTCCGGCAAATAGATGAGATTGTGGATGCCGCAGGGAAAATGGTGTCCTGGCCGGAAAAGCCATTGGAAATGCCACGTTCTTTGGAGGGCGTGCAAAATGAGTTGAATCTTGTGCGGGAGCAGGCGCTGCGAAATGAGATGGCGGCGAAGGAGGCAGAGCAGAAAAAGAATGATTTGATTGTATATCTGGCTCACGACCTAAAAACACCTCTTACCAGTGTGATAGGATATTTGTCATTGCTTCGGGATGAGCTGCAAATATCGGAAAAATTACGTGAACGTTATACAGAAATTGCACTCAATAAAGCAGAAAGACTAGAAGAATTAATAAATGAATTTTTTGATATTACGCGTTTTAATCTTTCTGTTATGACGCTGGAAAAAGAGACAATCCATTTCAGCCGTATGCTGGAACAGATTGTTAGCGAGTTTGAGCCGATTTTGCAGGAAAAGAGATTATCTGTAGAATCTGTGATTGAGAAAGATATTATTTTGTCCGGAGATGCTGATAAATTGGAACGCGTCTTTGATAATCTGCTTCGCAATGCTGTCAATTATAGTTATCCGGATACGGTCATACATTTGTTAATGAAGCGGATGACGAAAGAGCACAAAGTTTTGATTCGTGTACAAAATCATGGGCGGACGATTGCTAAAGAAAAATTGGAACATATTTTTGAGCAGTTTTTCCGTGTGGACGCATCAAGGTCTTCTGCAACGGGTGGTTCAGGACTTGGCTTAGCTATTGCCAGACAGATTGTGGAGATGCATTACGGACAGATACGGGCAGAGAGTGCGGATGAGACAATTGTGTTTGAAGTAGAACTTCCGTGTGAATGAAAATGCGTCGATAAACACTTGATACAAACAACTTTGAAAGGTCATTTGACAAGTATATTTTTCATTGTATAATGAAAGTGGATAGATTATATTTGAATGGAGGACGCCTATATGGACAAAGTATATATACTGGTATTGCTGTTAATGATAATTCCAATATTGATTTGTATAAAATATGCTGGAAAAGTAAAAAGTGAAGTGGCATCTTCTATTGTAAAATGTCTTGTTCTTGTGATTATCACCATTCTTAGTAATGGGGTATTTGTGCTTTCAGACAACCAACTGTTTTCGTATGTTATGGAAGGACTGTATCTGTTTTCTTTTGACGTGCTGTTGATTTATATATTACAGTATTCACAACAGTATACCCGGGTTTTTAACGAAGTGACTTTGTTTCGGACAGGCTGTTTTGTTGTTGCAGGTTTGGATGGAATTTCACTGTTTCTAAATGTATTTTTTCATCATGTATTTACGTTGAAAGCAGAAAACTATATAAGTTTTCAGATGTATCATATTAGTGATAAAACGATTTTTTATTATCTTCATTATGGATTTTCCTATTGTTTGATATTTTGCATTATTGCATCTTTTTTGACAAAGATTGTGCAAATATCGGATTTTTACCGCAAGAAATATGTTCCAATTTTTGGAGTGTTTTGTGTGATTGTTATATTAAATATTGTATGTAATATTTCGGGATTTCCATTAGATATTTCTCTTCCGTTTTTTGTCTTTGCATCCATTTTAATTTGTTATTTGACGTTATATCGGTCGCCAAGGGAGTTGATTGATGAAACATTGTCCATTGTGGTGGCAGGTATGAATAATGCGGTAATCTGTTTTGATATTAGTGGGGAATGTGTCTATGCAAATGATCATGCACGCAGTATATTTCATGACTTGTCAAATGATATTGCAGGATTTTCCGAGCAGGTGCAGAATTGGCTGTGTGGACATGATTTTGACAACCGGGACTGCGTGGAATGGAGTGCCCAAAGGACGATTGACAATGAAATACATTATTTTGATATAGAATATAGAAAGATATTTGCAAAGAAGGGTGAATACATAGGATTTTTCTTAAATCTCATTGATACAACAGAAAAACGTCTTGCCTATGAAAAAGAAAAATATTTGGCGACGCATGATACGCTTACCGGATTATATAATAAAGATTATTTTTCAGTAAAAGTAGCAGAAGTTTTAAAAGAAAAAACAGACGAGGACTGGCTGTTAGTATGTTTTGATATTAAGGATTTTAAATTGATTAACGATCTTTTTGGAATTGAAAAGGGAAACGAAGTCCTAAAAATGCAGGCGGACATTTTTAGGGAACAATGTGGTGAAGGTATTGTCCATGGCAGAATTGGTGGGGATAAGTTTGCAATGTGTGTTCCAAAAACTCAATTTTTGGAGCAGAATTTTATGAATATGGTACAGACAATGAGACATGCGTTTGATAATGATATGTATCATTTGTATATGTATATTGGTGTTTACGAAATTACGGACAGAGATGAGGATGTTTCCATCATGTGTGATAAAGCAAATCTTGCCATGAAAACATTGTATGAAAACTATGACAAATCGATTGCCTATTATAGTGATGTTATATTGGATAAAACTATTGAAGAAAAACAGCTTGTAGGGGATTTCGATGAAGCGATTGCAAAAGGGCAGTTTTGCATGTACTTACAACCCCAGATGACATCGGAAGGAAAAATGATTGGGGCAGAGGCTCTTGTAAGATGGCAGCATCCGAAACGCGGATTGATTTTTCCGGGAGATTTTATTGAAATTTTTGAGCGGACAGGACTTATTTACCGGCTTGACCGGTTTGTGTGGGAGCTTGCTGTTGAAAAATTGGCACAGTGGCAGAAAAACGGAAGGGATGATCTATATATATCCGTAAATATTTCTACAAAGGATTTTTGTTATATGGATGTTTATAAGACCATCACGTCTCTTGTGGAAAAGTATCAAATTGTGCCATCAACTTTGAAACTGGAGATTACGGAAACGGCTATCATGACGGGAACTGCCGGAGAACTTGAAATCATTGGTCAGTTTAGAAAATATGGTTTTGAAGTGGAAATTGATGATTTTGGAAGCGGTTATTCTTCTTTTAATACGTTGAAGGATATAGATGTTGACGTGTTAAAAATCGATATGGGATTTTTAAGAACAACAAAACCGGAACATTTGGAAAGAAGTATGACGATTTTAAATATGATTATATCTCTTAGTAAAATGCTTGGTCTTTCTGTGATCACAGAGGGCGTGGAGACAGAGGAACAGGTTGTCAAACTCTCACAGATGGGATGCGGAATCTATCAGGGGTATTATTTTTCAAAGCCGATTCCGGTGAGTGAATTTGAGGAGAGATATATGTAGAGGGGGGAGAGCAGGATTGAGACGCGACCGGATTTTTTGTTTCATTTGACATAAAAACCATTCAATGATATTATGATATTAATAAGAAGTGCTACCGCCTATGCGGATAGCCTGATAATTTTGTCAGAAATGACCGCCAAAGTTTGTCAGACAGGGGCGGTTATTTTTGTGTCTTGGAATTATGCTTACCATGCGTATAACCAAGACTATAAAAGGTCGCACACAGTGCGAGCACTGAGATAAGGTCACTAATGGTTAGCATAAGCAAAAACCTCCTCGAGCTTCTATTGGATTATTTTACTGTAGAAAGGTTGCTAAAGAACAGGCAAAATGGTATGATTAGTTAGATACAACTAACAACAAGGAAGGGCGAGGACAAAAATATGACAATACTAATCATTCGAATTATGTTCGCACTGGGAGTTGTGGGATATGCAGTCAATATGTACTGTGACCGCATCTTAAGTATATTTCCAAATGGAACAATTAAACTTGATAATATAAAAGAAATAGAAAAAGAGGGTGTGCTGGCGAAGATGTTTTTGATTTAAGTTTTTTATTAATAATGCCGATATTTACACTATAAAGTATGTTTGAAATGGAGTTCAAACGAGTAATACTTCAAGGAGGATGGCATTATGGCAGTAAATGGAATTGGGAATGGTTATTTCTATCCGGTGAAAAATCAAGAGACAGTTGGGATGAAGGCATCGGATTCGAAACCATCGTCTCGGACGGTGGTTAATAATGGTGGTGTGAGTTATGAGAAAAGTATATCGGATGCTGCTTCATCCGGTCTTGATTTTATACAGGAAGTGGAAAAGCGAAATAGTGGAACTAAGTTTTTTGTGGGAACTGTAGGTTACGGGCAGACATATGGCAATTCATCGGATGTGAATTTTGTAATTCATCCGAAATATTTAGACAAACTGGGAACTGATGAAGAGGCGAGAATGACCTTTGAAAAGGATGTTAAGTTTTTAACGAATTGCTCCAAACAGTTTAAGGCACAGATGAAAGCACAGGGGCGGGAAGTGGTAAGCGACGGCTGGTTTTGCGACGAAAATGGAAACTGGGGCGGCTGGGTTATTACAAAAAATTCAGATAAGAGTTCCTTTTTGAAGAAAATGTCAGACCATACAAATGAAATTTTAGAAAAGAAACTGGCAAAGAAAAAAGGAAAAGCGTGCCGGGCGTATTTACAAAACCGATTTAAGGGGATTCAATTTCGATTAACAGGAGGAGATGAAAAATGCAGGTAAATGGACTGAGCGGAGCTGGTTCCAAGACAGCTGGAATTAAAATGGCACAGAAGATGGATTCTTTTAGCATAAATATTAAAAACGAGATTGCCAGAAAGCAGAAAGAGCAGCAGGAAATTTCTTCGAATAAATCATTGAGTGCAGAAGAAAAAATGAAAAAACGTCAGGAAATACAAAGACAAATCAATGACTTATATAATCAACTGCGGCAGCATCAGATTGAGCAGAGAAGAGAAAAACAGCAGGCAGAGATGTCTGCAGGAAACAATCGTGCAGCTGCAAATGAAGATAAACAAACGGCTGGATTATCACAGGCTAGTATGGAGTCTATGATTTCGGCAGATTCTGCTATGGCACAGGCAAAGGTGCAGGGCAGAGCGGTGACCGGAATGGAAGGCAGAATCAGAGGGCTGAAAGCTGAAATCAGACAAGATGCGGGAAGTGGCAGCAGCGTTAAAAAGAAACAAGAAGAGCTTGAAAAACTGGAGCAGAAGAAATTGTCAGCATCTGCATCCCAGATGAATACTTTGGGAACACTAAATCAAAAGATTGCTGATGTGGCAAAAGAAAAAGAGGATGAGGATAAGGAAGTTGCCAGTTCCTTCACAAAATGCTAGTATAGGAAAGAGGCAGGTGATACTTTTGAAAGCAGAGCAGGTAATCAGAGAAACGGCAAATCTTTGTCGGGATTTTGGAGCAAAAGAAGTTATATTATATGGTTCAAGAGCAAAGGAAACTGCGAGGGAACGAAGCGACATTGACATTGCAGTAACCGGTGTCAAAGATTTTGATGCACTTGTCGAAGAAGTGGAAAATCTGCCAACATTATACAGCGTCGATATGGTAAATATGGATACTTGTAAAAATCAGTTGTTATTGGAGGATATCAGACAGTATGGACGAAAAATTTAATCGCCGGTTTACATCATTTTGTAATTCGCTGGATGCATTATCAGAGGCAAAGAACAGAGATTTTTCTGATTCATTTGTGCTGAGTGGAACGAGTGCTAAGTTTAGCATTACATTTGATTTGGCATGGAAGGTTATGAAAGACATTTTGGTGCAGTACTATGCAATCACGGGGTTTGTTGCTGGTTCTCCAAGAGAAGTGTTGCGAGAGGCATTCAAAGCAAATTTGATTTCTGATGAGGCATGGATGGAAATGCTAAAAGTGAGGAATGAACTTACTCATGATTATGATTGCGAAATTGTGAAAACGCATTGTAACGCAATTGTTAGGAAATATATTGATCTGTTTTACATTTTTGCCGACAAAGTGAAGCAGTTGGGGGATAGCCTTAATTAGAGGCCGTGTATCGTTATTAGATGTGGTAACAACCGTATACAGGAAAGTGTTCTAGGACGCATTTATAAGATAAGGATAAACTGAGTTTGGCTGGTTTTGTTTGCGTCAAATATTCGTTGCCAGTTTCTTTGACTTTTCTCCTGAATTACGGAAATCAAAAAGTGCCAACGACTTGACACATACCCATTTTCTGCTATACTAAAGATAGTGGATAAAACTGCGATAGGATTGTCGCAGAGTTAAGGTAATGGAGTACCGATGCAGTAATCAAAGGAGTGAATGTTATGAATAATATGTATGGATTAGGAACATATGGAGCAAATTCATTTGTAGACACATTTTTTGGAACTAGCAGTACAAGGGGCGGCTCACTTTTGTCGTCGATTGGCGACTTGCAGATGATTCAAAAAGGTGCTTACAAAAAAGCGATGAAAGCTTATGTGGCAAAACAGAAGAGCAGTGATTCTGCGGAGACAATTAAAAACTCCGGTACAGCAGACAGTGGCACAAAGTTGTCTGGTTTAAAGAGTTCGTCACAGAAGCTGTATCAGGCAGCAAATGATTTAAAAAATGCTTCTTATGGTGATAATACAAAAGCAGAAGATTTGTTAGATAAGGCAAAGAATTTTGTGAGCCAGTACAACAGTGTACTTGGCACAACAAAAAGTATGAACTCATATAGTATTTTACAGACGGCTGTATGGGGAACGGAACAGATGAATCTGAGTCAGGGACTTTTGAATAAAGTTGGAATTACAATCAATGACGATAATACATTGTCTTTGGATGAGACGAAATTCAAGGCAGCAAATATGAGTGATTTGAAGGCACTGTTTTCAGGCAGCGGTTCACTTGCTGACCGCGTGGCACAGAAAGCATCGACACTGTACAATCAGAGTACAAACCAGATTGCATTGAATCAGGGCAAGTCGACATATACGATGTTTGGCACGTTGATTTAACGAAAAAGAATAAACGAATACAACCGTGCGGCACAGACAGGAAGGACGCTGTTTGTGCCGTTCGTATGTTGAAGGAAAGGAAGAGAAGGATGCACCGTTTTTTTGTACCGGAGGAAAACCGCACGGAAAATGAAATTGTGATACATGGGGATGATGTAAACCATATCCGCAATGTTCTCAGGATGACAAAAGGGGAAAAGATAATGGTTTCCTGTGGGAAAGATGTGGATTATGAGTGCGAGATTCTGGCGGTTTCCGATAGCGAGATAAGTCTTTTGATTCGGGATGAGAAACCGGCGGTTTCGGAACTTCCGGTGGAAATTACATTGTTTCAGGCACTGCCGAAAAAAGATAAAATGGAACTCGTGATTCAAAAGGCAGTGGAATTGGGAGCAGCATCCATTGTGCCGGTGAAAACAAAACGATGCGTGGTAAAACTGGACGCCAAAAAAGAAGAAAAGAAAGTGACAAGATGGCGTACTATTGCTGAATCGGCCGCAAAGCAAAGCGGTAGAGGTGTTTTACCGGAAGTGACGGCGGTGAAAAGTTTTTCGGAAGCACTTTCTATGGCAGATGAAATGGATTATGTGATGATTCCTTACGAATTGTGCGAGGGCATGAAAGAGTCAGTTCTTTCCTTTACGGAGGCCTCTCAAATAAAAAGAGGCGGCCGGATTGGCATTTTTATCGGACCGGAAGGTGGTTTTGAACGCGGGGAAGTGGAAGCGGCAGTGGCACAAGGGATTAAACCGATTTCTCTTGGTAAACGAATTTTGCGGACGGAAACGGCAGGGTTAGCAGCGTTGTCGATTCTTATGTTTTTAATCGAAGGAAGAAATGAGGAAGAATAAATGGAATGTTATTTGGATAATGCGGCGACGACGAGACCATTTTCAGAGGTCTGTGACTTGGTGACGCGGGTGATGTACGAGGACTTTGGAAATCCATCATCCCTTCACATGAAAGGTGTTATCGCAGAGCGTTATGTAAGACAGGCGAGAGAACAGATTGCCAAAACGTTAAAGTGTGCGGCGAAAAACATTGTTTTTACAAGCGGCGGTACGGAGAGTAATAACATGGCGCTGATTGGTTCAGCACTTGCAAATGCCCGTGCAGGCAAGCACATTATCACAACCTGTTTTGAGCATGCGGCTGTTTATGAGCCGCTGTTATATTTAGAAAAAATGGGTTATGAAGTCACTTACCTTCCCGTGGATTCAATGGGGCATGTGAGTGAGGAAACGCTTGAGAATGCATTACGTAAGGATACGATTTTAGTCTCTACGATGCTTGTGAATAACGAAGTTGGTGCGATTTTGGATGTCGAGAAATTTTCTAAAATTGTAAAAGCATTTAACAAGGATATTATTTTCCATGTAGATGCGATTCAGGCATATGGGAAAATGAATATTTATCCAAAACGAATGGGAATTGATTTGCTGAGTGTCAGCGGTCATAAAATTCATGGACCGAAAGGAACCGGATTTTTATATATTGGGGATAAGGTTAAAATTCATCCCTATATTCATGGCGGTGGGCAGCAGCAGGGGATGCGCTCCGGAACGGAAAATGTACCGGGAATTGCCGGGCTTTCTCTGGCTGCAGAAAAAATGTATGCAAATCTGGAGGAAAATAGAAAGCACTTGTATGAATTGAAACAGTATTTTGTTTCTCATATTGGAGAAGTTGATGGGGCTGTTGTAAATGCCTGTGATGCTTCTGCGGTAGAAGAGACGGCACCTCATATTGTGAGTGTGAGTTTTGACGGTGTCCGAAGCGAGGTGCTTTTGCATGCCCTTGAGGAAAAAGAAATTTATGTTTCTTCCGGGTCCGCCTGTTCCTCAAATCATCCGGGAATCAGTGGAACGCTGAAAGCGATTGGCGTTGCAAATGAGCGGCTTGACTGTACGCTGCGGTTTAGTTTTTCCGTGGAGACACAGATTGAGCAGTTAAAACAGACAATTACGGAATTAAAACAATTGGTACCGGTGTTAGCACGGTATACAAGACGATAGAAGGAGAGAAAAATGGTACGAGCTTTTTTGATTAAATATGCAGAAATCGGAATTAAAGGAAAAAACCGTTATGTATTTGAAAATGCATTGGTTCGCCGTGTGCGTGAGCGTTTGGACCGCTGTGTGGGTGAATTTATGGTAGAGAAGGAGCAGGGACGCGTCTACGTGGAGGCTCTTTCGGATGATTTTGACAAGGAAGAAGTGATGGAAGGGCTGAGCCATGTTTTTGGTATTGCTCATATCTGTCCGGTTGTTCTAGTAGAGGATAAAACATTTTCCCATGTATGTGAGGAACTGGTGACTCATATGAAAGAAGAACTGGGTGACCGCCCATTCACATTCAAAGTATTTGCCAAACGAAGCGATAAAAAATATGAGATGAAAAGCCCGGATATCTGCATGCAGGCTGGTGAGTATATCATTGAAAATATGCCAAATGCGTCGGTTGATGTGCACCATCCGGAAATTAAAGTGTATATTGAAATCCGCAAACGTGCTTATGTGTATGTGACAAGTATCAAAGGACCCGGCGGTATGCCGGTTGGTACAAGTGACCGCTCAATGCTGCTTTTATCCGGAGGTATTGACAGTCCGGTTGCCGGCTATATGATGGCAAAACGTGGCGTGAAAATTGAAGCAGTTTATTTTCATGCACCGCCATATACAAGTGAGCGTGCCAAACAAAAGGTTGTAGATTTAGCGCGTCTTGTTTCCGAGTATGCGGGTAATATCAATCTCCATATTGTGAATTTTACAGATATTCAGCTGTATATTTATGATAAATGTCCGCACGATGAATTGACAATTATTATGCGCAGATACATGATGCGGATTGCAGAAAAAATTGCGAGAGAACGTCACTGCTTATCACTGATTACCGGTGAAAGTGTCGGACAGGTGGCGAGCCAGACAATGCAGAGTTTAGCGGCAACGGATGCGGTATGTAATATGCCTGTGTTCCGTCCGGTGATTGCTTTTGATAAAAATGAAATTATTGAGATTGCGGAAAAGATTGATACCTTTGAGACATCGATTCAGCCGTTTGAAGACTGCTGTACGATTTTTGTGGCAAAGCATCCGGTGACGAAACCGGACATTGCAAAGATGGAAGAGTCTGAGAAAAACTTAGCGGAAAAAATTGATGAAATGGTAAAGAAAGCGATTGAAGAACGTGAAGTAATCTGTGTAAAACCAGAATAAAATTTTGTGGGGCGGTGCGTCGTTTTGAGACAAAAAAAGAAGCGGCCATCATGCCGCCCCATGCTAAGTAACAAACCCAATATTATATTTTTTATTTAACGATGAACTCGTCAAGTTTAGCAAGAATTTCATCAATGTTGTTCTCGCTGTGAATATTGAGGTCGATTGGTTTTGACAAATCCAAGCTGAAAATACCCATGATGGATTTTGCATCAATAACGTATCTTCCGGATACTAAGTCAAACTCTGCATCGTACTTTGTTACTTCGTTGACAAAAGCTTTTACTTTGTCGATTGAGTTTAAAGAAATTTTAACTGTTTTCATACTATATTACCTCCTTATTTTGTGTTAAGAGATTTTCCTCTCTTCACGTATTATATTAGTATGATTAACGAAGTATGTCAATATAAAAAATAAACGAGGTCTTTTCAAAAAAATATTGTTTTTTGTGCAAAATGCTATGGAAGGAAAAGAATAAAATGAAAGTTGCTTTTTTGACACTTGGCTGTAAAGTAAATTTTTATGAGACGGAACAAATGATGGAACAGTTTCAGTCTCTTGGCTTTGATGTAGTAGATTTTCAGGAAAAAGCGGATGTTTATATTGTAAATACGTGTACGGTGACGAATATGGCTGACCGGAAATCCAGGCAGATGTTACACCGTGCGAAAAAGAAAAATCCGGATAGTTTAGTAGTGGCAGTTGGCTGCTATGTTGAGAGCGGCGAGGCAAAACTTGAAGAGGATTCGGCTGTTGATGCCTTTTTCTCAAATCGGGAAAAAGAGCATATGGCAGAGCGTTTTGTGGAACAATTTCATTTGACGCCGAAAGAAACACAGACGATGGGAAGCCGTCATGTGGAGCATGAGAGAACAAGAGCATATCTGAAAATTCAGGATGGATGCAATCAGTTTTGTACTTATTGTATGATTCCTTATGTCAGAGGCAAAGGTAAGTTAGTCAGCATGCCAGAAGATGAGGTTATTTCTCATGTAGAATTGTTGGCGAAGCAGGGCTATAAAGAAGTTGTTCTTACCGGGATTCATCTGTCTTCTTATGGCGTGGATTTTTCGGATGCATTAAATTTTGTCTCCCTTGAAGGTAAACCACTTTTGGCTGTGATTTCAAAAGTCGCAGAAATTGAGGGGGTTGAGAGAATCCGGCTTGGCTCACTCGAACCAAGAATTATTACGGAATCTTTTGCAAAAGAACTTTCGGCAATAAAAAAAGTGTGCCCGCATTTCCACTTATCCCTGCAGAGCGGATGCGATACGGTATTAAAGCGGATGAACCGGCATTATACAAGTGCAGAGTATAAGGAAAAAGTGGAAATTCTGCGAAAATATTTTGATTATCCGGCGATTACCACGGATGTCATAACGGGATTTCCGGGAGAAACCGAGGAAGAATTTTTGATTACAAGAAATTTTCTGAGGGAAATTGCTTTTTCTGATTTGCACATTTTTCCTTATTCGCCGCGCAGAGGAACAAGAGCTGCGGCAATGACAGACCAGGTTGACCCGCAGGTGAAAAAACACAGGAGTGATTTGCTCATACAGGATACAAAAGAATATCAGAAAAATTATGCGGATGCTTTTGTTTCAAAACGGGAAAAGGTACTGTTTGAAGAAGTTGTTTCCCATGAAGGAAAAGGGTATCTGATTGGACACAATGAACGTTATGTAAAGATTGGCGTTTTAGCATCTGAGGCAGCAGAAAAAGGGTATGGGGAAAATGAGATTCATGAGGTGCTTGTGGAGCATGTTTTGGTGTGAGGATTGATTTGCATTATACCTGAACGGAGGAATGAGTATGGAAAAAGAAATCTTAAAAGAACCACAGTTTACCGATGAAATTGTATCGATTATAAGAAGTGGTCTGCCGGATGAAGAAATTATTGAGAAATTACATGACTACCATGATAATGATATTGCAAGAAGTTTAGAAGCACTGACAAAAGAAGAAAGAATCCATTTATATAATATATTAGAGCCTGAATGGGTATCTGAAATTTTTACTTTTATTGAGGAACCGGAAGACTATATTGAGGAAATCGGGATTGATAAACTGGCGGCAGTTATCAATGAAATGGATTCTGATGACGCAGTTGATTTGCTGGAGGAAATTGATGAGAGTGTAAAGGAAAAACTGCGTCCGATTCTGCACGAGGATGTCAAGGCAGATATTCAGTTGATTCATTCGTATGATGAAGAGGAAATTGGTAGTCTTATGACGACCAATTATATCTGTATTAAAAAGACATTGAATATTCGCCAGGCTATGCGTGAGCTGATTGTACAGGCAGGTGAAAACGACAATATTTCAACGCTTTATGTTGTGGATGAGAATAATAAATTCAGTGGTGCGATTGATTTAAAGGATTTAATTATTGCCAGAGAAAATGATGATTTGGATGATCTCATTAGTTATTCATATCCGTATTTGTTAGACTGCGAAAAGATATCCGACTGCATTGAAAAAATCAAGGATTATGCTGAGGATTCGCTTCCGGTATTAAATGATAAAAAAGAAATTATTGGTATTTTGACGGCTCAGGATGTTATCGAGGCAGTTGATGATGAGATGGGTGAGGATTATGCGAAGTTAGCTGGTTTGACAGCAGAGGAAGACTTGCGTGAGACAACAAAGGAAAGTATGAAAAAGAGACTGCCATGGTTAATCATCTTGCTTCTACTGGGTATGGGCGTGTCAACTGTGGTTGGCTCATTTGAAGCTGTGGTGGCGGTGATTCCGATTGTGATTTGTTTCCAGTCCCTTATATTAGATATGGCGGGAAATGTCGGCACACAATCACTGGCGGTAACGATTCGCGTACTGATGGATGATGAATTGAATGCAAAAGCAAAACTTCGGCTTGTGCTGAAAGAAATGAAAGTTGGCTTCTGCAATGGGCTGCTTTTGGGCGGACTGGCATTTGTCTTTTTGGGACTGTATATTTTCGGCTTAAAGGGCTATGCCCTTCCGACGGCATTTTTGGTGTCCGGCTGTGTTGGCGTGTCACTGCTTTTAGCAATGGTAATTTCAAGTCTGGTAGGAACATTAGTGCCACTGTTTTTTGCAAAAATTAAAATTGATCCGGCAGTTGCATCCGGTCCATTGATTACTACGGTAAATGATTTGGTGGCTGTGGTCACGTATTATGGATTGGCATGGCTGTTCCTGATTCCCATAATGGGTTAAAAAAAGAAGTTCATTCGTATCGAGACGAGATAACGCTTTCACGTTATAGTCTCTCACGAATGAACTTCTTTTTTCTACTTTCTATGCTTCAAACTGGAACCAGTCAAAGTCAAATTTACTACCCGGCATAAAGATAAAGTTTACTTTTCCGTATCCGGTAAAGCCGCTAATTGGAAAAGTGACTTCTTTGTAATCATCACTCTGCGTAAATTCTGCCATGTGATTGATCTCTCTGCCGTCTTCTGCAAAGAAGCGGATGTGAATCGTGTTGACAGGAATTGGTGAGTGACCGCAGATTGTAATTTTTGATGGTCCTTCTTCACCAAAATCCATATGCTCAAATTCGAGTGTAACATTATTTCCGATGTCAGTAATTTGTTTTTCTAAAACGGTAAACATATCACCGGAAATCGTATTGTTTTCGATGGCGTATACTTTTCCGTAGGCTTTGCTTAATGTCTTGCAGTAAAAGCCCTGTAAGGAAAGTTTGATGCTTGGGTATACCACGATGGAAATGCTTTGTACACCGCGGATTCGCTCCGGCAGAGTGTAAACATTTTCCTGATAGTGGTTATACCAGCTCTTTGCCTGATACTTGTCTTTGACAAGGCATTTGCCGTCTTTTTCAGAGTCACCAAGCCAGATTTCAATTGGCAGCTCATCTTCAAATGAGAAAATCGGAATGTGAATCTCATCCGAGCCATATTCGCCAAAGTCCACATTTTCAAAGAGGAAGCGGGTGCGTTCCTCAGCGGTGATATAGACACCGCCCTGAAAACTTAATTTAGCTTCGTTTGTGCAGTCTTTATAATCGATGCCGTTTACCATTTTGTACGGATTTAAAGTTGCCTCGCCGAGACCTGTCACACAAAATTCCAGCTCGGACATTACTTCCATCACATCGCGTCCGTTTTTACAGCTGCAACACAGGCGGAATTCACCATCGCCTAATGCGTGAATCGTTGCCTCGGCTCCGGTTGTCTCGATTTTCACACTATTGCTTTCGACACCATCAAGTGTAACCGCCTTAAATTCAATTTCCCGGTAGGTTGCATCCGCAGGGAGAATTTTTGCGGTAACGGTAGTTTCTGTCGCATTTTCATCGAAATGATTGGTGCCGTGGTTTGTCAATTCAATTTTGCGAACCGGAATTTCATCGGTTAAATCTTCTGCGGATTCTTTGTTTTCCATGAAGCAGGAAATGCCATCACGAACATCACAAGAAAGGGCAGGAATCGAAAGGGTGGCAGCAGTAAGTCCTTTGGAAGTGACTTCGATTTCAATGGTTCCAGGTGTGTCTTTGGCGGCGATAATTGCCAGAAGACGACCGCTGAATAAGCGGCGGCTCGTTCCTTTGTAGGAATCAAAGTCGGTGCTGTCACCGTTGTCCAGCCCGATTAAACGTCCGGCACCGCTGACGTGAACCTGAACACGGCTGCGGCTGTTTGCAACAAATGTATCGTTTTCATCGAGAGTGTTAATCTCGACAAATAAAAGGTCTTCGCCATTTGCTAAAAGTTGTTCTTTGTTCGGCTTGCATACGATTTTTTTGGCATCGCCAAAAGATTTTTGTACGGTTTCTGCAATTACCGCATCGTTTTCATCGTAAGCAACTGCTTTTAGCTCACCCGGCTCATAGGCAATCTGCCAGTCGCAGGCTAAGTGAGTGCCTTTTTTGTGGTCAATCGTCTGTGCACCAAGAGATTTGCCGTTAAAGAATAATTCGACTTTTGGCGCATTGGAAAAGGCACGGACATCAATTTTCTGACCGATATTAAAATCCCAGTAAGGCAGGAGATGAACCATCGGATTTGTCTTATAATCCGTCCACTCAGCCATGTAATGATAGTAGCTGTCCTTTGGAAAACCGGCGGTGTCAACCTGACCGAAATACGAATTTTTTGTAAAATATGGTGTCGGCTCGCCGATATAATCAAAACCGCTCCAGATAAACTGACCAAAACAGTAATCACGGTCACGGTGGGCAGATACAACGACGTCTGTATTTTTAGCTCCCCAGTTTGTGGTACAGTTGCCAAGGGAAGAGCATTGTCCGTCATCGTAAGTTAATAAACGGTTTGTCAGTGGGAAATGGTAAATACCACGGCTTTGCAGAGTGGAAGAAGTTTCACTTCCGAAAATGCACCAGTCCGGATATTTTTCGTGGTGTTCATCATACAGATGTTCCATATAATTGTAACCGACCAAATCAACTTCAGCAGCACATTTCTGAGCTCCCTCACCGCCCATGATATTAGAACCCATGCCAATAACGGCATTGCCGTAGTAGTCAAGTTCTTTGACAGCATCCCGTAACATTTTTGTTACTTCTAATCCACGGTCAAAATTGATGTCGTGGATTTCGTTTCCGATGCCCCAGATAAAGACGGATGGGTGGTTTCTGTCTTGACGTACCCAGCTTGTCAAATCGGTTTTCCACCAGTCTTTAAAATAATTTCCGTAATCGTAATCGGTCTTGCAGTGTTCCCACATATCAAAACTTTCCGTGTACAAAAGAAGACCCATTTCATCACATAATTCCATCAGTTCCGGTGCCGGCATATTATGTGCACTGCGGATGGCATTAACACCCATTTTCTGCATAATTGTAAGCTGGCGTCTGACAGCCTCGCGGTTTATGGCAGCACCGAGTGCACCGAGCGTATGATGTTCACAGGAACCGTTGATTTTTACATTTCTGCCATTCAAAAAGAAACCTTTATCCGGGTCAAAGGCAATTGTCCGGAAACCAAAGCGTTCATCACTGGAATCAATGGCAGTTTCGTCTTTTATAATTTCACTATGTACGGTGTACAAATTCGGTGACTCAATATCCCAAAGAAGTGGGGCTTCAAAAGTCATTGTCTGTTTGCTTACGGTAAGGCCGCAAGGAATGGTAAGAGTTTCTTTGCTTGTACCGGCCACTTTACCATCCGGTGCAAGTACTTTGTGGCAAAGAGTAACCTCGCAGGCAGAATCGGTATCGTTTTGAATCTCGTAGTCGGCATGCAGAATAAAAGCATCCCCCTCTTTTTTTGCTGACAGATAACCGCCGTCTGTTGTGAAATGAACGGCAGGACGTCTTACAAGCCAGACGTTTCGGTAAATGCCGGAGCCCGGATACCAGCGGCTGTTTGGAAGTTCATAGGTGTTTTTTACCCAGATGGTATTCTCGCCCTCTTTGACATAGGAAGTCAAATCAATTTCAAACTGTGAGTAGCCGTAAGGCCATGTGAAAATTTTCTCTCCATTCAGATAGATTTCATTATCCATGTATACGCCTTCAAACAGTATGGAAAGGCGGTCTAAACCGAGGGCAGGCACCGTAAAAGTTTTTTTGTAGCAGCTGACTCCCTGAGCGTACAAATCTTTGCTGTCGTAAATCATCCAGTCATGCGGGATGTCAACCGGCTCCCAGTCCTTTGTATTAAAGAATGTATCGATGGTCGTTTCCAGTGGTTCTCTGTGGAAAAACCAGTCGTTGTTAAAAAGCTGTTTCATAAAGGTTATCCTCCTAAAAAGTCGTTTTGAATGTGGGTTAATTATCTATGTATAAGGATAGCAAAAAACTTTGACACAGGCAATGAATTTCTTTATACTTAAGATGTAGTTTTTTTGGAAAGGGAAAAAATATGCAGATTTGTAAAATTGTGCCGGAGAAACTAAGACCGGCATTGGAACTTATCTGGGAAGTCTTTGAAGAATTTGAGGTGCCGGATTATGAAGAAATGGGGATTCAGACTTTCCGCCATTTTATTGAGTATCATAATATGGTGGAAAAAGTCAATCAAGGCGAAATGAAATTTTATGGGTGCTATCTCAATCAATATTTGATTGGAGTAATTGCCCTGCGCACAGGACAGCACATTAGTCTTTTGTTTGTGAGGGGGAAATTTCATCATCTGGGAGTGGCAACGAAGCTGATGAAAGTAGTGGAAAATGAGGTATTAGCTCAGAATCCTAAAATTCGTGCGGTTACGGTAAATGCTTCGCCGTATGCTGTGGGCTTTTATGAAAAAAACGGTTTTGTCCCTTTGGATAAGGAACAAAAGGCGGATGGGATTCGTTTTACGCCGATGAGAAAGGCATTGTAAAGGAGGAGAATATGAAGAAAAAAAGAGTGTTGTCTACGGTTCTTCTGATTGTGTTTATAGTCGTATTTTTAGCCAGTGGGGGATATTTATTTCATTATTTCTGGATGGCGAAACAAACAGAAAACGAATTATCACAATTGCAGCAGATTAGGCAGGAGGCTTTTTCGGACACCGAAGAAGAAACAGAAGTGAAATCCGAAACCGGACGGTCGATTCAAAAGGGATACCGTAAGCTTTATAAGAAAAATTCAGATTTAATCGGCTGGGTAACGGTGAAAAATACAAAAATTGATTATCCGGTTATGCAGACGAAAAAAGATTCGGAATATTATTTACATCGCAATTTTGAGAAAAAATCCGATGTGAACGGACTACCGTTTTTAGATGCTAAGTGTGACATTGATGAGTTAAAAGGAAATTTGATGGTTTACGGTCATCACATGAAAAGCGGTTTGATGTTTGCGCATTTGGAGGATTTTGAAAAGGCAGATTTTTATAAAAAGCATAAAACGATTGAGTTTGATACGCTTTATGAGAAGCGGCAGTATGAGGTTGTAGCAGTATTTCGCTCGAAAGTGTATAAAGAAAATGAGGATGTGTTTAAGTATTACCGGTATGTAGGAAAACTGTCAAAAAAACAGTATGAAACCTATGTGAAAAATTGTAAGAAATTATCAATTTACAAAGATGGGGCAACGCCGGCTTACGGAGAGCAGCTTCTGACTTTGGTAACTTGTGCTTATCATACGGAAAACGGGCGGTTTGTAGTTGTGGCTAGAAAGAAGGAGAATGTATGACAAAGGAAATGTGGCAGTTAGCCAGAATGCATGAACTCAAAGACTTTGGAGAAAGACTTTCGCATTATGAAAATGATGAAATGCTCATTGATGAGGTGGATGAGGGATTCTGTAATATGATGGGTTATACGCAGTCGGAACTTATGATACGCAGCTGTGGTAAAGTGGGAGATTTGATTTATCCACCGGATTATGAGGAAATTCGTTATCAGATTCGAAAAAATCTGAAACAGAGCGGCAGTTACACGTGCCGTTACCGCATGAGAAAGAAAGACGGTTCACTTATCTGGGTGTGGGAAAACGGACGCTATGAAAAAGATGATACCGGAAGAAAAAATATCCGTTCTTTAGTCGTTGATGTTTCACGCGAAGAAAAAACGATGAGGGAAAGAGACACGACCTATGATAACATTCCGGGTGGTGTGATGACCGTTCTTGTTACCGATACGAATTTCTACATTATGGAGGCAAATCACCAGTATTTTACAATGGTGGGAACAACGAGGGAGCAGTACCTTGGCAGTTCCGGTATTTATACGTATCCGCAGGATTTGCCGGGGCTTCGCAGCCACATCATTGAGCAGGCAAGAAAACAGGAACCGCTTGATTACGATTTTCGTACCAGGCATCCTCGTTATCAGGATACAAGATGGTACCGGATGGTCGGCAGATATTATCAGGAAACCGAAGAGGGATGCGAGTATTTATGTACGCTTTTGGATGTCACGGAACAGAAACGTACGATGTACCGCTTAGAGCGGGAAAAAGAGCGTTATATGATTGCTTCGGGGATTAATGCCCACTTTCTGTTTGAATACGATGTAAAGGAAAAACAGATGCAGTTTTATGAAGATTCCGAACATATGACATTTTCTTTATGCGTGGAAAAACAGTGTAAGGGAACGCTGAATGAAATTATGTATGATTCCGGTCTTTTGTACCCGGAGGATAAGGGTGTTTTTGACTTTTTATATACGGATGAAATTTCGGCATCCTCACAGATTCGTTTTTTAACAAAGGAGAATTCTACCGGCAAAGAGAGTTATCAGTGGTATGAATTTGCAGTCACGAAAGTATTGGAAAAGGGTCAGGTTGTTCGCTTGGTTGGCAGTATGAAAAATATTGAGGAACAGAAAAAACAGGAGGAAGAGCGGCTCGAATTACAGAATATTTATCAAAAACAGGCAGATAAAATTTATGAAATCGTAATCAAAGTTTCTCTGCGTGACCACACAATGAAGGGATATTTTACCGGAGAGGAAGCTTTTGAAGACATTTACCCGTTTACCATGTTTGAAGATTTTGTGGAAAAAACGGCAACTCATTACGTGCACCCGGAGGATAAGGCGCGTTTTTATACGGTATTTGATTTGGATAACATGAAAGACGTGCTGGAGTCAAGTTCGATTGAGGAAGTTTTATTTTTCCGCATTAATAAACCGGGTGGGGATTATCGATACAAATGTTTCCGCTACAGCTATCTGGGAAGTGACACGGATACAATTATTGTTGAAGCACAGGATATGCATGAATTGAGACTGATTCAGTTAAAAGAGGAAGAATCAAACCGCAGATTGATGGCGACAGCGTTAAAAGAAGCAAAGGATATGGTGGAGATGAGAAGAAATTTTCTGGCTATTTTAACAAGAGAAGTAATGGCGCCGGTTCAATATGTAAGCGCGGAACTTTATAAGCAGGAGAATCTGCAAGAGCGAATTGGAGAAATCCGCACGGCCGCTCAGTATGTACTCGAAGTTATTGAGAGTATGTCAGAATACGAAATAATTGAACAGGGGAAAATGGTGATTGAAAACAATTCTTTCTCTCTGGCAAAACTTGTAAATGGAGTGGTTACTGACTGGAAAGAGAGAATGAACCGGGCAAAACTAACGCTAGAGGCAAACTTTGATTTGGATGGAGAACTGTGTTTTGGAGATGAAAAGCGTATTCTCGAAATTTTTAACCACATTCTTGGAAACTGCCTGCTAAATTCAGAGGAATCTTCTACTGTGCGTGTATTCGGAACAGTGGAAAAAAGAGGGGACGACCAGTTTTTATTATCTGTTATGTTTGAGGACTGGGGACTGCCAATTGATGAGTCTTCATTTGGCAGAAACTATCTTTTGGATCATGTAAACACCAGAATGGACTGGAAGCGAAAAGAGGGTATTTACTGTACAACATTCTCATTGGTGGTTGCCAGACGCTTATCGGAATTTCTCGGTGGAAGATTGGAATTAAGCCGTCGAGGAGGAAATGTGAATGTGATGAAATTGGAACTTCCGTTAAAGAAGAGCTGGAAAGATAAGATTACGCAGTTAGAGCTAAAACCGGAACTTTTCCCAAATGATGTATCATTGAAAGGCTATAAAATTCTGGTTATTGAGTCGCAGAATGAGGAATCTGATATGATGGGGGTACGGTTTCGTGTCTGTGGAGCACAGGTGGATGTTGCTTATTCTGCAAAAGAAGGGTTGGAATTATGGGAGAGTTATGTGGCAGAGCCATTTGATGTTGTTGTGGTGGATGGATATTCATTAGCAATTGATTATGAAGATTTTGCACTGGAATTTCGCAGCCGTGAACGGGCAAAAAAAGTTCCTTTGTTTGTATTGGTGGATGAAATCCACCAAAAAAGCATTGAATCCAGTATACAAATAGGAATCAATGCTTTTTTGGAGAAACCACTACAGATGAAGCGCTTTTTACAACTTTTAGAATCTTTTTACCGCTGACTTAGGTTACCATACTTTTCCTTACGTTTTCGCTTGTTTTGATAGAGTAAATCGTCGCTGGCTTTCATGTACTGCTCTCGCGATATGGAAAGTGACGGGTCGGAGATGGTATATCCGAAACTGGCGTTGACGCAGTATGGAAGGCTGCTGTCAGCGTTAAAATCTTTTAAGTACTGTAAGAAGTTTTCGGTATACTGTTTTGCCTTCTCTTCGCTGTAGTCATAACCGAATACAGCGAATTCATCGCCACCGATGCGGGCACAGATTTCACACCCGGAGCAGGCTTGACGCATTGCATCGGCAATTGTCTGAAGTGCTAAATCTCCATGAGAATGTCCATAAACATCGTTAATGTATTTCAGGTTATCCATGTCGATACTCAGTGTCATCGTCTTTATGTTGTGTTTCTTTGCTTCTGCAAATTCTTCTTCCGAGAACTGCTCAAAACCGCGGCGGTTATATAATTTTGTAAGAAAATCTTCGTGGTAGAGCATATTTAATTTTTCCAATAGTGCCTGATTTTTTGCACGAATTCGCGAGTTTTCCAATGTATTTCCGATAAGGGAAAGCCAGGAGTGAAATAATGTATCTTGTGCTTCCTCACCGTTTGAGGTTGCTGCTACATAGCCAAAATTATACTCCAAATAATGAATCGGGAAGAAAAATACTGCCATTGGTTCCTCGCGGATAGCTTCCGGCGGCAGTAATTTTTTCGTCTCAAAACTTGAGGTGGCAATTGGATTTAAATCTCTTAAACTGTAAATCGAATGGGAGCGTTTTGCAAAACCGGGTGCTTTTTTCTTTACCTGTGGATAGGCACCATTGCCGTGGATGCCAAGACACAGGTAGAAATCGCGGGTAATGCCGGGGGCATCCTCTAATCGGAGATAATCACCGATATCCTCTGCGGATGTTATATTTTCCAGCGAAATGGAAACGAATGTATTATGCGCATTTTGGTTAATCAGCTGTTCCATTAATTCCACTTCATACATACGGGAAAGACTTAAATCTTTCATCGTGGAGGATTCACAGCCGCAGGAGTTGCGGATGATGATTTTTGTAGGAACAAACGTGCAGGCAGGAGCTTCTTTCCCATTTAATAAGGTATCAATCGTTTCCATTGCTTTTTTTGCCATATCAGAGACTGAGACATAACAGGTGGTTAGCGGTGGTACATTTGCACGCGCATCCCGTACATCATCAAAACCGGAAATGGCGATATCCTGTGGCACTGAATAACCCTGTAATGTAAGTTCTTTACAAAGAGAGAGTGCCATGTAGTCGTTGGCGCAGACAATTGCCTGAGGGCGGTTTGTTAAATTCATAAAGTGGTTTGCTGCATCAGCGGCACAATTTTTCCAAAAGTCACCTTCGAAAATGTATTCTTCCGGACAGTCAAGTCCTAACTCAGCCATTGCCTCTTTATATTTTTCTAAGCGGAAAATTGCATCCGGATGGTTGTATGGTCCGGACATAAAGGCAATGCGGTCAAAGTGATGAACATCATGAAAGTGGCGTACAAAAGCAGGAATTGCATCTGTGTCTTCTGCTAATATGTTGTAACAGCCATTTACCTTTTTGCGTATGCTGATAATGGGTGCCTGACAGCGTTCTGTGACAAGTTTCCACAGTTCCTCGACAGCTTCATTGCTGTTAAATGTGTCATGGCAGACAATTAGGGCGTCGAGCTGTTCATACGGAATCAGATGGAGAATGTTATATTCACCTGCTGCATTTTTTGTATCGCTGCCGTAGATGGTAAAAGCAGAGAAAGTAAGCAGATTGTAGCCGCGCTTAGAAGCGGTTTTTGATAACGTATGTACCAACTGCTGCTGATAGTAGCCGGTTATATCAAATAAAATAATACCGATGGTTTTTCGTCCGTTTAACATAAGTCCTCCAATCTACGCTGTTTGTTTTAATTCATCCGAATAAAGGTAATGAATGAGTTGTTTGACATAATTTTTTCCTTCATCGGTTGCGTTCGTAATTACATAAAGAACAGGTTCTTCTGTAATTGGTGTTCTGCCGGTGAAAAGTGTCCGGTATTTTTTACAGTCTTTCAAAGAAATACCAATCACTTTATCAGCCTCATTTTTTTTGGTGACAAGATAAGGTTTTAAGGCCTTTTTTTCTTTTTCGCTTAAAAAATCATTGAGATTCATAATAAATCCATTTTTTAAGTAAATATTTTCTACATCTTCATAAGAAGCAATCATACAGTCTAATGAATTTGCCACCAGACGGCTGCTGATTTCCGATAAATCGCTGCCCGTGTCGGCTCCCATCTCTCTGGCAACATCCGAGCGGGTATAATACATATAAAAAGAAGCACGGTTCTTTTTATAATCCATCTTCATAGAGTCGGTAAATCGGTCACTGAATTCTGTCAGGGTGCTGTCGGTAATCGACTCATTCAGAATCGCACACCGCATATAAATATGAGACTTGTTGATAAAATCAACCCATACGATGTAAAAAACAACACCGGCTACAGCAAGTATAACGAGCAGTTTGGGAAGATAATAAGTTCTGAAAAAGTCCCGTTTTTGCTTTCCTGTCATATTCTTTATACGTTCTTTGTCCGATAAATCATCCTGTCTTTTCTGGTAAATGGATGCCTCTTCGGTCAAAGATGTCTTTTTTCCTTTGGTATTTAAAGCCATTTATAATCAGCCTTTCTTATTTTGATAAACATAATCAATTATAGCACAGAAATGTGTGCAAGAAAAGGATTGTTGTTTAATTATTGAAAAAAGTTGCATTTTTACGAATGGTATTTGTTGGAAATGCACAAAATGTAAAAAAGGTATTGACATTTAGAAAACCGCGTTTTATAATTGCAGACATAAATGACGAAGGCGTCAGAAACGAGAATTTGTTTCTGGCGCTTTTTCTATTGCAGGGGAATACGTCATGAAAGAAAAGGAGGAATTAGTATGGATGTAATGAAAGCAGTTGAATCGCTTCAGAGCGATTTGTGGGGCGTATGGTTCTTGATTGGCGCCGCACTGGTATTCTGGATGCAGGCAGGTTTTGCTATGGTAGAGGGTGGTTTTACCAGAGCCAAAAATGCCGGTAACATCATTATGAAAAACCTCATGGATTTCTGTATCGGAACTGTGATGTTTATGTTGATTGGTTTTTCATTGTTACTTGGTGAAGATTATCTTGGATTTATTGGTAAACCGGGATTTGACTTGTTTACGAACTTTGCAAATTTCAATTTTTCAACGTTTGTATTTAACCTTGTGTTCTGTGCAACAACGGCAACAATCGTTTCCGGAGCAATGGCAGAGAGAACTAAGTTCTTGTCCTATTGTGTATACTCAGCAGTGATTTCAGCATTGATTTATCCGATTGAAGCCCACTGGATTTGGGGCGGCGGCTGGTTAGCAAATCTTGGATTCCATGATTATGCCGGTTCTTGTGCTATTCATATGGTAGGTGGTATCTGTGCTTTAATTGGTGCCGCATTCTTAGGACCTCGTATTGGTAAGTTTAAGAAAGATAAGAGCGGTAAAGTGATAAAGGTAAATGCGATTCCTGGTCATAACTTAACAATTGGTGCACTTGGTGTATTCATCTTATGGCTTGGCTGGTATGGATTTAACGGTGCTGCTGCAACAGATTTGAAAACGCTTGGTTCAATTTTCCTGACAACAACAGTCGCACCTGCTGTGGCAACCGTTGTATGTATGATTTTTACATGGATTAAATATGGCAAACCGGATGTTTCGATGTGTTTGAATGCATCTCTTGCAGGTTTGGTAGCAATCACAGCTCCTTGTGATGTAACCGATGCACTCGGTGCAGCTATTATCGGTGCGGTAGCCGGTGTGCTGGTTGTCTTTGGTGTATGGCTTTGTGACCATGTGCTTCGTGTGGATGACCCGGTTGGTGCGGTAGCCGTACATATGATGAATGGTATCTGGGGAACTTTCGCAGTTGGTTTGTTTGCTACTTCATCCGCACCGGGATTTAAAATAGCGGGAATTAAAGAAGGTTTGTTCTACGGTGGTGGATTTAACCAGTTAGGACTTCAGATTTTAGGTATTCTTACGGTTGGTGCATGGGCTGTTGTATTGATTACACTTACATTCCTTGCAATCCGTGCAACCATTGGTCTTCGTGTAAAACCGGAGGAAGAAATCGAAGGTCTGGATGCAACCGAACATGGTTTACCAAGTGCTTACGCAGACTTTATGCCGGCTGGTAACCGCTTCTATGCTGCATCACCGGCAGGAGCAAAGACAATGATGGGCGATGTCCCGATGGAAGCCGCTGTACCGGTAGCAGAGGTTCCTGCTCCGACTCTCAAGAAGAAGAAAGAGGTAGCCGAAGGTGCAGTGAAGATGAGCAAGATTTCCATTATCTGCCGTCAGAGCAAGTTCGAAGATTTGAAGGAAGCACTGAATGCGATTGGCGTCAGCGGTATTACCGTAACTTCTGTATTAGGCTGTGGTACTCAGAAAGGTACAGCAGAGTATTATCGTGGTGTACCGGTTGAATTTACGTTGCTGCCGAAGACGAAAGTTGAGGTTGTCGTAAGTGCCGTGCCGGTAGAAAAAGTTGTAGATGCTGCTAAAGAGGCACTCTACACCGGTCACATTGGCGATGGTAAAATCTTCGTATACAATGTCGAAGAAGTTGTCAAAGTCAGAACCGGTGAGAGCGGGTTTGATGCTTTACAGGACGATTAATAAAAGTAAAACGATTACACTCCTAAATGATTAAAATGATACAGATAACGTCTCACCTTCTTGCAGGGTGAGGCGTTTTTCCTTGTCTTTGTAAGAAAGCGTGATGGAGGTATCAGACCCTGCGTGCAGGGTGACATCGGAAAGGACGCCTTTGTTCCAGCGAATGTCATAGCAGATATTTTCCCTGCCACAGATTCCTTCTACAAAACCATTCTGCCATGCACTTGGAAGTGCAGGAAGAAAAATCGTCTTATCTTCTCTTGACTGCAAGAGCATTTCTGCGATGGCAGCAATTGAGCCGAAATTACCATCAATTTGAAATGGTGGATGCGTGTCAAACAGATTTGGTAAAGTTGAGTTGGAAAAGAGGAGTAAAAGCTGTTTATAAGCATTTTCTCCATCCCATAATCTGGCATACATATTCATAATCCACGCACGGCTCCAGCCGGTGTGTCCGCCGCCTTTACTGAGACGCCTCTGCAACGTAATTTTGGCAGCATCACATAAATCCGGTGTGTTATCCGGCGTAATCTGGAAAGCCGGATGAAGTGCCCACAAATGTGAGATGTGGCGGTGACCCGGTTCTGCTTCATCATAATCTTTCATCCATTCCATAATCTGACCGTGTTTTCCAATCTTTATTTTTGGTAGTTTTTTTGCCGTTTCTTTTGCTCTTTGGCAAAAATCGATATCGGTTTCTTGTAACAATGTGGAGGACTTTTCAAAATGGTCAAATAATTCGTGGAGAATTTCATTGTCCATCGTAACGCCGTAAGACAAGCGTCCTTGTGTGCCATCTTTCATGATATAAGTGTTTTCCGGTGACACAGAAGGGCAGGTTACCAATTCGCCATTAACTTCGATGAGAAAATCCATAAAAAAGGCAACACATTCTCGTAAAAATGGGTACATTTCTTTGAGAAAATCAAGGTCTTTTGTGTAACTGTAATAGTTCCAGATATGGGTAGCAAGCCATGCACCGCCCATAACCCAGTAAGTAGCAGGAATGTAGATGTCCTGCGGTGCTGTATCACCCCATAAATCGGTGTTGTGGTGGGCGACAAAACCACGGCAGTCATACATTTCTTTAGCGGTCTGTTTTCCGTTTTCCAACATGCGCAGCATATGTGTAAAAAGCGGTTTTTCGCAGTCGGCTAACCGGCAGGATAATGCCGGCCAGTAATTCATTTCTGTGTTGATATTAATGGTAAATTTGCTTCCCCACGGTGCACTTAAAGAATCATTCCAGATGCCCTGGAGATTTGCCGGAAGACAGTCGCCGCGGCTGGAACTAATTAACAGATATCTGCCAAAATCAAAGTACGTGTTAATGAGTCCGTTATCCGGGTGTTCCTTATCAATACGTGCAAGTCTTTCATCTGTTGGAAGGGCATCGAGAGATGAATCATAAGGAAGTGATAAATGCATGCGGTCAAAATATGAGCGGTATTCTTTGACATGTTTTTCTTTCAATTTCTCATATGGAATGAAAGCTGCTTTTTTTAATGATTCTTTTACTGCTTCTTCCGGATTTTTGTGACGGAATGTAGTTGCCGCTGTCAGTAATACGGTAATGGAAGAGGAGTGTTCGGCTAACAAATGTTCGCCCATGCCTGTTTGTGCGCCGTCCGAAATGACAAAGCGCATACCGGCACAAAAAGATTCATCCCCGCCGCCGAGTCTGCCGGAAATTAACAGCGTGTCGTCTGTGTGGGTGGTTGCCTCATAAAAAGAGCCACGCTGTAAGGAGGCAGCCAAAGAAAGCCCATCCGGATTAGTACTCGTAAAATGGGCAGCAATGCAGTTTGTGTCGAAGTCGGCAAAAGTCTCAATTTCATAGGAAAAGCCAGTGTCTGCATCCGTGACTTTTGAGGTATGTATGGCGGTTGATAAATCGAGTGTCCGCTTAAAATCTTTTGTTTTTTTTCGTACACCGCAGAAATCAAAATAAACATCACCCAGTGTCTGGTAACTGTGCTGGCTCTGTGGTGTGCCGGACAGGGCATATTTACAGAGATTTTCCGCCTCTGAAATTTTTCCATTTAAAATTAATTCACGGATTTTTTCTAGATTTTTTCTGGCATCCGCATTATTGCGGTTTCGTTTTGTTCCAAACCAGACAGAATCTTCATTAAGCTGAAAATGTTCTTCATGTTCCTCTCCAAAAATCATGGCTCCAAGTTTTCCGTTTCCAATCGGAAGTGCCTTGTTCCAGTCTCCGTTTGCCGGTGTATAGTAAAACAGTTGACTCATCATATTGCTCCTTTTTTTCTTTTTTGTAACATTATACAATTGTCAAACGAATTTTTCTAGTGTATGATAAAAAAACAAAAGCAGATGATGGCTGCCGTTCTTCTGCTGTGCTTGGTGAAAAATATTATAAGATTGCGGAGATAAACTTCATGCAAAAAAACTCTTGCGAATTGAGGTTATATATATTACAATATTAGTAATTGGGTATGATTATAGAAAGGATGTGGCGGCATGCAGGAATTGAATAATACGCAATACTTTAAGGTTGAGGCGGAGAAAGATTTGGATGTCCGTGATGTGATTGCGGCAGTTTATTCTGCATTGACGGAAAAAGGCTACAATCCGGTTAATCAGATTGTTGGGTATCTGATGTCGGGAGACCCGACTTATATTACCAGTCACAAAGGTGCAAGAAGTTTGATTATGCGCGCAGAGCGTGACGAAATTATTGAAGTGTTTTTAGAAGACTATATTGAGAATAATCTCAAGGAAGACTAGGTATTTATTTTGAAAATCATGGGACTTGATTACGGCTCAGTGACAGTTGGTGTGGCGATTAGCGACTCCATGCTTTTGACTGCCCAGCCGGTTGAAGTTATAAAAAGAAAAAGTGAAAACAAATTACGACAGACTCTGGCACGTATTCAGGTACTGGCAGAGGAAAATGACGTAGGACGTATTGTGCTTGGCTACCCGAAGAATATGAATAATTCGGAGGGAGAGCGTGTCGAGCGAACGAAAGAATTTATGGAAAAACTAAAGGCTAGAACAGGGTTAGAAGTAGTGCTGTGGGACGAACGGCTCAGCACGGTTTCTGCCATGGATGTGTTAAAAGAAGGCGGAGTGCGCTCAGAACATCGGAAAACGTATGTAGATAAGATTGCAGCTTCCCTGATTTTACAAGGTTATTTAGATTCCATACACAATTAGGAGGATTTGATGTCAGAAAACGAAAATGGACTCATTATGCTTACGGCTGACGATGGCAGCGAGGAGGCTTTTTTTGTGTTGGAAAAAGCAGACATTGCCGGTGTATCGTATCTTCTCGTGACAGATTCCGTTGAGGATGAGGAAGCAGAAGCAATGATTTTGAGAGAGGAAACAGAGGACGAACTGGTAACGTATCAGGTTGTAGACGATGAGAAAGAGTTGAAAATTATTTCAAAGTACTTAGAAGAATTATTGGACGATGTAGAATTAAGATTAGAATAGAGAGGTGTAATAAAATTGAAGAAGAAAAAAACAGGGGAAGAGCGCGTAAAGATTATTCCGCTTGGAGGTTTGGAACAGATTGGAATGAACATTACGGCGTTTGAGACGGAAGAGAGTATTATTGTAGTGGACTGCGGACTGGCCTTCCCGGAAGATGATATGTTAGGTGTGGATTTAGTAATCCCGGATATCACGTATTTGCAGGATAACAGAGATAAAGTGAAAGGCTTTGTCATTACACACGGACATGAGGATCACATCGGTTCTCTGCCTTATGTGTTAAAAGAACTGAATGTTCCGATTTATGCTACGAGACTTACGATGGCAATTATCGAGAATAAGTTAAAAGAGCATAATCTGTTAAATAACGTTAAGAGAAAAGTTGTTACTTATGGTCAGTATATTAACTTAGGAGATTTCCGTATTGAGTTTATCCGGACAAATCACAGTATTGCGGATTCAGCGGCATTAGCCATTTATACACCGGCAGGAATTGTTGTACACACCGGTGACTTTAAAGTAGATTATACGCCGGTTTACGGAGACACAATTGATTTGGCTCGTTTTGGAGAACTTGGTAAAAAAGGTGTACTTGCCCTGATGTGCGACAGTACGAATGTTTTGAAACCGGGCTTTACTGAGTCGGAGCGTACGGTTGGTGCGACTTTTGATTCGATTTTTGAGGAAAATGTACACAACCGTATTATCGTGGCTACGTTTGCCTCGAATGTAGATCGTGTGCAGCAGGTTATTAATTCGGCGAAGAAGCAGAACCGTAAAGTCGTCATTGAAGGACGAAGCATGGTAAACATCGTAAATACGGCGGTGGAACTTGGTTATATTCAGGTGCCGGACAATATGATTATCAGCTTGGAAGAGATGAAAAATTATTCCGATGAGCAGCTCGTACTGATTACGACGGGAAGTCAGGGTGAAGCAATGGCAGCTCTTTCCCGTATTGCGGCAAGTATTCATCGTAAAATCGCAATTAAACCCGGGGATGTTGTTATTTTCAGTTCCCGTCCGATTCCGGGTAATGAGAAGTCGGTCTCAAAAGTAATTAACGAACTTTCTCAAAAGGGTGCAAAGGTAATTATTCAGGATACTCACGTTTCCGGACATGCATGTGAGGAAGAGATTAAATTGATTTATTCGCTTGTGAAACCGAAGTTTTCTATACCGGTTCATGGTGAGTACCGTCATTTGCAGGGACAGGCAGATGTAGCACAGAAGATGGGTGTGCCAAAAGAAAATATTAAGATTTTACGTTCCGGAGATATTTTGGAACTCCGTGAGGATCGTGCGACAATTGTTGGTAAAACGATTGCACAGGGAATTATGGTCGATGGACTTGGCATTGGCGATGTAGGAAATATTGTTCTTCGTGACCGCCAGCACTTATCGGAAAATGGTCTTTTGGTTGTGGTACTTACACTGGAGAAAGGCTCCAACACGATTTTGGCAGGACCGGATATTGTATCCCGTGGTTTTGTTTATGTTAGAGAAGCGGAAAACTTGATGGATGAGTGCCATGAAGTTGTTAATATTGCGCTTGACCGTCTATACGAAAGAGGAATTACAGACTGGGGAAGAATTAAAACAGAAATTAAGGATACTCTGAATGACTTCCTGTGGAAGAAGATGAAGAGAAATCCGGTTATTTTACCAATTATTATGGAGGTATAATCCATGTTAAAAGCTGTACGAACCATGTTAATTGTATTACTGAATATCGTGTTTTATGGTTTGGTTGTATTTGGTGGTGTACAGCTGTGCCGCGTCGGCTATTCCTTTGCCTGCGAGGCGGTGGGCGATACGTCAAAAGATTTGCCGCCGGGACAGACAACAGCATTTACCATATCGGAGGATGATGGTGAATTTGAAGTGGCTAAGCGGCTGTCAAATCAGGATTTGGTCGGTAATCCGGCGGCGTTTTATGTGCACATGCAGTTGATGAAACGCGAGGGAACCGACATGCAGAAAGGTATTTATACGCTGAACAGCAGTATGACCTACGAGGAAATTATCCGTGTAATTTACGGATTGTAAATGATAACACATAAAATCCCATGTTTTCTTATGGCAGGACTGGGATTTTTTGTGCGTTTAGTAAAGGAGAAAAAATGGTACACACAAAGACGAGTCACCATGACCGCATGGAAGTGTTTTTGGAAAAATACAGGGAGCCACTGCCAAAGCCATTAGAAGAGCTTGAGAGAAAGGCACTTTCAGAGGATGTGCCGATTATAAGGTCCGGCACAAGAGATATGTTGCGTTTCTTGCTGCGGGAGAGAAAGCCGAAAGAGGTTTTAGAAATTGGAACAGCGGTTGGATTTTCCGCTCTTTGCATGCGTGAGTATTTGCCAAAATCTTCACATATTACGACAATTGAAAAAGTTGAGATGCGCTTAAAAGAAGCGCGGGGAAATTTAGAGATGCTGGATGAAGATGACAGGATTACGTTGCTTGAAGGTGATGCAGCGGAAGTATTAAAACAACTTTTAACAAAAGGAAAATCCTATGATTTTATCTTTATGGATGCGGCAAAGGGACAGTATTTGAATTTTTTGCCGGATGTTATTGCTTTGATGGCAGATGACGCGATGCTTGTGTCCGATAATATTTTTCATGATGGTGATGTGTTGGAATCCCGTTATGCGGTACTGCGCAGAGATCGTACGATACATGGACGTATGCGGGAATATTTACAAGTTTTGTGTGAGAAGGAAGAATTAGAAACAATCTGTCTGCCGATTGCCGATGGCATGACAATTAGTACGAAAAAAAGAAATGGAAAGGGAGAGTAATTCATGGAGAATAATCGAAAAAAGCCGGAGGTTCTTGCCCCGGCAAGCAGTTTGGAAGTGTTAAAGACAGCCGTTTATTATGGTGCCGATGCGGTTTATATCGGCGGTGAAATGTATGGACTTCGGGCAAAGGCAAAAAACTTTTCTAAGGAAGATATGGCTGAGGGAATCCGTTTTGCTCACGAACACGGGAAAAAAGTGTATGTGACAGCGAATATTACTGCACATGACAGAGATTTAGAGGGTGTGCAGAAGTATTTTGAAGAATTAAAAGAAATCGATCCGGATGCTCTGATTATTTCCGATCCCGGTGTATTCCAGATTGCAACGGAAATCTGTCCTGAAATTGATATCCATATCAGTACGCAGGCAAATAATGTGAATTACCGTACATTCCGGTTTTGGCATAAATTGGGCGCAACGCGTGTTGTGACGGCGCGTGAACTCTCCATCAAAGAGATTGCGGATATTGATGCACATATACCGGAAGACCTTGAAATCGAGACATTTGTCCATGGTGCGATGTGTATTTCGTATTCCGGGCGGTGCCTTTTGAGCAATTATTTTACCGGCCGTGATGCGAATCTTGGTGCATGTACCCATCCGTGCCGCTGGAAATATTATATTATGGAAGAAAATCGTCCGGGTGAATATTTGCCGGTTGAGGAAAACGAGAGGGGAACATATATTTTCAATTCCAAGGATTTGTGTATGATTGAGCACATTCCGGAGTTGGTGGAAGCAGGTGTTGACAGTTTTAAAATCGAGGGACGTATGAAAACAGCTCTTTATGTCGCTGTCGTTGCCAGAACGTACCGTCAGGCAGTCGACGATTATTTTGAAGACCCGGAAAAATATAAGAAAAATATTCCGTATTATCAGGCGGAAATTGCAAAATGTACCTACCGTCAGTTTACGACCGGCTTCTTCTTTGGAAAACCAACGCATGAAACACAGATTTATGATAACAATACCTATCAGAAGGGTGCTGTTTATCTTGGACAGGTGAAAGAAGTAACGGAAGATGGGTATGTGGTGTTTTATCAGAAAAATAAATTCAGAGTTGGCGATACCATTGAAATTATGAAGAAAAATGGCGAAAACCAGACGGTTTCTGTGCTGCAAATGTTGAATGAGGATGGCGAAGAGACAGATTCCTGTCCGCATCCGGGAGAGAAAATCCGCATGAGAGTGGACGGTGTGGTCTGCGCCGGCGAGATTATGAGAGGGATTGAACGATGAGTGTAAAGACGGAAGTATTGAAACTGTTAGAGGCAAGCAGGGAAAGAGATTTGTCCGGACAGGAGATGGCAGAATCACTTGGCGTGACGAGATCGGCTATCTGGAAGGCAGTGAATACTCTGAAAAAAGAAGGTTATCAGATTCAGGCAGTAAATAACCGTGGTTACCGCCTGAAAGAAGAAAGCGATGTGTTGTCGGAGGAAGGAATCCGGCTGTGTCTGCATAAGCCGTACGACAGTCAGAAAATCAAGGTGTTTAAGTGCATTGATTCCACGAATATGGAAGCAAAGAGGTGTGCACTGAATGGTGAAGGCGAGGGGCTTGTGATACTTGCTGAGGAGCAGACAAATGGACGTGGCAGACGCGGACGAAGTTTTTATTCGCCCGATGGAAGCGGGATTTACATGAGTGTTTTGTTCCGTCCAAAGCCGGAAATTTCGCAGGATGTTGTCCTGATTACAACAGCGGCTTCTGTTGCGGTATGTCGTGCGATTCGGGATGTCCTTTCACAGGAACCGGAGATTAAGTGGGTGAATGACGTTTATCTGAACGGAAAAAAGATATGTGGCATTTTGACCGAGGCAGTGTCCGATTTTGAGTCGGGACGGATTGATACAGTTGTCGTGGGAATTGGAATTAATTACCATGCGCCAAAGGAAGGTTATCCGGATGAAATCAAAGAGATTGCCGGAACGGTATGCGCAGAGGACGAAAAGATTCCGCGCAATGAATTGGTAGCAGCAATTATTGAGAATTTATGTAAGTTATATCAGGATTTACCGGATAAAAGTTTTATGGAAGATTACCGCAAGTGGTCAAATGTTCTTGGGAAAAAGATTCGCTTTACAAGCGGAACAGACTGGGAATACGGAACTGCCGTTGCGATTGATGAAGACGGTGGATTGATTGTGGAAAAGGAAGACCATACACAGGAGATTCTGCGTACGGGAGAAATTACCGTGCGGGTTTGTTAAAGGAGAAAAACATGGCTAAGACCTATGAGACAGAACAGGTGCAGGAAAAATTTTTATTAACTGCCGTTGATTTAGAGGATGGAACGGATGTTTCCTATTCTTTGGATGAACTTGCAGAACTTACGGAAACAGCAGGCGGCATCGTAGTCGGAAGACTGATTCAAAAGAGAGAGTCCGTGCATCCGGGAACATATGTCGGCAAGGGAAAAATTGAAGAACTGCGTGAACTGATTATGCAGACCGATGCGGATGGCATTGTGTGTGACGATGAGCTTACGCCGGCGCAGCTTACCAATTTGCAGGAAGAACTGCAGGTTAAGGTATTAGACCGTACCGTAATGATTTTAGATATTTTTGCCGCTCATGCAAGGACGAGCGAGGGAAAACTGCAGGTTGAATTAGCACAGCTTCGCTACCGTTCATCCAGGCTGACAGGACTTGGTAAAAGTTTGTCAAGGCTTGGCGGTGGAATCGGAACAAGAGGTCCCGGTGAGAAAAAGCTGGAAATGGATAGGCGTCTGATTAAAGAGCGCATATCCATGTTGAACCGTCAGTTAAAAGAAGTCGTGAAAAATCGTGAGGTGCAGCGTCATAAAAGAACGCAGAATCCGACGAAAACAGTTGCCATCGTTGGTTATACAAATGCCGGAAAATCAACACTTTTGAATATACTGACAAAAGCCGCTGTATTAGAAGAGGATAAGTTATTTGCAACACTTGACCCGACGACACGCGTTTTGGAAAAAGAGGATGGGCAGAAAATCTTATTTACCGATACAGTTGGATTTATCAGTAAACTGCCACACTCGCTGATTCGTGCCTTCCGCTCCACGCTTGAGGAAGCGAAGTATGCGGACATGATTCTTCATGTTGTTGACGTCTCAAATCCCAAATATGATTTGCAGATGGAGGTTGTTTATGACACTTTGCGCGAGTTAAATATTGGCGACAAAAAAGTTATAACAGCATTTAATAAAATGGACTGTCTGGAATATAAGCCGGATGGCTTAAAAGATAAAAATAGCGAAGCATCTCTTATGATTTCTGCAAAGCAGAAAATCGGACTGGATAAATTGGTGGAAAAGATCGAAGAGGTACTGGATGAGGGAATGGTGAAGATTGAAAAAGTATTTGCTTACGACGAAGCAGGGAAAATCCAGGCAATTCGTGAGTTTGGAAGACTGGAACAAGAAGAATACCGTGAGGACGGCATTTTCGTAAAAGCGGTGATTCCGCCACATCTGCTTTAATATGGATAAACATTTAACCTTTTGACACTGCTATCATACAATGGAATAAGGGGAATTGTTTTGGTGGTGTGTTGATGAAAAAGACAGTTTATGTTGTTTGTGTCTGTGTCCTTTTTGTGCTGTTATTTTATGAAGTAAAGAGAAATTACGAAACGGAAAATGACGGCACAATTATTGTTCCAACGGGCAGTTTTGTATCTAAAGTCCAAAAGGAAAATCAAAAAACTGCCTATCTGACATTCGATGATGGTCCCAGTGGAAATACGAAAAAAATCATTAAAATATTAGAGGAAAAAGGAGCTGTCGCAACATTTTTCCTGATTGGAAAGGAAATTACGGGGGAGCGGGTTGATACTGTAAAGGAATTAAAGAAAAAAGGAAATGCGATTGGTGTGCACACATACTGCCATGAGCATAATCAGATGTATGCCAGTGCCAATTGTTTTTACAAAGATTTTCGGGCGGCATCCGATTGCATTGAAAAAATAATAGGAGAAAAGCCGACACTCCACCGCTTTCCGTGGGGGAGCAATAACGGTTATGTGAAATCTTATGTAGATGAACTCCATAATCAGCTAAGGAAAGAGGGCGTAAGAAGTTTCGACTGGAATGTATCGGGCGAAGATTCGATTTTCCCTCATGTTTCACAGGCAGTAATATTTCAAAATGTAAAAAAAGATGTCACGCACTTTGAAAAGCCGATTATCCTGCTGCATGATGCCTCCGCCATGGATAATACAGCAAAAGTTCTTCCACAGATTATTGATTATATCAAAGAACAGGGGTATCGTTTTGATACGCTTGACCACAGAGAGGAATATTTGTTTCCGGCGAGCTGGCGCTGATTTGTAAAAATGGCGGCTATTTGGTATACTAAAGGAAAATCATCGGAAAGAGAGAGGGATTTTATTATGGATAAAATATGTTCTTTTTTGAATCAGAGTGTGAGTCCGTATCATGCGGTAAAACAGGTAAAAGAGGCTTTGAAAGTGGCTGGTTTTCAGTCCTTGGAAGAAGAAAATCTTTGGCAGTTAGAGCCCGGCAAAAACTATTACGTAACAAGAAATGAGTCGAGTTTACTTGCCTTTTCCATGCCAAAAGAAAAACCGCTTTATTATCACCTTTGTGCCAGTCATAGTGATTTTCCTACGTTTCGGATTAAGAAAGCTAAGAAAAAAGATGCCTTTTATGCAAAAGCAGAAATCGAAGGTTATGGCGGCATGATTCACACAAGCTGGTTTGACAGACCGCTTGGACTTGCCGGACGTGTGATGAAAAAGACAAAAGAGGGAATTTCCAGTGTTCTCATTGCACCGGATAAAAATGTATTTGTGATTCCAAATCTGTCCATTCATTTTAACCGAGAAATCAATCAGGGATATAAGCATAATGTTCACGTTGATTTACAGCCGTTATATGGTGGCAGCGAGGCAGAACTGATGACACTTTTGCGGGAGGAAGCAGGCTGCAAAGGGGATGAAGAAATTGTAGATATGGATTTGATTCTTACCGTGCGCCAGCCGGCAGTCACAGCCGGTGTCAAAGATGAGTTCCTTTTGACGCCGCGTTTTGATGATTTAGGTTGTGTGTACACGACGTTACAAGGGTTTTTACGTGCACAGGATAAACTTCCGCAAGAAGCGCTTTCTATCTTTTGCCTCTTTGATAATGAAGAGGTGGGAAGCGGCAGCAGACAGGGGGCACTTAGTAATTTCCTGCCGGATGTATTGGAGCGGATTTGTTTGTTTTACGGCATGACAAAGGAGGAGCAGATTTGTGCGGAAAGCCGGAGTTTTCTGCTTAGTGCAGATAATGCGCACGCTGTCCATCCAAACCATCCGGAAAAGAGTGATGATGAGTTCCCGGTTGTTTTAAACGGCGGTGTTGTCATCAAATATAACGCGAGTCAGCGATATACGACAACCGGAATGACCGGTGGTGTGTTTGGCTCACTTTGTGAAAAAAATGATATCAAAACGCAGTTGTTTGTGAATCGCGCCGATATGCCGGGCGGCAGTACACTTGGTAATCTTTTGAGTCATTCCTTTAGTGTGCCAATGGTGGATATCGGTCTGCCGCAGCTTGCCATGCACAGTGCGGTGGAAACTGCCGGCTGTGAGGACGTAGAAACCATGATAGAAGCAATTCAGGCATTTTATGAGAGTGAGATTTGCCAGATAAAGGATGGCATGTGGCGTATTTAATGAAGAAAACGCTTGCATTTTCCCTAAAAATCAGTTATTCTAAACTTAGTTCCATACGACTGGCGGAAACTATATGAAAATCATATAGAGTGAGAGAACTCACAGGGAGTGTGGATTTGTATGAATTGCCGACCGCCTGGGCGACCGTTTACCCGGTTGCCCGGGCGGTTTTTTTGATACTATTACAAAAAAGATTGGAGGAATCATGATGCAGAAACTTTCATTGGAACAGGAACTCAAAAACAATGCGTATCCGGGACGTGGAATCGTGATTGGAAAATCACCAAACGGTAAATACGCAGTGACCGCTTATTTTATTATGGGGCGGAGTGAAAACAGTAGAAACCGTGTCTTTGTAAACGATGGTGAGGGAATCCGCACACAGGCATTTGACCCATCAAAATTGAGTGACCCAAGTCTTATTATCTACGCACCGGTCCGCGTATTGGGAAACAAGACTATTGTTACCAACGGTGACCAGACAGACACAATTTATGAACTGATGGATAAACAGCAGACTTTTGAGCAGGCGCTCCGCACAAGAGAATTTGAACCGGACGGCCCGAATTATACACCAAGAATTTCCGGCATTATGCATGTGGAAAATGGAGAGTACAATTATGCAATGTCTATTTTAAAAAGCAATAACGGAAATCCGGATGCCTGCAATCGTTATACTTTCGCATATGAGAATCCGGTAGCAGGAGAGGGACATTTTATCCATACTTATATGTGTGATGGAAATCCATTGCCAAGTTTTGAGGGCGAGCCGAAATGGATTGAAACAATGGATGATATGAATGCATTTGCTGATATGCTGTGGGAAAGCTTGAATGAGGACAATAAAGTTTCCTTATTTGTGCGCTACATTGACATTGAAACCGGAAAATACGAATCGATTATTAAAAATAAGAATAAGTAAAGGAGAAAATCATGAAAGAATTGGAATTGAAATATGGCTGTAACCCGAATCAGAAACCATCCCGTATTTACCGCAAAGATGGTGAACTGCCAATCAAAGTGTTAAATGGAAAACCGGGTTATATTAACTTTTTGGACGCATTTAACGGCTGGCAGTTAGTCAGCGAATTGAAGAAGGCGACCGGTCTTCCGGCAGCAACTTCGTTTAAACATGTTTCCCCTGCAGGTGCAGCAGTAGGTCTTCCTTTGAGTGAGGTAGAGGCAAAGATTTACTGGGTAGACGATTTGGGTGAGTTATCTCCGCTTGCTGCCGCTTATGCCAGAGCAAGAGGTGCTGACCGCATGTCATCTTATGGTGACTTTATTGCATTGTCAGATGTGTGTGATGTCTCCGCAGCCAAATTGATTAAGAGAGAATTTTCCGATGGAATTATTGCACCGGGTTATGAGCCGGAAGCATTAGAACTTCTGAAAGAGAAGAAAAAAGGTGCTTATGCCATTATCGAGATTGACCCGAATTATGTACCGGACCCAATTGAGCACAAAGAAGTATTTGGTATTACTTTTGAGCAGGGCCGTAATGAGTTAAACATTGACAAAGATTTCTTCAGCAACATTGTGACAGAGAATAAAGATTTGCCGGAGTCAGCAAGAATTGATATGGCAATTTCAATGATTACGTTAAAATATACGCAGTCAAATTCTGTTTGCTTTGTAAAAGGCGGACAGGCAATTGGTATCGGTGCCGGACAGCAGTCCCGTATTCACTGTACAAGACTTGCCGGACAGAAGGCAGATAACTGGCTGTTAAGACAGTCTCCACAGGTACTTTCCCTGCCGTTTAAAGAGGGGATGAAGCGTGCCGAGCGCGACAACGCCATTGACAATTATATCGGTGAAGATTACATGGATGTTTTGGCAGATGGATGCTGGGAAAAATATTTCACCGAAAAACCACCGGTATTTACAAAAGAAGAAAAGCAGAAATGGTTGTCCGAGTACGCAAAAGATGTAACACTTGGCTCCGATGCGTTTTTCCCATTTGATGATAACATTGAAAGAGCATACCGCAGCGGTGTAAAATACATTGCACAGCCGGGCGGCTCAATTCGTGATAAGGATTGTATCGATGCCTGCAACCGTCACAATATGGTGATGAGCTTTACAGGAATCCGTTTGTTCCATCACTAAAATGACAACTAAATAAAATATTTAGGTTGACAATCATTCCTCCCATGGTAGAATAAAAGTATCTACCATAGGAGGAATTTTATTATGTATGAAGAACTGGTAAATGAGATTATTGAAGGAAGACGTTTAGGAAAAGAAGATGACCTGACTTTTTTGATTGATGGTGATTTGGAGTCGCTTTGTCAGGGAGCCGATAAAATTCGAAAAGAATTGTGTGGTAATCAGGTGGATTTGTGCACAATTATTAATGGACGTGCCGGACGGTGCAGTGAAAACTGCCGGTTCTGTGCCCAGTCGAGCCATCACCATACCGGAGCAGAAGAATATGATGTAATGGATGTGGATTCTTTTGTGAAAGCATGTCATGTAAATGAAGAAAATGGAGCTCATCGTTTTTCTATTGTGACAGCGGGCAGAACGCTTGTCGGCAAAGAGTTTGATCAGATTGTAGAAGCGTACAAAAGAATGCATGAGGAGTGTAAAGAAATTGAATTATGTGCTTCGCATGGTCTTTTGACAAAAGAGCAGTTTGAAATTTTGCGTAAGGTTGGCGTAACACGCTGCCATGCGAATATTGAGACGTCGCGCAGATATTTTCCAAGTATCTGCACCACGCATACGTTTGAGGATAAGCTTGCGTGCATCCGGGCTGCCAAAGAGGCCGGATTAGAGGTTTGCTCCGGAGGAATTGTCGGCATGGGAGAGACATGGGAGGATAGGCTGGATATGGCACTTACGCTTGCAGAGCTTGAAGTTGATTCCATTCCGTTAAATGCACTGATGCCGATTCCGGGTACACCGTTTGAAAACCTAAAACAGCTTACCGAAGAAGAACTTCTGCGAGTTATCGCTATGTTCCGTTTTATTAACCCTTCGACATCAATTCGCTTGGCAGCAGGCCGTAAACTGATGAAGGAAAATGGTAAAAAAGCTTTCTTCTCCGGGGCAAATGCCACGATAACCGGCGATATGCTTACAACATCGGGAAATAATACCAAACAGGATAAACAAATGCTTGTTGCAAGTGGTTTTGAGATTTAGTTTACAGGTTCCGGAAGATTATAAGAGGGGGGAAGGGCTGTATCCTGCGTCGCTTTTGTTATTATTTACGAAACCAAATAGGATTTTGAAATCAATTGTAAAAATGACGGCATCGTGTTATACTATGTACAACAAAACAAGGAGGGTGATTTGTATGAGTACAGCAAAACAGTTGATTATTGATAATCTTTCTGACATATCTGATGACATTCAGGATGAATTTGAAGTTATGGAAAACTTATATAAATTGCTTCGTTTCAAGAAGAGCCAGCAATCTATCACTGAATATGGCGGGCATACAACGGACGAAGTACGCAAAATGTTTCAAAAGAAACGTGAAGAAAGGACAATTCTTGCATGAGCATAATCTGGTCTGATTTGGCAATTGAAGACTTGAATGATATTGAAGACTACATTGCAAGAAATAATCCGGCTCGTGCAGTGTCTTTTGTTGATGAATTGATTGATTTGGGAGATTCTTTAAGTAATGAAGGCGAAGCTGAAAAAGGAACTCCGGCAAAATGGATTCGTGATACGAATGTGCGTGAATTGTACTACAAGAATTATACTATCGTGTACGAGATTTGTGGTGACGATATTATTATTCATGAAGTATATAATTCCGCAAAATTGTCTCGACAACTTCGAGGCTGGTAATAATAAAAATACTGAACGACCGCAATTTCAAGCTATGATGGATGTGGCTGATTTATTTGGCTTCAGTAAATAGCAGCGGAAAATTTGTTTCTTGTGTGCTACGAATACGCGGGTGTCTGGCAGGTGTTTTTGACCTGCCGATACCCCTGCGTATTTGTTAAGCGAAAGCGGCACACAAGGGACAAACTTTCCGCTATTATTTACGAAACCAAATAAACACCACCCCTTGATTTTTCGCCCCTCTTATTGTATCATATAAATACGGTAGGGAATGTATGAAAAGAACAGGAGGGAAGACCCTTGAAAATATCAACAAAAGGCAGGTATGCGCTGCGGCTTATGCTGGATTTGGCACTGAATGATTCAGAAAAACCAACCAGAATAAAAGAAATATCAAGCCGTCAGGGAATATCCGATAAATACTTAGAGCAGATTATAGCAATTTTAAATAAGGCACGGTATGTCAGAAGCATCCGAGGACCCCAGGGCGGATATCTGCTGACAAAAAAGCCGGAAGAATACACAGTAGGCATGATTTTGCGCCTGACAGAAGGCAGTATGGCACCGGTTGACTGCGTGGATGAAGAACTTGGGTCATGTAGCCGCATGGACAACTGCGCAACAGCCGTTGTCTGGAAGAAATTAAACGATGCTATCAGTGATGTAATTGACAACATTACACTTGCAGATTTGGTTGACTGGCAGATTGCAAAAGACGGCGATTATTCCATTTAAAATTGAAAAACAAAAAACACCTTATTTCCTATTGACAAACTAGGAAATAAGGTGTATTCTTTTAATCATCAAATAGTAATCATACCAAACACGTATGAATAATATGAAAAGAAAGGAAGGAAGGGTAAGAAAGATGGCAATTTATAAGAAAGTAACTGATTTAGTAGGAAATACACCGATTTTAGAGTTGGGAAATTACGAGGAAAAACACAATTTAGAGGCAAAAATTTTAGCAAAATTAGAGTATTTTAATCCAGCTGGAAGCGTAAAAGACCGTATTGCACGTGAAATTATTCTAGATGCATTGGAGACTGGTAAATTGACAAAAGACTCCGTGATTATTGAGCCGACAAGCGGTAATACAGGAATCGGTCTTGCTTCCGTTGCTGCATCGCTTGGTATTCGTATTATTATTACAATGCCGGAGACGATGAGCGTGGAGCGCCGCAACCTGATGAAAGCGTATGGCGCTGAACTTGTTTTGACCGATGGCGCAAAAGGAATGAAAGGTGCCATTGCAAAGGCAGATGAACTCGCAAAAGAAATTCCAAACAGCTTTATTCCTGGACAGTTTGTCAATGAACTGAATCCACGTGCACATAAGCGTACGACCGGTCCGGAAATTTGGGAGGATACCGAAGGAAAAGTGGATATTTTTGTTGCCGGTGTAGGAACAGGCGGAACCGTTTCCGGTGTCGGTGAATATTTGAAATCGAAAAATCCGGATGTGAAAATTGTAGCAGTAGAGCCGGCAACTTCTCCGGTATTGTCAAAAGGTGAGGCAGGAGCCCATAAGATTCAGGGAATTGGTGCCGGATTTGTACCGGACACATTGAACACGGACATTTATGATGAGATAATCCCGGTTGAAAATGAGGATGCCTTTGAGTTAGGCCGTGAGATTGCAAGAACAGAGGGAATTTTGGTTGGTATTTCTTCCGGAGCAGCGTTAAAAGCAGCGACAGAACTGGCAAAGAGACCCGAAAACAAAGGCAAGACAATTGTTGCCCTGTTCCCGGATACCGGTGATCGCTATTTATCCACACCGATGTTTTCTTAAGCGGTTTCAAACTGCTAGGGTGAAAATTTTATAGGATAATTAAAAAGATAAAGAAGAAGCACCTTTTTCTGTGTTGGGATTAAGTTGAAAAACAAAATTCCAAAGAAAGAGGTGCTTTTTTTGCAAAAGTGGCCCTTCATTTTGCTAAAAATGTCATTTTTATTGAAATGTGTGCATTTATGCGATAAATTAGCAAGGCAAGTGTTTTGCATCAGCCGGAAATGTCGGGTAAAATGAAAAAACTTCTTGGTGAAAAATAAATTAAATATTTTGTCAGATTTTCTCCGTTTGGAACGTTATAGTAAGTAGATGCTTCAAACGGAGATGATTTTGACCGTTTAGGGACGAAAAACGACCATTCGTGCCGGTTTTGTTTTTTACGGATGATTATATGCTATGATAAGTGAGTAAGGGAGGTGCAGTTTTAGATGAAGCCAATAAAACCGCAACCGTGTTAAAGATTAAACCGACAAAAGAAGTGGTAATTCCGAAGATAATTGATGGATATTCCATTGTGCAGATTGGAATATGTTGGAATGAATATGATTACTATTTTAATGAGGAAAACGAATATCATTTTACAGATAGTGAGTATGCTGAATTTAAAAATTCTCGACATGTATTTTCGACAGATAGTAAGTCAGTAGAAAAGATTACGATTCCGGAGGGAGTAAAAAAATAGGAGAATTTGCTTTTGCGAATACACCGAATTTAAAACAACTTAATTTGCCAAAAAGCCTAAAGTATATTTATGCTGAGAATTTTTTGGATGCTGCAAAATTAACGAAAATCGTATTCAAAGATTCAATTTGTGTTAGGAACGCGTTCGCTAATATTAAAAATGTGGTACTAAATGGCAATTTTGATAGTAATTTTTGGGAAGATTGCGTTACACCATCAAGAGACGGTATGCATGGGAAAATAAATCAATTAGAGGTTAAGGGGAAAAGAAATGTAACCATAAGTGTTGGTTCTAAAATTCAAAAAATAATTGTTTCAAAGTCAGTTAAGGATTTATATATATCTGGCAGCAATCTAGTGAAAAAACTGAATGTTAAGAGCAAGAAGACAAAGGTAAGCATTGACCCAAACTTAACATCAATTACTCGTACACAATTTGACATGGGAACCTATGCGAAAAAGAAATCAGGAAATTATACATGGTCCAAACCTTATTTTAAACTTGTGAGTAATGACGATGGTAATTATAAAAAGCAGATTTCCTACCTTGTCAAATACAAGAAAAATGGTAAATCAAAGACGAAAACAGTGAAAAAGAATAAAATCAAGAAACTTTATTCCAGTTCAAAGATTCATGTATATGCAATCGTAAAAGTAAAAAAACAAAGAGTTCCGTATATGCCTTGATTTTTCTATGGGATGGTGTTATTCTTAAGTCGATATTATTGACCTAAGGATAAGGAGGATTTGTAAATGAGTAATGTGACGATTTCAGATGCCATTCGTTATATTGGAGTGGACGATAAAGATATTGATTTGTTTGAGAGCCAGTACATTGTGCCAAATGGCGTATCGTATAATTCTTACGTGATTTTGGATGAAAAAATTGTCGTAATGGATACGGTGGATGCCAGAAAAACTGATGAATGGCTGGAAAAATTAGAGAGAGAACTTGATGGAAAAACACCGGATTATCTTGTGATTTCTCATTTGGAGCCAGACCACAGCGGAAGCATTCAGGCAATTGCTGAAAAATATCCGCAGATGCAGTTTGTCAGCAATGCGAAGGTATTTGCGATGCTGCCACAGTTCTTTGAGATGGATGTAACAGACAAAAAGGTGGTTGTTGCTGAGGGAGATACCTTGTCTCTTGGTGCACACACACTTACGTTTGTGATGGCACCGATGGTTCACTGGCCGGAGGTTATGGTTTCTTATGAATCCACGGAAAAAGTTTTGTTCTCTGCCGATGCTTTTGGTAAGTTTGGTGCGCTGGATGCCGATGAAGACTGGGCTTGTGAAGCAAGAAGATATTACTTTAATATTGTAGGTAAATATGGTGCGCAGGCAGCCGCTTTGTTGAAAAAGGCAGCCGGCTTGGATATTCAGAAGATTTGTCCTCTTCATGGACCAATTCTTCAGGAAAACCTTGCCTATTATATTGGTAAATATCAGGTTTGGAGTAGCTACGAAGCAGAAGATGACGGTGTATTTGTTGCCTATGCATCCATTCATGGAAATACGGCAAAAGCAGCGAAAAAACTTGGTGAAGTGTTAGAAGCCAAAGGTGCAAAAAAAGTCGTTGTCAGTGATTTGTCGAGAGAAGATATGGCAGAGGCAATTGAGGATGCGTTCCGCTATGATAAAATTGTAGTTGCCTGTGCAACATATGATGGCGGTTTGTTCCCGGTTATGCAGGATTTCCTGTACCACTTAGGTCACAAAAACTTCCAGAACAAGAAAGTTGCCTTTGTGCAAAATGGAAGCTGGGCACCGGTGGCAAACAGAAAAATGCGCGAAGCATTTGAGAAGATGAAAAATATGACACTCTGTGACAACATGGTTACAATCAAGTCGACGATGAAAGAGGCAGATGTCGCTCAGATGGAAGCGTTAGCAGATGAATTGTTGGCATAATTTGTAATTCAATATAATTGAAGTAAAAAGGCAGTTTCAGGAAGGAAAATCCTTTCGTGAAACTGCCTTTATCATATTATTCTTTTTCGGTTTCTTTGTCCTTATGAGCAAGCTCAGATACAATCTGAATTCCATTTACCTCTACTAAATCATTAATTTCAATGACTAAGCACGGAACGCCGTCGATTACTTTTGTTTCTACTAAGTCGGTTCTCTCCGGATTAACGGAAACTTTAACATCCGGGGTGCGCACCTCAAAATTCCTTGTATTGGATAAGTTGGTGGCAACCAGTGTTTCATTTTCTCCGACGGATTCGTCATAATGTGCCTCAAAAGCCTCAATTTGTTCTTCCTCAACACCGCATTTTTCCAGAAGATGCGTCATGTCGGATTTATCTAATGTGAGAGGCTCCGGATTTTCTTTGTTTTCTTCTACCATCTGATTCAGATTTTCATGAATGGATTTAACCACCTCATAATCACATTCTAAGCCAAGCGATTCCTCTACAATTGCGTTGAATGTTTCTTTCTGGCTTTTTGCCGGGAGCGGCATACGACAGCCGAGGAGCTTGTCGGTAATCACCTCATCCACCTCATCCGCATTTTTGGAATAATACAAAAGGCTGTGAATATCCATGTTGCGGTCATTAAATGCCGGGAACAAAAAGCCAAGTTCCGGCGGCTGTACGAGCCAGTCACGAATCCGGTCTTGGATGTGGTTGGTCTCTGCATTGTAGCAAAGTCCCGGTTTTGTCAGCTTAACCGGACAGATGCTGCAAAGAATGTAGTCATACACATATTCCGATGCATCAAAATTTTCAATGCCGTCTGTTGTGATTTTCGGAATATCATAAGCGTCATGAACCAAAATAATAAAATAATTTTCCGGATAGCCGTAATTTTCAATTACTTTGTCATAAAAGGCATCTAGCAATTCATCATCGGTCAGTTTGCTTTCTAACAGTTTCATTAAAAATACCTGCGTGCCGTCTTCCTTTGTTTCCTGTTCGGTTGGAAACTCCATATTCAGAAGTGTTTTTCCGATGGAGCCGGAAAGTGTTTTGCGGAAAATGTCAATGTATTTAAACATTTCTTCTTCCGGAAGGCCTAAAAACGCTTCCTTTAAAGTCATGCGTTTTTGCTTGTCGGCATCCACGTAACATCCGCAGAGTCTTGTAAAGCTGCATTTTGTTTTTGTAAATCGTTTTTTGATTTCTGCGATTTCTTTTTTGTTCATATGTACCTCCCTTAACCGGCAGACGCCGGAAATTGTCTTTTTCCATTGTACCACATCAGGGAGAAAAAAAGGAAATATTATTTTGTACTCTTTTTTGCTTTTTTATCAATATATCTTCAAAAGCACCATCGCAGTTGTGTGCTTCTTCTACATATATGCCAAAAACTGTCTGGCCGAATTCATCAAAGTCATCTCCAGAATTGGCATCTCTTGTGATGTAATCATAACCTATTTGTGTTACCGGTGCATCGCCAAGTGTAGCTGGAATGTCAAGATTTTTTACTTTCCCTTTATTGCTTGTTACATCAATTTTTTTCTTCATAGTTAAATTCTCCCTTCGATAATTATTTGCTTTTTTGTGGGTGTCTATTTACAATACGAATGAAAAATGGAAAATGTTATAAAAAAAGTAAAAATAGATTAAAAAAACTGCAACATTTTACCATTTTCAATCGTATTGTTTATAGAAACAACCCGAGAAGGAGGATGATGTATATGGTAAAAAAATTCAGCAAAATAGGGGTTTGCATGGTTTTTGTACTTTCTATGATTTTACCGCAGGCGGCGGTTTCAAAAGCAAAGACAGCGAATCCGTACACTGGCAAAAAGTATGTTTACTGCAGTAATTACAAAGACGGAATTGAACTCTATGGAAAGGATGGCAGTAAAAAGAAAAAGTACACATTGATTAAAAAAGAGTATTCAATGAGGGAAATTTACAAGACGAAAAGCTATATTTATTATTACAAAGTAAATCGGAAGGATTCGTCGACCGGTTATGTATGGCAGGTTCCGTTGAACCAAAAGAGCGGAAAGTTAAAAGTAAAAAAGAAAAAGAAGTTGTTTTATGTCAACGAATGGCAGGAGTTCCTTTATGCGACGGATAAAAAAATTGTCTATCGCATAAACAATTCGATTGTATCTTATAACAAGAAAACGAAACAGAAAACGTCACTTACCGGAAAGCCTGTCTATTACAGCAGTATTAATGTTGCAAAGGATGCATCGGGGCTTACTGCAAAGATTGGAAACTGCATTTATTACTCGCGGTTTAAGAGTTATTATAAAAAAATTGATGAAGCCTTTTACCAGTTAAATCTGTCTACCGGAAAACGTAAAAAAATAGTAAATAAGGCTTCGCAGTATGAGTCAAAACGCTACCGTTATGATGAACATGAAAAGTTAGATACGCAGGTTGGCATTTCTGGTAAAAAACTGTATGTTCCAACAGAAAAGTGGATTGTTTGTTATGATATGGCAAAGAAGAAAACAAACCTGATTTCAATGGATGTATTAATGCAGTGTGTAAAAGAGAAGTTTTCCACAGATGCATTCCATTCGATGCATATTGATAAGTTCTATTTTATCGGCAATACAATGTATTTGCAATTAGCAGTAGATTATCAGTATAAAATTGGAGCATATCAGGAAATTTCATACGACAGAAATTATGTTGTTGTAAGTTTAAATAAAAAGACCGGGAAGTCGATTACCTATGAGGAAGAACTAAGTTCTTTTTTGAAGAATTATGGAAATGGATATAATGACGGCAATCAGTGTGGCATGCACAATTGGACCGTGCGTACAGGAATGATACTGGATGTAACGAAAAACGGTACCTGGATTGGTGAATTTGTAAATGAGAAAGGTAAACTTTTTTATTATTCCTACAACAAAAATACGAAAGTGACAAAACTCTACAGCAGTAAAAAGGCGAAAGTTCGTCTTATGCAGCAGGGGCTTAATGATGAAGCGTATGTGTGATTTATACGCTGATGGTAATTTAAGATTTATTGTCACAAACAGCACAACATCCGATATTGAATATATACACAAAAGATGATATAATTTGCATATATTATACACGGAGGTGACTAATATGTTGACATTGCAAGAAACAATAAGACCATCTGCTGATTTGCGAAATCATTATTCTGAAATATCAAAACTGTGTAAGGAAAACAAAGAAGCAGTGATTATTACAGTAAATGGCAGAGGCGATACGGTTGCACTTTCCTATGAAGAATATAAAAATATGAAAGCAAGAATAGAATTATTAGAAGTATTAGCCGAAGCGGAAGATGATGTTAAAAATGGCAGAGTTGCTCCGATAACGGAAACATTTGATGATTTGAGAAAAATGCTTCAGGAGGAGTGATTATGAAGTATGCGGTAATAAGGACTGATACAGCCGATGCAGGTATCAGAAAAATAATTTTGTATATTGCTCAAAATTTTGGAAATACAGCAGCACTTGAGAAACTTGACGAGATTGAAAAACGAATTCTTGAATTAGGAGATGATCCATATATTGGAACCGAGCCAAGATATCTTATTCTTAAGAGACAAGGGTATAAAGTGCTTATTTTAGAAAAAGACTTAGTATTTTATAAAATTCATGAGGAAAATAAGCAAGTGATTGTATATGCAGTCGTAGATCAACGCCAAGATTATTTGAATATTATTCGTGGTTTGTAGAGAAGTTTATCCTAAAAAAAGAGATGCCCCGAGGACATCTCTTTTTTTTACGTCCAGGCACTTATGGACAAAAAATTACATAGGATGAAAGTAACGACAATCTCTGAGGTGTATCATGCAGTCATTTCCACAGCCTTTAAGTGTAGAGGAAGAAAATGAAGCAATTGAGAGATGGGAACAGGGTGACAGAGAGGCAAGAAATATTCTGATTGAACGAAATCTTCGGCTGGTTGCCTATCTGGTGAAGAAATACAGCAATTCCGACCATAGTGTCGATGATTTGATTTCCATAGGGACAATTGGACTGATTAAAGCGGTCGACACATATCGAATAGGGAAGGGCGTTCGGTTAGCGACGTATGCCTCCCGCTGTATCGACAATGAATTGTTGATGACATTTCGGAGTGATAAGAAGCGGGCGCGGGAAATTTTTTTGTATGAGCCGATTAGCGGGGATGATGGTGAGGGAAATGCGCTTCGATTTTTGGATGTATTGGAGAGTGTCGACGAGGATATTCCGGAGCGGATGGAAAAGGAAGAAAATATTGAAAAGTTATACGGTTATATTGAGAAAAATCTGACGGAACGAGAAAAGTTAATTATCCGCCTCCGCTATGGTGTGTCCGAGGGAAAGGGAACACCGGAACATCCGGAAATTACACAGCGTGAAATTGCCAAACAGCTTGGTATTTCGCGCAGCTATGTGAGCCGGATTGAAAAAAAAGCACTACAAAAGCTTCGGCGTGCATATGATTATGGAAGGAGAAAAAACTGAGATGTCGGATCCTAAAATAGAAAATTTACTGGAGTTGTCTTTAGATGTCTCAGAAGATACAAGAGAAAAAAGCGAAAATTTATCTGCCGGTTATGACCCGGAAGAAAAGTTGTGGCAGGTGATTATTCGGTATTCCGGAGAACTTTTGCAATTGGCAGGTAACTATGAGCGGGTGACGCCGCTGTTAGGAGGGTACGCTGTTTTAGAAGTGACAGAAAAACAGTTGAGAGCGTTGGCAGAAGAACCACAGGTAGAATATATCGAAAAGCCAAAGGCGTTGTCTTTTGCCGTATACGAAGGAAAACTGGTATCGTGCATTCCTCCCGTACAGAGGGAGCCCCTTTCTCTGACCGGACAGGGTATTCTGGTAGGAATCATAGATTCCGGAATTGATATTTATCATCCGGATTTTCGAAAGGAAGATGGAACAACAAGAATCGTGGGAATTTGGAACCAGACGGCGGTAAATGAGGGCGAAATGGAGCTTATGCCACCGTCCGGTTATTCCTTCGGCTTGTTTTATTCGGAAGAAAAAATAAATGAATTGTTACAAGCATTAGGTCCTGCGCCGGCAGTGGATGCAAGCGGACATGGAACACATGTTGCCGGGATTGCAGCAGGCAATGGCCGTGCCAGCCGGGGAGAAAATCGCGGTGTGGCGTATGAATCACAACTGTTAATTGTGAAATTAGGCGGCAGGACGCAAAGAGATTTTCCGCAGACGGCAGAACTGATGCAGGCAATTGATTTTTGTATTCGTTTTGCGGCAGAAAGAAACCAGCCGCTTGCCTTAAATTTAAGTTATGGAAATAATTATGGTTCGCATACCGGTACGTCATTATTGGAAACGTATTTGGATGAAGCAGCTTTAGTGGGGCGCACAACAATCTGCATTGGCAGCGGCAACGAGGGCAATTTGCGGCGGCACGCTTCCGGGCAGTTAGAGGCAGGCAGAGAGAAAGTTGTAGAGTTTAGCGTCTCACCCTATGAAACAAGTCTGTCCATTCAATTGTGGAAGCAGTATGTGGATTCCTTTCAAATTACATTAACAACGCCATCCGGAAGTCAGATTGTCGTATCGGAGGAAACGGCAGGAACCTTTCGCTCTTTGCAGGATGGAATGGAAATTTTATGGTATTTTGGTGAGCCGTCGCCCTATCAGATTTTGCAGGAAATTTATCTGGAAATTATCCCCGTATCTGATCGGGCGATGATTCAGGGCGGCATCTGGAAATTAACACTCATGCCCAAACAACTGGTGGACGGGCGTTTTGAATTGTGGATGCCAAGCGGTGCACAAATTAACGAAGAAACCGGATTTTTAGTTTCTGAATCAGCACTTACGCTTACAATTCCTTCGACCGCTATGCGCCCAATTACCGTAGCCGCATACGATGCAAATACGGACACTTATGCGCCATTTTCCGGGCGAGGTTACGTCTGCTGCAATCAGAGCAAGCCGGATCTTTCGGCACCCGGTGTCGGTATTTTGTCCTGTGCACCCGGTGGCGGATATACAAGAAAAAGCGGAACCTCAATGGCGTGTCCATTTGTCACCGGAAGCGCCGCTCTGATCATGCAATATGGAATTATCAATGGAAACGATGCTTACTTATATGGTCAGAAAGTAAAAGCCTATCTCATCCGCGGCGCTAGAAGAACAAGAGCATTTGAAACCTTTCCGAATGACAGAGTAGGATGGGGGATGCTGTGTGTGGCGGACAGTATTCCATGATGTAAGAAAAATTACCAACCAAAGCATTTGGTAATGGATATCTAATCTTCTGCCCCAAAAGCAAAAAATTGGATGCACTTGATTTTTGTCCCCCAAATACGCTATAATAACGGCAAATTTGCTTGCGAGGTACAAAGATGGCTACAGAAAATAATATCATTGAATTGCGTCATGTAAAAAAGTGTTATGAAAAGGACACACCCGTTATCAAGGATTTTTCCCTTACGATAAAAAAAGGGGAATTTGTTACCTTTTTGGGACCGTCCGGCTGCGGGAAAACGACGATATTGCGTATGATTGGCGGCTTTGAGCAGCCGACCGGGGGAGAGATTTTATTACACGGAAAAGATATCAGCAAACTTCCACCGGCGAAACGCCCAATCAATACGGTGTTTCAGAAGTATGCCCTATTTCCGTATCTCAATATTTATGACAATATTGCCTTTGGCTTGAAAATGAAAAAAGTGCCGAAAGAAGTGATTCGGGAAAAGGTAAAAAAAGTGTTGGAAGTGGTTGATTTAGAAGGATTTGAAAAAAGAAAAATTTCTACGTTGTCCGGCGGACAGCAGCAGCGTGTTGCGATTGCGAGAGCAATTGTTAATGAGCCGGAAATTCTTTTGTTAGATGAGCCACTTGGAGCCTTAGATTACAAGATGCGGAAAGAAATGCAGTTTGAATTAAAGGAAATGCATAAAGAGCTTGGCATTACATTTATTTTTGTTACTCATGACCAGGAGGAAGCTCTGGCTCTTTCAGATAAGGTTGTGGTTATGGCGGATGGAAAAATTCAGCAGGCGGGAAAACCGGAAGATATTTATAAGGTGCCGGAAAATGCATTTGTCGCCGATTTTATTGGCGAGAGCAATATTTTTGATGGCAAAATGGTCGGTGACTGCAGGCTTTCAATTCACGGGGTGGAGTTTGGCTGCAAGGAGAATTTTCCACTTGGCGACCATGTTGAGGCTGTGATTCGACCGGAGTCGGTTATTCTTTGCCCGGCAGGAGAGGGAAAAATACAAGGAAAAGTTCATTCCTCCGTGTTCAAGGGAACGTTTCATGAGATTGTTATTTATTCCGGAAAAAGTGAAATTGTAGCGCAGAATGAGGAAGCAATTGAAGCAGGCACGAAGGTCGGAATCGACATCAAACCGCAGGGGATTCATGTTATGCCGTATAATCAGAACATCAACCATTACGAGGGACTGATGGATGCGAGTGGACATGTTCTATTTGTGGACGGCAGCAGGAAACCGGATTTGACAAAACTTTTTTCAGGGAAGGTGCCGGAAAATACAGAAGGAATTCATGTTATGGCGTCCTTTTTGCCGGCAGATGCAAATTTAAGTGATGACCCGGCAGAAGGATTTGTTGAAGGAAATATTATATCTATTATATATAAAGGCGACCACTACAAATATAAAATCCGAAGCAAAAATGATGTGGATTATTATGTGGATGACGAGTGGCTGTGGAATATGGGCGACTATGTCAGTGTGGTAGTGCCGGATGAAAAAATAACATATGAAGTGATAAATAAGGGGGCGCGGGATGATTAGATTTTCAAGGAAGCAGCTTCGGATCCCCTACCTTGTTTTTCTGCTTGTGTTTGTGGTATTGCCGCTTTTTGTTATTTTATATTATGCACTTACGAATGGAGAGGGACAGTTTACATGGGAAAATTTTCGTGAGTTTTTTGTCGATGGGAAAACCATGGGAACTTTGTTTTACAGCCTTATGATTGCTGTTACAACAACGATTGTCTGTTTATTGATTGCGTATCCGACTGCTTATATACTGGCGCGGGGCAATCTGAAACGGGGACCGGTCTATGTGATTTTGCTTGTGATGCCAATGTGGATTAATTTTACGCTGCGCATTACAGCTGTCAAAGAAATTTTAGATGTCATGGAGGGAAATCTTGCGATGTATCCGTTTTTCAATACGATACTCTGCATGGTGTATGATTTTCTTCCCTTTATGATTCTGCCCCTGTACACAACGATATCCAAATTGGATGACAGTCTTCCGGAAGCAGCGGCTGATTTAGGCGCATCGTCTTTCCATGTGTTCTGGCGGGTCATGATTCCGATGACGTTACCGGGGATTATCAGTGGTGTGACAATGGTATTTTTGCCGGCGATGACAAATTATGTTGTGTTAGATATGATTTATAACAGTACCTATATTATGGGAAGCCTGATCGGCAGTTATTTCAATGCGTATGACTGGCATAATGGCTCCATGATTTCAATCCTTCTTCTTATTTTAATGTTCTTTGTGACATGGATTACGGACCGTTTTGCAAAGAAGCAGGAAGTGGAAGCAAGAGGAGGTGGCATATGGTGAAAAAATTAGGACAAAGACTCTGGCTTTTTTGTGTATTTGTGTTTTTGTATGCACCGATTCTTGTGCTGATTGTTTACAGTTTTACGAGTTCTACGATGATTGGTGCGATTCGTGGTTTTTCACTGGAGCATTATGTCACATTATTTACCACGAAGGAACTGCTCCATATGATTGGCGGAACGCTTCTTTTAGCGGTTACGGTTGCTTTTTTGTCCACTCTTCTTGGAACCATTGGTGCAATCGGTTCCTTTTACGCCGGGAAAAAAAGCGGGCAGTGCATCAATTTTTTGAATCAGATTCCAATTGCCAATGCAGAAGTTGTAACCGGTTTTAGTATCTGCGTTTTGATGATTGTTTTGTTTGGTGTGGACAAGGACACGTATCTGCCGCTGCTTGTCGGACAGACGGTATTATGCGCTCCATTTGCGTATTTGTCGGTGCTGCCGAAATTAAAACAGATGGATCCGAATTTATATGAAGCAGCTTTGGACCTTGGCTGCAATCACAGACAGGCTTTGTGGCGCGTGATTGTGCGCGAAATCATGCCGGGCATTACATCCGGATTTATGTTGTCTGTCACGTTGTCACTGGATGATTATTTTATTACAACGTATACAAAACCAGCGGTGTTTGATACAATCAGCACCTACGTGGTAAATGCAACGAAGGGGGCAAGAACCGAAATTAAGACGGCGTTGTGGGCATTGTCTGCGGTTATATTTTTGGTTGTTGTTCTCGTTGTGATTGGAATGAATATGAAAGCGGGGAGGAAACAAAAACGATGAAAAAAATATGGATGATATTTTGTTTTTCGCTGCTTTTTTGCAGTACAGTTTTCTTTGGCTGTGAGAACAAGGAGAATCAAAACGAAGAAATTGTGCTTCGGATTGCCAACTGGGAGGAATATTTAGATGAAGGCGGCTGGGACGAAGATGAGACAATTGATTTGGATGAGAAAACGAAAATTTTAGGCAGAGAAAATATGGTAGACGATTTCGAATCCTGGTATGAAAAGACATATGGGGAGAAAGTACGCGTTGAATATTCTACTTTTGGAACAAATGAAGATTTGTATAATCAGATGACATTGGGAGATACTTTTGATTTGGTCTGTCCATCGGAATACATGATTATGAAGTTGATGAAGGAGAAAAAACTGGAGCCGTTTACGGAAGATTTTTTCGATGCTTCAAAAAAAGAAAATTATTACAGCCGCGGTGTTTCTCCTTATATTAAAAATGTATTTGATGATTTAAAGATAAGTGGCGAATCGTTAAGCCGTTATGGGGCCGGTTATATGTGGGGTGTTATGGGACTTGTATATAATCCTTTTGCGGTGTCAAAAGAAGATGTCCGCCACTGGTCGGTTTTGCTTGACGAAAAGTATAGGAAACAGGTGACGATGAAAAACAGTGTACGCGATTCTTATTTAGTTGCCCTTACGATTTTAAAAGAGAAAAAATTGTTGTCAGAAGAATTTCAAAAAGCGATGGAGACAACGCATTGCCTGACGGATGAGTTAAATGACACATCGGAACAGACGGTTACCAAGGTGCAGACGATTCTGGAAAAAATGCGGAAAAATTCGTATTCACTGGAAACGGACAGTGGAAAAGCGGATATGGTGACCGGCAAAGTCGTTCTTAATATGCAGTGGTCCGGTGATGGTGTTTACACGATGGATGAGGCCGAAAAAGACGGGCTGGAACTTAGTTATGCAGTGCCGGAAGAGGGAAGCAACCTTTGGTTTGATGGTTTTTGCATGATGAAAAACGGAATTTCCGGCGATGCGAAGAAGAAACAAGCGGCGCAGGCTTTTATCAATTATATTTCACGGCCGGACAATGTAATCCGCAATATGTATTATGTCGGTTATACTTCAGTGATTGCCGGTGGTGACAGTGATTTGATTTTTAAGTATGCAGATTGGTGCTATGGCGCAGAGGAGGATGAAGAGGAAGTATCCCCTTATGACTTATCTTATTTTTTCTCCGGTGCAAAAGAGACCAAAAATAAGTATGTATTGGAGGTGCCAAAGTCGCAAGCCTCACGGCAGGTCAGTGCCCAGTATCCGGAGCAAAGCGTTTTGAAACGCAGCGCTGTTATGCAGTGTTTTAGTGAGGAAGCGAATCGGAGAATCTCAAGGATGTGGATTCGAGTGCGTTGTTTTTGAAAAAAAGTTGGCAATAACGGACGCGTGTTCTTGACAACTTACGAGAGTTAGTTTATACTAACAATGAAAAACATCATTTTCGTAAGGAGGAACATTCCATGCAGAGAGAAGAAATACTGGAAAGATTGCGTGAACAAGGATGCCGCATCACAAAGCAGCGTCAGCTTTTACTTGATATTATTTTGCAGGAAGAATATTCCTGCTGCAAAGAAATTTATTACAAAGCGGCAAAACAAGATTCGTCGATTGGTATTGCGACCGTTTACCGTATGATAAATACATTGGAGGATATTGGTGCAATCAGCAGAAATACCATGTACCGCATTGACTGCGGTGATGACTGCCTGGCGAAAGATAACTGCGAGGTAAAATTAAACGATGGAACCAGTCTGGAACTGACACAGGCACAGTGGAATCAGGTGATTGCCAGTGGATTAAAGGCTTGCGGTTTCCAGAGTTGATTACTACAAATTGGATGGAATAATTGGATTCTTAATAGGAAATTGTATCAGTAAGGTGTATTGACAGCAGATACAGAGTTTGGTATGATTAACACAAGTTAGACAAAACTAACCAAGGAAGAATCCAATTGCATGAGCAAGGAAGCCATTGAGATGATTCGGAAGATGGATATGGAACAGGTTGAGAATCAATTTGTTCTACAGTGTGCGCCATTGATTGCCGGATTAAAAATGTCCAATTTATTTATCATTCGTAAAAACCATTTGCGGAGATTGTGTGCTCTCCTGCAAAACAGCGGTATCCGTTGCCGTGTCCTTTATTTGGATGGAGACAAACTAACGGTCTTATTGTACAATCCTGCCATGCTCGCGATTTATATGCGGAACAAGCGTGCCACCACAATTTTGATGGAAAATGGCTATGAGCAGTTTGATCTGGAATCCATTCTGCTTGAATTTGGACGCAGATATCGTAGTTATCGTACGGAGAACAAATCATTCCCCCATGAACTGGGACTCCTTTTGGGATATCCGCTCGATGACGTGGAAGGATTTATAAAAAACGATGGAAAGAATTGTCTATATACGGGATATTGGAAAGTGTACGCCAATGTTCCGGCCAAAAGAAATCTGTTTCGCCGGTTTGAGTGTGCCAGAGAAGAACTCATGAAACAAATCAGACAAGGGAAAAAGGTGGAACAGGTAATTGCGTGCAAACGCTAATGCAACAATTTTGAACAAAGGGACTGCCATAGAAAATCCCGAAATTAAAAAAGAAGTTCAATTTGTCTCTCGACAAATGAACTTCTTTTTTTGCCCGGCGCATTTATGAATGGTGCGGGAGCGTTGCTATAGAGAAAATCGAAGGATAAAAGGTGATGTTTTTCAGAATTCCCCTCACGTTACAATAAAAGATTTTCGTAATATGGGTTTAAGTCCGTCGGTATGAGGTACCTGTGTTTTAGGTGCCCATACCGCTACGGACTTATTTAGCGGGAGCGCCCATATGAGAAAACTTTTGTTGTAACGTGAGGGGAAGTTGAAAACGCAACCACCTTGCATTTTCCCCTTTTTCCAAGTATAATAACTTCACTTGCAAAGGAAAGGATTGATTTGATGCAAATGATAATTATGATTGCGATGCTTAGTGTTATATTTGGATTGACAGGAACCTATGCATTCTGCAAGTCAGGCAGCATGATTGAATTTTTCGGTGGGAACAAAAAAACGAGAAAAATGAGGATTATCCGGAGTTTAATTTCTGTGGTAATTGGCGGATGCAGTGCCATGATGAGCCGCACGATTTCCATGGTGATGCTTCACCTAATTGTGTTATTCCTCTTTTTTGACGTTGTGGCATTTGTCCTGCGTCTTTTTCTGCGCCGCAAAAAAGAGAGCAGAGTATATCGGGTTCTTCATAAAATTTACCGCTGTGGTGCACTGCCGGTCGTTATTTTTATCATAGTTATGATTTATGGGCTTACCAACATGACAGAGGTAAAACAGACTGACTATTCGCTGGCAACGGTAAAAGAAATTGGAAACTATAAGATTGCCCTGCTTACAGATACGCACTTTGATACGATTCAAAGCAAGAATACGGTAAAAGAGGCACTTACCAATTTGCAGAACCAGCATCCTGACTTTTTGGTGCTTGGCGGCGATATTGTAGAGGAAAATACATCGTATGAAAGCATGCAGGAGATTTTTGCTATGGCGGGCAAAGTCAAAACCAAATACGGCGTTTATTATGTGTATGGCAATCATGACAGACAGCCGTATACGACGAATAAAGCCTATACGGAAAAACAACTGGATGAAACAATTGAGAAAAATGGGATTCATATCCTAAAGGATTCATACACCATAATAAATGATGAAATTATTCTGCTTGGAAGAGATGATGCCGGCTGGGCAAATACATCCGGGCGGAAGTCGACGAAAGAAATTCTTCAGAAAATTCCTCAAAAAGACCGCGAGGAAAAATATATTATAGCCGTTGATCATCAGCCAATTGAGGCGGAGGAAAATGCACAGGCAGGAGTTGATTTGGAACTTTCGGGGCACACGCACGCCGGACAGATTTGGCCGATTGGGCACTTTACGGAGATGGCGGGGCAGTTAAACTATGGTCTTTACCAGCGCGGTTCCTGCAAGGTAATTGTATCTTCCGGTGAAGCCGGCTGGGGGTATTCAATGCGTACGCAGGAGCACTGCGAATATGTCATGATAAATTTACAAAAACAGAAGGTGGATTTATTTTGATTTTTCGTGTATAATATACGAGATTAGTGTGAATTAGAACATTTCCAATGGATGACACAGATAGACAAAGGTTGACATTACCGAAAAATGTGGTACTATAGTTGTGAGATTTTTTATTGGATGACTAACTAACCAATGACTAATCAGAAAATAAGAAAGAAAAGAGGTTCGTGTAAGATGGCAAAAATTGATTTGAGCAAGTATGGAATTACTGGTGCAACTGACATTGTTTACAATCCTTCTTATGAGTTGTTATTCGAGGAAGAGACAAAAGCTGGGCTTGAGGGATATGAAGTAGGACAGGAAACAGAGCTTGGTGCAGTAAACGTTATGACAGGTATTTATACCGGACGTTCTCCTAAGGACAAGTACATTGTTATGGATGAGAATTCCAAAGACACAGTATGGTGGACATCTGATGAATATGCAAACGATAACCATCCGATGACAGAAGAAGCATGGGCTACCGTAAAAGATATTGCAAAGAAAGAACTTTCTAACAAAAGACTTTTTGTTGTAGATGCTTTCTGTGGAGCAAATGCAGATACCCGTATGGCTGTTCGTTTCATCGTTGAAGTAGCATGGCAGGCACATTTCATTAAGAACATGTTCATCCAGCCTACTGAGGCAGAACTTGAAACTTTTGAGCCGACCTTTATTGTATACAACGCTTCGAAAGCAAAAGTAGAAAACTACAAAGAACTTGGATTGAATTCCGAGACTTGTGTAGCATTCAACATTACAAGCCGTGAGCAGGTTATCATTAATACATGGTACGGCGGTGAGATGAAGAAAGGTATGTTCTCCATGATGAACTACTACCTTCCATTGGACGGAATTGCTTCCATGCACTGCTCCGCAAACACAGATATGGATGGAAAGAACACAGCAATCTTCTTTGGTCTTTCCGGTACTGGTAAAACAACATTGTCTACAGACCCGAAACGTCTCTTGATTGGTGATGACGAGCACGGCTGGGATGACAACGGCGTCTTCAACTTTGAAGGTGGATGTTATGCAAAAGTTATCGACTTGGATGCTGAGTCTGAGCCGGATATCTACAATGCAATCCGCAGAGATGCCCTTCTTGAGAACGTAACAGTAGATGCAAACGGAAAAATTGATTTTACAGATAAGAGTGTAACAGAGAATACACGTGTATCTTATCCGATTGATCATATTGAAAATATTGTACGTCCGATTTCTTCCGCACCGGCAGCACAGAATGTAATCTTCCTTTCTGCTGACGCATTCGGCGTACTTCCTCCGGTATCTATCTTGACACCAGAGCAGACACAGTACTACTTCCTTTCCGGATTTACAGCAAAACTTGCTGGTACTGAGCGTGGAATTACAGAGCCTACTCCTACATTCTCCGCATGTTTCGGACAGGCATTCTTGGAACTGCATCCTACAAAATATGCAGAAGAGCTTGTTAAGAAGATGGAGAAGAGCGGCGCAAAGGCATACCTTGTAAATACAGGATGGAATGGAACCGGCAAACGTATCTCCATTAAAGACACTCGTGGTATCATTGATGCTATCTTAAATGGTGATATTAAAAATGCACCAACAAAGAAGATTCCTTACTTCAACTTCGAAGTACCTACAGAACTTCCGGGTGTTGATTCCGGTATTTTGGATCCTCGCGATACTTACGCAGATGCTTCTGAGTGGGAAACAAAAGCCAAAGATTTGGCAGACCGCTTCACAAAGAACTTTGTTAAGTATGAAGGAAATGATGCAGGTAAAGCACTTGTAGCAGCAGGTCCTCAGAAATAATATTGATTAAAATGATAAAAAGAGGATGTCGGGGGCATGATTTGCCCCTGACATCTTTTTTTGAGTGGATGGAAGAAAAATGAGTATAGAAACGAAAAATCCTTTGGGAGAACAGCCGGTAAACCGATTGCTTTCACAGTTTGCGATTCCAAGTATCATTTCAATGCTGGTTGGTTCTCTTTATAATATTGTAGACCAGTTTTTTATTGGTCAAAGAGTGGGAGAATTAGGAAATGCAGCGACAAATATTGCTTTCCCGTTGTCGACCTCTTGTCTGGCACTTGCTTTACTGATTGGAATTGGTGGTTCGTCTGCATTTAATCTGGCGATGGGGAGCGGAGATGATAAAAAGGCCGTGCATTTATTAGGAAATGCCGTTGTATTGCTTGCAGGAAGCGGTCTTTTCTTATCCATTATCACCTTTTTATTTTTAAAACCATTGCTTTTGTTTTTTGGATCACCAAAAGCGGTACTTCCCTTTGCCATAGAATATACAAAAGTTACGGCATTTGGATTTCCATTTTTACTTCTTGGTACCGGTGGAGGTCATTTGATACGAGCCGATGGAAGACCGCGTATGACGATGGTTTGCAATCTGATCGGAGCGGTGATTAATACCGTTTTGGATGCTCTCTTTGTGTTTGGATTGAATCTTGGTATGACTGGAGCGGCGCTTGCTACGGTTATTGGACAAATGGTGTCCGGAATCATGGCGATTATTTGCTTGATGCATGGTAAGACGGTATCGATTCATAAAGAGCATTTGTTTGTAAAATGGGAAAATGTTAAGAGAATCACGTCTCTTGGTATGGCACCTTGCAGTAATCAGGTCGCGATGATGATTGTGCAGATTATTATGAACCAGTCGTTGAAGCATTACGGTTCCCACTCGATTTACGGCGAAAATATTCCGATTGCGTGTGCCGGCATTATTACAAAAGTAAACATGATTTTTATGTCCTTTGTTATTGGACTTTCGCAGGGCTTACAGCCGATTGCAAGTTTTAATTATGGAGCGGGGAAAAAAGGGCGTGTGAAGGAAGCATATATAAAAGCAGTTTCCATTGGTGCTGTTTTAGCAGTAATTGCATTTTTTATGTTTCAGTTTTTCCCAAGACAAATTATTTCCATTTTCGGAGATGGTTCCGAACTGTATTATCAGTTTGCAATTCGGTATTTTCATGTCTTTTTGTTTTTTACATTTGTCAATTTTATGCAGCCGATTACGTCGAATTTTTTCACAGCGATTGGCAAACCTAAGGTTGGCAGCTTTTTGGCATTGACAAGGCAGATTCTATTTTTACTGCCGCTAATCCTTTTGTTCCCGTTGTTTTTGGGAATTGATGGAATTATGTATGCTGGTCCGGTGGCAGACTGTTTAGCGGCGGTTGTCTGTTTTATTATGGTTTACCGGGAATTGAGAAATTTTAACCAAAAATGAAATGAGAAATAATATCATTGATTTGCTTGAAATTAGGTATAGAAAATGTTAGTATTACATTCAGCAATAGACATTTGCGATTTTTAAGGAGGTAACAAGATGAAAGAGTTCAAAGAATGGGATGGATTTGAAGGAAAAATCTGGAAAGAAGAGATTAATACCAGAGATTTCATTCAGAAGAATTACACCCCATATGATGGAGATGAGAGCTTTTTGGCGGGTCCTACTGATGCAACCAATCAGCTTTGGGGCGAGTTGCAGAAACTTCAGAAAGAAGAGCGTGCCAATAATGGCGTTTTAGATATGGAGACAGAGGTTGTATCTTCTCTGACTGCATATGGCCCGGGATATATTAAAGAAGAATTGAAAGATTTGGAGAAAATTGTTGGTCTTCAGACAGACAAGCCTCTGAAACGTGCGTTTATGCCATACGGTGGTATCAAGATGGCAGAGCAGGCATGTACAACTTATGGTTACACACCAAATCCAAAGTTTAATAAAATTTTTAACGAATACCACAAAACACACAATGCTGCTGTTTTTGATGCGTATACACCAGAGATGAAAAAGGCTCGTCACAGCCACATTGTAACCGGTCTTCCGGATACTTACGGACGTGGACGTATCGTTGGCGATTACCGTCGTGTAGCTTTGTATGGTATTGACTTTTTGATTGAGCAGAAACAGAAAGATAAAGCAAACTGTGGATGCGGAACAATGACAGACGATGTAATTCGTCTTCGTGAGGAAATTGCAGAGCAGATTAAAGCTTTGCAGGGAATGAAAGAAATGGCTCAGATTTATGGCTATGACATTTCCCGTCCGGCAAAAGATGCAAAAGAAGCTGTTCAGTGGCTCTACTTTGGTTATCTGGCTGCTATTAAGACACAGAATGGTGCTGCCATGAGTGTAGGACGTATTTCTACATTCCTCGATATTTATATTGAGCGTGACTTGAAAAAAGGCATCCTGACAGAGACAGAGGCACAGGAATTGATTGACCATATGACAATGAAATTCCGTATGGTTAAATTTGCCCGCATTCCTTCTTATAACCAGTTGTTCTCCGGTGACCCGGTATGGGCAACATTGGAAGTAGCAGGTATCGGCATGGATGGACGTTCTATGGTGACGAAGAATGACTTCCGCTTCCTTCATACGTTGGAGAACATGGGACCTTCACCGGAGCCTAACCTTACTGTATTATATTCGTCTGATTTGCCGGAAACATTTAAGAAATATGCTTCTGACATTTCCATTCGTACAAGTTCCATTCAGTATGAGAACGACGATGTGATGAAACCGGTATGGGGCGATGACTACTCCATCTGCTGTTGTGTATCTGCTACACAGACAGGTAAGGAAATGCAGTTCTTCGGAGCAAGAGCAAACCTTGCAAAAGCACTGTTGTACGCAATCAATGGTGGTGTGGACGAAAAAGAATTTAATCAGGTCGGACCGGCTTACAAACCGATTACGTCCGAATACCTTGACTATGATGAGGTTATGGAAAGTTATGACCGCATGCTTGACTGGCTGGCAGGTCTGTATGTAAATATTTTGAACCTGATTCAGTATATGCATGATAAATATTATTACGAAGCTGCTGAGATGGCTCTTATTGATACCGATGTACGCCGTACATTCGCAACCGGTATCGCAGGATTCTCTCATGTAATTGACTCTTTGAGTGCAATTAAGTACGCAAAAGTTAAGACAGTTCGTAATGAAGATGGTATTGTAGTAGGATTTGAGACAGAGGGAGACTTCCCACGTTACGGTAACGATGATGAGCGTGCCGATGAGATTGGTGTATGGCTTCTTGGTACATTCCTTGATAAGATTAAAAAATATCATACGTACCGTGATTCCGAGCCTACAACATCGATTCTTACCATTACTTCCAATGTGGTATATGGTAAAGCAACCGGTATGATGCCGGATGGAAGAAAAGCATTTACTCCATTTGCACCTGGTGCATCACCAAGTTACGGAGCAGAGCAGAATGGTTTGCTTGCTTCCCTGAACTCCGTTGCTAAACTCCCATATCACTGGGCTTTGGATGGAATTTCCAATACGCAGACGATTAATCCGGACGCATTGGGACATAATGAGGATGAGCGTAAGAACAATTTGGTTCAGGTACTTGACGGATACTTCGATCAGGGAGCACATCACTTGAATGTCAATGTATTTGGAAAAGAAAAATTGTTGGATGCACAGAAACATCCGGAAAAAGAAGAATACGCAAACTTTACGATTCGTGTATCCGGTTATGCCGTTAAATTTATCGATTTGACCGAAGAACAGCAGAATGATGTAATTGCACGTACCTGCCACGGAAGAATGTAAAGAAAAGCTTCAAAAAAATTCTGGATGCACAGCCGGGAAGTTTGTCCCGGTTGTGCATCTTTTTCAAGTGAAAGAGAGGTAATTATGAAGGGATATGTTCATAGTATTGAGACATTTGGTCTGGTGGATGGACCGGGCGTGAGGTATGTACTTTTTGTACAGGGCTGTAAGATGCGCTGCCGGTATTGTCATAATCCCGAGACTTGGAAGATTTGCACAGATGAAGATGAAAAAATGGATGTCGGACTTGGCTGGCAGACGGCAAAAGAGGCATTTGACCGTGCTTACCGTTATCAGAATTACTGGAAAAATAATGGAGGAATTACGGTCAGTGGCGGCGAGCCATTGTTACAGATTGATTTTGTGACCGAACTTTTTGGGTATGCAAAAGAAAAGGGGATTCACACGACTTTAGACACCAGTGGAAGTATTTATGGTGAAGAACCGGCAACCGTTGAAAAGTTTGAAAAACTGATGGAAGTTACAGACCTTGTAATGTTAGATATCAAGGAAATGGATGAGGAAAAACACAAGAAATTGACCGGACGAAGCAACAAAAATATTCTTGCGATGGCAGATAAGATGAATGAAATGGGAAAAGAAATGTGGATTCGCCACGTTCTTGTTCCGGGGCTTACTGATGGCAAAGAGGATTTGAAAGCACTTCGAAAAAAACTGGATGAGTGGACGAATGTGAGCCGTGTGGAAATTCTACCGTATCACACACTTGGTCTTTTTAAATGGGAAAATCTTGGCATTCCGTATTCACTTGAAGGTGTTCCGGTGCCAACGGAGGAACAAGTGAAGGACGCAGAAGAAATATTGGGGATAAAAAAATAATAGGAAATCCTTGTAAAATGTGGTAGAATAGATAATAAATTACATGAAAAATAAAGGAGTTAAAAAATGAGTGAGTACAAATTAAATACAAGATGTGTGCAGGGGGGATATACACCGGGAAATGGGGAACCCAGACAGATTCCGATTATTCAGTCAACTACATTTAAGTATGATACCAGCGAGGATATGGGAAGATTGTTTGATTTGGAAGCAGAAGGGTATTTTTATACGCGTCTTCAGAATCCGACTAATGATATGGTAGCGGCTAAAATTGCAGAACTTGAGGGTGGTACAGCAGCAATGCTTACCTCTTCCGGACAGGCTGCCAACTTCTTTGCACTTTTTAACATTTGCGAAAATGGAAGTCATATTGTTTCTTCCTCCAGCATTTACGGAGGAACCTTTAACTTAATTGAAGTGACAATGAAAAAGATGGGAATTGATGTTACATTTGTTTCTCCGGACTGTACAGAAGAGGAACTGAATGCGGCATTCAAAGATAACACAAGAGCGGTATTTGGCGAGACGATTGCCAATCCGGCACTTACGGTTTTGGACATTGAAAAATTTGCGAGAGCAGCACATGCACACGGGGTACCGCTGATTGTAGATAATACATTCCCGACGCCGATTAACTGCCGCCCAATTGAGTGGGGAGCTGATATTGTTACTCATTCGACGACAAAATACATGGATGGCCACGGTGCAGCAGTAGGTGGCGCAATTGTGGATTCCGGCAAGTTTGACTGGATGGCTCATGCAGATAAATTCCCGGGACTTTGTACACCGGATGAGTCGTATCACGGAATCACGTATGCAGAGAAGTTTGGTAAGGAAGGCGCATTTATTACAAAATGTACCGCACAGTTGATGCGTGATCTTGGTTGTATTCAATCTCCACAGCATGCCTTTTATTTAAATCTTGGCTTGGAGTCTCTTCACGTGAGAATGCCACGCCACGTGGAAAATGCACAGGCGGTTGCAGAATTCTTGGAAAGTCATGAAAAGGTAGCGCATGTAAGTTACTCCGGTCTTAAAAGTGACCCGTATTATGAATTAGGTCAGAAATATCTGCCAAATGGTGGATGCGGCGTTGTTTCTTTTGAATTAAAAGGTGGCCGTGCGGCGGCAGAAAGTTTTATGAAACGTTTGAAACTGGCAGCAATCGAAACCCATGTTGCAGATGCCAGAACGTGCTGCTTAAACCCGGCAACATCGACACACCGTCAGATGAATGATGAGCAGCTTTTGGCAGCCGGTATTCCGGCAGGCCTTGTTCGTATTTCTTGCGGACTTGAAGATAAAGCGGATTTAATTGCTGATTTAAAACAGGCGTTAGAGGATTAAATTGACATAAAAAGCCAGCGAAGATGCTGGCTTTTTACATTTTTGTATTGGCAATAAAAATAAACCACCTGCTATGCAGGTGTGTTCCCAAA